>NZ_JBHVSA010000004.1:0-462584 GCF_042885355.1 Nocardia sp. NPDC058058 | reverse complement strand
CTTGCGACCGAAACTTAACGATTTTGCGCCCCCGCAGGGGGGGCTGTTCCCCGCGCCATCGTAAATGGCGCACCGGGCGCCCCCCCCTGGGCCCCCCCCCCGGCCGTTCACGAGCACCCGGCTAGGAATCGAGGTGGTAGACCTCCATATTGCCGACCATGGTGACCGGGTAGTGCGCCCGCACCCAGGCCGTGATCTGCGCCGAGGTCGAATCACCGGATCCCGAACGCCCGCCGCCCTGACCGCCTTGACCGCCTTGACCGTACTGACCGGCCTGGCCGCCTTGATCGCCCTGGCCGTTCTGGTCGCGGCCGCCGCGGCCCTGCGCGCCCTGGCCCTGGTCTCCCCGACCCGGTGCGCCCTGGTCTTCAGCCTGCGTGTTCTCGTCCTGACCGTTGCGGTTCTGGCGCTGCTGGACCAGGTAGTAGCCGACCTGATGGTCCGCCACGTAGGTCTGGAACTGCGCCAGGGTCGGGGCTTCGTCGCGGCCGCTGAAACCGCCGACCGCCAGTAGCGGTGCGCCGGTGCGCAATTCGATCGAACTCACCTGGGAGGCGCCCACCGCGGCGGCGGCCCAGCGGGTATTCGCCGAGGCGATCAGAGCGTCGATGGCCGAATCATCGCCCGCGCCATTGCCGCCGCCGCGATTCTGCCCACCGCGCGAGGGTCGCTCCGGACCGGCGATCGGGCTGCCACCCGAATGCGCCTGCGCGACGGTCTCGACCGCATAGGCGGTCGGTCCCACCAGTCCGACAATCAGTGCGGCAGCACCGATTACGACGCCGAAGCGACGCACACGCGGCATGCCGAGCAGCAGTATCGCGGCCACGATCGAGAGCACGAGAATGCTCCACCGCAACCACGGCAGCCAGTAGGCGGTGCGATTCAACAGCACGAAGGCCCACACACCGGTGGCCACGCTCATACCGGAAAGCGTTGCGCGAGCGGCGATATGCTCGCGCCGCTGCCAGAGCTGGGTCGCACCGATGCCGATGAGCGCGGCGATCGGCGGAGCCAGCACAACCGAGTAGTACGAGTGGAACGACCGGCTCATATAACTGAGCACCGCCGCACTCACCAGCAACCAGCCGCCCCACAGCACCAACCCGGCCCGCACCCGATCGGTCCGCGCCACCCGGCGCGTAATCCAGATCCCGGCCACCAACGCGATGAGCGCGGCGGGCAACAACCACGAGAACTCCGTCGCGAGCTCACCGTTGAACAGCCGAGTAACCCCGGGCTGACTACCGAATCCCCCGAAACCACCCTGGAATTGGCCGCCCCCGCCACCACCGGGGATTTGGTCGGGTGTGCCCGGAATCTGCCCTGCACCGCCCGGTATTTGCCCTGCGGCAGTGGGGAATTGGGTCGGGGTCGCGCCGGTGGTGAGTTGCGCGGCGGCACCGGTGGTGGGGTGTGGCGTGGCGGGGCGTCCGCCGCCACCGCCGTGGTTGCCGAATACGCGGCCGAGGCCGTTGTAGTCGACGGCCAACTCCCACAGGCTGTTATCGGTGGATCCGCCGATGTACGGGCGGGATCCGGCGGGCCACAGCGCCACCAGTGCCACGTACCAGCCGGAGGACAGCACGACGGCGAGTCCGGCGGTCGCGAGTTTCTTTATGCGCGTGAGGATTCCGCCCGCACCCGCGACCAGCACCACCAGGGCGAGGCCGGGCAGCACCAGGAACGCCTGCATCATTTTGGTCAGGAAGCCAAGGCCCATCAGGACGCCCGCACCGGCCAGCCAGGCGGTGCTCGCCGACCACCAGCGTTCGCCGGGCGCGTCCACCGAGCGCACCGTGCAGTACGCGGCGGCGACCAGCAGCAGGGTCAGCAGCGCGTCGGGGTTGTCGTAGCGGAACATCATGGCCGCCACGGGGGTTACCGCGAGCGCCGCGCCCGCGATGAGTCCGGCCGCCGGACC
Organism: Nocardia sp. NPDC058058; assembly: GCF_042885355.1. Lineage (NCBI taxonomy): Bacteria > Bacillati > Actinomycetota > Actinomycetes > Mycobacteriales > Nocardiaceae > Nocardia > Nocardia sp. NPDC058058. The sequence continues at coordinate 460,660 of NZ_JBHVSA010000004.1, read as the reverse complement.
CGCCCAGCGGCGCACCGTCGCCGCCAGCAGTCCGACCGCCGCCACGCCCATGAGCGCCTCGGGCGCGAGCATGGACCACGAATTGAATCCGAATATCCGCCCGGACAATCCCATGATCCACATGGCGGCGGGCGGCTTGTCCACGGTGATGGAGTTCTGCGGGTCGAGCGAGGCGAACAGCAGCGCCTTCCAGCTCTGTGTCCCCGATTGCACGGCGGCCGCGTAGTACTCATTGGTCCACCCGGCCCCGCCGAGTCCCCACAGGTAGAGCACCGCGGTGGCCGCGAGTAGTGCCAGCAGTCCCGGCCGTTCCCAGCGCGGACTCCCGGGTGGGCCGAATATCACCGGCCTCCACCACGTCTCGTCCCGCACCGGCACCCCACCGTCCGCAACGCTGATCGCCGCCGTCATGCCCGCACTACCCTCCTCGAAAACCGCTCTTCACCTGCTCGGACTCGCGCAGCCTATGAGGCCCCGATGTGTCCGCGCTTCAGCTCGCCTGGGAGTTCGCTGTGAGCCCGCTGCGCCCCGGGGCCGCATCCCCGACGCCCGCTCACCCGGATCGTCAACGCGGTTCGCCTGGATTCGCGCGGACGGCCGCGCGAAAGCGCAGCGCACGAAACGCACTGCGCCCCAACCGCTGTGCTGCGGTCGGGGCGGCAGGGCGCGCCGGTGGCGGCGCGGGGTCGCGGGCGGATGGAGGTCGGGCGCGTTGGTGTCGCGGGGTCGCGGGGTCGCGGGCGAATGGTCGCGCAGGGGTTGTCAGGCGTACGTGGTGAGGGTGAAGGGGGCGGTGCGGACGGTGCCGTTGTGCTTGAAGTCCAGGAAGAGGCGGTAGGTGCCGGGGCCGGGGACCGCGGTGTGGAAGGTGATGTCGGGTCCGGGGGCGGTGACGCCGTCGCCGGGTTCGCCGTTGGGGTGGACGTGCACGTAGGCCAGGTCGCCCGCGCGCAGGATCACCAGGTGGCCGTAGGCGGCGAGGTAGGGCTCGAGGTCCGCGACCGGTGCGCCGTCCTTGCGAACGGTGAGGGTGAGCAGACGGCCTTCCCCGGGGACGAGATCACCGTCGAGGGTGACCTCGTAGCCGTCGACCACGGTGGTGCGCGCCGCTTCCGGGGTCGGCCGCGGATCGTAGTCACCGGCGATGGCGAAATCGGCTCCGAGCGTGATGGTTTTGCCCAGCGCGGTCGGCGCGATATCGGTGAACGCGCGATACGCGCCCGCCGCGGGCAGATTCAGCCGCACCGCCCAGGTGCCGTCGGCGGCCAATTCCGGGTGCACATGCCAGAATCCGGTGAGTTCCCGCTGTACGACGATCAGGTGCAGATCCCGATCGTGCAGCGGTGCGTACTCGGTGACCGGCTCCCCCTCGGGACCGAGAATCCGGAACCGGAATTCGAATTCGCCCGCGTGCAGGATGGTTTCGCCCAACTCGAGCGTGTACCCGTCCTGCGTGACCTGCAATCCGCCCGGCAGCCCGGCGTCATGACCGGCGTGCGCGTCATGCCCGCCGCCTTCGTGCCCGCCGTGCGTATTGCCCTGCGCGCCAGCATGAGCGGCGTGCGCGCCGTGCCCCGCGTGCGGATCTGCCACAGCCGCAACATGTCCCGTGTGCGCGGCGTGTGCACCGTGGGCCGCATGCGCCGCGTGATCGACATGACCAGCATGATCGGCGTGCGCGGCGTGATCGGCGTGCGCGGCGTGCGCGGCGTGATCGGCGTGCGCGGCGTGCGCGGCGTGCGCGGCGTGATCGGCGTGCGCGGCGTGATCGGCGTGCGCGGCGTGGTCTGTGGTGTGTGCGTGGGTGGTCATTTCGGATCCCTCTCAACCGATTTCGATCTCTGGTACGGATCAGAGTTAATACCCCCTGGGGGTATCTGCGCAAGCCTTGGGTGCGTGAGGTGGGTCACTCGACAACGCAGGGCTTGACCTCAATATTGGTTGAGGTATCAGGATGTTGGTCATGAGCACAGCAGCCGCGACCGCGCCGGTCATCGAGGACACCACGGTCGATCACACCGCCGATATCGCCGCGATCACGCAGGTGATCGCGAATGCGCAGCGGGCGTTCAACACCAATGACGCCGAGCTCATGGCCGCGGACTACGCCGCCAATGCCAGCGCGGGCAATGCCGTCGGCATGGTCATGCACGGCGCGGACACCGTGCGCGCCGCCTCGGAGGCCGGGCTCGCCGGATTTCTGAAGGACCAGTTCGTGCGCTACGACATCGCCGACATCACCTTCCCCCGGCCCGATGTCGCGCTCGTGCACAAGCTCGCACGCGAGACCACCGCCGCGGGCGAGCCGGTGGATCCGGATCCGGCCATGGTCGCGCTCTACGTGCTGATCAAGGAGAACGGCCGCTGGTGGACGATCGCCCGCCACAACACCCCGATCCCTCGCGCCGACTGAGGCGCGAGCCCGCACCCCGCCGAGCCCCGTACACCCCTCGGCGGGGTGCGATTACCCGTACGACGGGCCGCGCCGCGATCGGCGAAAGCTTGTTACGGGTACGGTGCGCGAGGTCGCTACCCACCGGCGCCGCGCGGGATCGCTACTCACCGGCACGGCGAGCGCTGCGCGGGATCGCTAATCGCGGGCGCGGCGGGCGGTGCCGCGATGGGCGGGCATGGCGGCGGGATCTTCCGGCCAGGCGTGTTTGGGGTAGCGGCCGCGGAGTTCGGCGCGAACCTGGGGCCAGCCGTTCTGCCAGAAGGAGGCCAGGTCGGCGGTGACAGCGATCGGGCGCTGCGCGGGCGAGAGCAGGTGCAGCAGGATCGGCACCCGGCCGTCGGCCAGGCGAGGGATCTCGGCCCAGCCGAAGATCTCCTGGACCTTGACGGCCAGGATCGGGGTGTCACCCGAGTAGTCGAGGCGAATCTTGCTGCCGGAGGGGACTTCCAGACGTTCCGGGGCCAGCTCGTCGAAGCGGCCCGCCTGCGGCCAGGGCAGCAGGCGACGGAGCGCGTGACCGGCATCGATACGTTCGAGATCGGCACGACGGTTGGCGGTGGCCAGTTCCGGGCCGAGCCAGCTCTCCGAATCATCCAGCAGCGCTGGATCATCCATCGCGGGCCAGGGCGCGCCGAGCGTGCGGTGCAGGAAATCCAGCCGCTGTCGCAGGCCGACCGCGTCGGCATTCCACCGCAGCAGTCGCAACCCCTGCGTGCTCAGCCCACGGCGCAGCGCCTGTTCCACCAGCGCCCGGTCCGGACTCGGTAAAGGTCGCTCCGACAGCACGATCGCGCCCAGTCGCTCGACCCGCCGCGCGACCACATCACCGTCGACCCAGTCGACCTCATCGGCCCGGACCAGCAGATCCGGCGCGGCCTGCCGGGCCAATTGCTCATCGGCCATGGCGGCCAGCCGAATTCGCCCCTCGGCCCGCCCCGGATCCCTGGATGCGCCCGCGACCGCCAGCCATTCCGACTCCCCCACACCGGAACCCGGCGGCAGCGATACCGCGGTACCGCCCGCCATCAGATAGCTGGGCGATCCCGGCCCCCGCCGCCGCGCCAACCGCTCCGGATAGGCAAGCGCCGCAACGAGAGCCGGATCGTCCGCATTACGCGGCCGCGGGGCCGAACTCCGCCCCTGCCGCCGATCGCGTTCCGGTCCGTCTGCGGCGGTCCCGGCATTACTCGCCGACTGCCGTGAATCGCGGTCCCGGCGTGCGCCATCCGCCTTCCCGAACCGCTCGCGGTCCGAGCCCTCGGCATTTTCGACGAGCCGGGTGAGGCGGTCCACCTCGCGCTTCCACCGCTGGGGCGGATCGGCGCGCAGGGTGCGGATGGCGGTAATCAGGTCAACGGTGGCAATGGCGGTGTCGTCGTCGAGCAGGGCGACCACTTCGGCGGCGGGGCGGGCTCCCACCTGGGCCGCGCCATCGAGGAGGGCACGCGCCAGCCGGGGGTGCAGGCCGAGGGCTGCCATACGGCGGCCCCGATCGGTGACCGCACCGCCGGGTTCCTCGGCTCCCAAGGCGCGCAGTACTTCTCGGCCCGCGGCGAGGGCTCCCGGGGGCGGCGGATCCCACCAGCCCAGGCCCTGACCGTCGGCGGTGCCCCAGCAGGCCAGTTCCAGGGCGAGGCGGGTGAGGTCGGCGGTGCGGATCTCCGGTTCGGGGTAGGCGGGCAGGGTGGCGTGCTCGTATTCGGGCCAGCAGCGCCAGGCCCAGCCGGGTGCCTCGCGCCCGGCGCGACCCGCGCGCTGTTCGGCGACGGCGGCCGAAACCCGCACCGTCGCAAGGCCGGACAGGCCGCGACGGTGGTCGACGCGCGGGACGCGCGCCAGCCCGGAGTCCACGACAATGCGTACCCCGGGCACGGTGAGACTGGATTCGGCTACGGCCGTGGACAATACGACGCGGCGGCGACTTCCCGCCCGCAGGGCCGCATCCTGGGCAGCCCCGGAAAGCCTGCCGTGCAAAGGCATTACATCGATATCCGGCAGTCCGGACAGTTGTGCGCTCACCCGGCGAATCTCGGCCGCACCGGGCAGGAAGACCAGCGCATCCCCGGCGGATCCGGCCAGCGCCGATCGCACGGTCCGCGCCACATGCGCCTCGGTCCGCTCCTTGGGCAGCGCCGAAACATATTCCATTTCAACCGGATACGCGCGTCCATGCACCTCCAGCACCGGCGCGGGCCGGTCACCGCCGAGCAATGCCGCCAGCCGATCCGCCGCGACGGTGGCGGAGGTGGCCAGCACCCGCAGATCCGGCCGCAGCCCACCCCGCGCGTCCAGCAGTAGGGCGAGCAGTAGATCGGCGTCCAGATGCCGCTCGTGGCACTCGTCGAGCACCACCGTGTCGACACCGCTCAATTCCGGATCGTTCTGCAACCGCCGCACCAGCAGCCCCGAGGTGACGACCTCGACGCGGGTCCCCGCGCTCACCCGCCGATCCCCGCGCACCGAATACCCGACGCGCTCCCCGACCGGCTCGCCCAGTAGCGCCGCCATCCGTCCCGCCGCCGCCCGCGCCGCCAATCGCCGCGGCTCCGCGACCACGATTCGCCCGTCGGTCGCGGCGGCCAACGCCAACGGCACCAGCGTCGTCTTCCCGGTCCCCGGCGGCGCGACCAGTACCGCGGTTCCGTTTCCGGCCAGCGTCCCGACAATCTCGTCGAGCGCCGCGCGTACCGGTAGATCCGGCAGTTCAGGCAGTTTCATTGCCGCCCAGTCTGCCTTCCGCACCCCCTGCCGCCGCGCTCCGCATGGTTTTCGGTGCCCGCCCGGTCAGAACAGGCTTTGCTGGTCGGCGGCGATGAAGAAGCCGTGGCCGCCCGAATCGCAGCGGACGCCGGCCTGGGTGGAGGTGCAGGCGGTGCCGCGCACGATGATGGTTTGGCCGTATTCCAGGACTTTGCCGCCGCCCTTGGCGGGGCCCGAGGTGACGGGGCCGAGCGGGCTGCCGACGAAGACGCCCTGGCTCAGGCAGATGAACTGGGATTTGGCGCCGGTGATGTAGGCCGCGACCGCGCGGTTCGGCCGGGTGCCGCAGTCGGGTAGCGCGGTGGGGATGACCGAAGCGTGTTCGAGCTGGCAGCCGGTGCCGAAGGTGCCCTCGTTGATGAAGCCGCACATGATGTTTCCGGTCGGCGACTGGAAGTAGTACTTGTCGCCCTGCTGGAAGTCGCGGGCGTCCACATTCGCGTCATTGCGGGTGGGCAGTCCGGCGGCCGGTGACGACGAGGCGACCGTGCCGGGCGATCCCGGGTTGGCGTCCCCGCCGGCCGGGGTGGTGATCGGTGTATTCGCACCGGGGCCGGCCCCGGTGGTGGCGGTGTCGTCATTACATCCGGCGATGCCCCCGATGGCAGCGACGGCCGCGAACGCCAAAACCCATGCCTTCATGTATTTCTCCCGATTTCGATGTCACCCCCGACGCCATATAGGTCATCGAGCCGCGCGGCGGGGTCGTTAACCGGGCGTACGATCGGCGCGGATCACCAGGCGAAGATACCGGGCACCGTCTCGTGCAGGGGTGGCAGCTCATCGGTGTTTCTCGGTGTCAGACTGAACATCTCGATATCGCGCCAGGGATGCGCCCAGCGCAGCGAATCCATCTGGAAAACGATCTCCTCACCGCATTCGGGTTCGCGCACGATGACGGTGTCGTCGTAGTACGCGGTGACCGGCATGGCGGTGTTCCACATCCGATCGAAGTTCGGATTCTCCCGGCAGGCTTCGCGAATCGCGGCGATCTCCGGTTCGGGCACGATGCCGAGCGAGTTCTCCTTCAGGATGTAGACCAGCCGGTGCACGATGGCTTCCCAGTTCACCAGCACCTCGCGCGCCCGCGGATCGGTCATCATCTGCACGATCACGTTCACCGGCTGTTCCGGGGTGCCGAGCGCCGGGTCCAGCCACGGAAACATCTCCACCGCACGGGCATTCGCGCCGAGCACGTAGTACTCCGGAACCCGGTGCAGGAAGGCCGGTCCCGGCATGTGGTTCATCAGATTGACCTCGGCGGCGGTCACCGACTCCAGTTGTCCGGCGGCGACGGTGAGGTCCTCCCCCATCACCATGGACCACACCTTGCGCCGCTTGTAGCGCGGCAGATCCAGTGCGGTGCACCAGGATCGGATGGCGGCGACGGTGGGCACCCGCTGCCCGTTCTCGTATTTCTCGAAGCCGGAGCTGGACATGAACAGCAATGCCGCGACCTGTGCCTGCGTCAATCCGAGTTCGAGACGCTGGCGCTGCATATAGCTGCCAAGCATCTTCTGTTCGCTGCCGTTGTTCTCGGCCGGAACGGCGCGCATTGTGCTCCTAGCTTTTCGTTCTGACGCGGTTCAAATGACTTGGCGCGCCGTGATACACGTTTCGGCGTCCAGTCCGGCCGCCAGCTGTATGACGAGGTCGGCGGTGGCGGCCAGGCGGAGCGCGTCGGCGTCGGGTGAGGGCACCCGCAGCGCCTCGCGCACCGCCGAGCGGATCAACAGCGCGGCCTCGACGAGGGTGTCGGCGTGGGTTGCCAGGCGCAGCCGGGAGATCTCGCGCGAGCCCTCGACAGTGTCGTGCTGACGCGGAACCACGCGAATGATCCGCTCGGCCAATACCTCGGAGCGGATGAGCAGATCGGTGAGATCGCCCCAGACGCGCCGCCGCCGTTCGGGTGCGGTGGGTTCGGCCGGACAGATCTGATCGGATTCGCGCACGATACGCCGCGCCAGCGCGAGGAAGTCCTCGATTTCGCGCATGCGCTGGGTACCGGGCAACTCATCGGCCAGCGTGGGATCCATATCCCACACCCCGGCCACCGTGCGACTGTGCCGCAGCAGGCCGCCGAGCAGATCGATCACCCGAAAGAGTTCTCCCGCAACGGGTCCCACCGTGAGCCGGATCGCCATGCGTCGTTCGACGGCGATACACAATGCCTCACAGTCCCGCTGTGTGCCGGATGCGCCCGCCGTCATGAGCGAAAGCGTGGCAGACGCGGATTTACGGTGACTTAAGACATTGCCGCCTTTCGCCTTAAGAGCACGCCAAGTAGACCCGGTCGAAATCACCAGCCGATTCGATTGTGCAGCACCGCGGTTCACCGCACATCCGCCCCGACCCACCCAAGTTGGGCGACCCACGCGGATTGACAGGCCATCGGGCCCGCGACGCCACTGACGCAGATGAGCCCGCACCGGATCGGGTGACCAGGGTCACTGACTATTTTCGTGATGCTGGAAAGTCGCTGGTGAGCGGTTGAATCCGGCGGCGCATCACACCGCGGCGGCGCGAAAATCAGAGGATTCGCGTCGGTGCCGCCCGGAATACTGACGCGCGACCGATGAGTTGAGCGACCCGTTCCCGTCTGTTCTCGTGTGGCGCCGGGATCCGGGAGTCGATGACTCGCCGCCGGTCCACACGTCTGTTCTCGAGCTCACGCCCCGGAGGTACCCGAATGCACGCCGATATATCCGCTCCCCCGGGAGCGCAGGCTCCCTCGGGAGGCGGAACCCCGACGGTCATCCGGCTGCTGGTGCTCGCGACCTTCGTGGTGATTCTGAACGAAACCATCATGATCAACGCGATCCCGCGCCTGATGACGGATCTGAAGGTCAGTGATCGCTCGGCGCAGTGGGTTTCCACCGCGTTCATGCTCACCATGGCCGCGCTGATTCCGGCCACCGGCTGGTTCCTGCAGCGGGTCACCACCCGCCGGGCATACGCCCTGGCGATGGGTGTGTTCCTGGTCGGCACCGCGCTCTCCTCGGTGGCGCCGTCGTTCGCGATTCTGCTGGTCGGCCGGGTCATCCAGGCCGGTGGCACCGCGGTGATGATGCCGCTGCTGATGACCACGCTGATGACGGTCGTGCACGAACAGGATCGCGGCCGCGTCATGGGCAATGTCACGCTGGCCATTTCGGTGGCGCCCGCCATGGGCCCGGTCATCTCCGGTCTGATCCTGCAGATCGGTTCGTGGCGCTGGCTGTTCGTGCTGATGCTGCCGATCGCGGGTGTGGTCACCTGGCTGGGCCTGCGCAAGCTGGAGAACATCGGTGAACCGCAGAGCGGCGCGATCGATGTGGCGAGCGTGATTCTGGCGGCCCTCGGCTTCGGCAGCCTGGTCTACGGCCTGAGCAAGTTCGGCGGTGGCGATGCCACCACGCCCGCGCTGATCATCGCCGCCGGTGCGGCCCTGATCGCCGTATTCGCCTGGCGGCAGATCCGTTTGCAGCGTGGCAGCGGCCCGCTGCTCGATCTGCGCGTGCTGCTGGCGCCGACCTACACCAAATCGCTGGTCCTGATGGCGGTCGCCTTCCTGGCCATGATGGGCTCGATGATCCTGCTGCCGCTGTACCTGCAGACGCTGCGCGGGCTGTCCCCGTTGCAGACGGGTCTGCTGGTCATGCCCGGTGGTCTGGCGATGGGTCTGCTCGGCCCGACCGTCGGCAAGATCTTCGACCGTTTCGGTGGCCGGGTGCTGGTGATTCCGGCCGCGATCGGCATTACCGCCGCGCTCGCCGGATTCACCCAGATCTCGCTGACCATGCCGTACTGGCAGCTGCTGGCCCTGCACATCCTGCTGATGGCCTCGCTGGCCGCGGCGTTCACGCCGGTCTTCACGCTCGGCCTGGGTTCGCTGCCCATGCAGCTCTATTCGCACGGCAGCTCCATGCTCGGCACGCTGCAGCAGGTGGCGGCGGCCTTCGGTACGGCGCTGGTGGTGACGATCATGTCGGGTCGCGCCAATTCGCTGATCGATTCCGGAACCGCTGTGCCGGAAGCGCATCTGAACGGTATGCGGCTGGCCTTCGCGGTCTCGGCGGCGCTGTCCATCCTGGTGATCGTGATGGCGGTGCTGCTGCCCAGCCGCGCCCCGGAGCCCGAGCACGCGGCGCCGACGGTGGACGAACTCGAGGACGCCACACCGGTTCTCGTGAAGGACTGAGTATCCGGCGAGAGCCGAATACAGTGCGGGCGCATCCGAATCGGGTGCGCCCGCACCGCTTTCCCGCCCGGGCTGTCCCGCACCGTGTTTCGGGGGCGGAGATTCATCGGGTGGCCAGGTGCGCCTCTATCGCCTTGATCGCCTGTCCCGCACCGTCTTCCTGTGCGAGCCGCGCCGCGACCTCGGCGGCATTGGCGCGCAGGGTCGCATCGGTGAGCGCGGTACGGATAGCGGCGGCCAGCGCGTCGACGCCGAGTTTCGCGTGCGGGATGGTGCCCGCGCAGACACCGAGTTCGGTGAGCCGCCGCGCCCAGAACGGCTGATCCGAATAGCTCGGGACGCCGATCGCCGGAACGCCCGCGCGCAACCCGGCGGCGCTGGTGCCCGCACCGCAGGAATGCACGACGGCCGCCATCTGCGGGAACAGCCAGTCGTGCGGGACCTCGCCGATGGTGAGCACATCGTCGTCGCTGACATCCAATTGCAGCCAGCCCGCCTGCACCACACCGCGAACACCGGCCTGCCGCAGGGCCTTACGCACGATCTCCGAGATGCGGGCGCTGTGCGCGCTGGTGTTCACCACGCTGCCGAATCCGATGAACACCGGCGGCGGTCCGGCCGCCAGGAACTCGGTCAGCTCGGCGGGCGGCTGCCAGTCCAGCGGGCGGGGCGGCCACCAGTACCCGGTGACCTCCAGTCCGGCTCGCCAATCGGCGGGGCGGGGCAGCACATAGGGCGAATAGCCGTGCAGGATGGGCCATTCGGCGGCGGTGCGACGGCGGCGCAGCTCGCGCACCGGCACCTCCGGCAGTCCCAGCTCACGACGGAAGTCGCCGACGACGCCGCGGTACACGGTATCGCCGAGCCAGCCGCCGATTTCGGCGGCCAGCCGATTTCCGAACGGGCCGAACGACCTTGGCCCCAAGGAGGCGGGCGGATAGGCCGCGGTCGCGCACATCGGCTGGAAGCGCAGCCCGATGGCCGGAATCCCCTTGGCCTCGGCCAGCGGGAAGCCCGCCCCTTCGGTGAGCTGCGCCAGCAGCATGACATCGGCCGGCTCGTCGCGCAGCGCCTCGATCATGCCCATACCGGTGGCGCGCACCCCGGCGGGAGAGGCGAATTGCCATGCGGCCTTGCGCTTGTCGACATTCGGATCGTTCATATCGATGTCGATATTGGTTTCCATCAGCCGGAAGTCGAGTCCGCGGCCGGTGATCAGCTCGGCGAACACCGAATGCGCGGCGACGACCACCTCGTGCCCGGCCTCGCGCAATCGCACGCCGAGTCCGGTGAGCGGGGCGATATCGCCGTGGCTGCCGATGCCGGTGATGATCATTCTGCTCATGCGATCTCCACCGTCTCGATGATCGAAAGCCACTGCGCGACAATCTCTCGCACACGGTCGAGGCCGATGCCGCCGGTGGGCGAGTGCACCGAGTAGTGCACGCGGCGAATGCCGTCGTTCTCCGATGCGCCCAGGAACATGCTCAGGTCGAACACGGTCAGGCGCGCCTGTTCGCGGGAGTGCGCGCCCGGAATCCACACCCCGACATCGCCGAGGAAGTTGAAGTAGAACTTCGGGACATTGAATTCCACCAGCCGCGACCAGCCGTCGGGATGGTGCCAGAACAGCACCGTGTAATCCTCCGGATGCGCCGGATAGTTGGCCACGGCAGCGCGCATGCGCTCGCCGTGGTCGCCGGTCACCGAGCGCACCAGCCACGGGTAATCGTCCGAGAGCCAGGCGACGGTGCGGCTGAGGTCGGTGCCGGGGCGCAGGCGGCTGTAGCGGCCGTGCTTCTGCACCTGGATGGGCCGGGCCACGCCGGTGACGTCCTCGATGGCCAAACCCAGTGCTATCAGCAGGATTCGAGTGTAGGAGGCATCGAGCGCGGCGGGCAGTTCCTCGAGCAGCCGCAGTGCGAGCGGACCTTCGATGACGCCGTCCAGATACGCGGATTCCGGTGTGTCCGGCCGGTTTTCAACGTGCGGTTCGATATCCGAGGCGGCGGACCAGTAGTCCAGCTCACCGGTCCGGGTCAGCGCGTACTCATCGAGGAATTCGGCCCACTCCGAGCCCGTGGTCAGCTCCGGTCGCAGCGAAATCGCCTCTCCCGCTTCCCATTGCCGGGCGTAGGTGGCCACGTCGTCCCACATCACCCACATGGCGACGCCGTCGATGGCGATGTGATGAATGGTGAGCAGCAGGATATTGACGTCGGCCGAGCGGGTGAGCAGGGCGGCGGTGACGATCTTGCCGGTGGTCGGGTCGAGCCGGAGATTGCTCTTGGCGGTCTCCTCCTCGATCACCTGCGGGATGTCGTCGCCGGCTACCTGCTCGATATCGACTACCCGCACATCGATTCTCGCGGTGTCGATTTCGCCGCCGGACGGCGGTTCGATCAGGCAGCGCGCGTCCATGCCGTAGCTGTACCGGCTGCGCAGCGATTCGTGATTGTCGATGAGCGCGTTGACCAGTGCGCGCGCGTCATCGAGGCCCATCGAGACCGGAACCGGGCAGGGGATGGTGATTCCGAAGACGGCCGGGTTCGGATCCCACATGAGGAACTTCTTGGCGGCGGCGGTGAGCCGCCCTGGGCGCAGCGTGGTCATGGTGTCCTCGGGTCAGAAGGGGGTGATGTTGAAGGGCCGCCGCAGCGGGGCCAGCGCCTGATCCAGAGCCGCCACCGTGCCCGGGGTCGATTCGGTGATGCGCCCGGCGCGATGCAGTTCCAGCGGGGTGAGCGCGCCGAAGTACACGCTGGCGAGTTCGGCGGGGCTCAGGCGCAGATCGGCGGGAACGCCCTCGGGCGCGGGCGTCCAACTGCCCCGACCGTCGGTGACATCGAGGGTGAAGCGGCCGGGGCTCATTCCGTAGGGGTCGTCGATCTCGAGCACGCCGTGGAAGTCGGCGCGGTAGGCGCGTGCTTCGAAGGCCTTGGGCGAGTTCAGGATCCACATCCAGACACCGGTGTCCACACCGGTCGTGGCCGCCACGCGCGGATCGCCGAGCAGCAGCGGGGTCGGATCGTCGACGGCGGTGTCCAGCAGGACCTCGCGGTATTCGCCGTGCCCGAGCAGGCAGCGCAGCAGTTCGCGGTGCGCGGGCAGGGTGAGCGCACAGAAGTCGCGCACCCGCACGGTATCGCCGATCAGGTCGTAGATGACGTAGCCGTCCGGGTGCGTGATCACACAGGAGGAATCGTCATAGGTTGCGGGCCAATAGAATTCGCTGCGACTCAGCGCTCCCGGGGTGATCCGCTGCCAGCGATCGTAGATCTCACGCAGCCGGTCGCGGGCGACGCTGGGCCGCAGTTCCCGTGCCGGGGGCGAATCGTCGGCCCCGGCACGGAGTTTCGCGCGGCGGCGGTCGATGCGCAGCCGCCGGGTATGGCTCGCGATCCCGACCGCGCCGTAATTGCCGCCCGGTCCGGGCATGGCGGCGAAGACGTCCGCGCCGGTCTCGAGCGCGATGTACATCATCTCCGCCTGAATCTTGGAGTAGAGGCCGCGATTCTGGTGGGTGGTGGCGACCATGCCCTGCGCGCAGGCGGCGACGTCCAGCTCCGCGCCGCCGGGCACGGCGACCCGCATGCGGATCACCGATCCGGTCCCCGCCACGAAAGGTGCGTCCGGATCCGAGACATCTTCGGCCACAATGACATCGGTGAGCCGGAACTGCCGCTTCCAGCTCTCGAAATCCTTGGCGTGCACGCCGCCGAAGGCTCGGTCGTAGCAGTCGCGCAGTGCGTCCCAGTCATCCTCGCGCGCCCGGCGGATGCGCAGGCCGTCCACGGCCAGCCCCTCCCGGTAGGCCATGAGTTCGGAGATCATCGGTGAATACCTTTCGTAGGCGGGAAGTTCGGAGCCGGTGGCCGCCGCGGGCATACGACCGCCCGGAGCGGTTGCCGCGTAGCGCATCTCAGTGCCTCGGAAACGGCGGCACCGGTCGGGCCGTTAGCCGACTCCCGGGGCGGCGGGTGCGTCCAGGCGCGCGAGCACGTCGTCGCCGAGCAGGCGCAGGCTGGCCCAGCCATCCGCCACCGGCAGTCCGCCGATGAGCGGATTCATCACGATCTCGGTTCTGCCACCGGCGATTTGGGCGAGCAGCTCATCCGGGGTGAGGATCTCGGCGTAGCCCCGGGCCCGCACCTCCGCGACGGTGGTCACCTCGGCCTCGTTGGGTCGCCGCAGTCCGGCGCGCCGCCAGGAGCCGTATTCGCGCGCCTCATTGAGGATGTACGGACCGTACTCCCGCCATCCGGCGTCCGGATCCTCGTGCAGCAGGGTGAGCTTGTTGCCGGGTTCGGGGCGGTGCACGAAACCGAATTTGCCGAGTCGCTCCAGCTCGGCCAGGTAGTACCGCTCCAGGTCGGGCATCGACATCGGCGGTGAGAACGGCAGGCCGAAGCGCGCCGCGCGCCGGGCCGCGGCCCGGGTCATACCGCCGGCGAACACCATCGGATGCGGTCGCGTACAGGGTTTCGGGGTGACGTCGATGAGCGCGCCCGCATGCTCGAACGGCACATCCCGCCAGGCCGCGAGCAGGGTCTCCAGCGCGGTGTCCATGAGTTCGCCGCGCCGATCCCAGTCCCGGCCCATGGCGGCGTATTCCTCCGGCCGGTAACCCATTCCGGCGACGATGACCAGCCGTCCGCCCGAAATATTGTCCAGCACAGCGATATCGGCTGCCAGCCGGATCGGATCGTAGAGCGGCACCAGCAGCGCGCTGATGGTCACCGCGACTCGTTCGGTGCGGGCCGCCACCGCGCCCGCGAGCACCAATGGCGAAGGCAGCCAACCGGTTCCGGACAGATGATGCTCCTCGCAACTCACCGCCGCGAAACCGTGCCGATCGGCGTACTCGGCCATTTCGATCGCCGCCCGGTAGCGCTGCTCATGCCGCGCGCCCGGATCATCGGTATTGGTCATGTTCAGCCGGAGCGCTGCCACCACGTCCATCGGGTTCACCAGCCAAATATCGAACCCGGGCCGATTCCGGGCAACCGCTCGGCTGCCCCAGTCACAACCTCCCCGGCGCGGGACAACCACTGGGTGGAGGAGCCCGGTGCGCGGCAACCACCGCCAGTGGCACCGCGCCGGCGCAAGTTCACTCGAGGGCACGTTCGTCCGGTCCGGCGTGCAGCGTCATGACCGCCGGGGAATCGGGATACATTTGCTCGTTCGGAAAACCTCTGCGAAAGGGCCATCACCATGTCGATTACCGCTGACAAGGTCGTCTCCATCGAGTACACCCTGACCGATGACGACGGGGATGTGCTGGACACCTCGGTCGGGGAGGACCCGTTGGTCTACCTGCACGGCGCCGAGAACATCGTGCCCGGGCTGGAGCAGGCGCTCGAGGGTAAGGGCACCGGGGACGAGCTGCTGGTGGTGGTCGAGCCGGTCGACGGCTACGGCGAATACCTGGCCGAGCTGATCAGCACGGTGGACAAGGATATGTTCGAGGGCGTCGACGAGCTCGAGCCCGGTATGGAATTCCACGCCGAGGCGCCGGACGGCGATTCGCAGATCGTCACCGTGCGCGCGATCGACGGCAATGACGTGACCATCGACGCCAACCATCCGCTGGCCGGTCAGCGTCTGCACTTCCAGGTCAAGGTCGTCGATATCCGCGATGCCACCGATGAGGAGCTGGCGCACGGCCACCCGCACGGCGAGGACGATCACGAGCACTGAGCCCGTTCGCCTATTAGAACGTGTTCTATATTCGAGGGATCTATCCTGCGATCCCTCGGGAGTTCACCGTATGTACCAGTGGTCCGACGAAGACCTGATGTTCCGCGACGCCCTGCGCGGATTCATGGAGAAGGAACTGAAGCCGCACGTCGACCAGCTGGAGAGTGGCGCGCTGCCGCCGTTCGACATCATCCGCAAGCTGTACGCCACCTTCGGGCTGGACGAAATGGCGAAGGAGGGACTGGCGAAGTCCCTCGCGCGCGAGGAGGCCGGGACCACCGGTAAGCCGGGCGGCGGGTTCAGCGGCGCGGGCAGCATGGGGGTCATCCTCAATAGTGAGCTCGCGGGTGTCAGCCTCGGTCTGGTCGCGTCGATGGGCGTCAGCCTCGGGCTCACCGTCGGCACCATTCGCAGTCGCGGCACGCTGGCGCAGAAGCAGCGCTGGCTGCCCGACCTGGTCACCATGGCGAAGGTCGGCGCATGGGCGATCACCGAACCCGATTCGGGCTCGGACGCTTTCGGCGGGATGAAGTCCTATGTGCGGCGCGATGGCGCGGACTACATCCTGAACGGGCGCAAGACCTTCATCACCAATGGCCCGTACGCCGATGTCACCGTGGTCTACGCCAAGCTGGACGAGGAGGACGGCGTCGATCGCCGCGATCGCAAGGTGCTCACCTTCGTCCTGGACAAGGGCATGCCCGGTTTCGTGCAGAGCCCGCCGTTCAAGAAGATGGGCATGAACTCCTCCCCCACCGGTGAGCTGTTCTTCGACAATGTCCGCATCACCCCGGACCGGCTGCTCGGTGAGACCGAGAATCCGGCCAAGGGCGATGGAAAGGACAGTGCCAAGGAGTCTTTCGCGGCCGAGCGCATCGGTATCGCCTCGCTGGCGCTGGGCATCATCAACGAATGTCACCGGCTCTGTGTGGATTACGCGAAATCGCGCAAGCTGTGGGGTAAGGAGATCGCGCAGTTCCAGCTCATCCAGCTCAAGCTGGCCGAGATGGAGATCGCGCGAATCAATGTGCAGAACATGGTGTTCAACGCCATCGAGCGCACCGCGGCGGGCGAGAAGGTCTCGCTCGCGGAGGCTTCCGCGATGAAGCTGTACTCCTCGCGCGCCGCGACCGAGGTCGCCATGGAGGCGGTCCAATTGTTCGGCGGCAACGGCTATATGGCCGAGTACAAGGTGGAACAGCTTGCCCGCGATGCCAAATCGCTGATGATCTACGCGGGCAGCAATGAAATCCAGGTCACCCACATCGCCAAGGGGCTGCTCGCCCGCTAGCGTTCACGCCGCGCCGTCCGGTCCCGGATCCGCCATCGGGATCAGGCGGTAGGTGAGCCAGGGGCTGTGCGGGAGATGGGGTTTGTCGATGCGCAGCCGGACCCGGCGGACCGCGCCGGTGGCCGGGTCGGCGATGCGCAGCTCGGTTCGCAGCGCCGTGTGCACGTCCGGATCGGTGGTGTACATGCGGTCGAAGTCCGGGTGCGTCCGGCAGCGGTCGACGATCTCGGTGATGGTGTCCTCGGACAGCACGATCGGGCCCATCATGCGCAGGCCGTAGGTGAAGCCGTGCGTGAGCGGCTCCCAGTCCAGCAGCACCTGTTGCGCGGCGGGCTCGGTGAAGAGATAGGTGAACAGGTTCGGTCGCGCCGCGGTTTCCGGGAACGCCGCGCGCCAGGCGGCGTTGAGACCGACGATCTCGCCCTCGGGCAGCATCAGGTAGGCGGCCGGGTAGGGGAATTGCTCGAGGTCGTCGAGATCGTCGGCGTCGGGTTTGGCGACGGTCCGGCCCAGGATGCGGTCGAGCGTGCCCGGGTAGAGCGATGCGATGATCCGCTCCCGGAAGAGATACGGAATCCACAGCGCGTCGAACAGCGCGCCCGCGAATTCGAGACCGGGCATCAGGGTTCCGGCTTCGACCTTCTCGATCGCCGATTTGGACCAACCGGTCGTGCCCGCCAACTGCGCCTGCGTCATGCCGAGTGCGTCGCGTCGAGCCCGCACGAAGACCGCCAACTGCCCCTTTGCCATTCACCTCAACCTTGCTTTGTCACACGAGTCACACCGGAAACGGGCGGAAGTCTCACCCCTGGTGCGACATCACCGCATTGACTTTCTCACGGCGCGAAAACAGGCTTTACAGGTCCTGGAACCTGCGCGTGCCACTGCCCCTTCGTGCTCGTCAGGGGCTGGTGCGTTGGAGGGGAACGCACCAGCCACCGGGTCCGCTCGCCGAAATCAGCCCGCGCTTCCGGTGCCGATTCCGGGGATGCCGGAATCGACCGCCAGCAGGTGGAACATGGTTTTACCGACAACACCGAAGTTGTTGTCCGACACCACGACCAGGGTGCGCTGGCCGTTGACCGCCGGACCCCAGGTAATGCCCTCGACACACTGCGGGTCGATTCCGGCGGCGCGGAAGTCGAACAGCAACTCCTTGGACATGGGGGTGGCGGTCGCGGGCGAGACGGCCGCGCCGGTGACCGGAGTCGCGCCCGCGGGCGAGGTGGAGTAGATGCGGCCGGTGAATCCGATATTCGGGATCATGCTTCGTTCCAAGGTCAGGAATCGGTCCGGGCCGTCGGCGAGGATCTCCGAGATGCCGGTGGCGGCGGGCACGCCACCGGCCGCGACGCGGTCCACCGGGTAGATGTACTCGGCGATGTCCGCGCCGTCGCGACTGTTCAATCGGACGAAGCGGGAACGGGTCTCGGCATCGGGCGAGGCGGCCGGGCCGTCCTGTGCCAGCGCGTTCTCGCTGACCGCGACGATCGAGGAACCACCCTGCGGCAGATCCATCGCCTCGAAACCGAGGTTGTCGCGAATGCCGGAGACGACCTGTCCGCCATCCAGGCGCGGTGTGAAGGCGTCCGGTACCGGGATATCACGGATGAACCCGCCGTCCAGGGCCGCCTCGCGAATGAAGCCCGGGCGGCCGGCCTTGGCCTCACCCTCGCTGGTGTAGATCATGCTCTGTCCGTTGGGATTCCACCTGATGGATTCCGGATCGATGGAGCGCGGGGCGTACGGCGCGCCGTCCGTGTCCTTCAGCAGGATCTGGCGCTGGAATTCGGGCGTGCCCAGTTTGCTGTCCTTGTCGATCGGCAGCCGCAGCGTGTAGGCCCGCACCGGACCCGATTCGCCGCGATTGTCGCTGATCGCGAGGTAGGTCTGCTCGACCGGGCGGTAATCGATGCCGGACAGGCCGCCGACCAGCTGGCCGTCGAAGACGAAATCATCCGGGACGGTCACCGAACTCAGCAGGCGCACAGTGGTTCCCGGTTTGCCGAACGCCTGCCCCGGACCCATCTGCGTCCACGGCGGTGCCGCCACGCTCAGCGCCGCCACCACGGCCCCCACTGCGAGAGCTGTCTTGTTCATCCGCCCGAATTCCTTCCGGTACCGCCCGGCCGCTGCCGGATACGGCTGGTGTCTACCAACCCGGCGGACCCCGCGCCTCCCGACTGTCCGGTCGGTCCCGATGACCAGGACGGCTATGGCATCGGGGCGGTGATGGTGGTGAAGTACTGCACCGCTGCGAGAATCGCGACCGGTGCGGTCACCAGCAACTGTCCCGCGATGGTCCCCAGTGCGCCGATCGAGGCCACTCCGCCGAGACATCCGAGCGCCGCGGCGGGCAGGAACGGGCCGAACAATCCGGCGATGGTGGCGGCGGCCACCGTGCCGCCCACCACCGCGCCGAGCACACATCCGACGGCGGCCCCGCCGAGTCCGCCCACCACGGTGCCGATCGTCAGCCCCATTCCGATGGTGCTGCTCATCCGATTCCAGGCGGCCTGTTCCCGCTGATAGGGCGTATGGAAATCGGCGGTGTCCTCGAACGGCAAGGCGACCGGCGCGTACGCCGCGTGTTCCACATCCATTCTGGGAGTGAGCGTCACAGTGTGATCGGCGATGTTCGTCTCGATCGGAAACACGAAATCGTCCACCCGGAAGGACATTTCAGCCAAGGCGAGCACAGTGTGATTCGCGGTCTCCAACTCGAGCACCCCGTCCCGCAGCTCGATCGCCCCGTTCGGAAGCGTGATCACGGCGGTATCCCCCACCTGACTCGCCGTCACCGCGACCGCCGCATCCGGTGTCGCGGCGGCGGTACCCGAACAGACCGATAGGCCGACCGCAACCAGTGCCGTCGACGCAAAACTCTTGATCAGCAACGCTTTTCCTGCACGCATGGCCATCCTTTAGTTCTTCATGATGAATCATTCACTATAATGAACTATTAATCCGTGCGCGGGCAACCCCCGAACCGAAGTGGGCGGGCTAGTAGGCGAAGGGGCCGGATCGGGTTCCGGCGGGCGGGCGCTGCGAGCGGGCACCGCGAATCACGACCGTCACGATGATGGCGATACCGGCTATCAGGCCGCCGAAGCCCAGGGCGAGGGGGACGAGGATGGTTCTCATGATCGAGGTGATGAGGTCGCCGCCAACCGCCACGGTCACATTCGGCGAACCCTGGGCGGTCAGTCGGTAGACGCCCGCCCGGTCGGCGTGAAAGGTGAACTCGGACTGCCCGTTATGGCTGCCCATCTGATAACTCGTACCATTCGCGGCACGCAGGTCGACCGGGCGAGCGGCCGGGTCGGTGAGGCGCACCGCGGCTTCGAGGGACGGGTCCGCCGCCGTCCCGTCATCGGCGTACTCGAAGTAGATCCGGTAATCCCCGGACTCCAAACGCAGATCACCGGATCCCGGCACGGCAACCCGCTGAAACTGGTTGACCTGATCATTCATTCGCACAACGCTCATCACACCGAAGGTGATCGCCCCCGCCACACCCGCGATGATCAACACGACCCCGGCCACGATCCACCACCCCGAAGGCTTCTTCCGCTGTGGCGGGGTCGCCCACGACGACTGCGGAACCGGATAGAAGCCAGGCTGGGACACGTCGAACCCTCCCCCTCGGTGGCCGCCGATCACACCGACAGCCGCATCGGCATCAACCTAACCTGTTTCGCGGTGGGCTACCGGGTTGAGATGAGGGTGAGGAGCATTATCACGATGCTGCCCAACACAATCGGCCAGACCATGACGGCGCGGCTGAGGCGGCGCACACCGGTGCGGATATTCGTGAGCGCGCGAATTCGCAGTTGACCGTGCCGGTCGATGCGCCCATCGGTGAAGACCGGGTCACCGATGCGCAATTCCATCGGGGTGACCGGGAGGAACCGAACGTTCCATCTGCGGCCGGTGTCGTCGACCAGGTGGAGCAACAGGCCCGGGCGCTGTTGCAGCGGGGCGCAACGGGCGAGGATTCGCATCGCTGGGCGGCGGGCGGCTAGCCCGTGCAGTCCCACGGCGAGAATGAACCCGCCCACGGTGGGGAGCAGGGTGGGCGGTGCGAGTGCCTGTTCGGTCAGCAGTAGCAGGGTTGGGAGCACGAACCATAGGGGTCGCGGTGCGACCATGGTGATCGGCTCGGGATGCCGGGCGATGATTCCGATGACCGAGCCGCGCATTGCCGGAGGGCGGGCGGCATTGTCGTTGTGCCCCTTGGGAATAGTTGCCATGAGATACTTTCGCCGAGTACACGGGCCCCGATGTCCGGACCGGATCCGGCGTGGGGGACCGGATTTCGTCCTGGGGTGGGGTGATCGCGGTGCCGGCCGAAACGGATCTGTTCACGGCGCTTCGTGCGCTGCGGGCGGCCGTCGGCTCGCCGAAGGCGGCGGATGTGTTCCGGCGCATCGAGATACTGGGTATTTCGATGGGCCGCAATACGCTCTACGACCTCTACGGCCGGTTGGATTCGCCGACCGATACCCGCGCTCCGGCCTGGTCGACGGTGGAGGGGTTCGTACGCGCCTGCCTCGAGCTGGCCGATCGGACCGGGCGGCGAATCAGGCCGGAGTGGCGTGATTTCGATCGGTGGGCCGATCTGCATCGGGATTGCGGCAGCGCGGCGCCGCGTCCCGTGGACGGCTGGACACATGCTGTCGAGAAGGTGCGGCGGGACTGCCGGACGGATCTGCTGACCATTACCGCCATGAATGCCGATGCGGTGCATCTGGTCGACCGTATTCAGCGGGACCACGAGGTCGTGAGCCGCTGGAGCCAGCACGCGCCGGGCGGTTCCGGGGCCAATACCGCGGTCGCGCTGTCCCGGATCGGCGGCTGCGCGGCGGTCGCCGGAATCGTCGCCGATGACAGTGCGGGACGAAATCTGCTGGCACAGTTGAAATCCGATGACGTGGACGTGAATTCGATACTGTCCGTAGCAAATTCACGACTTCCCACCGGCAGCACCATCGTGCTCGCGGATCAGTCCGGTGGCCGGATGATCGTCGTATCACCGGGCATCAACGCGGAATTGGCGGCCCGCCTGCGCCGCCTGGGCAGAGTCGAGGCCTTGATCGACACCGCGCGGCACTGCCGCATCCTGCACCTGACCTCCATGGCGGGCCACGGTCAGCATGTGCTGCAACAGGAAATCGCCGCGACCGTCGCCGATCGAACGCTCATCACCCTCAACCCCGGAGCGATCTACGCGGCCCTCGGCACCGCGCGCATGGAATCGCTACTGAGCCTCACCGATGTGGTGTTCGTCCACGAACAGCAACTCGACCTGCTGCTCGGACACCGAACCATCCAGGAACGACCGGTAGAGGACAAGATTCGAGATATGCGCGCCCGCCTCTCCCGCCCGCAACCATCGGTGACGGTCCTCAAACTCTCCACGGGAACCACCCGAACCCGCTCGGTGGCGATCACCGTCAGCGAACCAGGCAATCGCATGAAGACCTACTACCCCGATGGCGTAGTCGACGTCGACAGCCACCGCCTCACCGACACCACCGGTGCGGGCGACGCCTGCGTGGCAGGGGTAATGCTCACCCTCCTGAACGGCGGCACCCCGATCGAAGCCGTCAACCTCGCCCACGTCATGGCTCTGGCCGCCTCCGGCACGGTAGGCGGCCGCGACGGCATCCCCCACCGCCCCGACCTCCCCGCCCTCTGGGAGCAATACTCCAGTGGCGCCGAACTCCCACCCTGGCTGGCTGACTGAATGCGCAGGTGCAGTGCGCTATTCGCGCTAATGCTGACCTTGTCGGCGTGTCGTTCGGTCACCGCGAGCGAACAACAGCCGACGGGACCGATCACACCGCCGCAGCCGACACCGGTGTCGTTGTCCGCGTTGACATTCGACGATCCGGCGGATGCCGATCTGATGGCCGAACTCGACCGGCGGGCGCGGCTGACCGCGGGCTCGGGCTGGCGCCATCTTCCCTATCGACAGGTCGGCGACACCGTGGTCGCGTTTTGGTGTGACGGTTGGATCGCCGAGATCGAGCCGCCCGGCAGCTGTAGGAACACCGATGACAGCGCGCACCTGGCCAATCAACGAGTCATCGGAATCGCCACGAACTCCGCCACACCGCCCGCCGCGGCGGGCGCCCGCCTGGACGTGCTTTCGGTCCCCGCCGATATCGGCGCCTGGTTTGTCAACGCACACATCAGATTCCGCGAAAGCAAGGGGACATCGGGCGATCCCGCGATCAGCATCGCCTTCGGTCATCCCACCCTCGATCCCGGCTCGGACCATCAGCGCGAGTGGCTAGCCGAGCCGGTCTTCACGGACCCACCGACCTATCAGGTCAGTCGCGACACCACGGTGACCCTCGACAGCACCGGACCGGCTATGACCGAACTGCGAGCGCTGGTCTCGTCCCCTGAAATCTTCCGAGATCGCTGGCTGGCCGAACTCGATCGGCTGGAACTGCGGGTACACACCACAATCGCCGCCCACCAGGCCCGGACCTGCGATGAGAGTTACGGATCCGGCGGCGCTCGCCGCTGCGATCGGGTGCGGCCGCTCGATGCCTCCGAGGAAACGGAGTCCGATACGCGTGCGGCGCGGTATTTCGCCGCGACGAAGCAGACCGTGCGGACCTCGTACGGCGACCTGTACAGCGCGTTAGTTGCCGCCTATCCATTCAAGGAACTGGGCGGTTAGCGATGCGATGTGTGAGAGGCGGACGATACCGGCCCGCAGGTCTGTTGCGTGCGGTGTGGAGAAATTGCGGACTGGTTGGTTAATGGTTGCGGTGGGGGTGGCGGGGGATTTTCGCTCTACCTGCGGGTTTTAGTGCCCCCGGTCGGGTTCGAACCGACACTGTGCGGATTTTAAGTCCGCTGCCTCTGCCAATTGGGCTACGGGGGCGTGGGGGTCAGCGTACCGAGCCGTACGGTTGAGTCGTAATCAACCGGGGGGTGGATTTCGGGGAGTTGTCGAAAATGTCCGGGGCGGTATTCAGGCGGTGGGTGGGGTGGGGGCTAGAAGTAATGTGGCGGTGAGCACCTGGGTGCCCGCTTGCAGGACCTCGAGGGTGAGGTGTGTGCGTGTCGGATCGGGGTCGGGGGTGCGTTGGGTGTGGATTAGGAGTTCTGTACCTAATTCTCCCGGGGGTATGTAGGCGGGGGCGGTGAATTTGGCTTTGCAGGACAGGACCGCGCCCAGAGCGGGGTTGTCGGTGACCGATTGCACTGCCAGACCCATGAGGAGCATGCCGTGGGCTACGACACCTTTCAGGCCCGCTCGCTCGGCCGCGGCATCGGAGGAATGGATGGGGTTCGCATCACCGGAGGCCGCCGTGTAGGCGGCCAGATCCGCCCTGGTGATTCGGTGACGGACCGGCGGGAAGTGCACGGCGGGGGCGGTCACGAAGCAGCTCGCAGTAGCACTGTGGCCAGGCAGACGCAGACGAGATCGTCTGTGGTGCTGCGGATTTCGGTCGAGACCGTGAGGACGCGGTGACGGCCCAGCCGCTTGTCCGCCCCGATCGTCGTGCTGGTCCAGAGCTGATCGCCCACCCGGATCGGGCGGGTGTGGGTGAAGGTCTGGTCCAGATGCACGACATGTAGGTCGGCGGATGAATTCAGGAGTTGTTCAACGGCTTTCGCCTGGCCGGGTTGGGCGATAACCGTCGCGAAAGTGGGCGGGGCGAAACCCTGAACGGCGGGAATGGCCCGAATTGCGCGAGCGAATCGTTCGACCGCGGTTTCGGTCACCACATACGGGGACTCCCGGGTAGGTGTATTTCCGGCGAACATGTGACTAATGGTCATGGCATGCCTCATCGGTTCGGTGGGGGCCGAGCCGAGCGTACGGGCCGCGCGGCCGCGCGATGCCTATCGCGCACAACGGATTCGGCGATTGCTGGCAGGGGTGCCCGCATTCGAGCATGTGAACGCGACATTGAGTCACCGAGGGCGGCAATCGCATTCACCAACCGGAGGGCTGCAAGATGGCATCGTTCGATCCGACACAAGACCGGCAACTTCATGACGCCGTGGTGATCGGTGGTGGCCCCGCGGGGTCCATTACCGCCCGCCAGCTGGCGGCGGCCGGGTACGACGTGCTGGTGCTGGAGCGGGAGGACTTTCCGCGCTTCCACATCGGCGAATCCATGCTGCCGTACACGGCGGGGATCCTGGAACGCCTCGGCATGCTGGACCTGTTTCCGGCCGAGGACTTCCCGACCAAGTGGGGCGCCGAATTCACCGGCCCCTCCGGCGATTTCCGCCGGGTGGACTTCACCTCGCAGGGCGGCGGCCGGCGTGAGGCCGCGTTCCAGTGCGAGCGCGCCGAATTCGATCAGATCCTGCTGAACAACGCGCAGGAGCAGGGCGCGAAGGTGCTGCACGGCGCGCGCGTCACCGAGGTCATCGAGGAGCAGGGCCGCATTCGCGGCGTGCGCTACAAGTACGACGGCGAAGAGTACGAGGCATTCGGCAAGTACGTGCTCGATGCCAGCGGGCGCACCGGCGTGATCGCGCACCGGCACTTCAAGAATCGCCGTCCCAATACCCGGCTCGAGCTGGTCGGTGTGTTCAAGCATTTCGGCAATGTCGACGAGGCCACCAATCCCGGTATCGAAGGCGATATCCAGGTCGGCAATCACCCCGACGGCTGGCTGTGGGCCATTCCGCTGGGCCACGGCAAGCTGAGCGTCGGCGCCGTCACGCCCGCCCGCAATGTGCGTGAATCCACGCCGCTGGCGGTATTCGACGAGCATGTGGCGCGGGTGCCGCGCATTGCCTGCCGTATCGAGGGCGCGACCGTCATCGACGAAATCCGCGGTGAGTCCGATTACTGCTACTTCTCGAATACCCTTGCGGGCGAAGGTTATTTCTCGGTCGGCGATGCGGGTAGTTTCGTGGACCCGATCTTCTCCGCCGGCGCGTACCTCGCCATTACCAGTGGCGTCAAGGCCGCCGAATCGGTCATCGCAATTCTGCGCGGCGCGGACGAGGCCGAAACCCAGCGGGAATACGAGAATTTCGTGAAGACCGGTTACGACTGCTACACCCGGCTCATCTACGCGTTCTACGAGTCGAACTTCAATTTCGGCAAGTATGTCGCCAGCCTGTCCAGCGACTCGGTCACCATCGAGGGCCGCTGGATCGCGCGCCTGCTGAGCGGCGATTTCTGGAGCCGTAACAATCCGGTCGGCGAATTGCTGCGCGCCAACCGGGAATACGACACCTTCGACGATTTCCCGTTCGTGTACGGCTGCCCGGTCTACCCGGAGCAGGACGCCGCGGAGACCGCCGAGGCAGCGGTGGTGGGATGAGATGACCGAGATCGCCACCGCAGCGGCCGATCCCAGATCGGCCGCCGACCGGATGATCGCCGAGATCTCGGCGCGGGAGACGAAGCCGCTGGAATACTGGCCCGCGGCGGCGCTCTCGGAGTACGTGGCGGAGGCGCTGCCGTTATCGGTGGCGCACGCCTTCGAATCGCCTTTCCACCGTGCGAAGTTCGCGGGTACGACCGCACCGGTGGACCTCGCCGAATTCGAGCGGTTGCCGCTCACCGAACCGGCCGAGGCGAAGGGACGGCTGCGCGAACTGCTGGCCGTCCCGTGGCGCGACGTCGCGCAGATCAATCTCAGCTCCGGCACCACCGCCGGGCCGACCACCTATGTGGCGTACACGCTGGAGGATCTGCGCGGCGACGGCGCGCGCTACGCGCCGGGTGGGCTGTTCGCCTTCGCGGCAACGGATTTGGTGGCGGTCGCGCTGCCCTATGACATGGCCACGGTCGGCCTGGCGGTGCACCGGGACGTGCAGCGTCAGGGAGCGGTAGTGCTGCCCGCGGGTAAGGGCGGCAGTTACGGCCCGCCCGAACGCCTGCTGCAGGCCATTCACGACCTGGGCGTGGACACGCTCTTCAGCACCCCCAGCTACGCCTGGTACCTGCGTGATCTCTACGAGGCCGCCTACCCCGGCGAGCAGCCCTCGATCCGGCACCTGCGCGTCGGCGGCGAAGGGGCCGCGCCGTCCATGCTGACCCGCCTGGGTCAGCGCTGGCAGGCGGACGTACGCCAGTGGTTCGGAAGCACCGAGATCGGAATCATCGCCTACACCTGCGAGTTGGGCGTCTACCACGTCGCGGCGGGCAACTGCTACGCCGAGGTCGTGGACGAAGCGGCGTTCACCGGCTCGCCCACCAGTGGAGCGCCCGGGCACAATGACGAGCCCGCCACCACGCCGGATGCGGCCACCACCACCTCCGAAGCCACCGAGCGAGAGATCACCGCGCCCGAAGTCACCACGCCCGAGGTTACCCAGCACGGACGACCGCAGGTCGTCGGAGCAGGAACCGTTGGCGCGCTGGTTTTCACCACGCTGGGCCGCAATGCGACCCCGTTCGTGCGGTTCCGCAGTGGAGATCGCGGGATGCTGCCGGGTGAGCCGTGCGAGTGCGGGCGGACGCTGCCGACGTTGCACGTGTACGGGCGGATCGCCGATCAGATTCCGGCGGGCGACACCGCGGTCTCGCCGTATCGGATCGAGGAGGCGTTCCTGCAAGCGGTGCCCGAGGCAGCGCCCTGGTACCACATTGTGTTGCGGGACAACGCTATCGGCCTGGTGGCGGAATGGCCGGGCGACGCCGCCGGTGAACGCGCCGAAGTCGGTGACCGCGTACGGGATTTCGTGCGCCGGATCGCGGGATTCGACCTGGACAGCTTCGAATGGGCCGAAATCGGAACGCTTGATCGCCCGCGCACCAAGATGCGCCGGGTCCGCGATGAACGGAGCATCGGATGAGCGCCATACGCATCGGGGCGAAACTCGCCAACTTCGGGCCGGACGCGCACCGCGTGCTGGACGCCGCCCAGAGCCTGGAAGCCGCCGGGGTGGACTCGCTCTGGCTGTCCGACCGGGTCGTCACGGTGACCCCGACGGAATCGTTCTACCCCTTCGCACCGGACGGCTCCGTGCCCTGGCGCGATGACACGCCGTTCATGGAGGCGGTGACCGCGCTCGGCATGGCCGCGGCGGTCACCACGCGCGTGGAGCTGGGTGTCGGGGTCCTGGTCGCCGCCGTGCGGCAGCCGGTACTACTGGCCAAACAACTCGGCACCATCGCCGCGCTGGCGGGTGGCCGCGTGGCCCTCGGCATCGGATCCGGCTGGATGGCAGAGGAATTCGACACCCTCGGCATCCCGTTCGCCGAGCGCGCCGAACGCACCGACGAAGTGGTCGAGCTGATGCGCGCCTGCTGGACCGGGACACCGGAGGCCTACGACGGCGCGCACTACGGACTGCCCAAGGGCGTCGCCATGCATCCCGTTCCCCCGCAGCGGATTCCGATCCTGTGCGGCGGCATGAGCACGGCCGCCCTGCGCCGGGCGGGCGAACTCGACGGCTGGTACGGCTACATGTTCGCCGACCGCATCGACACCGACATCGTGCACACGGCAGCGGAAATAGTCGGCACGGGACGAGTCGTCGTGCGCCTGGTCGGCCCACTGGACAACTCGCTCCCCGCCGCGAAGAAGTTGGCGGCGGCTGGTGCGACCGAACTGGTGCTGGACATCGACACCGACCCGGAAACCGCTGCCGCACACGTGGTCCGAGCGCGCGAGGAACTGTCATGACGGCCGAGGCCGCTGCCGCCGGTGACACCTCGGGCGCCGGCGCCGCGGCGTCCGCCCACGGCGACGCTGCGGCCGATCGGCAAGTCGGGGCGGCGACCGGTGCGGTTCCGATTCCGGCGGCACCGATGACCGGGATGGTGGCCATCGTGACCGGCGCGAGTTCCGGGATCGGGCGGGCCACGGCGGTGCTGCTGGCCGAGCAGGGGGCACAGGTGCTCGCCGTCGCTCGGCGCAGTAAGCCGTTGGAAGACGCTGCGGCGCTGCATGAACGGATTCACGCGCATATCGGGGATCTCGCGGATCCGGATGAGCCCGAGCGGATCGCCAAGACCGCGCTGCGGGAATGGGACCGGATCGATGTGCTGGTCAACAATGCGGGGCCCTATGGTCCGGCGGCGTTGGCGGGGATCTCGCCGGCCGATATCGATCGGCTGGTGCGGTTGAACATCGTCGCGCCGAGTCTGCTGGCCAGCCACTGTTTGGAAGCCCTCGCCAAGCACACCGGGGCGATCGTGAATGTCACCAGCGCCTACGCACAGCGGGCGGTGGCGGGGAGCGCTCATTACGCCGCCACCAAGGCGGCGCTGGAAAGCCTCACGCGCAGTTGGGCATTGGAGCTCGCTCCGCGCGGAATACGAGTCAATGCCATCTCGCCCGGCCCGACCGAGACCGGGCTGCTGGCGGGTGCGGGCGTGCCCGCCGATC
Source organism: Nocardia sp. NPDC058058 (assembly GCF_042885355.1). Classification (NCBI taxonomy): domain Bacteria; kingdom Bacillati; phylum Actinomycetota; class Actinomycetes; order Mycobacteriales; family Nocardiaceae; genus Nocardia; species Nocardia sp. NPDC058058. Next base: position 431,939 of record NZ_JBHVSA010000004.1, on the reverse strand, counting down.
GCATCGAGGCGATCAAAGAGCGTGAGCGCCAGCGGATCCCGCTGCAACGGCGCGGTGACCCGGCCGAGGTCGCCCGGTGGATCGTGGCGCTGGCCGATGCCTCGGCGGGCTGGATCACCGGCGAGGTGCTCCGGGTAGACGGAGGGCTACACCTGACATGAACACGGCGGACAAGCTCGAAATCCTGGGCCTGGTGGCGGATCTGGGTCTCGGCCTCGATCTGGCCGATCGGGAGCGGTATCGCCGCTGCTTCGGCGATACCGTGCTGATCCACAATCCGGCCTTCCAGGGCGCGGAGGCCTGGCACAGCTACAGCGGTGACGAATGGGCAGACCGCGTCACCGCCACCCAGGCCCGGCTGACCAGTATTCACACCCTCACCTGCGTGTCGACCGAGATCTACGACGGGACCGCCGAGACCACGCTCATGCAGCAGGCGCTGTTCGCCGATCCGGAGGGCAGCTATCAGGTCGCCGGACCGCTGCGGCTGACCCTGATCGACGACACCGGCTGGCGGATCGAGCGACTGCGCTTCGAAGTCATCTGGCGCACCGGCGATCCGGAGGTCTACGCCCGCGCACGAAAGGCCTCACTATGACCGCCATGACGCAGCCCGCGCCGATGCGCGGAGCCGACGGCATCGCCCGCTACCCCGACCTGTTGCCGAATCTGGTGACGGCGCTTCGCACTACCGTCGAGCGCGTGCCCGATGCCGAGGCCGTCGTCCAGGTCGGCGGCCCGCGCCTGACCTACGCCCAGCTGTGGGATCGCGCCGTCGCCCTGGCGGCCGGGCTCGCCGGTGCGGGCGTCCGCCCCGGCGACCGGGTGGGCATCCGGCTCCCCAACGGGGTGGACTGGTGCGCGGCCTTCTTCGCCGTCCAGCTCGCCGGATGCGTTGCGGTGCCGATCAATACGCGCCTGTCCGAACCGGAGATCTCGCACATCACCGAGAACGCCGCTCTGGCATACGTCTTCGATACCGACCACCTGCCCACCCGCTCGCGGTCTCGCCGCATCCCCGAAGCGGCACCGCACGATCCGGCCGCCATCTTCTACACCAGCGGCACCACCGGCCGCCCCAAGGGCGCGACCACCACGCACGCGAACTTCCTGGCCAATATCGAGAACGCCCGCCGCCTGCTCGGCATCACCGAACCGTGGGTGAGCCTGGTATCGGTGCCGCTGTTCCATGTGACGGGCTGCAATTCGCAGCTGCTGCCGAGCGTCGCCGCGGGCGGCACGCTGGTGATCCTGCCGCAGTTCGACGGCCGCTCCATGTTGCGCGCCATCGAATCCGAGGCGATCACCGCGCTCATGTCGGTGCCCACCATGTACCGCATGCTGCTGGGCCAGACCCACCTCGATCGCTATCGGCTGGGATCGGTGCGCAGCATCACCTTCGGCGGCTCCCCCATGCCGCGGCGGCTGATTCCCGAACTGCGCGAGCTGTTTCCGCGTGCCCGGCTCGGAAACGGCTACGGGCTCACCGAGAGTGCGTCGTTCTGCACCTATCTCCCCGACGATCAGGTCGACGAGCATCCGGACAGCGTGGGGTTCGCCGCCCCCGTGGTGGATCTGCGTCTCGACGACCCCAACGGCACCGGCGTCGGTGAACTGCTGGTGCGCGGTCCCAATGTGGTGGCCGGGTACTGGAACGACTCCGCCGCCACCGCACAGGCTTTCGCGGACGGCTGGCTGCGCACCGGCGATATCGCCGCCATCGACGATCGGGGCCTGGTCCGGATCGTCGACCGCGCCAAGGATGTCATCATTCGCGGCGGCGAGAACGTCTACTCCGCCGAGGTGGAGCGCGCACTGGCCGAACATCCGAGCGTGCGCGAGGTGGCGGTGACCGGCGTCCCGGACAGCATCGCGGGTGAGAAGGTCGCCGCCGCCATCGTGCTGGTACCGGGTGAAGAGGATCAGTTACGCGAGGTATTCCGTTCCGCCCGAAAGGAATTGGCCCGCTACAAGATGCCCGAGCTGGTCGCGGTGTATCGCACCCCGCTGCCCCGCAATCCGGGCGGCAAAGTGATCAAGTCCCTGCTGCGCACCGCCGCCTGGATGGTGGCTCCGCGATGAGAGAGCGAGAACGCTGATGGGCCTGCTGGACAACAAGACGCTGCTGGTGACGGGCGTGCTGACACCCTCGTCGATCGCCTACGGCGTGGCCGATCTGGCGCAGCGCGAGGGCGCGCGGGTGATCGTCACCGGCTACGGCCGGCTCAGCCTGGTGCGCAAAGTCGTCGAGCGCCTGCCCGAGCCGGTGCCGGTGATCGAGCTGGACGTGGCCGACGAGGAACAGCTGAGCAGTCTGAGCGCCCGCGTCGGCGAGCACGCGGATCGGATCGACGGCGTCCTGCACGCCATCGCCTTCGCACCGCAATCCGCGCTCGGCGGCAACTTCCTGAATACCGAATGGCCCGATGTCGCCACCGCACTGCGGGTTTCGACCTACTCGCTGGTGAGCCTGGCCACCGCGCTGCGGCCGCTGCTCGCCGAGAACGCGTCCATCGTCGGCCTCGACTTCGACGCCTCCACCGCCTATCCCGGTTACGACTGGATGGGTGTGGCCAAGGCGGGCCTCGAATCCGCCGCCCGCTATCTGGCGACCTATCTCGGCCCGCAGGGCACCCGGGTCAATCTGGTCGCGGCCGGGCCGATCCGCACGGTCGCCGCGAGCAATGTGCCCAGTTTCGACGACCGCCGCCAGGACTGGTCACAGCGCGCACCGCTGGGCTGGGATATCAGCGATTCCACCCCGGTGGCGCGGGCCTGTGTCGCCCTGCTCTCGGACTGGTTCCCGGCCACCACCGGGGAGATCGTTCACGTCGACGGCGGCGCGCACGCGGTCGGCAATTGATCGAGTAGCGCAACGAAATTGGAGACCAGCGGGGAACGAGTATCCGGTTGCCAGGCCATGGTGATCGGCTCCCGGATACTCGGCTCCACGATGGGCCGCGACACCAGATTCCCATCCGCGAGCTGGCGCGCCCGCGAACGGGACGAGATGGTGAGCGCGTGCCCGGCCGCCACCAGCACGCGCAGCGCGTTGGCATGCTCCACCTCGTACCGCACATCCAATTTGCGGGACTGCGCCCGGCTCACCGCGAGCAGCCGATCGTGCAGACCGGGATTGAGCTCGCGGCGGAACAGCGCGATCGGCTCGGCCAGCAGCGCGCGCAATGGCACCTCCGGCTCCGCCGCCAGCGGATGCTGCGGTGGCAGCAGGGCCACGAAGCTCTCCTCGCCGACCTGCGCCGACCGCAGTTTGGGATCGGGCACCGGACCCAGCACGAATCCGATGTGCAATTGCCGCCGGATGAGCGCCTGCACCTGATGCGCGGTCCACATCTCGTCCAGCACCGGCGTGACATCCGGATAGCGCTCGCGGAACGTCCGCAGGAATCCGGGCAGCACCCGGTGCGCGGCAGCCGCTCCGAAACCTATCGAGAGACTGCCGATCTCACCGCGCGAGGCGCGGCGCGCGGTATCCATCGCCTCGGTCGCGCGCTCCAGGGTCTCACGCGCCTCCCCGGCGAAGGCGACCCCCGCCGGGGTGAGCGTGATCTTATGACTGGTCACATCCAGCAGCAGCACCCCGAGCTCACGCTCGAGCCGCCGGATCTGCTGGGTGAACGCCGGTTGGGTGATGTGCATGCGCGCGGCGGCCCGCCCGAGATGCAATTCCTCGGCGGCCACCAGGAAGTACCGCAGCTGACGCAGTTCCATCGGCCGCTACCGCGCCCCAACCGGATGTCGCAGCGCCTTCGACGCACCGTGCACCTGCTGTGCGACAGCGACTTCGCGCCGCGGCGGGGCAGCCGGTTCGCGCCATGCCGCGGCGACGGGTTCGAGTGACGGCAGCGCGGTGTCCTCCAGCGGGGCCACCAGGGCGATGAATTCGAGTCGGGGGATGGCGGATTCGTCTGCGCGCCAGACCATGTGGATGTCCTCTTCGAGATGGGTGCCGACCAGCGGGCGGGTGACCACGCCCGGCACGTCGGCCTGGGCGGCGCGGGTGGTGGAGGCCAGGCCCACCACACCGGTGGCCGCCAGCAGTGGAACGACATTGGGGTGCGCGACCTCGTGTACGACGTCGAGCACCACCCCGGCCGCGGCCAGGCGGGCGGTGAGGCGGTCGTGCAGTCCGGTGCTGAGGCTGCGCCGGAACAGCGCCACCGGTGTCGAATTGAGTTCCCGCACATGGATATCCGCGGTTCTGGCGAGGCGGTGATCGGCGGGCAGGACGGCCGCGAAGCTGTCGCGGGCGACGGGGTAGGAACGCAGCGCCGGATCGTGCACGGGACCGAGCACGAAGGCGATGTCGAGGCGGTGGTCCAGGAGTTCTTCCAGCTGTTCGGTGGTCCACAGTTCCTTGAGCGTCACCACCGCGCCCGGATACAGCGCGGTGTAGGTGCGCAGGGCGTCGGGCAGCACGCTGCGGGTGGCGGAGCAGCAGAATCCGATGCGCACCGAACCGCGCGGTTCGCGGCGGTGCCCGGGGTGCGAGCGCCGGGCCACCCGTACCGCGCAATCGGCGGATTCCAGTGTGGCGCGGGCTTTGCCGAAGAGTAGTTCGCCGGTGGGAGTCAACTCGACGGTATGGCTGTCGCGATCGAAGAGCGCGGCGTCGAGTTGTTGTTCGAGTCGTTGGATTTGCTCGGTCAGGGAAGGTTGGGATACACCCATCCGGGCGGCCGCTCTACCGAAATGCAATTCTTCGGCGGCCGCGACGAAGTATTCTAATTGACGCAGTTTCATCCCGCGCACCTAACACCTGTCGGCATACATCGTCGGCTTCGTCGTCGAGTACCGGGGACAAGTCGACTCCACCGATATGACGCGGCAGTGGAGCGCCGGGAAACCGCGTGCGACGGGCGATCGACGATCTGGCAGCCGGATGTGTCAATCGTTGTGCGGCAACGTATTAGATCGCCATGGTACTCGCCTCATCCCCGGTATGCGGCCCTGTATTCACCTATCGGCGGCGACGGTTTTTGCTCATTGCCGCGTCCGGCGCGCGGTCGCACAGTCGAGAGGTGTTCCTCTCACACGATTCGATCGTCATCACCGGGCTGGGCGCGGTGACGCCGTACGGAACCGGTGTCCCGGCAATGCTCGGCGGTTTATATGCCGGCGTACCCACCGCACAATCGATCACCAAGTTCGATACCACCGGATTTCCCACCCGATTCGCCTGTGAAGTCCGTGATCCGGAAATTACCGAATATCTACCGGCGAAACTGATTCCGCAATTGGACCCGTTCGCCCGCTACGCCGTCGTCGCCGCGGGCGAAGCCCTGCGCGATGCCGGACTGCTCGCCGAAGACACCCCCTGGACCGCGCGCAAACCCACTCCCGTACGGGGCGTGGACCCGGATCGCTTCGGTTCGATCATCAGCTCCAGCGTCGGCGGCATCGAGGAGATGAGCGAACAGCATCGCCGCCTGCTCGCCGACGGCCCGCAAGCGGTGCGGCCGTTCTTCAGCATCGCCATGCCGCTGAATATGGCCGCAGCGCAGTCCGCCATCCGATACGGCCTGCGCGGACCGTCCTTCGCTCCGGTCTCGGCCTGCGCCAGCGGCGCGGACGCGCTCGGGCTGGCCGTGGACCTGATTCGCTCCGGCCGCGCGGACGCGGTGCTCGCGGGCGGGTCGGAAGCCGCGATAACCCCGTTGGTACTGGCCGGATTCGGCATCGCGGGCGCGCTGTCCACCCGCAATGACGCACCCGAGCGGGCCAGCAGGCCGTTCGATATCGACCGGGACGGCTTCGTCATCGGCGAGGGCGCGGGTGTGCTGGTGCTCGAGCGCGCGAGCCACGCGGCCGCCCGGGGCGCGCGCGTCTATGCCGAATTGGCCGGTTACGGGGTGGGCAATGACGCCCACCACCCGTCCGCACCCGCCCCCGAAGGTGTGGGCGCGGTGCGGGCCATTGCCGCCGCGCTGGCCGACGCCCGGTGCGAGGCAACCGAAGTCGCGCATATCAACGCGCACGCCACCTCCACCCCGGTCAATGACCGCAGCGAGGCGATGGCCATCAGAACCGCGTACGGCGCTGCCGCACAGCGGATTCCGATCGCCGCCAGCAAGTCCGCGCTCGGTCACCTGGTCGGCGCGGCCGGTGCGGTGGAGGCCATCGCCACCGTCGCGGCCATGACCCTCGGGTCCATCCCGCCGATCCTCAATCTCGACAAGGTCGATCCGGATTGCGAACTCGACCTGGTGACCGAGCGGCCGCGTGCGGCCGAAATCCCCATCGCCACCTCGCATTCCTTCGGCTTCGGCGGCCACAACTCGGTGCTGGTCTTCCGCGCCGTCGCCGATGCCCGCACCCCGATCGTGCGTCCCACTCCCGAAATGAGCCCCTCATGATCGATTGCGCAATCGTGGGCGCGGGCCCGGGCGGCCTCGCCCTGGCGCTGCTGCTGGCCCGCGCCGGACGCGAAGTGACCGTGCTGGAACGCACGTCGCTCACCGTGCCACCGCCGGGCGGCGTGGTGCTGCAACCGGTGACGCTGCGACTGTTCGAATCCATCGGCCTGCTCGACGGACTCGACCGCGCCGGACTGCGATTGGAGGGCATCGACGAGATCGGTCCCGCCGGTCCCATCTTCTCCGGCGACTACCGCGATTTCACCGAGGCCGTGCCGTGGGCGCTGGCGGTACCGCTGCGCGAACTCCAGGGCAGGCTGCTCGAGGCACTGGACAGCGAACCCCGGGTCACGCTGCGCACCGGCACCGAGGTGACCGCGGTGCGACAGCCGAACGGCAGTTGCGAGTTGCGCCTGTCCGGCACCCCCACGCCGCAGGTGGTGCGCGCCGCGTACGCCGTCGGCGCGGACGGTAAGTACTCCACGGTCCGCACGGTCGCCGGATTCGACGCGCGCCTGGCGCAATTCGAGGATCGGCAGCTCATCGTGCGGGTGCCCCGGGCCGACGATCCGCCGCGGGTGCGCAGCTACCGCAGCACCCGCCCCGTGGTCGCGGTGCCGTCCGGCCCGGACAGCACGCACGTGTTCGGCGCGGTGCAGGCCACCGAACTCCCGGACGCGCGCACCGAATTGATCTGCTCGCTGGAACGCTTCGATGCCGACCTGGCCACCCGGGTGGCCACCGAAGGCACCGTGGTGGCACTGATCTCGCATCACACCGTGCAGGTGCGGAACTGGTCGATCGGACACGTGGCACTGCTCGGGGACAGCGCGCACAGCGTGCACCCGTACGGCGGCCAGGGCGTGAACCTCGCGCTCCAGGACGCCTGGCTGCTCGCACCGCTGCTCGATCGGGCATTGAGTGCCGAAACTCCCGGATCCTCCGAAAACTCCGGCACCGCAACCGATCCCGGCGCACAGCTGCTCGCCGGGTTCGAACAACTGCGCCGTCCCTTCGTGGAGGCGTTCCAAGCCCGCCAGCACACCCTCATGACCGATACCGCCGTCGACGAAACCCTGTATGTCACCGGTTTCGCCGACCTGTCCCTGGGCCAGCGCGAGATTCGCACCCTGTTGCCCATCCCCGAAACCGCAGTAATCACCAACACAGGACGGAGCGACTGATGGGAATCGGAACCAACGGGGCCGCGGGCCTCACCATCGACGGGCACACCCTCACCGTCGACGATGTGGTCACGGTGGCGCGGCGCGGCTCGCGCATCGGCGTCGAACTCGATCCGGGCGCGACCGCGCGGGTCGAACAGTCCCGCACACTCAAGCGGGATCTCATCGCCACCGGGCAGCCGATCTACGGCGTCACCACCGGCTTCGGCGATAGCGTCACCAGCCAGATCAGCTCGGCGAAAACCGCTGAACTGCAGCGCAATATCGCCCGCTACCACCTCAACGGCACCGGCCCGATGGCCGCCCCCGAGGTGGTGCGCGGCACCATCCTGATTCGCGCCAACTGCCTGGCGCGCGGCAACTCCGGCATCCGCGCCGAACTCATCAACCGGCTGCTGGAGTACTTGAATCACGATGTGCGCCCGGAGATTCCGGAGCGCGGCTCGGTCGGCGCGAGCGGCGATCTGGTGCCGCTGTGCTATCTCGCCTCCGCCGTCTTCGGCGAGGGTCAGGTGCGCTATCGCGGACGGTTGCGGCCCACCGCCGGGGTGCTCGGCGAACTGGCGCTGAGCCCGATCGTGCCCGAGGCCAAGGACGGCCTGGCGCTGATCAACGGCACCTCCTTCTCCGCCGCCTTCGCCAGCCTGGCGCTCGCGGACGCGCAGCGGGTGGCGCTGCTCGCCGAGCTGTGCACCGCCATGGCCTCGGAAGCGCTGTGCGGCAACCGCGGTCACTTCCACCACTTCATCCACGATCACAAACCGCATCCGGGACAGCGGGATTCGGCCGCGGCCATCGCCGAACTGCTCGCGGATTCCGGGCTGGCGCTGGATCACGATCAGGTGCTCGGCATGACCGGCGGGCTCGGCGACAACGATTACGCCCGGCTGCCGCGTTCCATCCAGGACAAGTACTCGATTCGGTGCGCGCCGCAGGTCATCGGCGTTCTGCGCGATACCGCGAGCTGGGCGCGCAACTGGCTGGACATCGAGATCAACTCCTCCAATGACAATCCGCTCTTCGACGCCGCCGAGACCGCCGTCCACAATGGCGGCAACTTCTACGCCGGTCATATCGGCCAGGCCATGGACTCGATCAAGACCGCGGTGGCCAATATCGCCGACCTGCTGGACCGGCAGCTGGAACTGGTCGTCGACGAGAAGTTCAACAACGGCCTGACCCCGAACCTGGTGGCGCGCTTCGAACCCGGCGACTGGCGGGCCGGACTGCACCACGGCTTCAAGGGTATGCAGATCGCCTGCTCCGCCATCACCGCCGAGGCCCTGAAGAACTCCGCGCCCGCGAGCATCTTCTCCCGCTCCACCGAGGCGCACAACCAGGACAAGGTCAGCATGGCGCCCATCGCCGCGCGCGATGCCCGCACCGTCATCGCACTGGTCGAGGAGGTGCTCGCCATCCACCTGATCGCGCTGTGCCAGGCGATCGAACTGCGCGGACTCGATCGCGCCTCGCGCTCGGCACGTTTGGTGCACAAGACGATTCGCGAGCACGTGCCGTTCAACGCCGACGATCGCGGTATGGACGTCGATATCGCGGCGGTACTGCAACTCATTCGCAGCGACACCCTCAGCGGCATCGTCAACGACCTGCTGCACGGCACCCGGCGTCCCGTCGCCGCCACTCTCTGAGACCCCATCGCATCGAAAGGGCAGCACCATGTCGGAGCAGCAGGCGGCCCGGACCGCCACCGAGACAACCGATCTCGACGATCGCATCATCACCGTCATCGCTCGCGTCGGCGGGCTGGAGCGCGATGAGGTCACCGGGGACAAGACCCTGGTCGACGACCTCGACATCGATTCGCTCACCCTGCTGGAGATCGCCGTGACCATCCAGTCCGAATTCGGCGTCCCCATGCCCGAGGAGGTCCTGCCGGACTTCCGCGTCGTCTCGGACATCACCCGATACGTGGGGGAACATCATGGCGACGCCTGAGGTCAGTGTGCCGATCGAATCCATCGCGGACGGCCGTGCCCGCATCGACGAAATCGACAGTCAGCTGCGGGAATTGATCGCGGCGCGGCGCAATATCTCCCTCGATATCCAGCGCCACCGCTTGGCCGACGGCGGCCCCCGCATCGAGCACCGGCGCGAGACCCAGGTGCTCACCAGCTGGTCCGATGAGCTGGGCGCGGGCGGCGTCGACGTGGCCCGCGCGGTATTGGGCCTGTGCCGGGGACGGATGGTGCGATGACCCAGCGCACCGAGGTGCTCGCCGATACCGAGCACGGGCCGGTGCGCGGCACGGTGGATGGGGATCTCGCGGTCTTCCGCGGGATCCCGTTCGCCGCCGCGCCCGTCGGACCGCTGCGGTTCGCACCGCCCGCACCGCCCGAATCCTGGTCAACGGCACTGGATGCCGAGTTCGCGGGACCGGCCGTACCGCAGAACCCCTCCCCCATGGCCGCCATCCTCGGCAGCGAGAAGCTGCCGGCCACCGATGAGGACAACTGCCTCACGCTGAATGTGTTCACCCCCGACGTGATCGGGCAGCGCGCCGTTCTGATCTGGCTGCACGGCGGCGGCTTCGTCACCGGATACGGTGGCGGCGAACGTAATTCGGGCGCACGGCTGGCGGCGAACGAGGATATCGTCGTCGTCTGCCCCAACTACCGGATCGGCCCGTTCGGCTACCTGTACCTCGGCGAGGGACAGGGCAATATGGGGCTGCTCGATCAGATCGCGGCCCTGAAGTGGGTGCACCGCAATATCGCCGCGTTCGGCGGAGACCCCGATCGCATCACCATCGGCGGGCATTCCGCCGGGGCGCTCTCGGCCGCCGCGGTAGCCGCCGCGCCGTCCACGCGCGGACTCGTGCGGCGAGTACTGCTCGCCAGTCCCCCGCTCACGAATATCGGTACCCCGCAACAGGCTTCGGCCGACGCCGAGGCACTGCTCACCGCCCTCGGCGGCGACCGGGCGGAATTGCGGGCCGCCGCCGCCGAGCGGATTCTGGACGCGGCCGCGAAAGTGACTGCGGCACATGGGGAACCGCGACCTGCGTTGATACTCGGCGGTGCGGAGCTGCCGGTCCAGATCGACGCCGGTCTACGGGAATCCGGCGTCGAGGTGCTGATCGGCACCACTGCCGAGGAGGCACGCGCCTTCCTCGCGATGGACCCCGGCATGGGATCGGCCGACGAGCGTACCGCGCTCGGCGTGCTCGGCCGCTTCCGACCCGGCGCCGAAGACGCCCTCTACCGGCACTATTCACAGCGCAGGCCCGGCAGCAAACCCGGTGAACTGGTGGCCGACGCCCTCACCGACGTGCTGTTCCGCATGCCGATGCTGCGCATCGCCCAGGATCTGGGGGCGTACGTCTACCAATTCGACCGGCCCGCGAATACGGCGCTCGGCTCCTGCCACACCGCCGATATCCCCTTCATTCTGGGCAATCCGGCGGCGTGGCTGGAAACCCCGCTGCTGGCGGGACACCGCCTCGAACAGGTGCAGCCGCTCGCCGACGCCTACAGCGCCGCCCTGGCCGAATTCATTCGCGAGGGCAGCGCACCCTGGCCCCGCTACGACCGGGAACGCCGCTGCACCATGCGCTTCGGCGCGCTCACCGGCTGGGTCAACGATGCGGCCGGTCCCGAACGCGAACTCTGGGGTGTCCGATGAGGACGACCACCGACCGCGTCGGACCGCTGCAACGGGGTGGGGTGGCGGTATGAAGGAGGCGCTCGTACTGCTGGACCTGGCGATCATCGTGGCCTTGGCCCGTTTGCTCGGCGCGGCGGCGCAGCGGTTGCGGCAGCCGCCGGTGGTGGGTGAGATCCTGGCCGGATTCGCACTCGGGCCGAGTCTGCTCGGGCTGCTGCCCGGCGATCTGGATACCCTGCTTTTCCCGGCCGATGTGCGCGAACTGCTGAGCATCATCGCGCAGGTCGGGTTGGTGCTGTTCATGTTCGGCATCGGGTTCGAGCTCGATATGGAGCGGATTCGCGGGCATCGCGGGCGGCTGGCGGCCATCGCGGCCGGATCGGTGCTGGTGCCGTTCACCGTCGGTGCGGGCGTGATGGCGCTGCTGTATTCGCGGCACGACACCATCGCCGGGCATCGGGTGGATCCGTGGGCGCTGTCGATCTTCGTCGGCGCGGCCATGGCGATCACCGCGTTCCCGGTGCTGGCCCGCATCCTGGCCGATAACGGCATGCGGCACGGGCGAATCGGCACCCTCGCACTGGCCTGCGCGGCGGTCGAGGATGTGGCGGCCTGGCTGCTGCTGGTGGTCGCGGTATCCATCGCGCACGCCTCCGGCATCGGCGGGTTCGTCGTAATGCTGGCGCGCACGGTGGTTTTCGGCATCACGCTGCTGTACATCGTGCGGCCCGGCCTGAAATGGCTGTTCGCGCGACTGTCACCGTTGCCCGGTACCGAGACCACGGTCTTCACCATCACGGTCGCGGGCCTGTTCCTGAGCGCCTGGGCCACGGCGGCGATCGGCCTGCATCCGGTGTTCGGCGCGTTCCTGTTCGGCGCGGTGGTGCCCCGGGAACAGTTGCGGCGCATCGCACCCGGCGTGCCGGATCGCATCGCCCAGCCCGCGACCCTGCTGCTGCCGGTGTTCTTCGTCGTCGCGGGACTCTCGGTGAAGCTCAACGGCCTGGGCTGGGCGGGCTTCGGCGAGCTGATCCTGCTGCTGCTGGTGGCGTGCCTGACCAAGTTCGCGGGCGCGACCGCGCCCGCACTGGCCACCGGCATGCCGCTGCGGTCCGCGCTGACGATGGGCGTACTGGTCAACGCGCGCGGGCTGACCGAGCTGGTGATCCTCTCGGTGGGCCTGCAACTGCAGGTGATCGATCAGCAGATCTACACCTGCCTGGCGGTGATGGCGCTGGTCACCACGGCCATGACCGAACCGCTGACCCGATTGCTCTACAGCCGCGGCGCCGCGGCCGTGGAGGAATTCGCACCGTCCGGGCGCGTATCCGTTCCCGGATAGGCGAATTCGCATAACAAGGAGTCCCGATGAGTCGTTCTGTTCTGATCACCGGAGGCAATCGCGGGATCGGCCTGGCCATCGCGCGGGCCTTCGCCGAGCGTGGCGACCGGGTCGCGGTGACCTATCGCAAGAACCCGCCGCCCGACCTGTTCGGCGTGGAATGCGATGTCACCGATCCGGTCGCGGTCGACCATGCCTTCGACCTGGCACAGGAGCAGAACGGCCCCATCGAGATCCTGGTCTCCAATGCTGGGATCACGCAGGACCGGCTGCTGCCCATGATGCGCCCCGAGCAGTTCGACGAGGTGCTCGACACCAATCTGACCGGGGCGTATCGGGTGGCGCGGCGAGCCAGCACCGGCATGCTGAAGGCCCGCTGGGGGCGCATCATCTTCGTCTCCTCGGTCTCGGCGCTGCGCGGCGCACCCGGTCAGGTCAACTACGCGGCCAGTAAGTCCGGTCTCATCGGCATGGCCAGATCCATTGCGCAGGAACTGGGTTCGCGCGGCGTCACCGCCAATGTGGTGCTGCCCGGACTCATCGACACCGATATGACCGCCGAACTGCCGGAAAAGGTGCGCGCGGCCGCGCTGGCGCAGATCCCGGCCGCCAGAATCGGTGATCCCGCCGATGTCGCGGCCGCGGTCACCTTCCTGGCCTCCGACGCCGCGAGCTATATCACCGGCGCACTGCTCCCGGTCGACGGCGGACTCGCCATGGGCCTGTGAGCCGAGCCACGAATACCTATCGCAGCCAATGGATTCCGTGATTGCCCGGGGTTACCCACCCGGCGAAAGTATTGCCCACGGGAGTGATCGCGCTCCCGCGAACGGACAGAGGGGGACGCGACACATGAGCGTGACCGCGCACGAATCGATCGACAATCCGAACGGGTACACGCCCGCGGCGGAATTGGCTCTGCATGTGCTGGGCTCGCGCTGCGGTATGCCGCGCGACCGGGAACCCAGCTCGGGCTACGTGGTCACCGCGGATTCCACCGCGCTGCTGCTGGATTGCGGGCCGGGGGTGGCGACCGCGGTCAATACGGTGATCGAGGCCGCCGAATTGAACGGCGTCTTCATCAGCCATATGCACTGCGACCACTGCTACGACATCCTGCCGATCGCCCGGTCGGTGATCGCGCCGCGGTTGCCGTATCCCGACGGCAGCGGCAATCACGAACTGCGCCCGGGACCGGATCCGATTCCGCTGTATGTGCCCGCGGGTTCGCGGCAGGTCTTCGAATCACTGCAGAGCCTGTTCCCGGTCGGCACCGCGCCCGCGCTGAACCGCGCCATCGACCTCGCCTTCGACCTGCGCGAGTACGAGGCCGGGGACACGCTGGTGATCGACGGGGTCACGGTACGCCCGTTCGCCGTCCGGCATGCCGCCGTCGCCTGCGGCTTCCGGGTCGAAACCGCGTACGGCACAGTCGCTTACACCGGCGACACCGGCTGGTCCGAGGAACTGGTTGACGGCGCGCGCGATTGCGATCTGCTGCTCTGCGAGGCCACCCTGCGCACCGCCGACTCCGGACCGCACGGCCACCTCAGCGCCCGCGAAGCCGGTCGGCTCGCCGCCCGCGCCGGGGCCGGCCAGCTGGTCCTCACCCACTTCCTGCACACCGACCCGGACTGGGTGCAGGCACTGATCGCGGACGCGGCCGGTGAATACGACGGTCCGATCCGGGCCGCCCGGTCCGGTGCTCAATGGACGACAACACGAAAGAATATTGGGAGAGACCGTGATACACGGTAAACGCGGCGGATATATCGCTGCCGCAGTATGTTCCGTCGCCCTGCTGCCGTATCTGGCCGGTTGCGGCACCGATTCGAGCAGCTCGACCCCCGACGGCCCCGTCACCATCACCTTCGAGTCCTACAACTACGGCACCCCCGATCTGGGCGGTAAAGGCACCGCCGAACTCATCGACGCGTTCCAGGTCGCCAATCCCAATATCAAGATCAAGCCGATCGGCGTGCCGGTCAAGGACATCTACGCCCGCGTGCAGGCGCAGGCCGCCGCCGGTGATCCGCCCGAGGTCGCCCAGCTGGGCCTGAGCAAGATGGTCGCCGCGGTCTCCGCACTGCCGGTCGTCCCGATCACCGATTTCGTATCGCCCGCCGACTTCTCCAAGGCCACAGCGGGAATCGCCTCCCCGGCGCTGGCCGCGGGCAAGGTGGACGGCAAGCAGGTCGCCATGCCGTTCACCATCTCCACCCCGACCCTGTTCTACAACGCCGACCTGTTCAAGGCCGCGGGCCTGAACCCGGACCAGCCGCCCAAGACCTGGGCCGATGTCAAGACCGCCGGGCTGGCGCTGCGCAAATCCACTGACGCACAGGGCTTCTACTCCTCCATCGCGAACACCTCGAAGTCCGACTTCCTCACCCAGTCGATCATCAACAGCAATGGCGGGGCGCTGCTGGACGCCAATGGCAAGCCGCAGCTGAACACCCCGGCCGCGGTGAACGCGCTGGCCACCATGAAGGACCTCACCACCTCCGGGGCCCAGCCCGCCATCAGCGATGACGACGCCGCCGGACTCTTCAAATCCGGCAAGCTCGGCATGTACCTGACCAGCACCGCACTGCTGGCCGGACTGGAGAAGGCCGCGGACGGCCACTTCGATCTGCGCTCGGCCGCGCTGCCCGCCTTCGGCGATCTGCCCACCAAGCCGACCTACTCCGGCGCGGGCCTGTTCGTGCTCACCAAGGACGCGGCCAAGCAGAAGGCGGCCTGGAAGTTCATCGAATACCTCACCAGCGCAGAGGGATTCAAGACGGTCACCGAGAAGATCGGTTACCTGCCGCTGCGTCCGGCCATCGTGCACGATCCCAAGTACCTGGGCCCGTACATCGACAAGGATCCGCGCATCCTGCCCGCGCTGAGCCAGCTGGACAATGTCACGCCGTACCAGTCGCTCAAGGGCACGCACGGTGACGAAGCCCGGCAGATTCTCCAGGACAAGGCCGTCGGGCCGATCGTCTTCGGTTCCGCCACACCGGGTTCCACCTGCGAGGACGTCAACAATCAGATGAACGGCCTGCTGGACTGATCGTGACGCTGACCAGCATCCGGCGCACCGGGGACGGGCCACGAACCACACCGCCGCGCAAGGGTTTTCGCACCCGGCGCAGCGGGGGTCCGTGGCCCTACCTGCTGCCCGTCCTCGCTCTGATCGCCATGTGGATCTACGGGCCGCTGCTGTTCACCATGCTGTTCAGCTTCACGCACTGGACCATGAGTGGCAGCGGCGCCATGACCTTCGTCGGCTTCGCCAACTTCCGCAGGCTGTCGCACAATTTCGGTGAGGTCGCCCTGCCGACCGCCGAATACGTGCTCGGCCTGCTCCCCTTCGCCACCATTCTGCCCATGGGCGTGGCGATCACGCTGTGGCGCAATCCCGGCCGCCTCGCCGACGCCTATCGCGGGCTGCTCTTCCTCCCGGTGGTGCTCGCCCCGGTCGCCACCGCCATCTCCTGGCGCTTCCTGCTCGATCCCATTCAGGGCGTGATCAATACGCTGCTGTCCACCGTCGGCGTGGCCGGCGTGAACTGGCTGGGCGATAAGGACACCGCCATCTGGGTGGTCGTATTCATTACCGGCATGAAGGTTTTCGCGCTCAACGTGCTGCTGTACTTGGCGGCGCTCACCGCACTGGACCGGCGCTGGCTCGACGCCGCGCGGCTGGACGGGGCCACCGAATGGGAGGTGACCCGGCACATCGTGATTCCGCTGCTCGGCCGGACCACGGTATTCCTGTCCTTCCTGTGCCTGGTGCTGGCCGGGCATTGGAGCTTCACCAATATCAGCGTGCTCACCCAGGGCGGACCCGAGGCGTCCACCGACAATGCCTGGTATCGGCTGTACACCTACGGATTCGAATACTTCGACACCGGACTCGCGTCCGCGGCCGCCACGGTGGTCATGCTGGTGCTGGGTGTGGCCGCACTGGTTCAACTACTGGCCGTACGGAGGTTCACCCGTGCCGAGTAAACGGTTCTCCTTCGGCATGCACGTGGTCTGCCCGCTGCTGATCGTGCTCACCGTATTCCCGATGCTGTGGGCGGTGCAGGCGTCCTTCCGCACCCCGCACGATATCTTCGAACCCAAGCCGTGGGCGGTCTCGCCGACCATGGAGAACTATCACGTCGCCACCACGGACTTCCCGATCGTCCGGTTGATCACCAACACCCTGATCATGGCGGTCGTGGTGACGGCCGGGCAACTGGTGCTCGCAATCCTGGCCGGATACGCGTTGGTGGCCTTCCGTTTTCGGGCGCAGCGACTCGTCGAGGGCCTGATCGCCATCTCGATTCTGATTCCGCAGCAGAGCCTGATCGTGTCGGCGTACATCATGACCGCACGGCTGGGCTGGGTCGACACCTATATCGGGCTGACGTTGCCGCTCATCGCCGCCTGCGGCTTCGCGGTACTGCTGCTGCGCAGACAGGTGGCCGCCATTCCGCCCAGCCTGTTCGAGGCGGCACGAATGGACGGCGCGCGGAACTGGGAAGTGCTGGTGCGCGTGGTGATCCCACTGGTGCGCCCGATGATCGCGGCCGTCACCGTCGTGGTGTTCATCAGCAATTGGAACGAATACCTGTGGCCGCTGCTCATCACCACCGAGCAGACCCACTCCACCATTCAGGTTGGGCTGCAACTGTTCCAGACCCAAGAGGGCTCGCAGTACGGGCCCATGATGGCGGCGGCCACCCTGGCCACGCTGCCGGTGTTGATCGTCTACCTGGTGAACCAGCGGCGCGTGACCGCCGCCGTAATGAGGGCGGGAGTCCGATGACCGACCAATTGATCTCACCCGAGGCGGTGCTCGACCGGCAGGAGCGGGACGACACCGGCTCCGGCACAATCGAATTGACCGGGGTGACGAAGAAGTTCGGCGCGAATCCGGTCTTCGCGGACCTCGATCTGCTCATCCCGGACGGCTCGTTCACCGTGCTGGTCGGGCCCTCCGGCTGCGGTAAATCCACCATGCTGCGCGCCATCGCCGGACTCGAAGGCGTTGACGCCGGGCAGATCCGGATCGGCGGGCAGGACGTGACCGCCGTGCCCGCGCGAGATCGCATGCTGGCCATGGTGTTCCAGGACTTCGCGCTGTATCCGCATATGACCGTCGAGAAGAACATCACCTTCGGATTGCGCTTGCAGGCCCGGCACGACAAGAACGGCCCGACCCCGGCCGATATCCGCGCCCGCACCGCGGAAGTCGTCGAAATGCTCGGCCTGGCCGGGCTCGAGCAGCGCATGCCGTCCCAACTCTCGGGCGGACAGCAGCAGCGGGTCGCGCTGGCACGCGCGATCGTCAAGCGGCCCAGGGCTTTTCTCATGGATGAACCGCTCTCCAGCCTCGATGCCAAGCTGCGCGGTGAGACCCGGGCCGAACTGGTGCGGCTGCACCGGCAGCTCGGCACCACCTTCGTCTACGTCACCCACGATCAGCTCGAGGCGCTGTCCATGGCGACCCGGCTCATCGTGCTCGACGGCGGGCGCATCTCCCAGGCCGGCGCACCCGAAGAGGTGTACACCCGGCCCGCGAATATGTTCGTCGCCGCGTTCGTCGGCACCCCGCCGATGAACTTCCACGAGGTCGACATCCATTCCGCCGCAGCGGGTTCGATCATCGCCGGCGAGGGCATCGTCGGCCGCCTGGATGCCCGGAACCTGCCCGATCGGATATTCCTGGGCTGGCGGCCCGGACACGGCACGCTCGACGGCTCCGGCGAGGTCGAGGTGACCGGTCAGATCGATGTGGTGGAACATCTCGGCGACACCAAACAGGTCACCTGCGCGCACGGTGACCAGCGCTGGGTGGTGGTCGTCCCGGCGGCGACCAACTGCGCGCCGGGACAGCCACTGCGGGTGAGCGTTCCGGCCGAACGCGTGCACCTGTTCGACGCCGTCACTCGGCAGCGGATCGACCCAGCACCCTGATCATCTCGGTGGCGACCACCGCGTGCCCGGCCATGGTGAGGTGAATCCGGTCCGCGCTCAACCAATCCTGGCGGAGCCGGGCCGGATGCTCCCACAGCTCGGCCATGATCGCGTCATGCCTGGCGGCCACCCGGCGCACGATCGCGGCGAACGCCGCGAAGCGAGACCTGAACTGCCGCAGCCGATCCGGATAGGCATCGGCCAGGGTGAAGGTGGACAGGCGCGCACCACTCGCGCGGACATCGGCGAAGAGCTTGTCCAGCGCCTCCTCGACCGCGTCCAGATCCTGTTCGGGCGCGAACAGATCATTGCCGCCGCAATTGATGTGCACCAGATCGGGTGCGAAATCCAGCACGCGCTGTAGCTGACCCGCGCGCACCTGCGCGATGGTGGCCGTCGCCCGGCCGGTATTGAGGTATTCCAGCTCCGGATGCGCGGCACGCAACGCCCCGGCGACCCGATCGGCCCAGGGCGCGGTGGTGTACCCGGGCGAGGCGTCGCCCAGGCCCTCCGCCACCGAATCACCCATGACGGCGAAGCGCCGCCACGGCGCGGGGGCGACCAAATCGGAAATCTCTCGTGCGGTCAGCAACAGCGGATCGTTGGCCTCGGTGCGAGGCAGAGTCTGCTCGGTCACCTTCGCAGTGAACCGGCGCGGCGGAGCGCTCGGCAATGGCCGATTCGGTGCACTGCGATAGGCCGTCTCACGGCGGAGAATGCACCGGCGCTGGATACGCTTTCGCTGCACACGATTTCGGCGTACCAGAGGTGGTCGAGCGCCATGATTGCGAAGACCGTCAGCAATCCCTACATTCATCGCCTGCAGCGCAGGCATTTCCTGCTGTTCGATATCCTCCCGATTATCGGCACCCTCGTGGCCATCGGATTCCTGTGGGTGCGGCCGTTCGGCGCACTCGAATTCGGACTGCTGTTCGGGCTGTGGCTGATCACCGGGCTCGGCATTACCGCCGGATATCACCGGCTCTTCACCCATCGCACCTTCAAGGCGGCCGGATCGGTATCGGCGCTGCTCGCCATCGCCGGGTCCATGGCCGGGCAGGGGCCGGTGATCTCCTGGGTAGCACTGCACCGGCGGCATCACGAATGCAGTGATCAGGAGGGAGATCCGCACTCCCCCAACCTGTCCGGCGATGGCTGGCGCGGGGCGCTGCGCGGGCTGGCACACTCGCATTTCCTGTGGATGCATCGGCACGAATACCCGAATGTCGTGCATTACGCACCCGATCTGCTGAAAGATCGCGCGCTGGTGCGGATTTCGCGACTGTACTACTGGTGGATCGGGCTCGGCCTGGCCATTCCCGCACTCATCGGCGGGCTCGTCACGCTGAGCTGGACCGGGGCGGTCAGCGGACTGCTCTGGGGCGGATTCGTCCGCATATTCGTGCTGGAACACATTGTCTGGGCCATCAATTCCTTTCTGCACATGTTCGGCACCCGGCCCTATGAATCCCGTGAGAACAGCCATAACGGTGGCATTTTCGCGCTCCTCACCTTCGGGGAGTCGTGGCATAACAATCACCACGCCTTTCCCGAATCGCCATCCTTCGGATTGCAGTGGTATCGGCTCGATCCCGGCTACTGGCTGATCCGGCTGCTCGCCGGCGCCGGACTGGCCTGGGATCTGCGGATGCCCTCGGAAAGCCGGATGGCCGCCAAACGCATTCAACTCGCACCCTGATGAGGTTCCCGTGGATACAAGCAAAGAGGCCATTGTCGACTGGTGCCGGGCGTACCTCGCGGATCTGCTCGAGGTGCCCGCACCGCATATCGATCCCACGGCGGATTTCGACCGGCTCGGCATCGATTCGGCCGTCGCGGTCGCGCTGCTGATGGAGGTCGAGGAGCGGTACGGGGTGGATCTGTCGCCCGAGGATCTGTACCGGCATCCGAGCCTGAACGCCGTC
Organism: Nocardia sp. NPDC058058; assembly: GCF_042885355.1. Classification (NCBI taxonomy): domain Bacteria; kingdom Bacillati; phylum Actinomycetota; class Actinomycetes; order Mycobacteriales; family Nocardiaceae; genus Nocardia; species Nocardia sp. NPDC058058. Next base: position 411,532 of record NZ_JBHVSA010000004.1, on the reverse strand, counting down.
GCGGACTATGTGCACGAGCACGGTGAGAGCGCGGCGCTGCCATGACCGCGCCGAGCGACGGGGCGGGCCTGTTCACCGCGGACCGAACGGACTTGGCGGCGGCGGGAATTCGGCACCACTACGACATCGGCACCGAGTTCTATCGACTGTGGCTGGATTCCAGCCTCACCTACTCCTGCGCGCTGCGTGAAACCACCGGCGACACACTGGAAATCGCGCAGCACAATAAGCTGCGCTTCCGCCTGGACGCCGTTCGGGCCGAACGGGCCGGTGCCGTACTCGATATCGGCTGCGGCTGGGGTTCGATACTGCGCGAGCTCGCCGAGACCCATCGGGTGGAGCGGTCGGTGGGGCTCACCCTCAGCCCCGCACAGGCCGAATTCGTCCGGGCCGCACGGTATCCCGGCGTCGAGGTGCGCACCGAGAACTGGCTGCACTACATACCGGACACCCGATTCGACGGCATCATCTCCATCGGTGCGTTCGAGCACTTCGCGCAGCAGTCGGATAGTTCGGCCGAGAAGATCCGGGTGTACCGCGAATTCCTGGACCGGTGCCGGGGCTGGCTCACCGGGCACGGCACGCTATCGCTGCAAACCATCGTGTACGGGAATATGTCACGGCAGCAGGCGAATTCGTTCATGCAGCGGGAGATCTTCCCGGACTCCGAACTGCCGACGCTCGCCGAGATCGTCGCCGCGGCCGAGGGGATATTCGAGGTTCGCTCGATCACCGGTGGACGCCTCGACTACGCCTGGACCTGCGAACAGTGGGCACGGCGGCTGCGCGCGCATCGCGCCGAAGCCACCGCACTGGTCGGCGAGGACGCAGTGCGGCGCTATCAGCGGTATCTCAAACTCTCGGCCATGGGCTTCCGCATGGGCAAGATCGGCCTGTTCCGGCTGGTCCTGCAACCGTGCACGAGTCGCTACTTCGACCGCGAGGATCGAGCGGCATGACCGCGCACACGGCGCGCGTCGCGTTCAACCCCTTCGACGCGGAGTTCCGGCGCGATCCGTATCCGCACTACCGGCAACTGCGCGAAACCCGGCCGATACACCGGACATTGGGGATGTGGGTGCTCACCCGGTACGCCGATGTGCGCGGCGTGCTGCACGACCGGACCTTCAGCGCCGCCCTGATCCCCCGGCAGGTGAGCGCGCAGGCCGAACGGCTCGGGCAGTCCGATATGACGCTCATCGACCGGCTCGGGCGCACCTCCCTGGTGTTCACCGACAATCCGGAACACGCGCGGCTGCGCGCACTCGTCAACCGCGCCTTCACCACCCAGCACATCGAGGGGCTGCGGCCGATCATCACCGCGGCGGCCACCCGGCTGCTGGAACAGGCCCGCCGCAAGAGCACCGTCGACATCATCGCGGATTTCGCGGCCCCGCTGCCGGTGGCCGTGCTCTGCGAATGGATGGAGCTGCCGGACGAACTCCGCGCGCGCATCGGCCCGTGGACCCACGACATCCGGTTCCTGCTCGAACCCGGACTCATGACCGCCCACGATCTGGCCCGCGTGCACACCGTGGTCACCGCGTTCACCGGCGCACTGCGCCCGATCATCGATCAGCGCCGCGCCGCACCCGGCCAGGACCTGATCAGCGCACTGCTCACCTCCTACACGCTGGGCGGCAACGCGCTCACCGACGACGAGGTCATGCTGCTGACCATCATGTGCTTCGTGGCGGGCCTGGAAACCACGAAATCCCTGATAGGCAACGCACTTCTAGCCCTACTCCGGCACCCGGAGCAGGCAGAACTGCTCCGAGCCCGCCCGGAACTGACCCGCGCGGCGGTCGCGGAAACACTGCGCTACGACCCGCCACTACAACTCACCAAACGCCTCGCCACCCGCGATATCGAACTGGAAGACAGACTGATTCGCGCCCGCGACCAGGTCCTGCTCTGCCTCGCCGCCGCCAACCGCGACCCCGAAATCTTCGACCGCCCCGACGATTTCGACCTCACCCGCGCCCCCGCCGACCACCTCGCCTTCGGCCACGGCATGCACGGCTGCCTCGGCGCACCCCTGGCCGCCCTCCAAGCCGAAATCGCCCTCGACGTCCTACACCGCCACACCACCGAAATCCGCCTCACCACCACCGATTTCGACTGGCAACAACACAGTTTCATCCTGCGCGGCCTCACCCGCCTCCCAATCACCCTGAGGGGCAACGGATGAACAGCACCGACGACCACCGCTCGAAGGAACCGATGACCGGCAAGTCGGAAGGGCACGCGGCGGCGATCGAAACCCCGCGCACATTAATGCCGGAATTGCTCGAATCGCGCGCGGGCGAGGAGCCGGAGCGGATCGCCTACATCCTGCTGGACGAGCACGGTGTGGAGATCGATGCGCTCACCTACCGGCAGCTGCACCTGCGGGCACTGGCGGTGGCGGAGCAGCTCCGAACCCATTGCGCCCCTGGGGATCGCGCGCTGCTGATCTTCCCACAGCGGCTGGAGTTCATCGTCGCCTACTTCGGCTGTCTTTACGCCCGGATACTGGCGGTGCCGATTCCGCCGCCGCGCCGCAACGAGATTCGCGAGGCCACCCGCTCGATCATCCGGGACTGCCGTCCAGCGGCGGTACTCACCGTGCACGGCATGATTGACGCGCTGCGCCCACAACTGGAGTTATCCGGCGCGACTTCCATGTCGTCACCGGAATGGCTCGCTGTCGATCGGCTTCCTGCCGCGCAGGGCGGTGCGGTTGCCACCGTTGAAGCGAATTCCCTTGCTTTTCTGCAATATACGTCGGGTTCCACGTCGGCTCCCAAGGGCGTCATGGTGTCGCACGGGAATCTGGCGGCCAATCTGGAGATGATCCGGGACGCGTTCGGTCATGACCGGGATTCCACCATGGTGGGGTGGACGCCGCTCTTCCATGATCAGGGTTTGATCGGGAATGTGTTGCAGCCCTTGTATATCGGGGCGACGGGCGTGTTGATGTCGCCTTCGGCGTTCATCAGGCGGCCCATACTCTGGTTGAGCGCGATCACTCGATATCGGGCGCACACCAGCGGCGGGCCGAACTTCGCGTTCGACGCGTGTGTGGCGCAGGCCGGTGCCGCGAGTACCTCGGATCTCGATCTGAGCAGCTGGCAGGTGGCGTTCAACGGCGCGGAACCGCTGCGGCCCGAGACCCTGCACAGATTCGCGGAAACCTTTGCTCCGTACGGCTTTCGGGCCCGGGCCAATTATCCGTGTTACGGCCTCGCCGAAGCCACGCTACTGGTCAGCGGGAGCGTGAAGGGTCGCGGACCCCGCACCGTGGCGGTAGATGTCACGGCATTGAGCGCGGGCCGATTCGCCCCCGCGCGGACGGCATCGGGTCGCACTCTCGTCGGCTCGGGACGAATCCTGCCCGGTGAGGATGTGCGCATTGTCGACCCCGAGACGCATCGGCTCTGTCCGCCGGACCGCATCGGCGAGATTTGGATCTCCGGAGACCAAGTGGCACAGGGTTATTGGGGACATGTCGAGCAGACCTCGCACACCTTCCAGGCGGTCTGCACCGATCTGTCGGGACGGCGCTATCTGCGGACCGGCGATCTCGGCCTGATCGTGGACGATGAGCTGTATGTGACCGGCCGCCGCAAGGACCTGCTCATCATCAGGGGCCGCAATCACTATCCGCAGGATATCGAGCACACGGTCGCCGCGGCTCATTCCGCGCTGCGGACGGGTGGATGCGCGGCCTTCGCCGACGGCGAGCAGCTGGTGATCATCCAGGAGATCAGGCGCGAACAACTGGACGACGCCGATACCGCCGATATCACCGGGGCCATTCGGGCGGCGGTCCTGCGTGAACACGATCTGAGCATCGGAGACCTACTACTGACCGCGCCGAATCTATTGCCCAAGACCAGCAGCGGCAAGCTCCGGCGCACCGAGACCCGAAATCAATACCGGCAGGGTGCTTTCGGACCGCTGCCGATCGCAGGGAGCAAATCATGACCACCTGGCAAGCCGTGAATCCGGACTTCGCCGACCTCGTCCCGGCCGTGGTGCTGAGCATGCCCGCCGCGCGGCATCTGGGCTTCGAATTCGGCCGGATCGATACCGGCGCAGTCGAACTCATCCAGCCGCACCGGCGCGAGCTCACCCAGCACGACGGTTATTTCCAGGCCGGGGTGCTGGGCGCGCTGGCGGATTTCGCCGCCGGGTCGGCCGCGGGCACGCTGCTGCCGCCGGGTTGGGTGAATATGACCATCGACTTCACGGTGAAGATCCTGGCTCCGGCGAAGGGGCCGACGGTGCTGGCGCGCGGGCGGGTGATCAAACCGGGTGCGCTCATCACCATTGCCGCCGCCGATCTGTTCACCGGCGATGAGCACGAAACCCTATGTGCCACAGCGCTGGTGACGATGCGCAACGTTCGGGTCGCGCAGCCGTGAGCGCGCCTAGTGCACGCCCTCCATATGGCGGCTCACCCACGGTGCGATCGCCCAGACCACCGCGCCTACCGCGATCGTCACCAGGCCGGTGATGCCGAAGTACGCGAGTTCGTGTGAGGGATCGTAGAACTTCGACAGCACACCGGACATCGAGGTGCCGATGCCGACCGAGAAGAAGTACAGCGCCATCATCTGGGCGCGGAAGGCATTGGGGGCCAGTTTGGTGGTGACCGCCAGGCCGATCGGCGAGAGCAGCAGTTCGGAGATGGCGAAGCCCGCCAGCACCGCGAACACGAACAGGATCGGCACCGTCTTGCCCTCGGTGCCGGAGTACAGCGCGAACAGCATGAACGCCGCACCCATGCCGAGCACGCCGAGCGCGAACTTGCGCGGGGTGCTCGGGGCGCGATTGCCCAGCCGCGTCCACATGATCGCGAACAGCGGGGACAGCGAGATGATCCACACCGGCTCCATGGAGCCGATCCAATTGGACGGCGCGGTCCAGCCGAACACATTCCAATTGATGCGCTCATCGGAGTAGACCGCGAGCACGGTGAAGATCTGCTGGAACAGCGACCAGAACACCGCGTTCGCGATGAACAGCGGAATGAAGGCGCGCACCCGGGTGCGTTCCACCGCATCGACTTTCGGGCTGGTCAGCATGATCGCGAAGTACACGATCGAGGCGAGCACGATCACGCCGGTGGTCATATCCGGCAGGTTCGACAGCGTCAGCACACCGGTCAGCGCGGCCACCGCGACGATCACCGCGAGCACCGCCACCACCAGCAGGGTGCGCGGAATCTCGGTGCGCGGCAGCGGATTCGGCACTTCGCGGCCGTGTGTGCCGAGATTGCGCCGGAACACCACGTACTGGGTCAGGCCCAGCGCCATACCGATGGCGGCCGCGCCGAAGCCGTAGTGGAAGCCGACATGGTCCTGGAGTACGCCGGTGATCAGCGGTCCCGCGAAAGCACCCAGGTTGATGCCGAGGTAGAACAGCGTGAAGCCGCCGTCCGCCCGCGCGTCGTTCTTGTCGTAGAGGGTGCCCAGCAGTGAGGACGCATTGGCCTTGAGCGCACCCGAACCCAGCGCCACCAGCACCAGACCTACACCGACACCGGTCAATCCGGGCAGTACGGCCAGGGCGATATGTCCGGCCATCACGACCACACCGCCGTAGAAGACCGTGCGCTCCATCCCCAGCACCCGGTCCGCTATCCAGCCGCCGAGCACCGTGGAGAGATAGACGAGGCCGCCGTACGCGCCGACGATGCCGGTCGCGGTGGACTTCTCCAGTCCCAGACCGCCGTCGGTCGCGGAGTAGTACAGGTAGTAGCCCAGAATCGTGACCATGCCGTAGAACGAGAATCGTTCCCACAGCTCGACGCCGAACAGATTCGCGAGACCGATGGGATGTCCGAACAGGGTGCGTTCGGAGACCGGTTTCGCGTGATGCGCTACTCCAGACATAGCTCAGACCCTCCCATATTGGGCAATCTGACAGCAACCTCAGTTGTTAACCTGAGTCACAACCACGCCGGGAAAGGCCTGGTTACAGCCGTGAACACCGGCGAGTTCGGGTTGCCGGCGCGTGTCCGAATCGGTCGGTGGCATCCCGGCCACCCCGGCGATGCCCCATTCAGGCGATCGAAAGCGCGATTCCGTCCAGAATGTCGTGCTCACTGATGATCAGTTCGTCGATGCCCGCGCGCCGGGCCAGCTCATCGGCCAGCACCTCGGCGATCACCGCGCCGCCGCCGATCACATCGACCCGGCCCGGATGCATCGGGCCGAGCGCGGCCCGCTCATCGTGGTTCATGCCGATCAGCCGATCGCACACCTTGCGCAGCTCGCCCAGCGACAGCCGGGTGAGATGCACCCGCTCCGAATCGTATTCGGGCAGATCCAGCGCGACCGCGGCGAGCGTGGTCATGGTTCCGGCGACGCCGACCCAGGTCCGGGCGCGTTCCACCGGGACCACGCCGAAAGCCTGCGCCAGCCGCTCGGAAGCGAAGAAACGAGCGCCCGCCACCTCCTCGCGGGTGGGCGGATTGCCGTGCAGGCAGCGCTCGGTAATGCGCACGCAGCCGATATCGGCGGAGTAGGCGGACTGGACACCGCCGGTATTACCCAGCACCACCTCGGTGGAACCGCCACCGAGATCAATGACCACGAAAGGTCCGGCCTCGCTGGACAATTCACCGACCGCACCGGCGAAGGACAACCGTGCTTCCTCATCGCCGGTGATGACCTCGGCCTGCGCGCCCTCGACCACGCGGCCGAGTTCGGCGGCGGTCATGGCGAAGAAGTCCTCGCGATTGCTCGCATCGCGGGTGGCGGAGGTCGCGGTCATGCGGACCCGGGTCACCCCGTGCTCGACCATGAGATCCACGTAATCGTGCAGTGCCACCCGGGTGCGTTCGATGGCCTCCGGATTCAGCGAACCGGTCGCGTCCACGCCCTGGCCGAGGCGGACGATGCGCATCTCACGGTGCACATCGGTGAGCTTGGGCGAACCCGCGTCATCCCGGATCACATCCGCGATCAGTAGTCGGATGGAGTTGGTACCGCAGTCGATCGCGGCGATCCGGTCGCTCATCTATTCGCCCTCTGCCGCAGGATTCTCGTACTTGGGCCAGTCTGCCGGAATCGCGGTGCCGCGCAAGCCATGCGCGGCGGCGAGCGCGACGGCCTCGTCACCCAGCGGATTCACGCCCGGCCCCTTGGCCAGCGAATGCGCGATCAATACATGCAGGCATTTCACCCGATCCGGCATACCGCCACCGGCGAAATCGGTGCCCAGATCCTCGATGGCATTGCGCTCGGCGAGGTAGCTGTCGTACGCGGCGCGGTATCCGGCCGCCAATTCGGTGTCGTGCGTGAGCCGTTCGGTCATCTCGCGCATGATGCCGGTGGTCTCCAACCGGCTGGCCTCGGCGGTCAGCCGCGGATCGGTCAGGTAGTACAGCGTCGGAAACGGCGTGCCATCGGGCAGTTTCGGCTGCGTCTTCACCACGGCGGGCAGGCCGTCCGGGGTGTGATAGGCGATCTCCAGTACGCCGCGCGGCTCGCGCCCCAATTGCTTGGCGACGATCTCGAGATCCCGCTCGCTGGGTGTGCGGTGGCTCTCGGATGCGGTCACCTCGGTTGTCCTTCCTGATTGGGGGCGGGCGGATTCGGCGCGGGTGGCGCCGGATTCGCGGCTGGGGCGGCACTGGGCTGCGGCTGCGAAATACTGCGCCACAGTTCCGTGTACCAGGGGTCCGGTTCCCGCGTCTTGGCGGGCGGGACGGGTACCGCGGGCTGTTCAATCCCGGGCACCTGGACGATGTACGGCGTCTCACCGGGCAGCACCAGGCGCAGCCGATCCCGGGCCTCGGCCCGGATATAGGCCGGATCCTGTTGCTGCGCACGGCGATCCCGCAGTTTGGCGACATCGTCCTGAAGTTGCTCGCGCTGGGCGGCGAGCGAAGCGGCCTCGGCGCGCTGGGTGAAATAGGTGCGCAACGGCACCGCGAGGGTCAGCGCCAGCCCGCACAGCACCGCGGCCAGCAGAATCGCGCGGCCCGTGGAAAGGCCGAGGATCTTATGCTCGTGCCGTTCGGATTTCGCCCGCGAAGCGCGCCGCGCGGTGGCCGATTTCGCGGCCGAACGGCGCTTGCTCACACCGCTGCCGCTCGCCGAACCCGATGCGGTGCGCTTAGCCGCCGCACCGGAACGCGGTTTGGCCGCACCGGCGCGAGGCTTGGCCGAACGCGACGGGCGGCGGTCACCGCGTCCTGCCGGACTGGTACCGCGCGCCCGTCGCTCCGTCATCTCACACCTCGAAACTCAGCGGATTTGCCCAACTCTCGGGGGTTGTGAACGTTGTGCCGCAACCCCGTACGCCCGGCAGGTGCCGAGTCACCGCTCGATTATTCAGCCTTCGAACGCGAAACGCGGGAAGGCGACGTCACCGGCGTAGCGCGCCGAGTCGCCGAGCGCGTCCTCGATGCGCAGCAGCTGGTTGTACTTGGCGACCCGCTCCGAGCGCGCGGGCGCGCCGGTCTTGATCTGACCGGAGCCGACGGCCACCGCGAGATCGGCGATGGTGGTGTCCTCGGTCTCGCCGGACCGGTGGCTCATCATCGTCTTGTACCCGTTGCGGTGCGCCAGATCCACGGCGTCCAGGGTCTCGGTCAGGGTGCCGATCTGGTTGACCTTCACCAGCAGCGCGTTGGCCGCGCCCTTGGCGATGCCCTCTTCCAGGCGCTCCGGGTTGGTGACGAACAGGTCGTCGCCGACCAGCTGCACCTTGTCGCCGATGGCGTCGGTGAGCGCGACCCAGCCGTCCCAGTCGTCCTCGGACAGCGGATCCTCGATCGAGACGATCGGGAACTGGGTGATCAGCTCGGCGTAGAAGTCGTTCATCTCGGCGGCGGTGCGCACCGAGCCCTCGAACTTGTAACCCGAACCGGCGGTGTAGAACTCGGTGGCCGCGACATCGAGCGCGAGCGCGACATCGGTGCCGAGCTTGTAGCCCGCCTTGTCGATGGCGATGGCGATCAGGTCCAGCGCGGCGCGGGTGCCCGCGACGTCCGGCGCGAAACCGCCCTCATCGCCGAGACCGGTGGACAGGCCCTGGGCCTTGAGCACCGACTTGAGCGAGTGGTAGACCTCGGTGCCCCAGCGCAGCGCCTCTTTGAAGGTGGGCGCGCCGATGGGGGCGATCATGAACTCCTGGACGTCGACGCCGGTATCGGCGTGCGCGCCACCATTGAGGATGTTCATCATGGGAACGGGCAGCACGTGGGCGTTCGGTCCGCCGATGTAGCGGAACAGCTCCAGGCCCGAGGATTCGGCGGCGGCACGCGCCACGGCGAGCGAAACACCCAGCAGCGCATTGGCGCCCAGACGGGACTTGTCCGGGGTGCCGTCCAGATCCAGCAGGGTCTGGTCGACGGTGCGCTGTTCGACGGCGTCCAGGCCGATCACGGCGGGCGCGATCTCGTCGAGGACGGCCTCGACGGCCTTCTGCACACCCTTGCCGTTGTAGCGGTCGCCGCCATCGCGCAGCTCGACGGCCTCGTGCTCGCCGGTGGAGGCGCCGGACGGCACAGCCGCGCGAGTGAGGGTGCCGTCGTCGAGAGCGATCTCGACCTCGACGGTGGGGTTGCCACGCGAATCCAGGATCTCGCGAGCTCCGACCTGTTCGATGATGGCCACGAAACGACACTCCTTCGGCTGCTGACTCGGCAGGTCGCACGGCAGTCCCGTGCTGAGCCGAGCCTAATGCACGCCGAAACCACGAGAACTATCAGGCGGAACGGCCCACGCTGTAGGCGGCGGCGCGGTAGCGGACCTTGTTCATATAGGCGGTGGACTGGTTGTAGGTCATCAGGGCCTGCTGCCAGCCGGGCGCTTCGGTGAGGTTGCCGCCGCTGGCGCATAGGTAGCGGGCGGCGGTGAGGGCGGCGTCGTCGATATTGTCCGGATCGGCGATGCCGTCGCCATTGGCGTCCACACCCCAGTGCTGCCAGGTTTCGGGGATGAACTGGAACGGTCCCATAGCGCGGTCGTAGACCGGATCGCCGTCCATCTTGCCGCCGTCGGTGTCCGGAATGTGCGCGACATCCGGTCCGCCGTCGAGCGCCACGCCACGGATGGGTGGCGAAACCTTGCCGTCCTGGGACACTTTCGCGCCGTGATAGGTGCCGTGGCGGCTCTCCACACTCGCGATTCCGGCGAGGGTGGTCCAGCCGATACCGCAGTCCGGCCGGGATCTGGCCATGACGGCGGCGGCATAGCCGTACGCCTCCAGCGCCACCTCGGAGATGCCGAGGGCATCGGACTGCTGCTGCGCCCAGCCGCGCAATTGAATCGCGCTGCGGCCGGGGGCATCCAGATCGATCACCGGCAGCGGGGCCCCGATTCCGGGCGGCATGGAATCCGGTACCGGGGTGAGATCCGTTGTACCGCAACCCGTCAGCAGCACGAGAGCGAGCGCCGAGCCCAACAGGCCGACGCGGGACGATATGGCGCCGGCGGCGGCTTTCTCGAAACGCACCCTTCTCATCATCCAGATAGTTCGCTCGTTCAACCACGAACGTGAACGCCCATCGGCGGGAGTCGTCCCGATCGATGCGCTTCGGTTACCGTTCGCACTCGTGCTTTGATACTTCCCAGCTATCTTCTCGACACGCTCTTAGGTAAGCCTTGCCAAATTTGGCGCTGCCCGATACCTTCGCTCGGGTACCGAAATCCGCTTGTCACCTCCGAGGCCAGGAAGGTAACCCCCTTGGCGAAAAGCGTTCTCTCCGAACGTAAGACGCTTCACCCATCGGAACTCGAACGACGCGAACTGCCGGAGGCCGCCGGATACGCCGTGCGCGCGCTGGCGAATGAGATCGCCGTCACAGTCGGCATGAGCCCGGCGATAGCCACCACGCTCGGCAACCCGGACCTGCTGCACCACATCGACACCCGCTTTTCCGAATTACCCGAGGAAGTGCACCGCGCCATGCGCGCGCCGGCCACCTCCGCGGGCGTCACGATCATCAGCCGGTTACCGCTCAGCGACGATGAACTCGGGCAGACCCCGGTCGACTGGCGACAGGCCGCCGCATGGGCCGGAGAGCCCGAGCGCGCCCACTCGTCCTTCGCGCTGGATGTGTCCATGCTGCTGCTGGCGCGTTGCGCGGGTGAGCCTTTCGGCTGGCAGGGCCAGCAGGGCGGGCGGCTGGTCAACAACATCCTGCCCACGCCTGGGCACGAACAGGAACAGTCCGGGGCCAGCAGCACCACGCTGCTGAGCCCGCATACCGAGGACGCCTTCCATCCGCGCCGCGCCAATCTGCTCATGCTGGGCTGCCTGCGCAATCCGGATCGGGTCGGGACCACGGTGTCCTCGGTGCGGCGGGTGGAACTGTCTGCGGCGCAACAGGATCGACTCTCGCGCCCGGAACTGCCCATCCTGCCCGATGTGTCGTACGGCACCGATTTCCCGGAGCAGCAGACCCCGGCCATCGCCACGCTCGGCAGCGACGACGGGCGGCTGACGCTGCGCTACGACCCGGCGTACACCCCGCTCGCGGACGCCGACGACGAATTCCGCTCCGCCTACGATCATTTGGCGACCGAACTCGAAAGGGTCTGCATCACCGCCGCTTTGACCCCGGGAGAACTGTTGCTGGTGGACAATGACGTGGTGGTGCACGGACGGGTGCCGTTCACCCCCCGCTACGACGGCACCGACCGCTGGCTCAAGCGAGTGAACATCCGGCTGCCCCACCGCCGCCGCGATGCGTCCGAGGCCGCCGAGACCGGATACGGCCAGCGGGTGGTGGCGCCATTTCGCATGATCCGAGGTAACCGCACGTGAACAGCCGACCCACCCCGCTGCGTGTACTCAGTCGCAGCGATCTAGCCGATGTCCCGATCAGCCCCGCGGAGGTGGTGCGCGCCGTCGAGGACGCGTATCTCGCCTTCGCGGCGGGTGATTCGGATAATCCTCGCAAGCTCAGCGTCGCCCATCCGGACGGATGGTCGGTGGCCTACGCCATGCTCGGCCGCGACGGCCGCCGCCGGGTGGTGGCCATGAAGACCTCGTACAAATTCGATCCGCATCACGACCGCTCCACCAAGCGGTACTACACCACCATCACGCTCTACGACGATGCCACCGGCATGCCGCTGGCCATGATGGACTGCGCGCGGGTCGGCGCGCTGCGCACACCCGCGGTCTCGGCGCTGCTGGTGCGCGAGACGGCCCGGCCGGGCGCGCGTTCGGTGCTGCTCGTCGGCACCGGCACGCAGGGCCGCAACGCGCTGCCGCACCTGCTCGCCGCCAATCCGCACCTGAATCGGCTGATGCTGTACGGCACCCATCCCGAGGGCATCGAATCGGTGTATCACCAACTGCTGCAGCATAATCCACAGGCGGAATTGGAGCTGGTGAGCGATCCGCACGCGGCCGCCCGCACCGCCGATGTCATCCTGGCCACCGCCGGACCCGGCACCCAGGTCGCCATCGAGGCCAAGGATCTGGCCCCGGGCGCGACCGTGGTGCTGGTCGGCTACGGCCTGGCCCCGTCCACCCTCACCGAGGCCGATCGGGTGATCGCCACCAGCGCCGAGCAGATGGCGCTCACCGGCACCGATATGGCCGGGCCGGACGGGCGACTACGCCGGGTCGACGCTGAGCTACCCCAGGTGCTCAATCACCGCAGCGTCGGCCGGACCTCCGATGAGGAACGAATATTCGTCTACAACAGCGGATTGGTGCTCACCGATATCGCCGTCGCGCACGCACTGGCCACCCGCGCCATTGCCGAGGGCCGCGGCACGGAAGTTGCTTTATGGGACTGAATTCCACCAATTCGCACTAAACAGACATCGTATGTACGGGTCGAATACTCTGAACTAAGGTTGCCCTGAGTTGATTTCGACCCGGGTTGGACTTGCGCCGAAACAGCAGAAAGGGGGCGGCCCGGCAGATGGATATCACCAGTCCCGCCGAGCTCGCCGAGATAACCGCCGCGCCGATGCCCGCACACCGGGACGAATGGGAAGAACGGCTACTCGCGGACACCGAATTGCTCGGCCGGATCGCGGCAGCCGTGGACGGTGCGTTCCACGTGCTGTACCCGCCGCGAATTGTGGCGAATATCAGGGCCTTTCAGGACACCTTCACCCGATTCGGGGTGAACGGGCGAATCTACTACGGCAAGAAGGCCAATAAGGGCGCGAGCGTCGTACGGGCCTGCCGCACCGCCGGAGCCGGGGTGGACGTGGCCAGCGTCGGCGAATTCCAGGCCTCGCTCGGCGACGGCATCGCCGGGACCGATCTGGTCGTCACCGGACCCGCGAAATCCGATGCGCTGCTGGCGCTCGCGGCTCGCGAGGGCGCGCTCATCGCGATCGACGGACTGGACGAACTCGACCATCTGCACGCCATCGTCGCGGCCGTGGCGGCCGCCGGGCACCAGGTCACCGCGCGAATTCTATTGCGCGCGCTGCCGCCCGAGTCGCACAGCCGATTCGGGCTGACCGGAGCCGAACTCGACCTGGCCGTGAAACGCGTCGACCCGAACGCGATTTCCCTGGAAGGCTTCAGCTTTCATCTCTCGGGCTATCGGCCGATCGCGCGCGCCGAACTCGCGGCCGCGCTGATCCCGCGCTGCCTCGAGGCACGCGGCCTGGGTCATCGGGCCGACACCCTTTCCATCGGTGGCGGATTCGGCGTGGACTATGTCCCCGAGGCCGCCTGGCGAACATTCCTGGACGGCGTGAATCCGCGCTGGTTCCACGGCAATCGAGCGCCCGCGCCCGATTCGTACTACCCCTACCACTGCCCGGAACCCGGCGCGGACATGCTCGCGGCGATCCTGCGATATGACGATCTGGGCGACCGGCTGCGCGAGTCGGACATTACGCTGGCCATCGAACCCGGCCGGGCGTTGCTGGACCGCGCGGGCAGTACCGTTTTCACCGTGCAGGGCCGGAAAACCCGTACCGCACACGGTTTCGACTATCAGATACTCACGGTGAACGGCACCAGCCTGAGCCTGTCCGAACAATGGTTCAACACCGAATACCTCCCCGATCCAGCGCTCTGGCCGCGACACACCGGGGATATGACGCCCGCCTGCGTAGGCGGCGCCAGCTGTCTCGAAGACGATATGCTCAGCCGGCGGCGCATTCCGCTGCCTCGCCCGGCCGAAATCGGCGACCTGCTGATATACCCCAATACCGCGGGTTATCAAATGGACAGCAATGAATCGGCCTTCCACGATCTGCCGATTCCGCCGAAGGTCGAATTGTCCGCCGCCGACGGGAGCGCACAGCTCGGATGGCGTTTCGATAGATAGCGTTGAACAGCATTTATCCGCATTTACACCGATCGCAAGGAGATACGTTCATGCCTGTTGTCACCAGCCGCGTGACAGACCTCATCGGGCATACGCCGCTCTTCGAATTGGCCGGTACCGATACCGGCACCCGGCTGTTCCTCAAACTCGAGAACATGAATCCCACCGGGGCCGCGAAGATTCGGATGGCCCGGGCCATGGTCGATGACGCGGAAGCGCGCGGGCTGCTGCGGCCCGGCGGGCACATCGTCGAATCCACTTCCGGCAATACCGGTTTGGGGCTCGCCGTTATCGCGGCCGAACGCGGGTATCGCTTCACCGCGGTGGTCGATCACCACGCCTGCCGCGACAAACTGCGAACGATGAAGGCGATGGGCGCGACTCTGGTATTCGTCTCCGACGGCGATGACGACAATCTCTCCACCTCGGCGCGTGAGGAACTCGCCGAGCGACTGGCGCTGGAAGAACACGCGGCCGCGCTGGCGGCGGGCGAGACACCGAATGTGTACTTCACCGAACAGCACAACAATGACGCCAATCCGGTCGGCTACTACGAGCTCGCCGAGGAACTGCTGGCCGATCTCGGCCGGGTGGACGCGCTGATCTCGGCGGTCGGCACCGGCGGGTCCATGTTCGGCACCGCGCGGCGGCTGCGCGATCTCGGGCACGAGCCGCTGCTGTACGGGGTGGAACCGGTGGGGTCCATCGCCTTCGGCGGTCCGGCCGGGCCGTACTGGCAATCCGGCACCGGCACCCCCGAGGGCGCGGATCCGGGCAAGATCGTCGCCGAGGATCTGGGCCTGTTGAACGAGGGCGTGAAGGTTTCCGATGTCGAGGCCTTCGCCACCGCCCGCGTCGTCGCGCGCAAGCTGGGCCTCATGATCGGCGGGTCGGCGGGCGGATCGGTGTTCGCGGCACTGGAACGGATGGACCGGTTCCCGGCCGGATCGGTCGTGGTGACCATCGTCTGCGACGGCGGTGAGAAGTATCTGGACACCGTCTTCGACGACGACTGGATGAGCGACCGGGATCTGCTGGATTCCGAGACCGAAGGTAAGGTCGCGAAAATGCTGGACAGCTACACGCCAGCGCGCGATCACCAGCCGCGCGCCGCGACACGGCACGCCGCGGACACCCATGCGATCCTGGTCCCGCAGGGCGGCGTCGCGGTCGCCGCCGCATCCGCGAACGGGGCTGCGGGCAAATGAATTTCGGCCCTCGGCAGTCGGACGGACGTCAGCTCACCGCGCTGGCCACGCCGATCGCGCTGACGCAACTCGCCCAGGTGGCGGTCTCCACCACCAATATCGCGCTGATGGGCACGCTCGGGGTGCGGCAGGTGGCCGCCGGTGGCCTGGCGCTGGTGCTGTTCAACCAGATCCGCACCATGTGCGTCGGGTTGATCACCGGTACCGGCAATCAGGTGGCGACGGTGGTGAGCCGGGGGGAGAAAGGCAGCCGTGCCGTCGAACGCGAGGTCCGGGAGGTGGTGCGCTCCAGCTTCCTGATCGCGACCCTGGCCGGATTGCTCGGCGGCGCACTGCTCATCGGGCTCGGCTGGGCGCTGCAATGGCTGGGGCAGGACGCGGCGGTGCTCGCCGAGGCGCGGCCCATGATGGTCGCGCTCGCCCCGGGACTGCTGCCCTGCCTGTGGTTCCAGGTGCTGCGCCAGTATTCGGTCGGCATGCAGCGGCCGCAGGCGCTGCTGCTGGTGACGCTCGGTTCGGTCGCGCTGAATGTGGCACTGGCCCTGGCCTTCATGCACGGCTGGCTGTTCCTGCCCGAACTCGGGCTGACCGGAATCGGCGTGGCGACCTCGCTGGTCTTCCTGATCACCTTCGGGGTGTTCTGGGCCATGGTGCGCCGGGACACGAAACTCGGTGCGACACTGCCCATTCGCATGTGGCCGGTGCACTGGGCGACCGTGCGCGACGAACTGAAGCTGGGCACCCCGATCGCGCTCACCTACGGGTCCGAGGCGGGCATGTTCTCGGTGCTGGCGCTGGTCATGGGCAGCCTCGGAGCCGCGGCGCTGGCGGCGCACAATGTCGTCTATCAGATCGTGTACATCGTGTTCCAGGTGGCGATCGGGCTCTCGCACGGCGCTTCGATCCTGGTGAGCAAGGCCGTCGCGCGCGAGCAGTACCGGCACGCGCGGTCGGTGGCGTGGCTGGCGCTGCGCTATGCCGCGGTCATCACCGCGGTCACCGGCATCGTCTATGTGGCCGCACCGGATTGGGTGCTGCTGCCCTTCCTGGACGACACCGACGCCGCGACCGTCGCGCTGGCGCACACCCTGCTGCTGATAGCGATCGTGCTGCAATTCTTCGATTCGGCGCAGAACATCGGCGTCGGGCTGCTGCGCGGGCTCAAGGACACCAAGGCGGGTTTCCGGCTGTCCCTGGTGGGGTATTGGATTGTGGGATTGCCCACGGCATTACTGCTCGCCTTCCCCTTGAATCTGGGGGCCGCGGGTGTGTGGTGGGGGCTGACCGCCGGACTCGCCACCACCGCTGCCCTGATGCTGCGGCGCTACTTCACGCTGCTGCACGCGCGTGAGCAGGAACATCCCCGAGTGCTGGCCGGTAGCCTCGGGCACTGAGCCGTCACGCAAACCTCACCTTCCCGCAAGCATGCCGTCACTGGGCATGGGCAATCTGGTGTAAAAGGCTTCGCTATTCTGGCTGACGGAATCGGCAAGCCGAGGGCACACACCATCCGGGGAGGATGTCCGTGTACATCGCGAGAGTCGCTGAATATCCGAGGGCAGACCATGTGCTGTTCCATTTCAGCGACACCCATCTGATCGCCGCAGACGCCGATCTCTACGGGGACGTCGACGCGGAGGCCCGGCTCGGCCAGCTGCTCGGCGAGGCCGAGGCGAGCCATATCAAACCCACCGCCATCGTCTTCACCGGCGACCTCACCGATCAGGGCGAGGCGGGCGCGTACCGCAAGCTGCGCGCACTGGTGCAGCCGTGGGCCGACCGCATCGGCGCGCCGCTGGTGTGGGTGGCCGGAAACCACGACGACCGAGCCGCGCTGCGCGTGCACATGCTCGACGAAAAGGGTTCGGGCGCACCGCTGGACGCGGTGCACATGTTCGACGGGCTGCGCGTCATCGCCCTGGACACCACCGTGCCCGGACATCACTACGGCGAGATCACCGACGGCCAATTGGCTTGGCTGCGCACGGTATTGGCCGAACCCGCGCCGTTCGGCACCATCCTGGCCATGCACCACCCGCCCATCCCCTGCGTGCTGGATCCGGCCGTATCGGTGGAACTGCGCGAGCAGCGCCGCCTCGCCGATGTGCTGGACGGCACCGATGTGCGCGCGATTCTGGCCGGGCACCTGCACTTCTCGACCAGTGCGACCTTCGCCGGGATTCCGGTATCGGTCGCGTCGGCCACCTGCTACAGCCAGGATCTGGCGGTGCGGCAGGGCGGAATTCGCGGGCGCGACGGCGCGCAGGCATTCAACTACGTGCACATCTACCCGGACACCGTCGTGCATTCGGTGGTGCCCATCGGCGCGGGGCGCACCGTCGGCGAACCACAGACCCCGGAAGTGGCGGCCCAGCGGCTCGCCGATGCCGGGATCGTGATTCCGCCCGCCGCCGGAATACCGCATGTACTCCGGCGGCGGGACAAGGCCACCGAATCCGATGGGGAATCGGTGCTCTGAATTCGATTCAGACAGCGCCCGATTCAGGCAGCGCCCGATTCGAACGCGGCGAGCGATCCCGTGATCGAATCGGGCTTCTCCCAGGGCGCGGGCTCCGGGAAATAGGTCTCCAGGAATTCCGAGACCGCGCGCACCCGTTCGGCTTCCGGGACCTCCGGGAAACTGCCGTCATTGAGGCAGAAGAAGTCCACATTGCGGCGCTTGGCCAGGCCGTCCAGCAGGGCCAGGCCGGTGTACATGGTGGTGTCCACGTAGCGCATCTTGGCCGCTTCCTGCGGTACCGCGCGGCCGGTCAGCAGCGCGTAGTAGTGGTACAGCGAATTGGTCACCGAGATATCGGTGGCGGCGCGGAACCGGCTGGTGCGGGTGCGGGCGAAATCCTCCGGGAACGTCTGTTCCATCTCGTGCAGCACGCTGCGGCGCAATGGAACCGGGGTGTGTTCCAGATGCCGGGTGATGGTGTGCCCGAAGCGGCGGTGCAATAACTGCCGATTCATGCGGGCGGCATTCTCGAAACCGCTGCGGCGTTCATTGTTCGCGCCCGGGCCGATGCGCGTGCCCGCCTCGATATAGCGGCTGATCCCGCCCGGGGTGAAGAACATGGACGGGCGCACCGGGCGCGCGAAGAACATATCGTCGTTGGAGTACAGGAAATGCTCCGACAAACCCTCGATATGCTGCAATTGGCATTCCACCGCATGGGAATTGAAGACCGGCAGGCCGCTGACATCCGGGAAATGGTCGATCGCGCGCACGACCGTCACCTTGGGATCGTCACCCAGCCACTCCGGCACCTTGGAATCGGTGGCGATGAAGATGCGGCGGATCCACGGCGCGTTCTTGTGCACCGAGCGCAGCGCGTAGCGCAGCTCGTCGATCTGGCGGATCCGGGCATCGGCGGCATCGCCCTCACCGACCACCACCTGCGCCAGCATTCCCGCACGGCGAGCGCGGAATTCGGGATCGGTGCCGTCCACCCAGGAGAAGACGATATCGATATCGAAGCCGACATCACCGGGATGCGGGGCGAACATGCCGGTCAGGGTGGGCCAGCTGGTGTCGTAGAGCAGGACGGTGCTCTGCTCCACATCGGCGAGGTCGAACACATTGCGGGTCAGCGCGTTCGGGCGCGGGCATTCCACGGTATCGCCGTGGTACTCCCACAGCTCGATATCAACGTGATGCGCGGTGTCCAGGTCCCGGCCCAGCCGGAACACATTGTGCTGCTTCTCATTGCAGATGAACCCGGCCACCATGGCCGCGCCCAGTACCCGTCTGAGCGCGGATCTGTGCGCGGCGTCGACCGCCAGCACCAGCCGATGGTCGGAGTCGCGCACCAGCAGGTACGGCACCTCCGCCGCTATCATCTCCGCGCGCAGATGGCGCAGATCGTCGAGCACCGCGCTCGACGTACCCAGATTCGCCACGCTCCCGCCTGGCGTCCATGTCCCCATGTCCGGCTGCTGCCCCGAACCCATATCCATCACCGGTCTCCGCTCTCTTCGTGTTCTCACCTCACACGCCTCACCTGCACCGCAGCAGCCGCCCGGCCGTCGCCGGGAGCGCGAAAATCGTTGCGCGCCATACTTTCGATGCTGCTGCGTTCGTCTACGCCGAGTGGCGGACGGCTTCACCGGGCGGTCATCGGCCGGTTACTCGCATGACCCCGGTTGGACGGGGGACTGTAACGAATGATGCATTCGTTATCGCCGCTAGTCAATCTATTGCCACGCAGGTCCGATGGTGTTTTCACACACGTAACCGACAAGTGGGACGTCTCGGGCGTTCCGAGCCGCGCTCGCGGAGGCCAGCGGGCAACGGCGGCAACGGCATACACTTGTCTCAGCACAGTCCAGCCCACTGTGCTTTACCCGATCGTGAGGTGACGAAGATGGTAGCCGGAGCGCGGGCGCGACAAGAGTCCTCGACGGAAGGCCCGGAAACGGAACACCCGGAACTGCCCATCCTACCCGAGTGGCCATTGGACACCATCGGTGTGCTGGTGACCACCGATCCGGCCCCGCACGCCATTCCGGTCTCCTGGCCGGTGCGCGCGGGCGACAGCCGGATTCTGCTGAGCCTCAAGTCCGATCGCGGGTCGCTGGCGCGGCTACGCGAACGCCCCGAGGTGGCGCTGCTGATCCTGGGCGGCGGCAATGTGGCGCTGTGCGCCCGCGGCCGGGCCGAGATCGTGGCGGATCCGATGCCGGGCGCGGACGATTACACCGCGGTCGCGATCGAGGTGTCGGTGATCGATGATCATCGGCAGTCGGCGTTCGCGGTGGCGACCGGAATCCAGCGCAATGTGATCGATCCAACGGAATTGCGCTACTTGGAGAAACGCGTGGCCACGCTGAAATCCATGGCGTCCGAAGGCAACTGAGCGGTGCCGCCCGTCGATTAATTCGGACATTCCAGACATAGTGTCCCAACCGAAACCCCAGCGCGAAAATGAACGCGCACAGTGGGTCCCCGGATCGACCATAATCGGGAAGGGATGCGGTGTGAATGCGCCGCGGGGAAGGAGATCATGTCTGTCAGCTTGGCCAAGGGTGGAAACGTTTCGCTCTCCAAACAGGCCCCGAACCTCACCAAGGTCGCCGTCTGCCTGGGTTGGGACGTTCGCACTACCACCGGCGCGGACTACGACCTGGATGCCAGCGCGATGGCCTGCGGACCGAACCAGCGGGTGCTGTCGGATGCGCATTTCGTGTTCTACAACAATCTGCGCTCACCGGAGGGCACCATCGAGCACACCGGTGACAACCTCACCGGCGCCGGCGACGGTGACGACGAGGTGATCAATGTCGACCTGGCAGCCATGCCCCCGACGATCACCAACATCTTCTTCCCGGTATCGATCCACGACGCCGACGCCCGCCGCCAGTCCTTCGGGCAGGTTCGCAACGCCTACATCCGCGTGGTCGACGCGGCCACCAGCTCGGAACTGGCCCGCTTCGACCTGACCGAGGACGCCTCCACCGAAACCGCCATGGTCTTCGGCGAGCTCTACCGCAACGGCCCGGAATGGAAGTTCCGCGCCATCGGCCAGGGCTACGCCTCCGGCCTCGGCGGCATCGCCCGCGACTACGGCGTCAACGTCTGACCACAGGTCGCACCGACAAAGCGCTACCCAGCCGAATCACCCGGCCGGGTAGCGCTTTTCGCTGCCCCGAATACTTGGCGACACAGTGTCGCCAACTGTGCTAGTTTGGCGACATAGTGTCGCCAAGTTGGGTGAGGAGCGGGTGTGCCGAAGATCGATGCGGCGACGGTCGCGGAGCATCGGGCCAATCAGGAGGACGCGCTACTGGCGGCGGCCCGGGAATTGCTGTTGAACGGTGGGCGCGGCGCCGTGACGCCCGCCGCGGTGGGGGCCGCGGCGGGATTGGCGCGCAGCAGTGTGTACAAGTACTTCCGGTCCGGGGAGGAAATCCTCGAACGAATCGTCGGCAACGCGTTCGAGGACTGGGCGACGGTGGTCCGGGACGCCGTCGACGCCGTCGACGGAGCGGATCAGCGAATCGCGGCCTACGTGCGAACCTCATTGGCGCTGGCCGGATCCGGGGCCCACCAGATCGCCGTGCTCGGGGGCGGAGTCCCACAGGACGACAGGGCTAGGGAGCGAATCGCGCTGGCGCATTCGGGATTGGCCGCACCACTGTGCGAGGCGCTGACCGAACTCGGCGATCCCGATCCCGCATTGACCGCCGAGCTGATCGACGGGGCGATCGGCCGGGCCATCGATCGACTCGACACCGGCGCCGACTTCCGGCATATCCACACCCTGACGCTCACGTTCGTACGGCGGGCGGTGGGCATCGGCGGCACGGAACCCGCACCGGGATAACCGAATCGGCGATGCCGAGGTCAGTTGAGCTGGCGGATTTTGGCGGCTATGCGGTCGGCTATGGGGGCCGAGGTGCGGGCGTCGGCGTAGGCGCAGCTGGAGACCTCGATGACGGCGTTGCCCTGGCTGCGGATGGTGTCGGAGCAGACCCGGGTGCTGCCGGTGAAGGTGAGGGTCCAGTCGGCGGAGACGGCGGCCGGGTCGGTGTTGTGCGGGATGGCGGTGATGCGCATGACGCTGGGGGCGCCGTTGCCGGTCTTGGGGGTGGCGGTCAATTGTTTGCCGTTGCAACCGGACAGGATGGCCCTGTACTGGTTGACCAGCGCCTCGGCCACCAGGAAATTCTTGTAGGTGGAGACGGTCTCGTAGATGGTGTGCTGCGGGCTGTCATCGGCCTCGCGCAGCGAACGCAGGCGGAAACCGGTCCACTTGTCCGCGTAGACATCCAGATCGGCGGTGTACTCCATGGGCCCGCATTCGGCGGGCTGATAGGTGAGGTTCGGGGTGGTGGGGACGGTGTTCTCGAACTTCTGCACCAGGGCGGTGGAGGCCACGATCTTGCCCGCGTCATCGGTGGACAGCAGCACATCGGGAATGCGATCGGCGCTCAGGCGGGCCATCTTCACCACCGCCGGATCCGGCGCGGCCACCCCGCTGACCACCTTGCCGCACCCCGTCACCACGAACAGTAGCGCCAGGCACACCGCGACCATTCGCCCCTGCATCGGCCCTCCTCCGCACCCGAAAACAGCAGAAGCATAGCGGGCGTCCGCAACGACCCGCCCGGTGTGAATGCGGCGATCAGGTCACAGCCGACATCGGACCGGCATCACACCGGCCAGTAGGCGCGCCACTGCTCGGGTGTGAGGGAAAGTCGTTCGCCGCGAGCGGCTTCCGCCGCATCCTCGGCCGCCCGAATGGCGGCGGCGAAGGCGAGCGTGGCCTTGCGCAGGCGTTCCTCGGCGCTGTCCGGACCGCCGAGCCGGACCATCCGCAGCTCCAGCGGAATCAGGTCCTCCGGCAGTCCCGCCTTACCGCTGCGCGAGCGCACCTTCTCCGCCAGCGCCAAAGCCGGTTGGGCCATGGCGATTCCGTCCAGGCAGGAGCGCCGCGACTTCTCCGCGGTCTTGCGCTCCTCCCACGCCACCTCCTGCGCGGCGATCTTGGACGCCATATCGGCGTCCGGATCGATGCCGTTGTCGAGCAGATGCGGACTGCGATGGGTCAGCTTGGCGACCAGCGCGGCCGCCACCTCGGCGACGGTGAATTCCCCTGCGGCCTCGGCGATTCGGGAGTGGAACAGCACCTGCAGCAGCAGATCGCCCAGCTCCTCCTTGATGGTCTCGGCATCGGCGTCCTGAATGGCGTCGAGGAGTTCATAGGTCTCCTCCAGCAGGTACGGCCGCAGCGAATCATGGGTCTGGGTGACCTCCCAGCCGCCGAAATTCCACAGCCGATCCATCACATCCACGGCCTCGCCGAGCGCCTCGGTCATACGAGCGATCTCGACACCGTCATCGGCGGATGTCATCGGGCGGTGGCCGCCTCCGGGGAGATGCGGACATCGACCGCGCCGGGGGCCTTACCGTCCAGCGCGAGCAGCAGATCGGCGACGAACTGGAGCACCTGGACATCGCGCACGCGCGCCGCGCCGACGCTGTCCTCCACCCGGGGCAGCGGCAATTGCACGATGCCGGTGGCCGGGCGGTAGGTCGCGTTCGGGTAGAGCCGCTTGAGCCGCAACTGTTTCGAGTCCGGCAGTTGCAGCGGCGCGACCTTGAGGGTGGTGCCGGTGACACCGATCTCGGCAATCTTGTACTCCCGGGCCAGCAGCCGCAGCTTGGCCACCGAGACCAGGCGGCCGACCTCCACCGGCAGCGGCCCGTAGCGGTCGACGAGCTCCTCCACCACCGCGGCCAGGCCCGAATCGTCCTGGGCGGCGGCCAGTTTGCGATAGCCCTCGAGCCGCAGCCGATCCGAGGCGATGTAATCCGGCGGGATGTGCGCATCCACGGGTAGGTCGATCCGCACCTCGCGGATCTCCTCGTCGACGGTGATCGGGCGACCGTCGGCGGCGGCGCGATAGGCCTCCACCGCCTCCCCCACCAGGCGCACGTACAGATCGAAGCCGACGCCCGCGACATGTCCGGACTGTTCCGCGCCGAGCACATTGCCCGCACCGCGAATCTCCAGGTCCTTCATGGCGACCGCCATACCCGCGCCCAGATCCGAATTCTGTGAAATGGTGGCCAGCCGGTCGTAGGCCGTCTCGGTCAACGGCTTCTCCGGCGGATACAGGAAGTACGCGTATCCGCGCTCCCGACTGCGGCCGACGCGCCCGCGCAGCTGGTGTAGCTGCGAAAGACCAAGCGCGTCAGCGCGTTCCACGATCAACGTATTGGCATTGGAGATATCCAGACCGGTTTCGATAATGGTGGTCGAGACCAGCACATCGAACTCACGCTCCCAGAAGCCCTGCACGGTCTTCTCCAGCATGTCCTCGTTCATCTGCCCGTGCGCGACCACCACCCGCGCCTCCGGCACCAGATCGCGAATCCGCTTGGCGGCCTTGTCGATCGAGGACACCCGGTTGTGTACGTAGAACACCTGGCCGTCGCGCAGCAGCTCACGGCGAATGGCCGCGGCGACCTGCTTGTCGTTGTACGCGCCCACGTAGGTGAGCACCGGATGGCGCTCCTCCGGCGGGGTGAGAATGGTCGACATCTCGCGAATACCGGCCAGGCTCATTTCCAGGGTGCGCGGAATCGGCGTCGCGGACATGGTGAGCATGTCCACGTGCGTGCGCAGCGCCTTGATGTGCTCCTTGTGCTCGACGCCGAAACGCTGTTCCTCGTCGATAATGGTCAGGCCCAGGTCTTTCCAGCGAATACCGGTCTGCAACAGCCGGTGCGTGCCGACCACGATATCGACCTCACCGGCGGCCATGCCCTCCAGCGTTTCCCGCGATTCGGCCGCATCGGTGAAGCGGGACAGGCCCTTCACCGTCACCGGGAATCCGGCGAGCCGCTCGTGGAAGGTCTGCAAATGCTGTTGCGCCAGCAGGGTTGTCGGCACCAGCACCGCGACCTGCTTACCGTCCTGCACCGCCTTGAACGCGGCGCGCACCGCGATCTCGGTCTTGCCGTAGCCGACGTCACCGCAGATGACGCGGTCCATCGGGACCGCCTTCTCCATATCGGCCTTCACCTCGGCGATGGCGGTGAGCTGATCGACGGTCTCGGTGAAGGCGAACGCGTCCTCCATCTCCACCTGCCACGGCGTATCCGGTCCGAACGCGTGCCCCGGCGCGGCCTGGCGGGCGGCGTAGAGCTGGACCAGTTCGGTGGCGATCTCACGAACGGCCTTGCGCGCCTTGCGTTTGGTGTTCTGCCAATCCGAACCGCCCATCTTGGACAGGCTGGGCAGTTCGCCGCCGACATAGCGGGACAGCTGATCGAGCGAATCCATCGGCACGAACAACCGGTCCCCCGGCTGACCGCGCTTGCTCGGCGCGTATTCGATGACCAGGTATTCGCGGCGCGCGCCACCGATGGTGCGCTCGATCATCTCCACGAACCGGCCGATGCCGTGCTGATCGTGCACGACCATATCCCCGGCCCGCAGCGCCAGCGGATCGACCTGATTGCGGCGCTTGGCCGCGAGCTTCTTACCCTCGCCCGGCGCGGTGACGCGGTTGCCGGTGAGATCGGATTCGGCGACCACCACCAGTTTCGCGTCATCGAAGATGACACCGTCGTGCAGGGAGCCGCAGAGCACCCCGACCAGCCCGCGCACCGGTTCGGCCCCGGCCGCGAGCGCGGCGGCGGGCACCTCGGCGTCACCGAGTCGTTCCAGAATGCGTTGCGCCGTACCGTGACCCGCGACCACGATGACCGCGCGGCCACCGGTGGAGACGTGCGCGCGCAGCGAGGCGAAAATGGTGGCGACCAATTCGTCGGAGCCGCGCGCCGAGGGTGCGGACTGCACCGGCAGCACGATCTCGTCCGGATGGTCGGCGACCAGCGGGCTCAGCGTCCACCACGGCAGGCCTCGCGCATCGGCGTCGGCGTGCACGACGTCCAGGCCGCGATAGGCCGAGGCCGCCAGATCCAGACCGTGCGCGCCCAGCGGAGCAGCGCCGCCGAATGAGGCCGCGGTCCAGGACGCCTCCAGGAACTCCTGGCCGGTGCGCACCAGATCGGCGGCGCGAGTACGCACCTTCTCCGGATCACACAGCAGCACATGGGTATCCGCGGGCAGCACCTCGGTGAGCAGTTGCAGCGCCCCCGGTTGCAGCACCGGCAGCAGCGCCTCCATACCCTCCACCGGAATGCCCTGGGAGATCTTCTCCAACATCTCCACCAGGGCCGCGTCGGCCGGATTCTCGGCGGCCACCTCGGCGGCGCGTTCGCGAAGCGCGTTGGTGAGCAACAGTTCCCGGCAGGGCTGGGCTATCGCGAGCTCGATCGGCACATCGTGGATGGAGCGCTGATCGGCGACCGAGAAGGCGCGCAGCTCACTGATCTCATCGCCCCAGAACTCCACGCGCACCGGATGATCCGCGGTCGGCGGGAAGAGATCGAGGATGCCGCCGCGCACCGCGAACTCGCCGCGCTTGCCGACCATATCGACGCGCTCGTACGCGAATTCCACCAGCCGGGCGAGCAATTCGTCGAAATCGAATTCCGCACCGACGCGCAGCACGATGGGTTCGAGATCACCGAGCCCGCGCGCCATCGGCTGCATGAGCGAGCGCACCGTGGTGACGACCACGCGCAGCGGTTCGCCGTAGATGGTGTCCTCGGGATGCACCAGGCGGCGCAGCACCTGCAAGCGCTTGCCGACGGTATCGGCGCCCGGCGACAACCGCTCATGCGGCAGCGTTTCCCAGGATGGGAATATCGCGACGCCCGCACCGACGATTTCGGTGAGCTCCGCGGTCAGATCATCGGCCTCGCGCCCGGTGGCGGTGACCACCACCAGCGGCCGCTGTTCGGCAATGGTCGCGGCCACGAACGGCCGCGCCGCCGAGGGTGCGACCAGCATGGCCGAGTCCCGCCCGATCAGCTCTTTCACCTGCTGCAAAGAGGTATCGGCACCGGCCACTGCGGCCAGTCCCGCGAGAGGTGGACGTTGGCTCGACATGAGGCGGACTCCTGGGCGCGCAGAGAGCGGGTAGGACAGCTCACCGAGTCTAATCACCCGTGCCGACAGCCCCGGCTTCGCCTCACTGGCCTGCACGCGATCCCCGAAGGACGGGGGGTGATTCGTGCTTTGATGTCTATATGTCCTATGTGGTCGATCCACGGGTGGATGCGTATATCGACGGTCTACCCGAATGGCAGCGGAACATCTGCCATCAGGTGCGCGAAATCGCGCACGCGGCGGACCCGGCGGTCCAGGAGACGATCAAGCGGACGGTGCAGCCGTACTTCGTGCTCGACGGAAATATCTGCGCCCTGCTCGGCACCAAGAAGGCGCTGGACATCTTCCTCTACGACGGCGGCATGGTCCCCGACCCGCACGGCATCATCACCGGCGGCCACGACAACAAGACCGCCCGCATGATCGCCGTGCACGAGGGCGAAACCCTCAACGCCCCAGCCCTTCTCACCATGTTCAAGCACATCATCGCCAACAACCGCGCGGGCGGCTGGCGACGGCTCAAACGCGAGAACCCGGATATGCCCCGGTAACTACTGCACGTAGCGGCGCAGGCGGCGAGCCGCGAATTCCCTGAAGTACGCGACCTTTTCGTCGGGAACGATCGAGGGAAGCAGGAAGTACCAGGCCCGTTCCATGCGCGTCGCCATCTGATCGATGGTCTCGGTGCTGACCGCGACCATGTGCACGCCGGTCGTCACCTCCTGCAGCAGCAGGCCGATGGTCTCCGGATCCAGGTCGGGCTCCAGATCACCCTGTGCGATAGCGCGTTCGGCGAGCAGCCGGTGCGTCTCGCCCCAGGTCTTGGCGATGTTCTCACCGGTCGCGCCGCGGTAGTCGCCGATCTGGTGGGTCAGCTTGAGCATCGCGCCGACCATCGGATCGTTCATGGTCAGATCGGCCACCACGTAGGTGATTCCGATGCACGCCTCCAGCGCGGGTACGCGCGGATCGAAGAAGCCCTGACAGGCGCTGATCAGTCGCTCATTGCCCTGATCGACCACGGCGCGCGCCAGCTCCTCCTTGGAGCCGAAGTGAAAGTACAAGGCGCCCTTGGTCACATTCGATTGTGCGATGATCTCGGACAGGGACGCGTTCGCGTAACCCAGTCGCAGAAAGACATCGGCCGCGCCCGCGAGCACGGAATCGCGAGTGATCTCCGCACGCGCTTGCCTAGCCATCAGATCCGCCTGTCATCAAACCAGCCATCCTGAAGTAGACCGACATCCTGAAGTTGACCGACATCACAGTTCGAACAGCACTCGAAGGATGGGTGAACCGTACCACCCGGCTGCCGTATGCCAGTCGATTCGAGCATTCGACCCGTCCTCCTTCGCAATTCGCTGGTTAACTGTCCAGTTCCGCCGCTGTGCCACACCATTTTCAGACCTATAGGTCTCGTACGCCTTTGCCGCTGGGCCATTCCGACGCCAGCTTCGGCTCGGCCTCGAGATGGGTGAGACCGTTCCAGCAGAGATTCACCAGATGCGCGGCAACCACTTCCTTCGACGGCGACCGCTCGTCCAGCCACCACGTCGCCGCCGTTGCGACCATGCCCACCAGCGCTTGTGCGTACAGCGTCGCCAAACTCGTATCGAAGCCGCGGCGTTCGAAATCCCCGGCGAGTATGTGCGCCACCTGATTCACCGCTTCGTTCAGCAGACTGGAGTACGTACCCTCCGCCGCCGAGGCCGGTTGATCGCGCATGAGGATGCGAAACCCATCGGTCCGTTCCTCCATATAGGTGAGCAACGCCAGCGCCACCTGTTCCAGCCGCACCCGCGACCGGTTCTGCGACAGCGATGCGGTGATCATCTCCAGCAGCGCGGACATCTCCCGATCCACCACGACGGCATACAAACCCTCCTTGCCGCCGAAGTGTTCGTACACCACGGGTTTGGACACCTGCGCCCGCTGCGCGATCTCCTCCACCGAGGTCGCGTCGTACCCGCGTTCGGCGAACAGGGTCCGTCCGATCTCGATGAGTTGCTGTCGCCGTTGGGTTCCCGTCATACGCGGACGCGACACCCGGCTGCCATCACCCGTAGTCATCGCCCCGCCTCCCTGTATGCCGTACGAACGTACTAGTAACTCTCTCAGACACCGAGCGAACTGTCTCAGAGCGCCCCACCGAGACCTGTCGGCTGGAACACCCTCACAACCGCGGCGCGAAACTCTGACCACCGGTGATCGTTAAAAGTTTCGGGGAGGCGGATCCATGTGCGAGTATCTACACGCGCATGCCATAGCAAGCAGAGTCGGCGAACCGAACGGTCCGCCGGGTTGCAATCCGCCGTAGTGTAATGGCAGCACCACTGATTTTGGTTCAGTTAGTTCAGGTTCGAGTCCTGGCGGCGGAGCTCGCGAACGGGGTCACTATGGTTGGCCCCGCACATCGCTGACGCAGCACAACTGTGGCCCAGCGCACCAAAGAACTCAGCACGATGACGCGCAGCCGAGGGAGATCCATGCCACAGCAGACCGCCGTCGTCGTTCTCGCCGCCGGAGCCGGAACCCGAATGCGGTCCAAGACCCCCAAGGTGTTGCACCCGATGGCCGGCCGCAGCATGCTCGCACACGCGTTGCATGCGGCGAACGAGATCGACCCGACGTACCTCATCACCGTGATCGGCCACGACCGCGAACAGGTCGGCGACGCGGTGGGCAAGGTGGGAGCGGAGCTCGGCCGCCAGATCATCCTGGCGGTACAGGAAGAACAGCGCGGCACCGGACACGCCGTGCAGTGCGCGCTCACCGCACTGCCCGACGATTTCACCGGTGACGTGCTGGTGACCTACGCGGATGTGCCACTGCTGGACGGGCACACCCTGCACGCGCTGCTCGACGAGCATCGCAGTTACACCGAGGGTTCGGCGGTCACGGTGCTGACCTTCGCACCCGATGATCCGAACGGTTACGGCCGCATCGTGCGCGATGCGGACGGGCGACTGCTGGAGATCGTCGAGCACGCCGACGCCACCCCGGCGCAGGCCGCCATCGGCGAGGTCAATTCCGGCGTATACGTTTTCGACGCCGCGGTGCTGCGGGTGATGATCACCCGGATCGACACCGCCAACGCGCGCTACGAGCTGTACCTGACCGATGTGCTGAAACTCGCTCGCGAGGCCGGACATCCGGTGCACGGTGCGCGACTTCTGGACTCCGCCAAGGTAACCGGGGTCAATGACCGGGTGCAGCTGGCCGATGCCGCGCGCACGCTGAACCGGTACATCGTGGAACGGCATATGCGCGCCGGGGTCACCATCATCGATCCGGCCACCACCTGGATCGACGGCAGCGTGACCATCGGGCGGGACGCGGTCATCCGCCCGGGCGTACAACTGCTGGGCGACACCGTGATCGGCGAGGACGCCGAGATCGGACCGGACTCCACGCTCACCGATGTCCAGGTCGGCAACGGCGCGAAAGTGGTACGCGCACACGGCGAGAAGGCCACCATCGGACCGGGCGCGACCGTCGGCCCGTTCACCTATCTGCGCCCCGGCAGCTCGATCGGCGAGGAAGGCAAGCTCGGCGCCTTCGTCGAGACCAAGAACGCCACCATCGGCGCGCACTCCAAGGTCCCGCATCTCACCTATGTCGGCGACGCCACCATCGGCGAACACAGCAACATCGGCGCTTCCAGCGTCTTCGTGAACTACGACGGGGTTCGCAAACACCACACCGTGGTTGGGTCACACGTGCGGACGGGGAGTGACACGATGTTCGTCGCACCCATCACCGTGGGTGACGGCGCGTATTCGGCAGCAGGTACTGTACTGCGCAGAAGTGTTCCTCCGGGCGCACTGGCGGTGTCGGGTGGAGCGCAACGCAATATCGAGGGTTGGGTGCAGCGCAATCGCCCCGGCACCGAGGCCGCCAAGGCGGCCGAACTGGCCATCGCGGCCAACGATATATCCGACGAGCAAAAGGATGGCGAACGTCCGTGACCGCGTTCTCTACCGAAAACCACAAGAACCTGATGCTGTTCTCGGGACGCGCTCATCCAGAGCTCGCCGAGGCAGTGGCCAAGGAACTCAACGTCCATGTCACGCCGCAGACCGCGCGTGACTTCGCGAACGGCGAGACCTTCGTCCGGTTCGAGGAATCGGTGCGCGGCTCCGATGCGTTCGTGCTGCAGAGCTTCCCGGCCCCGCTGAACCAGTGGGTCATGGAGCACCTCATCATGATCGACGCCCTCAAGCGCGGTTCGGCCAAGCGCATCACCTCGGTGCTGCCCTTCTACCCGTACGCGCGGCAGGACAAGAAGCACCGCGGCCGCGAGCCCATCTCGGCTCGCCTCATCGCGGATCTGCTCAAGACCGCGGGCGTGGATCGCATCATCACCGTCGACCTGCACACCGATCAGATCCAGGGCTTCTTCGACGGCCCGGTCGATCACATGCACGCGCAGGTGCAGCTGGCCGAGCACATTCGGAACAACTACGCGCTGGACAACATCGCCGTGGTCTCCCCGGACGCGGGCCGCGTGAAGGTCGCCGAGAAGTGGGCCAACTCGCTGTCGGACGCGCCGCTGGCGTTCATCCACAAGACCCGTGATCCGCTGGTGGCCAATCAGGTTGTGGCCAACCGCGTGGTCGGTGAGGTCGAGGGCCGCACCTGCATCCTGATCGACGACATGATCGACACCGGTGGCACCATCGCCGGCGCGGTCAAGGTGCTCAAGGAGGCGGGCGCGGGTGACGTGGTCATCGCCGCCACGCACGGCATCCTGAGCCATCCGGCCGCCGAACGGCTCGCGAACTGCGGGGCCAAGGAGGTCGTGGTCACCAATACGCTGCCCATCGACGAGGACAAGAAGTTCCCGACGCTGACCGTGCTTTCCATCGCACCGCTGCTGGCGCAGACCATCCGCGAGGTCTTCGAAAACGGTTCCGTAACAGGCCTTTTCAACGGTAACGCGTAGATCGTCAGTTCTTCCGCGACGCGCCCCCGCCCATTCGGGTGGGGGCGCGTTCGGCATTTGCGGACCGCTATAGGTGACCCTTCCGGTTCGCGGCGGTAGCGTTGGACCGATATTCACGCGGTTTGCTCGAGGTGCGCTGACGCGCGGAGAGGTGTGGTTCCGTATGGACGACCGGCGCAATGACGACGAGGACCAGCTCATCGACGAGGTGCTCGACACCGAGGACGTCGAAGACCTGGACTACGACATGGGCGATGACGATCAGGCCGACGAGGTGCGCGAATACGAGCGCTATATCGCCGATCCGCCGGACGAGCTCGTCATCCGCAACCGCGAGAACGATGACAACGGCCGACTCGGTATCGAAGCCGAACTCGACCAGGAGTGGACCCGCCGCCGCCAGCGCGATGAGAACAAATCCGAGGACGATCGGCCCGCAGAACTCGCCGCCATGGAAATCGTCGACGAACCGGACGATTAACGAACAGCTCCGCACCGTGATACCCATGGAAAGCATTCACACCACCAGCGAGGAGGGTGCGAGATGAGCACGCCGCCGAACGAACCCCAAGCCAACCCGGGCGACATGTTCAAGAAGGACTCCGAGGCGAGCACGCCGGAGACACCGGCCGACGGTCAGCCGCAGGACGCGCCCGCCGGGCAGTGGGGCCGGCCGGATTCCGGGCAGCCCGCACCAGGACAGTGGCAGAGCGATCCCGGACAATCGCAGTGGCAATCCGATCCCGCGGCGCAAGCCCAGCCGGGGCAGTGGCAGGCCGACCCCGCCGCGCAGTCGCAACCCGGACAGTGGCAGGACGCACAGACCACGCAGTACAACCCGGGTGCGGCCGGACAGCAACCGCCGGGCGGATATCCGGCGGGCGGGGTGTACAACTATCCGCCGATGGGTGGACAGCCGCAGGGCGCGCAGGCGCAGGGCGGATATCCCTCGTATCCGCAGCAGCCGTACGCGCAGCCCTACGGTCAGCCGGGGCAGCCCGGATATCAGCCGTACGGCGCACAGCCCTACGGCGCACCGCAGCCGCGCGGTACGCAGATCTTCTCCATCATCGGATTCATCTGCGCCGGAATCGCTTTGCTGTTCTGCCCGCCGATCTTCGGTATCGCGGGGATCGTGCTCGGCATCATCGGCAGCAATAAGGGTGAACCGCTCGGCAAGTGGGCGGCCATCGCGTCCGGGGTGGCCCTGGTGGTCGGCATGCTGATCGGCCTCGCGCTCTACGGTTCGAGTCTGACCCGCTGACCTATGACCGCGTTCACCGGATTTCCACTCACCGGGCTCGACTTCTACGAGGATCTCGAGGCCGATAACTCCAAAGCGTTCTGGACGGCCAACAAGAAGGTGTGGGAGACCGCGGTGCGGGATCCCATGCAGGCCTTGCTCGCCGAGCTCGAACCCGATTTCGGTACGGCCAAATTCTTCCGGCCGTACCGGGACGTTCGATTCTCCAAGGATAAGCGGCCCTATAAGGATCATCAGGGCGCGACGGTGCACGCCACCTCCGGCGGCGGCTGGTACGTGCAGATCGGTGCGGCCGGGCTGTTCGTCGCCGCCGGGGTGTACGCGCCGTCGCCGAGTCAGCTCGCACAGCTGCGCGGCACCATCGACAACGAGGTGCGCGGGGTGGAGCTGGAGAACCTGCTCGCGGCTTTGACCAAGGCCGGGTACACGATCGGCGGCGATAAGCTCGTCACCAAGCCCAAAGGCTATGCGGCCGACCATCCGCGCATCGAACTGCTGCGGCATAAATCGCTGGTCATCAGCAAGGATTTCGGCGCGCCCGCCTGGCTCGACACACCGCGCGCGGCCAAGGAGATTCGCAAGTCCTGGGAAACCATGCGGCCCGCGATGGAATGGCTTGCGGCCGTAACCGGTTGAACAGTGATGGCGGCGAGGCCCGAACCCTCGCCGCCATCCGCATTCCATTGCCCGGGGATCAGCGCCGTTCGGCGAGCACCAGGGCGAAACGATCGTCCGCGTCGGTCCAGATGCGCTCGGTCGCGAAACCGGCTGCGGCCAGCTCGCTTTCGAGGCCCTCGCGCCGGAATTTGGCCGAGATCTCGGTGCGGAGCTGCTCGCCCTTGGCGAATTCGACCGTCAGGTCCAGATCCTCGATCCGGACGGTGGCGGCTTCGGTTGCCTCCAAACGCATTTCGATCCACTCGTTGTCGGCGTCCCACAGCGCGACATGCGCGAAGTGGTCCGGATCGAAGTCGGCGTGCAGGCGGCCGTTGAGCACATGCAGCACATTGCGATTGAATTCGGCGGTCACACCGGCGGCATCGTCGTAGGCGGGCACCAGGATCGCCGGATCGATGACCAGGCCCGCGCCCAGCAACAATTGCTCACCCGGCTCGAGCACTTCGTGCACACCTTGGAGGAAGGCCGCGCGCTCACTCGGAATCAGATTGCCGATGGTGCCGCCCAGGAAGGCGATCATGCGGCGGCCGCCGCGCGGCAGATTGTCCAGCGTGGCGGTGAAATCGCTGACCACGCCGTGCACGCTCAGTCCGGGGAACTCCGCCGACACCTGATCGGCGGCGGCGCTCAGCGCCGATACCGATACATCCTGCGGCACATAGGTTTTCAACGGGCCCTCGGCGGTGAGCGCCTCCAGCAGCAGCCGGGTCTTGGCCGCCGAGCCCGCGCCGAGTTCCACCAGCACCTCGGCCTGGGCCAGCTTGGCGATCTCACCGACCACCTGCTCCAGCAGCGCCCGCTCGGTCCGGGTCGGGTAGTACTCCGGCAGTGCGGTGATCAGCTCGAACAGCTCGCTGCCGCGCGCGTCGTAGAACCACTTGGGCGGCAACCACTTCGGCTCGGCCGTCAGCCCCTCGCGCACATCCGACCGCAGCGCGGCCGTCAAATCCTCGTCGGTCAAATGGATGTCCAGCGCAGCCGCACTCATGAATCAGCCCTTCCGATCTCGATATTCAGGTCTTCCACCGACAGCCACCCCGGCCGCGCCACCACGAGCTGCCCATCCGCGATGGCACGCCAGCGCGGATCCTCGTCGTACGCCTCCGAGGCGACCACCGTGAACTCATCCCCCGGCAGCACCGTCAGCGCGTGCCGCCACGTCGTCGCCCACACCGAATCACCGTCCCCCAGCAGCAGATTCAGCCGAGCGTTCGGCGACCGCTCCAGCACCGCCTGGGTCACCGCCCGCAATGCCGCCTCCGGACCCAGCCGCCCGCCGTCCAGCAGGCCGCGCAGGATCACCCACAGCACCGCCGAATCCGTGAGCGATTCGGCCTCCAGCAGCGAGGGCGAATCGAAGCGCGCGGCAACGGCGGTGAGTGCCGCCCGCCAGTCCGGAATCGCCCCGTTATGGCTGAAAGCCCAGCGGCCGTGGGTGAATGGGGCGCACGCGGTCTGCTCCACCGGCAGGCCCACCGTGGCCGAACGGACCGCGGCCAGCACCGCCGGTGAACGCAATTGCGGCAGCACCTCATCCACCGCCGGATCGGTCCAGATCGGCGCGGCATTGCGATAGCGCGTCGCCGCCGGCGCGCCGGGCGTGGCCTGCGGCCGGGCCGCCCGCGAGTGCGCGCGCACCGCGTCCGGGAGTGACTCGGCGGGATCCGCCCGGGGCACAGACCTTTCGGCCACCGCATCAGCGCCGCCATCGGGTCCCGGTCCGGGCAGGGCCGCGAGGTCCTGTCGGGTGCCGCCGTGCCAGATGACGCCCGCGCCGTGCGGCGGGGGTGCGGAGGTCCACCAGGCGACGCCGAAACCGTCCGCGTTGATGGTGCCGCCGCCGCGCATATCGCGGGGCGCCCAGGATTGGGTGCGCAGGGAGTTGGGGCCTCGGGTGAGGAGTTCGCCTACCGAGGCGGGTGGGCCGAGGTAGGCGAGGTGACGGCACATCAGGCGTCCTGCGGGGTGAGGTCGCGGGCCAGGCGGAAGCCGGAGAAGATCTGGCGGCGAATGGGGTGGTCCCAGTTGCGGAAGGTGCCGCGCACGGCCACTTCGTCCGCACCGAAGGAACCGCCGCGCAGGACGCGGTAGTCGCCGCCGAAGAAGACATCCGAGTATTCGGCGTAGGGGAAGGGGCGGAAACCCGGGTAGGGGGTGAAGCCCGAGGAGGTCCACTCCCAGACGTCACCGATCAACTGGTGCACGCCATGCGGGGAGACGCCCGCGGGGTACGCGCCCGCGTCCGCCGGTTCCAGGTGCCGCTGACCGAGATTCGCGGTCTCCGGGGTGGGGTCGGCATCGCCCCAGGGGTAGCGGCGAGAGCGGCCGGTGGCCGGATCGAAACGGGCCGCCTTCTCCCATTCCGCCTCCGTCGGAAGGCGTTTGCCCGCCCAGGCGGCGTACGCCTCCGCCTCGAAATAGCAGACGTGCAACACCGGCTGATGCGGGCGCAGCGGCTGCATGACGCCGAAAACCCGGCGCCACCAACGACCGCCGCCGTCGCGCTCCCAGAACTGCGGTGCCACCAACCCGGCCTCGACGCGATGCGCCCAACCGGCTTCGGACCAGAGTTCCGGACGGTCGTAACCATCGTCGGCGATGAATTCCAGGTACTGCTCATTGGTGATCGGCGCGATATCGATGGCGAAGCCCGGCACGTGCACCGGATGCGCGGGCCGCTCATTGTCCAGCGCCCACGGATCGGTATCGGTGCCCATGCTGAATTCGCCAGCGGGAATGACGACTTCGCCGCGCGGCGGTACCGCCACGGTCGGTGCGGCGGGCGCGGCGAGCACCGCTTCGCCCTGCCGCAGTTGATGTGTCGCGAGCATGGTCTCGTCGTGCTGCTGCTCGTGCTGCGCGATCATCCCGAAAGCGAAGCCGTTGTCCACCAGCGCTTGCCCGCGTAATGGGTTGCGCTCCAGCACATCCCACACCTTTCCCCGCACCTGCCCGACATATTCGCGGGCCTGCCCCGGATTCAGCAGCGGCAGCGCGGGCCGATTCGACCGCGCGTGTTTGAACGCGTCGTACAGCTCGTCGATATCGGAGCGCACGGCCTCGCGCCCGCCCACATCCCGAACCAGCCACAGCTCTTCCTGATTCCCGATATGCGCGAGATCCCACACCAGCGGACTCATGAGCCGCGAATGCTGCGCCACCAACTCCGCCTCGTCCAGGCAATCGGTCAATCCGACGGTCCGCCCCCGAGCCCGCTCCAGCACCTGCGCGATCCGCTCCCGCAGCCGCTCCGTCTCGCCCCGATCAGTCCCCGGTAGCTGAATAGTCATGACAAAACTCCGAATTCGATTCGAGAATGAATGGCGCCGACAGCGCATACCGCAAGTCCGGACCACTCGCGCGAATCGAATCGATCCGCCGAGGAATCCGGCCGGAACCGCGATTCGCGGTGCCGGTGTGTGGTCTGTGACAGGGCGCGGTCATGCGCCGGTTCCGGTGGAATCCGCTGTGGGCGCGAGCCCTTGGCGACATCGCTCGACCGCGGCGGCCAATTCCGCTGCGGCGGCCGGTGTCGCGGCGTGTGCGGTGGCCAATTCGAGGAGAGCCACTGCCGTGGCGCGGATTTCGAGGTCGGCGAGGCCATAGCGCGCGGCCTCCGACCAGAGATCGGCGGTCGACTGGGCGAGCGCGGTGGCTTCCGCGACCACCGCTGGGCTCGAGACCAGGGCGTCTATGGCATGCACCGGGACGGTCCAGGTGTCGCCGGGTTGGGCGTCCAGGTAGCGGACCTCGAGATGGCCGGAGGCGCGGACCTGTGGGAAGACGGTGGTCAGGTGGTAGTCGAGGTCGGTGTGGTCGGGACGCCGGCCGATCTCCTCGTCGAGCGCGCCGCAGAGCCAATCCGCGAAGGTCGCGCCCGGCGGGGCCGACCAATCCGCGACCGCCGGATTGTCCGCGGCATCGCCGTCGGGGGTCGTGGGCCGAATGCACAGCAGGGGTACATCCAGGGCCCAGCGGGCGTATCCGGCCACCGGATCGGACCAGTGGTGCACGGGCGGGCGGGTGCGCAGGTGGTCCAGACGCAGCCACGCGCGCATGCGCTGGGAGGCCCAGTCACCGGGCGGTGCGCCACTGAGGGTCGGGGAGCAGGCGAACGCGGCCAGCAGGGCCGGTCCCATGGCGTAGAGAGCCGTCATACGAGCGGTGATGTCGGCGGCGTCGACACCCGCGTCGACGCTCACCTGGGTGGCGGCGGTATTGCACATCATGAGCGCGCCGAACGGGCCGATACCGGCGAAGGTGCGCTCCATGGCGCGATAGCGCGGGAGCTGGAGCAGGCGTTGCGGATCGCGCGCCGGATCGGCGGAGGCGGAGAAGGTGTGGATGCCGTGGGAGGCGAGGAGTTCTCGGAGGCGGACCGTATCGGTGCGCAGGCGCTCACACAGTTCGGCGGCGGTGCCGAACGGGGCACTGGAGAGTTCGATCTGACCACCGGGTTCGATGGTGACCCGGCTGCCGCCCGGCAGCGGATGCGCCGGGGAATCTGGCGAAATGGACTGCGGCGCATAGGGCCCCAGTGCGTCGGCGATCACAGTCAATCGCGGGCGCGGGGCCGACGCCGAGGGCTCCCCCTGTGCGGTGAGCCATTCCAGTTCGGCGCCGATGAGCGCGGGTGGCCCCTGCTTGAAACAGACCTTTCCGACATACGCCTCGGCTGCGGCACGGGTGGAGAACTCGCTCCCGGGCGCCTGCGCAACCCGTCCCGTCTGCACGTCGGCGTCCTGCGCCGCGTGCCCGGCAACTCGCGGCAAATCGGGAAGGGACGTAGAAACAGCCATGTCGACCTCCACTCGATCAAACCAACCCCGCCCGGCGCACCGGGCGATCAATCCAGAGTAGCGATGAACCCCGACAACAAAACTTACGAAATGAGGAACACACCAACCGATATGGTCGATTCATGGTGAACATTGCCCGGTTGCGCGCCGATACACCCGGTTGCGAGGGCCAGATTTTTCTCGACAGCGCGGGCTCCTCACTGCCGCCGCAGGTGGTCGTGGACACCCAGATCGCACATCTGCGCCGCGAAGCGGAGATCGGTGGCTATCGCGCCGCCAACGAACGCCTCGACGATCTGGCCGCCGTCAAGACCGCGATCGGGCAGCTCATCAACGCTCCGGCCGACGCCATCGCGCTCAGCGACAGCGCCAGCCGCTCCTGGAGCGACTTCTTCTACTCGGTCCCGCTGCGACCCGGCGACCGCATTCTCATCTCCGGCGCGGACTACGCCAGCAATGCCATCGCCGCCCTGCAACGCGCGCGGCAGAGCGGTGCCGTGGTGGAGACCATCCCCAGCGACGGCAGCGGGCAACTCGACCTCGCGGCGCTGGAAACCATGGTCGACGAACGGGTGAAACTGGTTTCACTGGTTCATGTTCCGACCAATGGCGGTCTGGCCAATCCGGTCGCCGAGGCCGCGCGCATCGCCCGCCGCGCCGGGGCGCTGGTACTGCTGGACGCCTGCCAATCGGCGGGTCAGCTACCCCTGGACGTGACCGAACTCGGGGTGGACGCGCTGTCCGCGACCGGGCGCAAATGGCTGCGCGGCCCGCGCGGGACGGGCTTCCTGTACGTGCGCCCCGAACTCGCCACCACCATGGAACCCACTCGGCTGGATCTGCACAGCGCCGAATGGACCGGCCCGGACAAGTACACCCTCGCCGCGGATGCCAGCCGCTTCGAATTCTGGGAGTGCGATATCGCGGCCCGGCTCGGCCTCGGTGCGGCGGTCCGGTACCTGCTCGATCAGGGCCCCGCCGAGATCTACGCCGCCATCGCCGAACGCGCCGAACTGCTGCGCGCGGCGCTGCGCGAGATCCCCCGGGTGACCGTGCGCGATCAGGGCGTCCGGCACGCCGGCATCGTGTCGTTCACGGTCGACGGGCTCGCACCGGTGGAGGTTCGCGATCTGCTGGCTCCGCAGCGCATCACGGTGACCGTGAGTCACCGCTCCTCCACCCTGCTCGATATGACCGCCCGCGATCTCGATTCGGTGGTGCGCGCCTCCCCGCATGCCTTCGTGAGTTTCGATGACCTGGACCGCTTCGCAACCGCCGTGGCCGCGCTGGGGTGAGCGATCGATCTTGTTGCGAAGCTTGTGCGCGCTGGCAACTATTCCGAAACTGTTAACGGGGCAGGGGTTCCGGCGGGATAGTTGAGGTGAGTCTGGCCAGCGTTTGAGGAGTCGATCGTGAGCCGCTTCACCGAGGAAATGTATGCCACCGCGGACACCTCCACGCATGGGCTGGTGACCGGGGAACCCGAAGCCCCACTGCGGCAGTCATGGGGCGAGATCCACCGCATCGCAAGACAAATGGCCGGAGGGCTCGCCGCCGCGGGCATCGGGCACGGTGACGCCGTCGGCGTGCTCGCGGGCATGCCGGTCGATATCGCCCCTGCCTGCCAGGCGGTTTGGATGCGCGGGGCCTCGATCACCATGCTGCATCAGCCGACTCCGCGCACCGATCTGATGGTGTGGGCGCAGGACACCGAAACCGTGCTCGGCATGATCGAGGCGCGCGCGGTGATCCTGGGCGCGCCCTTCGAGGCGGCCGCCCCGCTGCTCGCCGAGCGCGGGATCACGGTGGTGACCATCGAGGAGATGCGCGCCGGTCAGCCGATCGATCCGCTGCCGACGGGCGAGAACGATATCGCTTTGCAGCAGTTGACATCCGGCTCCACCGGCTCGCCGAAGGCGGTGCGGATCACGCACGGCAACTTCTTCGTGAACGCCTACGCCATGTTCGATCGGGTGAAGTTCCAGCTCGACGACGATGTGATGATCAGCTGGCTGCCACTGTTCCACGATATGGGCATGGTCGGATTCCTCAGCGTGCCAATGCAGTTCGGCGCGGAGGTGGTGTGCGTGACACCGCTGGACTTCCTGGTGCGGCCCATCCTGTGGGCCGAGCTGATCTCGAAGTATCGCGGAACGGTCACCGCCGCACCGAATTTCGCCTATTCGCTGCTGGCTCGCAGACTTCGCAACGCCGAGGACGGCGCGTTCGATCTGAGCAGTGTCCGATATATGTGGAATGGCGCGGAACCGGTGGACGCCGACACCATGGACACCCTCGCCACGGCGGGAAAACGCTTCGGGCTCAACCCGATGGCGCTCACCCCCGTCTACGGCATGGCCGAAACCACCCTGGCCGTATCGATTCCGGATCCCGGACTCGGACAGGTGCTCGACATCGTCGACGCCGATCTGCTGGAGGCGATCGGCAAGGCCGTGCCGGTGCGCGATCCCGAACACCACCACGGCGCGGTGCGCCGCCTGCCCACGCTCGGCTATCTGGTCGACAACCTGGAGGGCCGGGTGGTCGACGCCGATCGGCAGCCGCTCCCGACCCGGAGCGTCGGCGTCATCGAATTGCGCGGTCCCGCCGTCACTTCCGGCTATGTCACCACCGAGGGCTTCCGGCCCGCCCAGGACGCCGACGGCTGGCTGGACACCGGCGATATCGGCTACATCACCGAGAACAACCTGGTGGTGGTGTGCGGGCGCATCAAGGACGTCATCATCATGGGCGGCCGCAATATCTTCCCCACCGATATCGAACGAGCGGCGTTGCGCATCAAGGGGGTTCGCCCCGGCAATGCGGTGGCGGTGCGGCTGGACGCGGGCCAGAAGCGCGAGAGTTTCGCGGTTGTGGTGGAGAGCAACGACTTTCAGAATCCCGGCGAGGTCAAGCGCATCGAACACGATATCGTGCACGCGGTCTTCTCCGAGGTCGGCGTGCGCCCGCGCAGCGTCACCATCCTCGGCCCGGGAGCGCTCCCGAAGACCTCCTCCGGCAAACTCCGCCGTTCGGCCACCACCGCCCAACTCGGCTGAGACAGCGAACACCCCCGCCCGGAGTCCGGACGGGGGTGCGAAAGTCTTTACAGCTCAGTGCAACTGGTTCTGCGCGGGCTCCAAGCCCACTCGCAGTAGCAGTTCCACCGCGTCGGCGGCCTGCTCCACGATTACCGGCACCTCCTTGCGCTCCGGAGCCGAGAACGGCTTGAGCACATAGTCGGCGGGATCCTGGCGGCCGGGCGGACGCCCGATGCCGAACCGGACCCGCAGGTAATCCTTGGTGGTCAGCGCCTGCGACATGGAGCGCAGGCCATTGTGCCCGCCCTCGCCGCCGCCCTGCTTCAACCGGATCACGCCGAACGGCAGATCGAGTTCATCGTGGATGGCGATCACCTCGGTGGGCGGCACCGAGAAGAATTTCGCCAGCGCCGCGACCGGGCGACCGGACAGGTTCATATAGCTGCGCGGCTTCGCGATCAGCACCTTGCGCCCGTCCAGACGCGCCTCGAGCAGGTCCGCGCCCGACTTCTTGTGCACGGTGAAACGACCGCCGACGCGCTCCGCGAGCACATCGGCGACCATGAATCCCACATTGTGCCGGGTGCGCTCGTATTCGGAACCTGGATTGCCCAGTCCGACGACGAGCGCGGGCCCGGCCGCTGCCTCGGTCACGAGAACCGTTGTGCGGCAGTATTACTCGGCGTCGGAGGCGGCAGCCGCAGCAGCGGCCTCGGCGGCCTCTTCGGTCTCCTGCGCGGAGGCCGGGGCGGCGATGATGTTGACGATCAGCACCTCGGTGTCGCCCGCCAGGGTGACGCCCTTCGGCAGCGCGATCTGGCCCGCGAGGATCTGGGTGCCCGCCTCGACGCCTTCGATGGAGACCTCGATGGA
The DNA here is from genome assembly GCF_042885355.1 of Nocardia sp. NPDC058058. Classification (NCBI taxonomy): domain Bacteria; kingdom Bacillati; phylum Actinomycetota; class Actinomycetes; order Mycobacteriales; family Nocardiaceae; genus Nocardia; species Nocardia sp. NPDC058058. Next base: position 368,990 of record NZ_JBHVSA010000004.1, on the reverse strand, counting down.
CTCGGGGATGTTCAGCGCCTCGGCCTCGATGGACAGCGTGGTGGTGTCCTGGGTGACCAGGGTGCCGGAGGCCGCCTCGCCGACCAGCAGCACGTTCACATCGGCGGTGACCTTCTCGCCCTTGCGGACGATCAGCAGGTCGGCGTGCTCGATGTAGCGGCGGATCGGGTGGACCACGACCGACTTGGTCAGCGCCAACTGCTTCTTGCCCGCGATGTCCAGGTTCAGCACGGCGTTGGTGCCGTGCTCACGCAGGATGGCGGCGAATTCGCGCGCGTTCACCGAAAGGTGCTGCGGCTCCTCATTGTGGCCGTACAGCACGGCGGGCACATTGCCGTCGCGGCGGGTACGACGCGCGGCACCCTTGCCGAACTCGGTGCGTACAGTGGCTTCGAGAAGGTTGGCGTCGGACATGACTGTCTACTCCTACGGGCTCGTCCGGGCTGATGTCAGCGTGCTGGCCAGGGGATATTGCCGCCCTGGCGCGATGTTGGTCTATTCGTCGGGCGAAGACCAACAGGGACGGCCGGAAGCCGAGCCCGTCGATCACGGTGGACATTTTTGGGGTGTCGCACCCTCGCCGAGACAACCTGAAGACTTTAACACGCGGTGATAGATGCTCCGCACCACCCCCACCCGAAGCGGTAAGGTGTCGCCCTTCGGTTACGCGGCCGCGGCCCGATCCTTGAATGTGGCTGCGTAGCAATCGACATAGGGGCGGCCCGAACGGCGGACCAGATCGGCCATGAGTTCATCGGTCGCGCGGCGCACCCCGATGCGATCGGCCGGGACGAAATAGCGCGGGCGGCCGATGGAGATGCGAACCTTGGCCGGACGCAGGAAACGGCGATTGCGTGGATTGACCCGATCGGTGCCGGACAGCACCACGGGGACCACGGGCGCGCCGGTCTGCATGGCGACCCGGATCACGCCGGTGCGGCCGCGATAGATACGGCCGTCGGGCGAACGTGTGCCCTCGGGATGGATGCCCCAGATGCCGCCCTCGTCCAGAATTCGCACGGCCGCGGCGAGGGAATCGCCCCCGGCCTGTCCGCCGGTGCGATCGACCGGGACCTGACCCGTGGCCTTCATGACCCAGCGATTCACCCGGCCCCGGAGGCCGCCGGTGGTGAAGTACTCCTGCTTGGCGATGAAGGTGACCGGGCGGTTCAGCACCAGGCACAGGTAGAGCGAATCCACCACGGCCAGATGGTTGGCGGCGATGATCACCGGGCCGTCAGCCGGAACATGGTGCAGCCCTTCGACTTCCGGTCTGCCCATCAGCCTGAGCAAGGGGCCGACGAACACATGCTTCAACAGCCAGTACCACACGAGAACCTCCCCGGAGCCATCTGCGTAGACACCGTCTACGCGGTCGTAATCAGGTCTACACCATGCGAGTAGACAGTGTCTACGATGAATCGCGCACAGAACTTGAAAGGATGTGCGGCATGAGTGTGGTTGAGCCGCTGCGGGAACGACTGGTGAGCGCCGGGGTCGACATGCTCGAGGAGGTCGGCGCGGCACAGCTCGGCCTGCGCGCCATCGCCCGCGAAGCCGGGGTATCGCACGGTGCGCCCCGGCGCTGGTTCCCCACCCACAACGCGCTGCTGGCCGCCATCGCCGCGCGCGGCTACGCCGACCTGGGCGCGAGACTCGAAGCGATACAGGGGGATACGCCGATATCCGCTCCGGCCTCGGTGCCCCGCGAGCGACTCGAGCGCACCGCCCTCGCCTATATGGAATTCGCCGCGCGCCGCCCCGAGATGTTCACCCTCATGTTCCGCCACGACCTGCTGGAGGGCGCGGGCGAGAACCTGCGCGTGAACGTCACGCTCCCGCTGTTCCGTCGCTGGCGCGAACTGGTCGCCTCGAATATCCCCGCGCCCGAACCCGGCGAAACCCCCCTCGACGCCGCCGAAATCGCGCTGAGTCTGTGGACCAGCCTGCACGGCATCGCCACCGTCGTCGCCAACCGGAGCATCGAAGCCATTGCGCCCGGCGCGGATCCGGCCCGCCTGGTGGCCAATGCCATCACCCGCCATGTCGGCTGAGAGAGCACCCTTCCCGTCATTCCGGCGCGCCTTTGGCCGGAATCCACCGGGGCCGCGGGAGTGCCTCGGGTGTGGATCCCGGCCAAAAGCATGCCGGGATGACGGTGGGGGTGGTCCGTACCTGGTGATCCTGGTCGCGGGCTCGTCGCGTACCCTGGTGCGGTTGCCTCGTCTGCGAAGGAGTCCCCCGTGAGTTCCCCGACTGCCAGCGCGACCACCGCACCCAGTTCCGGGCGGTTGGCCGACGAGGTGGCCCGGCGGCGCACCTTCGCGGTGATCTCCCATCCGGACGCCGGTAAGTCGACGCTCACCGAAGCGCTGGCGCTGCACGCGAAGGTCATCTCCGAGGCAGGCGCCATCCACGGCAAGGCGGGCCGCAAGTCCACCGTCTCGGACTGGATGGAAATGGAGAAGGCGCGCGGTATCTCCGTCAGCTCCACGGCACTGCAGTTCGAATACGGCGACTGCGTGATCAACCTCGTCGATACGCCCGGTCACTCCGACTTCTCGGAGGACACCTATCGCGTGCTCACCGCGGTCGACGCGGCGGTCATGCTGATCGACGCGGCCAAGGGCCTGGAACCGCAGACGCTCAAGCTCTTCCAGGTGGCGCGCGATCGCGGCATCCCGGTCATCACCGTCATCAACAAGTGGGACCGGCCGGGCCAGGCGCCGCTGGAACTGCTCGACGAGATCACCGATCGGATCGGGCTCACCCCGACCCCGCTGTTCCTGCCCGTCGGCATCGCCGGTGATTTCCGCGGCCTGCTGCGGCGCGGCGAAGAAGGCGCGCCCGCCGAATACATCCACTTCACCCGCACCGCGGGTGGCGCGACCATCGCGCCGGAAGAGCATCTGACGCCCGAACAGGCCGCCGAACGCGAGGGCGAGGCCTGGGTCACCGCGGTCGAGGAGAGCGAACTGCTGTCCGCCGCCGGACAGGATCACGATCAGGAACTGTTCCTGGCCGGGCACACCTCACCGGTCATCTACGGCTCGGCCATGCTGAATTTCGGTGTGCGCCAACTGCTCGAGACGCTCATCGAACTCGCGCCCGCGCCGCGCGCCCGCATCGACATCAATGATCGCCCGCGCGAGACGAGCGATCCGTTCAGCGCGGTCATCTTCAAGGTGCAGGCCGGTATGGATACCGCGCACCGCGACCGCCTCGCCTTCATGCGCATCGTGTCCGGCGAATTCGAGCGCGGCATGGTGGTGACGCACGCGCAGACCGGCCGCCCGTTCGCCACCAAGTACGCGCTCACCATTTTCGGCCGCGAGCGCACCACCGTCGACACCGCGTACCCGGGCGATGTGGTGGGTCTGGTCAACGCGACCGCGCTGGCCCCGGGCCACACCCTGTTCGCGGACAAGAAGGTGCAGTTCCCGCCGATCCCGTCGTTCGCGCCGGAGCATTTCGCCACCCTGCGCGCGCAGAGCGCGGGTAAGTACAAGCAGTTCCGCAAGGCCATCGACCAGCTCGACTCCGAGGGCGTGGTTCAGGTGCTGCGCAACGATATTCGCGGTGACGCCTCCCCCGTGCTGGCCGCCGTCGGCCCGATGCAGTTCGAGGTCGTGACCGCGCGCATGCTCGGCGAGTACAACGTCGAGACCAACCTCGACTCGCTGCCGTACCAGCTGGCCCGGCGCACCGATGCCGAATCGGCCGTCGAACTCGGCCGCCAGCGTGGCGTGGAAGTGTTCACCCGCACCGACGGCGTGATGCTCGCGCTCTTCGGTGACAAGTGGAAGCTGGCCTACGTCCAGAAGGAACACCCGGGTCTGACGCTGGAACCGCTGGTCGCCACCGCCGACTGACAATCCCGCGGCGGTGAATCCGCCCGGAAATCAGCCCATCGTTCCCGTCGCGTCCGGCGGCATGGGGTCGGTGCGCGGGGTGTCGGCCGGATCGCGGGCGATCAGGCCCCAGCGGCTGGAGGTCAGGCGCAGGCTCGGTAGATCCGAGAGGGACATGACCACTTCGTAGGTGCGTTCATAGCCGGTGTGCGCGATGCGCCAGTGCCCGTCATCGCATTTCACGTACTGGTCGGAGTAGAAGGCCGCACCACGCAGCAGCATATTGTGGCCCGGAATCAGCACCGTATCGGCGAGATACCAGGTGCCGACCGCCGTATCGCCGGTGACATCGATTTCCGGGTGGTCGCAGCGGTGTTCGGTGATGACGTGCGGGCCGAGCGTGTTGCGCATGAACGCCAGGAAGGCGTCCCGGGATTCGAATTGTAGGTACTCGCTGTAGGTGGCGGTCGCCTCCGGGATCATGGTGTCGGCGAACTCCTCCCACGACTTGGTGTCGAGGGCACGCAGATACCGGAACTTCAACCGGCTGATCGCGGCGACCGCATCGGAATCCATAACACCCACAATCCCATCAGAGATGCGGGATACTCGAAATTTAGCGCAGATTAGTGCCGTATCGCTATCAACGAGGTACGCGCGCACCCCGGTTCACACCGGGGTGCGAGTCGAGTCGGTCAGTTACCGATGCTGAAACAGGTGGTGCAGAAGTCCTCGCCGAACTCGGTCAGCCGCAAGCTCTTTCGCACGATCTTGGGTACCCGGCCCGCCTTCTTCAGCGCGGTCTCCACCACCGGCTGCACCTCCAGCACCATGTAGCGCGAGAGCACCACCGGATCGTCCGAGGTGGTGGTGAGGCCGAGCCGGTTCAGGTTGATCAGATAGTGCCGGGCGCGATCGGGATAGCGCACGCCCGCCTGTTCCGGCACCGAGGTCAGATCGCCCTGCACCAGCTCCGAACCGATGCCGAGCGGCCGGTTGGTGCGCACATCCACGGCGGGCTGCGGACCGTTCAGGGCCATGAAGCGCAGGATGCGCGCCTCATCGGGCGCGAGCTGATCGAGAATCCGGTCGTACGCCGGATGCACATCCTCGGTGAAGTAGACATCGGCCGACCGGGCGAGCAGCGCGTCGCCGCGGCGGCGCAGTTCCTCGCTGGTGGCCGAGCGCAACAGCGCGCCCGCGCCGATGGCGTGCTGATTCGGCCCGTTCACGGGAGTCGGTACGTAACTGACGATTTCGCGCACCGACCCCTCGGTGACGCCCAATGCGCTGCGCGCGATGGAACGCAGCGCCGCACCGGTGCGCTCGGCGATATCCGCTGAGGATTCGCCGTCCAGTGCCGCCTGCGTCAGTTGCTTGGTGATATCGAAGCCGGTGCCGACCGCCCACTGGCTACCGCGCGCCGCGGTGCCGACGGCGAGTCCGGCCGCGCGGAAAACCCCGCGGATCATCCGGGCCTCATTGCTGATCTGGCGCTGCTCGACGTCCGAGCTGCGTTCCACGGCACGGGGACCCGGACGGACCACCTCGCCTGCACCCCCCTGCGACTGCGAGGTCCTGTCGTCTGTCACGTCCATCTCCGAATATTGCCAGGTGAACTAGATCGTCCACAGATTATGCCGCTAGACCCACCCGCAGTCCCCGCCATTCTCGCGGTGAAGTCGAAACAGTGGAACACCGGGGTGGAACACTGTGACCGAGATCTCCGACCCAGACACTGCGTCACTGGACTCACTTCCTGAATCCACAGTAAGGTCCGAGACGCCGATGGGGTTGATGCCGGCGGCGGTACCGGTGTGGGTCGGCAGGAGGGTGACGTTGCTAGAGAGTGTCTTCGGAGTACACCCGACAATTTTGCTGGAATTGATCACGATTCCTTTGTTCACCGGCGTCATCGGATACATCACCAACTGGACCGGCGTACTCATGCTGTTCAAACCGGTGAGCTTCCATGGCTTCCGCATGCCCGGGCTGGCGGCGTTGTTTCCGTTCCTGCCCAAGCGGATTCAGGTGCTGCCGCTGCTGCAGTACGACGGGCGGATGGGCTGGCAGGGGATCGTTCCGTCGCGCGCGGACAAGATGGCGAGCATTGCCGTCGACAAAGGGCTGGCGAAACTCGGGAACGTCGCGGACTTCTATCGCGAACTCGAACCCGACAAGCTCGCGGAACACCTGACTGAAATAGCAGAACTCCAGATTCGCGACATCGTGGAAGACATTCTGCGGCGTGAACATCCACAACTCTGGTATAACCTGCCCAATGGCGTCCGCGAGATGGTGCACAACCGGGTAGCCGAACAGCTCCCGACAATTCTGCGCGAACTCACCGATGAACTCGGCAACAACATCGATCAACTGCTCGACGTCAAGCAGATGGTCATTCGGTACTTCCAGGCACGACCGCAGTTGCTCAACAGCCTGTTCCAGGTGCTCGGCGCCAAAGAACTGCGCTTCATGCAGAACTTCGGTTTCTACTTCGGCGCGCCCATGGGTCTGCTGCTGGTCGGCATCCTGCACTGGACCGGCTGGTCGGCGCTGGCGGTGCTGCCGCTCGGCGGCATCGTGATCGGCTGGGTGGTCAACTGGGTCGGCATCAATATGATCTTCGCGCCCGCGTACCCGAAGTGGTGGTGCCCGTGGCGGCAGGGGCTGCTGGTCAAGCGGCAGCCCGAGATCACCGAGGGCTACGCCGACATGGTGGCCAGCCAGATCATGACCGTGGCCAATATCGGCGACGAACTGCTCAACGGGCCGCGCTCGGATCGCACCATGCAGATGCTGGCGGACACCCTCAAGCCCGCCGCGGATCAGGCGCTCGGCCCGGCGCGCGGGGCGGTGAAGTTCTTCCTGGGCAATCGCGAATACGACTCGCTGCAGGACAGTTTCACCGCCGAGTCCATGAAGATCGCCCCGATCGCCTTCGCGGACCCGGCGTTCAACGTGCAGCAGGGCAAGCAGGTGCAGGAGTACATCGCCAAACAAATGTCGGCGCTGCCGCCGCCGGAGTTCGTGGACATGCTCCGTTCGGCCATCAAACAAGATGAATGGCTCTTGTTTGTCCATGGCGGCGCGCTGGGGCTCTTCGCCGGTTACGCTCACCTCCTGATCTTCGGAACAGGAGTTGCTACCTCATGGATATGACCGAAACCGACTCCGGCGAAGGGGAACCCGCCGATACCTCCGCGACGCTGGTGGTGCGGCCCACCGCGCCACTGCCGGTTCCGGTGACGGTCCCCGCCCCGGCCGGGCCGGTGCGCGCCGCCGGTGGCGTGGTGCGCGTGGCGGTTTCGGCCGCCGTCGAGGCCGGGGTGTGGGGACTGAGCACCGCGTTCGGGGTCACCTCGGTGGTGTTGCGCGGCAGTATCGCCGGGCAGCCGCCGCGCGAGATACTCTCCGAAGCCGGTGCGCAGGTGCGGCATTCGGTGCGGCAGGCACTCGGCGTGCCCGCTCCCGAAGCGGTCGAGGTGGTCTCCGCCGAACCCTGCTCCCCCACCGTGCTGCGGGCGCGCGGAGCCGAATTGCTACGCCGCTCAGCCGAATTCCACGATGACGATGACGCGCAACGACATCCGGCGTACGCGCGCATCCTGGGTGAGCTCGCACCCGATGAGGCGCGCATCATCCGGTACCTCTACCTGGACGGCCCGCAGCCGCTGCTCGCGGTGCGCACCGGGCGCAATTCCGGTGGCGGCGAATTCAATCTGCTCGGCGAGGACGCCGGATTGCGCTACCCGAATCGGGTCGAGGAGTACCTCGTCAATCTGGATCGGCTCGGCCTGGTCGATGTGACGCGTGAGCCGCTCGGCAATCCGAACCGCTATCAGCTGCTCGAAGCGCAGCCGGAGGTGCGGCGGCTGCTCAAGCGCGCCGGCTTCGGCACCAAAGTCCTCTACCGCACCATCGAACTCACCTCATTCGGCGCCGGATTCGTCCGCACCTGCCTGCCGGTCCCGGCACTGGATCACCCCGCGCCCCTGGAACAGCACGGCTGAACCGCACCCGTCCGTCATCCCGGCATGCTTTTGGCCGGGATGACGGGGTCGATCAGATGTCGGCGAGTTCCAGCCAGCGCTCTTCGGCCGCTTCCTTCTCCGACTGCACCTGCTTCAGTTCGGTGCCGAGCGCGATGAGCTTGTCCGGCGTCGTGGCCGCATCCGCCAGCGCGGCATGCAGTTTCGACTCGCGCTCGTCGAGCTTCTGGATGGAGCGTTCCAGCTTGGACAGCTCCTTGCGCGCGGCACGGTGCGCCGCGGCATCGGTGGTGCCGCCGGTCGAACCCGTATTCGCCGTCGCCGCACCGGATTTCGCGGCGACCATGGCGGACCGCTTCTTCAGGTATTCGGTGATGCCGCCGGGCAGGTTGGTGAGCTTGCCGTCGCCGAACAGCGCCCAGGTGGTGTCGCAGACGCGCTCGACCAGGTACCGGTCGTGCGAGATGACCACCATGGTGCCCGCCCAATTGTCGAGCAGGTCCTCCAATTGCTGGAGGGTGTCGATATCCAGATCGTTGGTGGGCTCGTCCAACAGCAGCACATTGGGCTCGGCCATCAGGATGCGGGTCAGCTGCAGGCGGCGGCGCTCACCACCGGACAGGTCACCGACGGGGGTGCGCTGCTTGGCCGGGGTGAACCCGAGGCGTTCGGCCAGCTGACCGGCGCTGATCTCCTTATCGCCCATCATGGTTCGCATGGCGACATCCTGAACCGCTTCCAGCACACGCATATCCAGCGGCAGATCGTCGAGTTCCTGGCGCAGCCAGCCGATTTTGATGGTCTTGCCTTCGATGCGCTTACCGGACTTCAACTCCGAATCACCGGCGAGCGCGCGCAAGAGCGTGGTCTTGCCCGAACCGTTCACCCCGACCAGGCCGACCCGCTCGCCCGGAGCCAATCGCCAGGTCAGATCCTCGACCAATTCGCGGCCGTCCGGGGTGGCCAGGGTGGCGTCCTCGAGTTCGATCACCACACGGCCCAGGCGTTTACGCGCGAACGAGGCCAATTCGACCTTGTCGCGCGGTGCGGGCACATTGGCGATCAACGCCTCCGCGGCCTCGATCCGATAGCGCGGCTTCGAGGTGCGCGCGGGCGCGCCGCGGCGCAGCCAGGCCAGTTCCTTGCGCGCCAGATTCTGGCGGCGCTGCTCACTGGCGTCGGCCTGCCGGGAACGTTCGGCGCGGGCGAAGATCCAGTCGTTGTAACCGCCCTCGTAGGTTTCCACCTTGCCGCCCTGCACCTCCCAGGTGCGGGTGGCGACGGTGTCCAGGAACCAGCGATCGTGGGTGACGACCACCAGCGCGCTGCGCCGGGACAGCAGATGTTCGGCCAGCCACTGCACGCCCTCGACATCGAGGTGGTTGGTGGGCTCGTCCAGCACCAGCAGGTCCAGATCGCGCACCAGCGCGGCGGCCAGCGCGGTGCGGCGGCGTTCACCACCGGAGAGATTGGCGACCAGCGAATCCATGCCGAGGTCGGCAATGCCGATACCCTCGACCACATTGCGAATGCGGTGATTGGACGCCCACTCGTGCTCGGCCACACCGTCGGTCATCTGATCCTCGGCGAGCCCGGCCAGCACCACCTCACCGACGGTCGCACCATCGGGCAGCACCCCGCGCTGTGTGACCACGGCCATGCGCAAACCGCCGACCCGACTGACCCGGCCGCTGTCCGGCTCCTCGAGCCCGGTCAGCACCTCCAACAGTGTCGTCTTACCGCCACCATTGAGACCCACGACCCCGATCCGCTCCCCCTCCTGCACACCGAGGGAGATGTTCTCGAGCAGTGGTGCAACACCGAAACTCTTGTTGACCTGTTCCAGGTTGATCAGGTTGGCCATGAATCCTTCTGTCGCGTCGACGGGCGCAAACGGTATTTGCCCCTCGTCCAGCCTACCGAGGGTGCGAATCGGGGCCGGAGCCGCGCGTGGGTCAGCGCTTGGAGTCGACGGCTCCGGAGACGATGCGCGCGCCCGGGACCGGGCCGTGGGCGGTGCGGACGCTGCGGGAGACGCCCGCGCCGGAGAGTTCGGCGGCGACCGCGATCGCGGCTTCCTCGGATTCGCAGAGGAAGGCGCAGGTGGGGCCGGAGCCGGAGACGATGCCCGCGAGCGCGCCCGCGGTGACGCCCGCGCGCAGGGTGCGGCGGAGTTCCGGCTTCAGGGACAGGGCGGCGATTTGCAGATCGTTGCCGAGCAGCGGTGCGAGCTGATGCGGGTCACCGGAGGCGAGGGCTTGCAACAGCGACTCCGGGCTGCCCAGGCGCGGCGGGTCGCCGATATCGCGGAGGCGATCGAGCTCGTGGAAGACCGCCGGGGTGGACAGGCCGCCCTTGGCGAGTGCGAGCACCCAGTGGAAGGTGTTGCGGCACAGCACCGGAAGCAGTTCCTCACCGCGGCCGCGGCCCAGGGCGGTCTGGCCGTGCAGGGCGAAGGGGACGTCGCTGCCGAGTTCGGCTGCGATATCGGACAATTCGACGCGGTTGAGGCCGAGCTCCCACAGCTCGTTCAGACCGAGCAGCGCGGCGGCGGCATCGGCGCTGCCGCCCGCCATCCCGCCCGCCACCGGAATGCCCTTGGCGATGGCGAATTCCACCAGCGGTGCCCGCCCGCCCAGATGCGCGAGCCGGACCGCGGCCTGCCACACCAGATTTCCGCGATCGGTGGGCACCTCGTCGGCGCCCTCACCGGTGACCTGCACGGTGAGGGCGGCCGCGGGGGCGATCTCCAGATCGTCGCTCAGCGATAGCGCCTGGAAAACGGTGGTGAGGTCGTGGTATCCGTCCTCGCGAAGATCACCCACCCCGAGGTGCAGGTTCACCTTCGAGGGCGCGCGCACGACGACGGGGCTGGGCACAACAGACAGCACGCGCACAGCCTAGTTGCAGTTGCCTACAGGAGTACGCCACCGGTGGCGTCGATCCACTGACCGGTAACCCAACGGGAGGCGTCCGAGGCGAGAAAACCGACGATATCGGCGACATCGGCGGGCTGCCCGACCCGGTTCAGCGGGGACAGCGCCGCGGTGGCGGCCTGCCCCTGCGGGGTGCGCAGCCAGTCGGCGTTCATATCGGTGTCGATGGCGCCCGGTGCGACGGCATTGACCGTAATGCCGCGCGGCCCAACCTCTTTGGCGAGGATGCTGGTCAACGCGTCGATGGCGGCCTTGGTCATGGTGTAGGCGAGCAGCTGCGGCTTGTACGCGCCGCGGGTGAGCCCGGTGGAGACATTGACGATGCGGCCGTTGTCCCGCAACCGCTCCAGTCCCAGTTTCGTCACGAAGAACGGCGATTTGGTGTTGACGGCGAAGACGCGGTCGAAGGATTCCTCGTCGGTGCCGCCGATCGGTTCGCGGATGCCGTCGGTGCCCGCGTTGTTGACCAGGATGTCGAGCCCGTCCGCGTGTGCGTCGAAGGCGGCCCACAGCGCCTCGGCATCGCCGGGCACGCCGAGCCTGGCCGCGATGGCGAAGGCCGAACCGCCCGCCGCCTCGATATCGGCCACGGTCTGCTTGGCGGCCGCGGTATCGCGGTTGTAGTGCACCGCGACCCGGGCCCCGTCCTGGGCCAGGCGCAGCGCGATGGCGCGTCCGATACCGCGGCCGCTGCCGGTGACCAGTGCTGTCTTGCCCGCGAGTGTGCTCATGAGCGGCGCTCCCTTTATCTAGCGATCGTTACAGAAAGGGACCGTAGCACATTATTTAGCGAGCGCTATAAAATGGCTGGTATGGCCACACCCACCCGGGGCCGACCCCGGAAATTCGACCGAGATGCCGCACTGGACAAGGCTTTACGGCTGTTCTGGCGGCGGGGGTACGAGGCCACCTCGATCAGCGACCTCACCGGCGAACTCGGCATCGGCGCACCCAGCCTGTACGCCGCGTTCGGCGATAAGCAGCAGCTGTTCAACGAATCCATCGGCGTGTACACGAACCACTACGCGGGCTTCGCGGCCCGCGCGCTCGCCGAGGAACCCACCGCCCGGCACGCGGTGGCCCGCACCCTGCGCGAGGCGGCGCTGGAATACACCGTGCCCGGACTCCCGAACGGCTGCATGGTCATCAGCGCCGGGATCAACACCACCAATGCCGAGGTCGCGACCATGCTGGAAGGTATGCGCACCGCCAATGTGCACGCCTTCGCCGATAGGGTCCGCGTCGATATCGCCGCCGGGCTGCTGCCCGCGGACACCGACGCGGACGTGCTGGCCCGCTATATCGGCGCGGTCATGCAGGGCATGTCGCAGTCCGCGCGCGATGGCGCGAGCCGCGCGGAGTTGACGAAGGTCGCTGAGCTGGCACTACGGGTGTGGCCGGAATCCGAGGCCGCCGGGAGCTGAATTTTCGCGTCGAACCGCTTGCGCCAGGTACCCATGGGGGGTATGTTTTCGAAGTGTCGGGGATACCCCCGCACCGTATAGCGCGAGTCGAGGAGTCGAAATGGCCACCAGCACCTACACCGTCACCGGCATGACCTGCGGCCACTGCGTCGGATCCGTCCGGAAGGAGATCGGCAAGATCGACGGCGTCACCAATGTCGATGTCGATCTCGCCACCGGACTGGTCAAGGTCGAGTCCACCGCTCCGATCGCCGACGCCGATGTCACGGCCGCCGTCGACGAAGCCGGGTACGAGGTGGCGAGCTGAATGAACGATCGACTGAAGTTCGCCGCGTTCGGCGGCGGACTGGTCGTACTGTTCGGGGCCGCACTCGGCATCGGCGCCCTGGTGGGCGATCCGGCCGGGTCGGCCTCCGGCACGACCTCCGCGCATTCCTCCGCGGCCGCTCCGGGCCTCGCCGACAGCGAGAAGGGCTACGCCCTGACCGATGTCACCGCGCCAACGGCCGCGAATCAGCAAGGGGCACTGCGCTTCCGGATCACCGGACCGCAGGGGGCCGTCACGAAATACAACAGCCTGCACGAGCAGAACCTGCACCTGATCGTGGTCCGCTCGGACGCGAGCCAGTTCCGGCACGTACATCCCGAACTCGCCGCCGACGGCACCTGGTCCATCGATTGGAAGTGGGCCGAACCGGGCACCTACCGGGTCTTCACCGACTTCTCCCCCGCCGACGGCCCGGGTGAACTGACGCTCAGCCGGACCGTGACCGTGGCCGGTGACGTGGTGGCCAAGCCGCTGCCGCCGGTATCCAAGACCGCGCAGGTGGATGGTTACCAGGTCACCCTGAACGGCGATCTGTCCACCGCCGGAAGCGAACTGAAGTTCACCGTCACCCGCGACGGTAAGCCGGTCACCGATTTGCAGCCGTATCTGGGCGCGTACGCGCACCTGGTCGCACTGCGGGCGAGCGATCTCGCCTACCTGCACGTGCACCCCGAGGGTGAGGTCGGAAAGACCGCTCCCGGACCGGAAGTCGCCTTCCACGCCCAGGCGCCGAGCGATGGCACGTACCGCCTGTACCTGGACTTCCAGCACGGCGGCACGGTGCACACCGCCGAGTTCACGAACGAAACCATCACCGCCGCATCCGCTTCGGACGCGCACTCGCAGCACGGAGGAGGTCACTGATGAGCGCCCCAGCCCAGGAGCGGTCCATCGAGCTGGAAATCGGCGGCATGACCTGCGCCTCCTGCGCGTCCCGCATCGAGAAGAAGCTCAACCGGATCGACGGCGTCACCGCGACGGTGAACTATGCCACCGAGAAGGCGAAGGTCAGCTTCCCGGAATCGGTGACCGCCGATGAGCTGATCGCGAAGGTCGTCGACACCGGATACACCGCCGCCGTGCACCACACCGAACCGGTGAAACCCGCTGATGCCGAAGGCGATTCGGCCCCCGGCGCGACACAGCTGCTGCGCCATCGGCTGCTGGTGACGCTGGCGCTGGCCATCCCCGTGGTCGCCATGGCCATGATCCCGGCGCTGCAATTCACCAACTGGCAATGGCTTTCGCTGACGCTGACCGCACCCATCGTGGTGTGGGGCGGCGCGCAATTCCATCGCGCCGCGTGGGTGAACGCCAAACACGGTGCGGCGACGATGGATACGCTCATCTCGCTGGGCACCGTGGCGGCCTTCGGCTGGTCGGTGTACGCGCTGTTCTTCGGCGATGCGGGCATGGTCGGCATGAAGCACCCCTTCAGCCTGGCGATCGTGCGCGGTGACTCGTCCTCGGCGCTGTACTTCGAGGTCGCCGCGACACTGATCACGGCGATCCTGGCGGGCCGGTATTTCGAGACCCGGTCCAAGGAGAAGGCGGGCTCCGCGCTGCGGGCGCTGCTGGAGCTGGGTGCGAAGGATGTCGCGGTCGTACGCGGCGGCGTCGAAACCCGTATCCCCGTGGGCGATTTGCGGGTCGGCGAGGAATTCCTGGTGCGGCCGGGCGAGAAGATCGCCACCGACGGCACCGTGGTCAAAGGTAATTCGGCCCTCGATATGAGCATGCTCACCGGTGAATCGGTGCCGGTGGAGGTCGGTCCGGGCGATGCCGTGGTCGGCGCGACGGTGAACGCGGGCGGTCTGCTGACCGTGCGCGCCACCCGGGTCGGCGCGGATACCCAACTGGCGCAGATGGCCGCGCTGGTCGAGGACGCGCAGAACGGTAAAGCGCCCGTACAGCGGCTCGCCGATCGGGTGGCCGGGGTGTTCGTGCCGATCGTCATCGGGATCGCCGTCGCGGCCCTGGGCTTCTGGCTCGGCACCGGCGCGGCCGTCTCGACCGCCTTCGGCGCGGCCGTCGCGGTGCTGATCATCGCTTGCCCGTGCGCGCTCGGATTGGCCACTCCCACCGCGCTTTTGGTGGGAACCGGTCGCGGCGCGCAGCTGGGCATCCTGATCAAGGGCCCGCAGGTGCTGGAGTCCACCCGGCGCATCGACACCGTGGTGCTGGACAAGACCGGCACCGTCACCACCGGCAAAATGACGCTGGCGGAGGCGATTCCGGCCGCCGAGGTGGATACCGACGAGCTGCTGGCGGTCGCCGCGGCGGTCGAGCACGGCTCCGAACATCCGGTCGCCAAGGCCGTGGTGAAGGGCGCGGCCGATCGCGGACTCGATACCGAGACCGTCGAACAGTTCGTCAGTCACGGCGGTAAGGGCGTACAGGGTCTGGTCGGCGAGCGGGCCGTGGTCATCGGCCGCACCGAATTGCTCGCGGATTGGTCGATCACGCTGCCGGACCCGCTGGCGGACGCCAAGACTCGCGCCGAACAGGCCGGCAAGACCGCCATCGCGGTGGCCTGGGACGGCGTGGCGCGCGGCGTGCTGGTCATCTCCGATGCGGTGAAACCGACCAGCGCGCAGGCCATCTCGGAGATGCGTGCGCTCGGCCTCACCCCGGTGCTGCTCACCGGCGACAATGCCGCCACCGCCCGCACCGTCGCCGATCAGGTCGGCATCGACGAGGTCATCGCCGAGGTGCTGCCCAGTGACAAGCTCGCCGTGGTGAAACGGCTCCAGGAACAGGGCAAGGTGGTCGCCATGGTCGGCGACGGCGTCAATGACGCGGCCGCGCTGGCCCAGGCCGATCTCGGTCTGGCCATGGGCACCGGCACCGACGTCGCCATCCAGGCGGCCGACCTGACCCTGGTGCGCGACGATCTGCTCGCGGTCCCCACCGCGATCAAGCTGTCCCGGGCCACCCTGCGCACCATCAAGGGCAACCTGTTCTGGGCCTTCGGCTACAACGTGGCGGCCATTCCGCTGGCCGCCGCGGGCCTGCTGAACCCCATGCTCGCCGGGGCCGCCATGGCGCTGTCCAGCGTTTTCGTGGTCAGCAACAGCCTGCGCCTGCGCCGCTTCCGCGGCTGAGCGCATATCGGCCGCCACGGGGGCCGTTCGGATCATTCGATCCGGACGGCCCCCGTCGTATGCGGGGCGCGCGGACGGACGCCCGAGCGGTTCGTGTTCAATGGCTGGCGAACGCGGTGGGGACCGCCTCGCCCGCGATGCCGAGGAGCAGAGTTCGTGACGACTATTGCCGAGTACCTGGCCGCAGCGGAGATCGAGATCGCGCCGGTGCAGCCGGGCGAAGCCGGGACACCGCGGGTCGAGTTGCCACTCGCCGCGAGCTGGCAGGCCGTGGACGCCGCCATGTTCCCGGGCGCGTACGGCGTCTACACCCGCCCGCCGGAGAACGGCTGGGCCGATAACGTCGTACTGCTGGTGGGCCGGCTGTCCAAGCCGTCGAACCCGGCCGAACTGCTGGAGTCGGCGTTCGCCGATGCCCGCCAGCTGCCGGACTGGCGCGAGCTGGGCGCGGAAATCGCCGACTACCAAGGCTTTCCGTCGGCGGCGGTGAGCGGCACCTACTCCGTGGACGCCCTCATCCTGTGGGTGCACACCCGCTATGTGATTGTCCCCGTTGGCAATTACGAATACCTGGTGCAGCTCACCGTGACCGCGCGCGCCGATGGCGACGGAATCGAAGACGGACTGCTCGATGCCCTGCGAATCCAGGTGTAACTCCATACAGTTCGTATGGTGCCGGATTTTCACACCGCCTCGGGGGAAGCATCCGTACCGCCCGGCTACCGGTGGCTCGACCGGTGGCCGCGGCGGGAACGAAATACGGTGAGCGGTGGGCTCGGCCTCATGTTCGCCGGGCTGATCTCCTTCGGCCTGTTCGCGGCCGCGGTGTCGTTCGCCCTCGGCGGATTCGCCGGTCACCGGCCGATCGGAATGGCGCTGCTGCTCCTGGCGCTGTCCCTGTTCTTTCCGGCGACCCTGGTGATCGGTGAGCCGCCGCCGACAGTCACCGAGGAATCCGGGGCGCTGGTGCTGCACCGCCCGCTGCGCGGGGAGTCCAATCTCCTCGTGCTACCCATCCTGCTGGCGGCATTGTGCGGAATCACGCTGTGGGGCTTCGAAATCCACTTCCTGCCCGTGGCCATCCTCGGTGCAGTGCTGGTGGCGTTCTTCCTCGTCATCGGCACGATGGGATTGCTGGAACGCCCGGCGCTGACACTCGGTGCGGATCGAATCCGGATGGGCGACAAGCTGGACGCGCCGTGGGAACAACTCACCGATATCGAGGGCCGCACCCAACCCAAGAGCGGAACGGCCCTACTGGCCTTCCGGCTGGAGGATCCGCGCACCGGCCACGAGATCGGCACGGGCACATACCAATTGATGCCGAAGCTGTGGCACGTGGAACCGAACGCACTGCTCTCGCTCATCACCTATATGGCCGAGAACCCCGAGGCGCGGGCGACGGTGACCACCGCCAACCTGCGTGCCATGTTGAGCCTGCCGAACTAGTTCACGCCTGCGCGGCCAGACGGACGAACGCCGCGGTATCGAGGGTTTCACCACGCGCGGTGGGCGCGATTCCCGCTGCCACCAAACGCCTTTCGGCCTCGACCGGGGAACCGGCCCAACCCGCGAGCGCGGCGCGCAGGGTTTTGCGGCGCTGCGCGAAGGCGGCGTCGATGACCTCGAAGACCTTCTTGCGGTGCTCCTCATCCATCGGCCAGGGGGCCTCGGCGTAGCGGTCGATGCGCACCAGACCGGATTCGACCTGCGGTACCGGCCAGAAGATTTGGCGGCCAACGGTGCCGGAGCGGCGGACGGCGCCGAAGAAACCCGCCTTCACGCTCGGCACGCCGTAGATGCGACCGCCCGGGGTGGCGGCGAGACGGTCGGCGACCTCGAGCTGCACCATGATGAGAGTGGTTCGGATGCTGGGGAATTCGGCCAGCAGGTGCAGCAGCACCGGAACCGCCACGTTGTAGGGCAGGTTCGCGACCAGCGCCGTGGGCGCGGCGGGCAGATCGGCGGCCTGTACCCGCAGGGCGTCCTGCTCCACGACGGTGAGCCGGTCGGCCAGTTCCGGGGCGCGGTCGGCGACCGTACCGGGGAGATGTCCGGCCAGCACCGGATCGATCTCGACGGCGATCACTCGATCCGCGACATCGAGCAGGGCCAGGGTGAGCGATCCGAGCCCGGGGCCGACTTCCAGTGCCACATCCTCACCGGTGACCCCGGCGGCCGACACGATGCGCCGCATGGTGTTGGCATCGTGCACGAAGTTCTGTCCGAGCTGCTTGGTCGGGCGCACGCCGAATCGCTCGGCCATCGCCCGCACATCGGCGGGACCCAGCAGGGCGGCTTTTCCACGAGCGGCGATTTCGGGTTCGGACACCCTGCGAAACCTATCAACCCGCGCTCGCCGCTCCGGCCTCGCCCCGCGACCGACACGCGCCCGTCCGATGCGATCCCCTCCAGGCCGCATCGGACGGGCGGCGGTCAGGACCGGACCGGGGTGGCCAGCACGCGGCCGGTGAAGTCCTCGATGGCGGCCCACATCGCCGGATTCAACTGGCAATGCGAACCGGTCCCGACGACCGTGTCGAAATCCAAGCCGTTGGCGGCGAACTGCGCGGCGAGCGCGCCGTGCAGCGGGGACGGGACGGTGGTGTCGGTGGCGTTGAGCAGCAGCAGGATCGGCGCGTCATAGCCCCGGACCGGAACGGTCATGTAGTCGCGCAGCACCGCCGGGAACGGGCCCTCGGACAGCGGGCGCGCGAGCAGCTCGCCCATCGAGACCTGCGACATGCGCTCGGAGATGGCGGGCAGGCATTCGGTCCCGATGTCATCGAGCAGGCGGCGGCCGCGGTCGGTCAGATAGCTGTCGACCTGCGCGTCGGGCCGCGCGGCACGCACACCGGCGAGAATGCTGGCACTGAAAGCGCCTACGCCGCTACCGATTTCACCGGGCAACCGCGGCACCCAGGGACCGGCGATCGGGAGCGCCTTCTCCACATCCGAGGCCGGATCGATGGCGATGGTGCCGCGGAAGTCGAGATCCGGCGCGGCTGTCGCCTGCAGATTGGCGGTGCCAAGCGAGGCATGTCCGCCCTGGGACATCCCGGTCACCGCCCAGGTGCGCGAGAGTCCCGGGTTCGCGGTGCGCGCGGCACGCACCATATCGATGGTGGCGGTCGCCTCGGTGCGCAGTTCCAGATACGGATGCGGGCCGGTATCGAAGACGCCCAGGCCGAGATGGTCCGGGGCGACGACGGCGAAACCCTTCGAGACGAAGTACCGCATCAGCCGCTCATCGGCCGCCAGCGGCACCGGCAGCGGCGCGGTCGCGGGATCGGACTGGCCGCCGCAGTTCGCGCCCAGTCCGGTGGTGCCGTGGTTGTAGGCCATGATCGGCCAGCCGCCCGCGGGAGCCGGGCCCGCCGGAACGAACATGGCACCGCTGGCCCGGACCTGTTCCCCATTGGATCGGGTGGTCCAGTACTCCACCAGGGAGCCGTTCGCGATGTCGTGATAACTATCGGGCTGACGGGTTGCCGAGATCAGCGACCCGGGTGCGTCCGCCTGCGCCGGGGTCACCGGCAGCATCAGCAGCGCACTGGACGCCACGGCCGTCATCGTCAGTCTTCGAGCAAAAGTGCTGGTAAATCTCACAAATCCTCCACCGGTTCCGCCCCGGAAGCGGGATTGCCCTTCCGGGGTGTTCGTCCAACAAGCTATTTGCTTGACGGTTGCTGGACAAATTCGGGCGGAATGGGGAACGCCCGCTCGCCGAGGGGAGGCGGGCGGGCGTTCGGCGGACCGCGGGGGCCGGGCTGCGCGGTGGCCCGGATCCGGCGGTCAGGATCGGGTGGGGGTGGCGAGTACCCGCGCGGTGAAGGCGTCGATGGCCGACCACATGGCCGGATTGAGTTCGGTATGGCCGCCGGTACCGGTGACCACGCTGAAGTCCTGGCCGTTGGCGGCGAGCTGCGCGACCAGCGCGGCATGCAGCGGGGAGGGCACCACCATGTCGGTCACGTTGATCAGCAACAGGATCGGCGCGTTGTAGCCGGCGGTGGGCAGGGTCATGTACTCGTTGATCGCGGCGCGGAAGCGGTCGTCCGCGAGCGGGCGGGCGAGCAGGTCACCGACCGAGGTGCCGTCCACGACCTTCATGATGTCGTTGAAGCACAGGCTCCCGGCCTGATCGAGCACCTGCTGACCGCGCGGGGTCAGATAGCTGTTCAGATCGAGTTCGGGATGCGTGGCGCGCAATCCGGCCAGCATGCTGACGACGAATCCGTCGATGGCATTACCGTTCTGGCCCGGAATCTCCGGAACGTACGGACCGGCCAGCGGGACGAACTTCTCCACATCCGAGGCCGGGTCCGAGGCGATGGTGCCGCGGAAATCGAGATCGGGGGCGTAGCTCGACTGGAGGTTGGCAGCGCCCAGCGCCGCGTGCCCGCCCTGCGAGAATCCGGTCAGCGCCCAGGTTTTCGACAATTCGGGATGCGCCTCGCGGGCGGCGCGCACCAGATCGATGGTGGCGGTCGCCTCGGTGCGGGTCTCCAGGTACGGGTGCGGGCCGGTATCGAATTTGCCGAGTCCGAGGAAATCGGGGGCGACCACCGCGAAGCCCTTGTTCACGAAGTACTGGAGGATGGCGTCCTCCTTGGGGCGGCTGAAGCGGCTGACATCGCTCTGCCCGCCGCAGCCGGATCCGAGGCCGGAGGTGCCGTGGTCGTAGGCCATGATCGGCCAGCCGTTGGCCGGGGCCGGGCCGGGCGGAATGATGAGCGCGCCACTGGCCTGGACGGCTTCGCCATTGGAGCGGGTGGTCCAGTAGTCCACGCTGGAGCCGTTGGCCATACCGCGCCAGCCGTCGGGATGTGCGGTCGTATCGATCACCGTGCCCGGCGCGGCGGCCTGCGCCGGAGCTCCCGGAACCATGAGCAGTGAACCCGCCGAGGCGACGGCGGCGGTGAAAATCCGCGCGCGCCAACCGAACAACCGCATTAATCCTCCATCGGGCCCGACCCCTGAACAATTCGAGTGCGGCACTGAGCTTAGCTATTAGATCAACCGTCCAGTATGAGAAAACTCTGTGATCGGCGATTTCGGCCAACCATTGACGCGTAGTGAAACTTGTTCTAATTTCGCGCCATGTTGCGCAGATACGACGGACGTCGAGTACTCGTCACCGGAGCAGGCTCCGGAATCGGCCAGGGCATCGCCCTGCGCCTGCTCTCCGAAGGCGCCCAGCTGGTCGCCGCCGATATCAATGACAGCGGCCTGCAGGCCACCATCGACGCCACCCCGGCCGATTCCCGGGACCGGCTGCACACCCTGAATCTGAATGTCGCCGATCCCGAATCCGTGCGCGCGGTACTCGGGCAGGCCGTCGAATTCCTCGGCGGGCTGGACGTATTGGTGAACGGCGCGGGCATCATGCGCGCCGGGCACACCCACGAACTGCCGCTGGAGACCTGGAATCAGGTACTCACGGTCAACCTCACCGGCACCTTCCTGATGACCCAGGCCGCGCTGCCGACACTGCTCGACTCGCCGCACGGCGGTGTGGTGGTGAACTTCTCCTCCACCTCCGCGTTCGGCTCGGTGCCGTACATGGCCGCGTATGCCGCGTCCAAGGCGGGCGTGAACGCCTTCACCCACGCCATCGCCCTCGAATACGTGAAAAAGGGCCTGCGCGCGGTGAATATCGTGCCCGGCGGCATCGGCACCAGCCTCACCGCGGGACTGGATCTGCCCGCCGATTCGGATTGGTCGCTGCTGGCGCGGCTGCCCGGCTGGATCGAGGGCGGCGCACTGGGCAAGCCCGAAGACGTCGCGGGCGCGGTCGCCATGGTGGCATCGGATGACGGCCGCTACATGACGGGCACCGAACTGCGCGTCGACGGCGGCGCTTTGATGTAAGACCGAAGCCCCGTCATTCCGGCGTGCTTTCGGCCGGAATCCACCGGATATCAGCTGGAGCACAAGCTGTGTGGATCCCGGCCAAAAGCGTGCCGGGATGACGGGGGGTCGCGCCGGGATGACGGGTAGGGGTGCACCCGAAATCGATTGGGCGTCAGCTGATGCCGAGGCGGCTGGTGCAGGCGGGCCAGGCGCCCCAGCCCTGGCGGGCGCGGGTCACCTCCGCGATGGCGATCTGCTCTTCGCGGGTGGCGAGGTCGGCGCGCGGGGCGTAGCGGGTGCCGCCCTGGCGTTCCCAGGTGCTCTGGTCGAACTGGATGCCGCCGAAATAGCCGTTGCCGGTGTTGATGGCCCAGTTGCCGGTGGATTCGCATTTGGCGAGGGCGTCCCAGATGGGACCGTCCTTGACCTCGGGCACCTCGGTGCCGGGTTTCGCGCCCTTGCGAATGGTCTTGGGCGCGGCGGGGACGACCACGGTGGACTGCACCGGATCCTTGCCCGCCTCGCGGCCGTTCACGATGGAGACGGCGAAGGTGACATCCTGCGTGCCCGGTACGCCCGGATTCTCGACGATGGTGCGGCTCATATTGAGCGTCGGATCCTGGATGATGTTCTCCGGCGGATCCAATGGCACTCGCTCGGTGCGCTTTTCGATCACCTTGCGGGTGACCACGATCTTCATACCGTCGGTGAGCGGTGTGCTCGGCGACGGTTCGACCGAATCCTGATTGACCAGCGGCCGCCCCTGCACCTCGAGCAGCTGCCCGACGGTCGGCGCGGCCAGTCGCACCAGCGACGGCGCGCTGCCGTTATCGGCGAGCTCCACGGTGCGCGGATTGGTGATGAGCAATTGCGCGCCCTCGAGCGGCAGCGGGGTGGGCCGCGAGGGCGAACTGAACACATCCCCGGGCAGATTCAGCTTCACGATGGCCTCGGCCACGGTGAGTGCGGTGGTCCACGCCTTGGAGCGGGTGCCGTCCACGATGAGCGAGATCTCGCGCGCGCGATTGAGCCGGATGGTCGCGCCGTCGCCGATTCGTGAACCGGGCGAAGGGGATACGTCATCACGCGCGTCGATGCCGTAACCGGCGTCCTTGAGAATGCCGCGCACATTCAGGTACATGGTGTCGTGCACGGTGGCCTGCCCGTCCACCACGACCGTGATGGTCTTCTTGTTCACGATGGCCAGGCCCGCGCCGACGATGAGCGTGGCGAGCATCGCCGCGATGGCGCCGTACAGCATCGGCGACCGCGACGAGTTGATCTTCGTCATGGCTTTCATCGGAAATCCCGGCATGGTCACAGTACGATAACGAGGCGGTCAGGGATTGACAACCGTTTCACCCGGACCGGCGGATACCGAAATCACGAACCGATATCGAGTCGCAGGTGAATCACGATCGCACTGGATCATAGTGAGCGGGACCACATCCGCAAAGCGGGGCGGTCGGATTCTCAGATTCCGTAGACCCGGCGCGCATTCGCGGTGGTGACCTTGGCGAGTGTGACCGGATCCTGTTCCCGAATCTCGGCCAGCGCGCGCAAGGTGTACGGCAGCATGTACGACTCGTTCGGCGCACCGCGGAACGGATGCGGGGTCAGGAACGGCGCGTCCGTTTCGACCAGAATCTGATCTTCCGGAACGATTTTCGCGGCCTCCCGCAATTCATGAGCATTCTTGAAGCTCACCGTTCCGGAGAAACTCAGCACATAGCCTTCGTCGACGCATGCCTGCGCCATATTCGCATCGGACGAAAAGCAGTGGAAGATAACGGTTTCCGGCGCACCCTCATCGAGCAGCACGGTCAGCAGATCATGATCGGCCTCGCGATTGTGGATCATGAGCGGTTTGCCCAATCGCTTGGCGAGATCGATATGCCAGCGGAAGCCCTCGACCTGATCCTCGATATCGGCACAGCCCTCCAGCTTGCCGGGCCAGTAGTAATCCAGACCCGTCTCACCGACCGCGACCACGCGCGGATCCGCTGCCAGGCGTTCCAGCTCGGCCTTGGCGGCATCGTCGAGGGCATTGGCGCGGGTCGGATGCAATGCCACCGCCGCGAATACCCGGTGATCCCAGTTCGCGGCCTGTACCGCGAAACGCGCCGCATCGAGATCGTCGGCGACCGTCACGACCTCGCGCACACCTACCTTTTGCGCCCGATCCACAATGGCCGCAACCGATTCCGCGTCCGTCGCACCGCAGGCGTCCAGATGGGTATGCGCGTCGATGAGCGGGAACAGCGGCTCCGGCGGTTCGGGAGCGGGTCGGCTGTTACGCATGGGCGACACCTGCCACGGGGATATTCACGCGAGCGACTACGGGCACGCAGATTAGAGTAGACACACCATGAGCGCATCCGAACGCCCCGCCTTCTATGTCACCACGGCCATCGCGTACCCGAATGGCGCCCCGCACATCGGGCACGCCTACGAGTACATCTCCACCGATGCGCTGGCCCGCTTCAAGCGGCTCGACGGATTCGACGTGTTCTTCATGACGGGCACCGACGAGCACGGCCAGAAAGTGCAGCAGGCCGCCAAGGCCGCCGGAGAATCCGAGGCGGAGTACGCGGCGCGCAATTCGGACGTGTTCGAGACCATGGACAAGGCCCTGGACGTCTCGTTCGATCGGTTCATCCGGACCACCGACGCGGACCACCAGGCCGCCTCCATCGCCATCTGGGAGCGGATGGCCGAGCGCGGGGACGTCTACCTCGACACCTACGCGGGCTGGTACTCGGTGCGCGATGAGGCGTTCTACAACGAGGACGAGACCACCGTGCAGCCGGACGGCACCCGGATCTCGACCGACACCAAGACCCCGGTCGAATGGACCGAGGAGTCGAACTACTTCTTCCGGCTGTCCAACTACCAGGACAAGCTGCTCGAACTGTACGAGACCAAGCCGGAATTCATCGGCCCCGCGACCCGGCGCAACGAGATCGTCTCGTACGTCAAGGCCGGGTTGAAGGATCTGTCCATCTCGCGCACCACCTTCGACTGGGGCGTCCCGGTACCCGGCGATCCGGCGCACGTCATGTACGTGTGGGTGGACGCGCTCACCAACTACCTCACCGGCGTCGGCTTCCCGAATACCGATGCCGCCGCGTTCGGGAAGTTCTGGCCCGCGGATCTGCACATCATCGGCAAGGACATCACCCGCTTCCACGCGGTGTACTGGCCCGCATTCCTGATGAGCGCCGGAATCGAGCTGCCCAAGCGGGTTTTCGCGCACGGATTCGTCTTCAACAAGGGCGAGAAGATGTCCAAGTCGACCGGCAATGTGGTGTCGCCGACCGATCTGGTGGACACCTACGGGCTCGACGCTGTGCGGTTCTTCCTGCTGCGTGAGATCTCCTACGGGCAGGACGGGTCGTACAGCCACGACAGCATCGTCGGCCGGATCAATACCGATCTGGCCAACGAGTACGGCAATCTCGTCCAGCGGTCGCGGGTTATCTCGGCGCGCGACTTCGGCCCGGTCGTTCCGACACCCGGCGATTTCACCGCGGACGATCAGGCCATGCTGACGCTCGCCAACGGCCTGCTGGAGCAGGTGCGGGCCGAATTCGACCAGCAGCAAATCCATTTGGGCCTCGAGCACCTGTGGAACGCACTGCGCGAAGCGAATCGGTACTTCTCCGCGCAGGCGCCGTGGACGCTGGCCAAATCGGGCACACCCGAGGACGTGGCGCGGGAGGCCACCGTCCTCTACGTGACCATGGAGGTGCTGCGCATCGTCACCATCCTGACGCAGCCGGTGATTCCGGGTTCGGCCGCCAAGATCCTGGACCTGCTCGGCCAGACCGGCCGCGACTTCGCCGATATCGCCACCCCGATCCGGCCGGGCACCGCCCTGCCGGATCCGGAAGTGGTGTTCCCGAAGTACGTGGAGCCCAAGAACTAACGCGTCAACCGGGTGACGGTGCCGAGAAAACCGGTGGCGTACAACGAGTTCGGGTCCCAGCCGGGGCCCGAACCGAAGCGCACCGAGGAGACGAACGGCAGGCCGGTCGCGATCGTGCAGAAGGTTCCGGCGTCCGGATCCGCCCGCACCACCTGACCGGCGGCATTCAGCGCGACATAGATCGCGCCGTCCGGGCCCACGGTCAAATCATCCGCGGAATTGAGCGGGCCGAAACCGGGCAGGGTAATTCGCCGCGGAGCGGCATCCGGGTGCTCGATATCGATGGCGGCGATTGCGGTGACGGTATCGAACGTGGTGGACACGAATAATTCGCGCCGCACCGGGTCGTAGGCCAGGCCATTTGTGGAATTCAGTCCGGGTGCCAGCGTGTGCGCTCCGGAACCGTCGGCGGCGACCCGGGTAATTACCGCATCCGGGCCCAGATCGCGGCTCACGGCGAAACCGCCGTCCGGCAATTGGGCCAGGCCATTGGGCATATGCAGGCCGGTGGCGACGGTGGCCACGGTCCCGGTGGCCAGATCGACCGAGACAATCTTGCCGTCCGGGCTGTTGGTGACGCCGCTGGCGAATGTATTACCGGAGTTCACATACGCTTTGCCCGCATTGACGACGATGCCACCGGGCGATTCCACCGCCGCGGCGAGCGTATGCGTGCCGTCGGGGGTGAGCCGATACAGGCCGCCGCCGCTACCGGTGAGGGAGATCTCCGAGAGCAGCAGGCCGCCGCCGCCATCGAAGGCGAGGTTCTCCAGGCTGCCGAAGCCGGAGGCGACGGTCGCGGCCGTCCAAGTGCCGCAGACCGTGGATTCCGGTGCGGCAGTAGCCATTCCGGGCGCGCCGAGCGCGAATCCGGCGCCGAGTTGCGCCGCCGCCAGGCTACCTACCAGGGCTTTCCGTATGTGCATGGGCACAACCATGCCGTACTCCGCATACGAAATCCACTGTCGCCCAGACAGTTTCACTTGGAAGTATATGTAACTCCGAGTTACATCACAAGCGCGCAGCGTAGCGCGTGAAGTCCCTCACAGCGCGCATTCGCGGCTATTCATAGGACGATGCTCTCACCGGCGAAAACTGTTGCCAACCACAATGTCTCAGACAGTTTTGTGCCACAGTGTCCGGTCGCCGCGATAGTTACCGTCGGGTAGCGTCTTGGCCGTCACCGATTCAGATTGCATTTCTTCGTACTTTCAGGAGTCCCCGTGTCGCATTCTCGATTCGAGTCGATAGGCGCTTATCTGCCATCAAATCGTGTAACCACCGAGGATCTCGTCGCCCGATTGAAGACGGCGCCGGGTTTCGATCTCGAAAAAATCACGGGCGTCAAGGAACGACGCTTCCGCGATACTACCCCCGAAAACGCCGAAGACTCCTACATTCTCGCGATGAATGCCGCGCAGGACTGTCTTTCCAGGTCACAGTATGCGGCTTCGGATCTCGACGTGATCATCTCCACTTCGATCACGCGCAGTAAGGGCACCCGGATGTACATGGAGCCGTCTTTCGCCGGTTCCCTCGCCCGTGAACTCGGCGCGCGCCCGGACACCATTTCTTTCGACCTTTCCAATGCCTGCGCCGGAATGATGACCGGCACCTACATTCTCGATCGAATGATTCGGTCGGGTGCGGTGAAACGCGGCATGGTGGTCAGCGGCGAGGCCATTACGCCCATTGCCGAAACGGCGGTCAATGAGATCACCGAGAAATACGATCTGCAATTCGCATCGCTGACGGTCGGCGATTCGGGTGCGGCCGTCGTACTCGACGAAGCCGTCGACGACAACGATAAAATCCACTACATCGAACTCGCCACCGCGTCGGAGTTCTCGCACCTGTGCCTGGGCATGCCCAGTGAGAAGTCACAGGGTGTGTCGCTGTACACCGATAACCGCAAGATGCACAACGAATCCCGCTTCCTGCTGTGGACCGACACCCAGGGCAACTTCATGGCCGGCCAGGGGAAGACCTTCGCGGACGAGGGCTTCGACTACATGATCCACCACCAGTTCGGCGCCGCCGCGATCCCGTTCATGAACGCGATCGCCGAGCGCGAGTTCGGCGCGCCGATGCCGCCGGATCTGAACGTCATCGAGAAGTACGGAAACACCTCCACCACTTCGCATTTCATCGTGCTGCACGATCAGCTCAGCCAGCAGAACATCGAAGCGGGATCCAAGATCCTGATGGTCCCGGCCGCCTCCGGCGTCGTCGGCGGCTTCCTGTCCACCACGATTTCATCCCTGAAGGTCTGATCATGGGCGTGCGCATCAAATCCACCGGAATCAGCCGGGCGGAAGACACTTTCAGCATTGTCGAGCACAGCGGCGCGGCCGCGCGGCAGAGCATGGAGCGAGCCGAGGTTCGCCCCGACCAGGTCGGCGTGCTCATCAACGCGGGCATCTTCCGCGACACCAACACCGTGGAACCCGCTGTGTCGGCACTGATTCAGAAGGAAGCCGGAATCGGGCTCGACTACACCAAGGATGACCCGCGGTCGTTCTCCTTCGACCTGATGAACGCCGGGGTCGGCGTGCTCAACGCGGTCCAGGTGGCGCAGTCCATCCTGGAGACCGGCAGCGCAGAGCATGTGCTCATCGTGTCGGGCGATACCCACCCCTCGCTGAAGCGGGGCGCTGCGGATGACGAATTCCCCTATGCCACAGCGGGTGCGGCGCTGCTGCTGGCGCGCAGCGAGGACGAAGAGGGCTTCGGCCGCGTGCACACCGTCTCCGGCGGCGGCACCCCCGCGATCGAGTCGTACGTGGATGTGGCGACCATGGGCACCAACGGTCGCGAACTCATGACCGTCATCCGCGAGCCCGAGGCGCAGGCGCGCCTGCTGGCGCTCGCCGCCGACGCCGCCCGGCTCGCGCTGTCGGAGTCGGATCCGGAGCAGGCGAGCACCGCGCTCATCGCCTCCACCCCGACCGCCGGATTCCCGGAGCTGCTGGCCGCCGAACTCGGCATCGCGCCGAACGCGGTCTTCACCCCCGATCTGTCCCAGGGCGACCCGCACACCGCGGCGCTGCCGCTGGCGTACGACGCGGCCGTGGCGAACCGTTCGCTGGACGCCTTCAGCCACGTGCTGTTCGTCGCCGCGGGCGCCGGACCGTCCGCCGCGGCGGTGCTCTACCGGCTCCCGGCCGCCGTCGGAGCCGCGGCGTGACCATCGCGACCTACTGGCAGGCCATCGACCGCTTCCGCGCGGTCGTGGCCGACCAGCCGGACCGGGAGGCGGTGATCTTCCCGCACGGGCAGACCGCCACCGGCCTCCCGGAGTACCGGCAGCTGACCTATCGCGAACTCGACACCTGGTCCGACACCATCGCCGCGCACCTGGCCGCGGCCGGGGTCGGCCGCGGCACCCGCACCATCGTGCTGGTGCTGCCCAGCCCGGAGCTCTACGCGATCATGCTGGGGCTCTTGAAGATCGGCGCGGTCCCGGTGGTCATCGACCCGGGTATGGGGCTGCGCAAAATGCTCAACTGCCTGCGCGCCGCCGACGCGGAGGCCTTCATCGGCATCCCGCAGGCGCACGCCGCCCGCGTACTGTTCCGCAAGTACTTCCGCGATGTGCGGGTGAAGATCACCGTCGGCCCCCGCTGGCTCTGGGGCGGACAGACACTGCAGAGCTGGGGCTCGCCCGCTACCACGGAAGCCGTTGCGGCCCTTGGTGATAGCGCTACGGCGTCGGGCACGGGAACCGGGACCACCGGCATTCCGACTCCTGCGCAAGCAGCCGCGGCGGCCGCGCGCGATGAATCCGGTGCCGCGACAGACCCGGGGGCGGGCCGAGGTCGAGCCCCGCGAGTCGCCGGGCCGATCAACGCGCGGGTGCGCGAATTGCTGGTATCGCTGGAGAATTCGGAGTCCAAGCCCGGTGTCGCCGTCGCGCGGGCGGCCGCGACCGCCGAGCGGCTGCGGCCGGTGGTGGGTGCGCGGTTGCGCACGCTGCGTGACACCACCGTGGGCGCACGGGCGCGCTGGGAGCAGGCCGCCGGGGGATCCGTTGCCGCCGTTGCGCCTTCGGCGCTGCTGGCGGATCGGGTGCCCGCACCCGCGGACGAACTGCTGCTGATCGCGTACACGACGGGCAGCACCGGTCCGGCCAAGGCCGTGGAGATGACGCACGGGAATCTGTCGTCCATGATCGAGCAGGTGCACGCGGCGCGCGGCCGGGTGGCCCCGGATACCTCGCTGATCACCCTGCCGCTGGTGGGGATTCTGGACATGCTGCTGGGCGCGCGATGCGTCCTGCCGCCGCTGGTGCCGAGCCAGGTCGGGTCGACCGATCCGGCGTTCGTGGCCGACGCGGTGAACCGCTTCGGGGTGCGGACCATGTTCGCCTCCCCCGCCGTATTGATCCCGCTGCTGCGGTATCTGGAGCGCACCGGGACGAAAGTTCCCACGCTGCACAGCATTTACTCCGGTGGCGCGCCGGTCCCGGACTGGTGCATCGCCGGTCTGCGGCAGGTGCTGCCGCAGGATTCCGAGGTGCACGCCGGATACGGCTCCACCGAGGCGCTGCCCATGTCGACCATCGAATCCCGGGAACTGCTGGGCGGCTTGGTGGAACGGGCACACAGCGGTGAGGGCACCTGCATCGGGCGGCCCGCCGAGGGCGTGCGCGCCCGGCTGGTGGCGATCACCGATGAACCGCTGCCCACCTGGGCCGACGCCGAGGTGCGCGAGGCCGAACTGGTGGCCACCCGCGGCATCGGCGAACTCGTGGTCGCGGGACCGAATGTGAGCACCCGGTACTACTGGCCGCAGTCCGCCAATCTGGCGGGCAAGATCGCCGACGGCGAGACCGTCTGGCATCGCACCGGCGATCTCGCCTGGATCGACCAGGAGGGCCGAATCTGGTTCTGCGGGCGCAAGAGTCAGCGCGTGCACACCGCCGCCGGGCCGATGTTCTCGGTGCAGGTGGAGCAGGTCTTCAATACGCTGCCCGGCGTCATCCGCACCGCGTTGGTCGGGGTCGGCGAACGCGGTGCGCAGCGACCGGTGCTGTGCGTCGAGGCCGAACCCGGCACCGACACCGTGCTGCTCGCGGCGGAATTGCGCAGCCGCGCGGTGGAATTCGAGGTCACCGAGACGGTGTCCCGATTCCTGTTCCATACCGGGTTCCCCGTGGACATCCGCCACAATGCCAAGATCGGGCGCGAGCAGCTGGCCATCTGGGCGACGGCGCAGCTCGGAGAGGGAGCGTGACATGTCTCTGAAAACCACTGCCCTGCGGGCGATTCCGATTCTCGGCTGGCTGTACCTGGCCGCCGGGCTGATCGCCGCGCTGGTCGGCCACGCGCCCACGAACCGGGTGCTGCGGGCGATCTGGTGGATCGACGCCTTCCTGAGCATCGTGGTGCACGCCGCGCAGATTCCGGCGGCACTGAAGGCGGCCGAATCCTCCGACCGCTCACCCGTCGAAACCGCCGTCCTGACCCAGATCTTCGGGGCCACCTGGTGGAAGACGCAGGAGGCCGCCTGATGTCCGAGAGCAGGAAGAAGGCGCTGGTCACCGGCGCTTCCGGATTCCTGGGCGGTGCCATCACGCGCCGCCTGGTGCGCGAGGGCGGCTATGACGTCGCGATTCTGGTGCGCCCCACCAGCAATCTGCGCGATCTGGCCGATGTCATCGATCAGGTCGAGGTGGTGCACGGGGATCTGACCGATCACCTCTCGCTGGAACGCGCCACCAAGGGCGTCGACGTGGTCTTCCACAGCGCCGCCCGGGTCGACGAGCGTGGCACGCGTGCCCAGTTCGTCGCCGAGAACCTCACCGCCACACAGCATCTGCTCGATGGCGCGCGCCGCAACGGCGCACAGCGGTTCGTCTTCATCTCCAGTCCGAGCGCGCTCATGGATCGCGACGGCGGGGATCAGGTCAATGTCGATGAATCGGTGCCGTATCCGACCCGGTTCCTGAACCTGTACTCCGAGACCAAGGCCGCCGCCGAGCGCGCGGTGCTCGCGGCGAACGGCGCGGGTTTCACCACCTGCGCGCTGCGGCCCCGGGCCATCTGGGGTGCGGGCGACCGCTCCGGGCCGATCGTGCGGCTGCTCAGCCGCGCCGCCGCGGGATCGCTGCCGGATCTGTCCTATGGCAAGGCCGTGTACGCCTCGCTGTGCCACGTCGAGAATATCGCCGAGGCCTCGGTGCAGGCGGCCGCATCCGAAAAGGTCGGCGGCAAAGCCTATTTCGTCGCCGACGCGGAGCAGACGAATGTCTGGGGCTTCCTCGGCGAGGTCGCCGTCGGACTCGGCTACGCCGCGCCCAGCCGGCAGCCGAATCAGCGGGTGCTGAACGCGGCCGTCACCATCCTGGACGCGATCTGGAAGGTGCCGTACATCGCGACCCGCTGGTCGCCGCCGCTGTCGCGGTACGCGGTGGCGCTCATGACGCGCACCGCCACCTACGACACCTCCGCCGCCACAACGGATTTCGGCTACCAGCCGGTTGTGGACCGGGATGCCGGACTGGCCGATTTCCTGGCCTGGCTGGACGCCCAGGGCGGCGTCGTGACACTCACCGAAAACCTGCGATAACGCAGTCAGCGCGCGAAAGAGGCAGGTAATGAGCACCTTCCGGCGGCCCATCTCCCCCACCGAGTTCATGTACTTCCCGATGCGGGAGCTGGCGCCGCCGTTCCTCATGCAGCTGGCCATCGAGGGCGTCGGCAGTATCGACGCCGAACAGCTGCGACGCGCGGTAACCATTGCCGCCGAAGCGAATCCGGGCGCACGACTGGTCCGGGAGGGCAAGTTCTGGGTGGACAGCGGGGTCGCGCCCGCCGTGCGCGTGGTGGACCACGCGCTGCAATACCCCGCGCTGGAAGCGGATCCGGTGCTCACCAGCCCGATCGGGCCGACACCGGAATCCACACTGGAGGTGCTGCTGCTCACCGCCGCGCCGACCACCCTGGTATTCCGGGTGTTCCACGGCGTCATGGACGGTATGGGCATGGTCATGTGGGCCACCGATGTGCTGCGGGTGCTGCGCGGACAGGAACCGGTCGGCGCGGCGGACCCCATCGCCGATGACGAACTGGAGCGCAAGGTCGGGGCACCGGGTCGCCCGGCGCTCATGCTGCCGCGCTTCCGTTCGGCCCTGGGCACCGGCCGACAGGATCCGGGTCAACCGCGACACCTGTTGCGCCACCGCACCATCAACGCCACCGGACCCGGTGCGATGGTGCGCGTCGCGGCGATTCTGGCCGATGAGGGCGGACCGCTCTCGCGCATCATGATCCCGGTGGATCTGCGCCGCCACGATCCCGAACTGCGCTCCACCGCGAACCTGGCGCTGCCGCTGTTCCTCGATGCCCGACCGGGCGTCGATTGGAAGCAGCTCAACGCGGACAAGAAGATCGGCTTGCGGGAACGCCGCGAACTCAATCAAATGCAGGCAGCGCGGCTCTCCAATCTGCCGCAGGCCCCCGGCCGCGTCCTGCTGCGCTCGCTGAACTGGACCGGCGCGCGCCTGGGCCGGAATCTGGCCTCTGCCACCGTCTCCCATATGGGCCGCTACGACTTCGACGAACTGGCCGTCCCCGGATTCACCCCCACCTCCGTCCGAGTGCTGCCCCAGCACAGCGTCGCCATGCCGCTGCTCATGGGCCTCACCGAAGGCGGCGGCCGCACCGAACTCACCGTGTCCGCGCGCAGCGGCCGGGGTATTCCCGAACGCCTGGACGCTCTGCTCGACCGCATCGTCAACACCCTCGAAAAGGACCTCGCGCCAACGGATCCGACCGCATGATGACCGCGTGGGCTCGGATCGTGGTCGCACGGCCGAAAACCGTGCTGGCGGTGGCGGTGCTGTTCGCGCTCGCGTGCGGGCTGTTCGCCACCGGGCTGGCACAAAAGGTGAGTGCCGCAGGGTATTCCGATCCCGGTAGCGAATCCAGCGCGGTTGATCAGTGGGTGCACGACCAGCTGGGACCGCAGAATCCGGATATCGTCGCGATCTACACCGCCCCGGAGGGGCAGTCGCTGGCCGATATCGGGCCGCGGGTGCTGGACGCGATCAAGAAGGTGGATCCGGCGCTGCTGGATCGGCCCGTCGAAAGCTATTGGAACAGTTCTCGATCGCAGTACATGCGGTCGGCCGATGGCCGATCGGCTGTGGCCGTGGTGTTCGCCTCGGGCGATGAGAATCATCGGATCGCCGTGTATCCCGAAGTCGCGCAGGCGCTTACGGTACCGGGCGTCGAAACCCGGATGTCCGGGTACAGCGCGCTCGCGCAGACCATCAGCGATCAATCGCGGCACGATTTGATCGTGGCCGAATCGATTTCGATTCCGCTCACCGCACTCGTGCTGGTGCTCGTGTTCGGCGGTGTCGTCGCCGCCTCGCTGCCGGTGATCGTCGGCAGCCTCGCCGTGATCGGCGCGCTGGGCGCGGTCGGGATCATCGCGCAATTCACCGAGGTCAGCGTGTTCGCCATGAACGTGGTCTCACTGCTCGGGCTCGGATTGGCCATCGACTACGGGCTTTTCGTGGTCAGCCGCTTCCGCGAGGAACTCGCCCGGGGCGGCTCGACCGAGGCCGCCGTCACCCGCGCGCTCGATACCGCGGGCCGCACCGTGTTGTTCTCCGCCGTGCTGCTCATGTGCGCGTTCGCGGGCACCTTCGTCTTCCCGCAGGCCGTCCTGCGCTCACTGGGCTTCGGCTCGATCGCGGCGGTCGGCCTGGCCGCGCTGCTGTCGATCACCGCACTGCCCGCCGCGCTCGCCCTGCTCGGCCCCCGGATCGGCAAATGGAGTTGGCGCACGGACGCCTTCGAACGCTCCGAGGAACGCGCACAGCGCTTCTGGGGCCGGGTCGTCACCGCCGTCATGCGCCGCCCGGGTGCGGTCGCCATCGCGGTGGGAGCACTGCTGCTGGTGCTGGCCGCCCCGCTCACCGGCGTCCGGCTCGGCGATATCGACCACACCGCACTGCCCGCGGGCAATGCCACCCGTGCCACCGTCGATGAATTGGCGGCGCGCTTCCCGGCCGCGAACAGCGGGGCCACCGTGCTGGTGCGCGAAGCCGGCGGCGGCGCACCGACTTCCGCGGCGGTCACCACGGCACTGCGCGAACTCGGGGCCGTGCCCGGTGTCAAACAGGTACTGCAACTCGACACCAAGGACAACACCGCCATCCTGCACGCGGTGCTGACCGCACCGGACCGCTCCCCCGCCGCCCAGGAAATCGTGCACGACCTGCGCGATGTGCGCATCGACGGCGTGACCCTGGAGGTCGGCGGTCAGAGCGCCGCCACCGCCGACAGCGTCACCGCGGTACTGCACAATCTGCCGGTCATGCTCATCGTCATGGTGCTGGCCACCCTGCTCATGCTGGGCTTGGCCTTCCGCTCGCTGGTGCTGCCGCTCAAAGCGGTCTTCATGGCATTCCTCAGCCTGGCAGCCACTTTCGGCATCCTCACCTGGATTTTCGACAAGGGGCATCTGGCCGGACTGCTGGGCGTGAGCGTCGGCCCGGTCTCGGCCAGCATGATGGTGCTGATCATCGCCGTGGTGTTCGGCCTATCCACCGATTACGAGGTGTTCCTGCTCTCCCGCATGGTCGAAGCCCATGAGGCGGGCGCGGACACCGAGGAGGCGGTCCGCACCGGAACCGTGCAGACCGCTCGCGTAATCACCGCTGCCGCAGCACTTCTGGTGCTCATCACCGGAGCCTTCACGCTCTCGCCACTGACGCCGATGCGCTTCCTCGGCCTCGGCATGGTGATCGCGTTGATCATCGACGCCACCCTGGTACGCATGCTGCTGGTTCCGGCACTGGTCAAACTCATGGGACCGGCGAACTGGTGGACGCCGTTCCGGCCGCGTCAGATCGCCGCCACCGTGCGCGAAACCAGCACCGAGGCAAAGGTTTCCGCGGAGTAGTCAGTCGGCGGCGCGGGCGGCCAGCACCGCGTCGTACAGTTCGCGGCGCGATACCCCACTGGTGGAGGCCACCTCCGCACAGGCGTCCTTGAGGCGCAGACCGGCGGCCGCCAATCCCTCCACCCGCTCGACCAGATCGGCGGGATCGGCCGAAACCTTGTGCGAGCCTTCCAGAACCACGGTGATCTCACCCCGCGCGCCCTCGACCGCCCAGGCCGCCAGCTCGCCCAGGGTGCCGCGCACCACTTCCTCATAGGTCTTGGTGAGTTCACGGCAGACCGCGGCGCGCCGGTCCGGACCGAGGATCTCCACGGCGTCGGCCAGACAGTCGGCCAGACGATGCGGGGCCTCGAAGAAGGCCACGGCGCGCGGTTCGGTCGCCAGGGTGCGGAACCATTCCTTGCGCTGCCCGGATTTGCGCGGCGCGAAACCGTCGAAGCAGAAGCGCTCCACCGGCAACCCGGACAGCGCCAGCGCCGTGGTCACGGCGGATGGGCCGGGCAGACAGGTGATGGGAAGTTTGTGCTCGACGCACGCGGCGACCATGCGGTAGCCGGGATCGCTCACCGACGGCATGCCGGCGTCGGTGACCAGCAGCACGGTGCGCCCGCCTTCGATCTCCTCCAGCAGCATGGGAATTCGCGCGGTCTCGACGTGATCGTAGAAACTCACCACGCGCCCGGTGATCTCCACTTCGAGCGCTTTGGCCAGCGACCGGGTGCGCCGGGTGTCCTCGGCGGCCACGATATCCGCCGATCCCAGCGCATCGCGCAGTCGCTGTGAGGCGTCGCCGATATCGCCCATCGGGGTGGCCGCGAGCACCAATCGTCCGCCCGAGGTCGGCTCGCCGCTCATCCCACTCCTGTTCGTCGCCACGCTCCCCCTCGGCCCGGACCAGCGATCCGGCATCGGTGCCAGCATACGGGCGACCACACCCCGACTCTCCGCCCCGACCGGGCTCCGGGTTCGACCGGGGCGGGAGTTTCGGGGCGGCACCGCATAACATCGGGTGCGTGACCCAGGTGACCGACGCGCGACCGCCAGCTGTAGAGGCGGGGGTGGCGCTGTCCAGTCCGGCGCCACTGCGACCCTCACCGGACTTCGGGCCCACCGACTGGGCGCGCGGCTGGGTGGTGACACTGTTCCTGACAGCGGTGGCCGGGCTGACGCGCTTCATTCAACTGGGATATCCCACCGAGGGGCATACGCCGGTCTTCGACGAGAAGCATTACGCGCCCCAGGCCTGGCAGGCCCTCACCAACGGCGGCGTCGAGGACAATCCCGGCTACGGGCTGGTGGTGCACCCGCCGGTCGGCAAGCAGATGATCGCGATCGGCGAGGCCATCTTCGGCTACTCGCCCTGGGGCTGGCGGTTCATGGCCGCCGTCTCGGGAACCCTGCTGGTGCTCTTGGTGATTCGGATAACCCGGCGGATGGCGCGATCCACGCTGATCGGCGCGTTCGCGGGCATTCTGCTGATCGCCGACGGACTCACCTTCGTCTCCTCCCGGCTCGGGATGCTCGATATCTTCCAGGCGCTGTTCGTGGTCGCCGCGTTCGGCTGCCTCATCGTGGACCGCGATGAGATGCGGGCGCGCATGGCGCTGGTGGCCGCCGAGGGCCGGCTCGAGGACAGCGAATTCGGGCCGCGCTTCGGGGTGCGCTGGTGGCGGTTCGGCGCGGGCATCCTGCTCGGGCTCGCCTGCGGAACCAAATGGTCCGGAGCGTATTTCGTGGTCGCGTTCGCGGCATTGAGCCTCGGCTTCGATCTGGCGGCGCGACGCGGATACCGGGTGCGGCGACCGTGGGCCGGGACCGCGGTGCGTGATCTCGGGCCGACCGCGTGGGCGCTCGGGGTGATGCCGGTCTTCGTGTACCTGGCCAGCTTCTGGGCCTGGTTCGCGGCCGAGACCAGCTACGACCGGTACGCGGTCGGGGTGCGGGTCGGACGCGGCGGCGACTTCTCCTGGGTGCCGGACGCATTGCGCTCGCTCTGGTACTACGGCGGTGAGGTGCTCACCTTCCACGAGGGGCTCACCAATTCGGCGGGCAATCATCATCCCTGGGAATCGAAGCCGTGGACCTGGCCGATGGGGTTGCGGCCGATGCTCTACTACTACTCCGACAGCAGCAGCGGGGACTGCGGGCAGAACCAGTGCGTGAAAGCGGTCATGCTGATCGGCACGCCCGCCATCTGGTGGCTCGCGCTACCGGTCTTCGGCTGGGCGATCTGGCGCAGCTTCGTCCGTCGCGACTGGCGGTACGCGGCGGTGCTGGTCGCCTACGGCGCGGGACTGCTGCCCTGGTTCCTGCAGCTCGATCGGCAGATGTACTACTTCTACGCGGTACCGCTCGCGCCGTTCCTGATGATGGCGGTGGCGCTGGTGCTCGGCGATGTGCTCGGGCACGCGCCCGCGATAGGCAGACGGCTGTCCGGGCAACCGGATTGGCAGCACCTCGCTCCGCCGAGCGAACGGCAGGGGCTCGGGCTCATGCTGGTCTGCCTCTACCTCGCGCTGGTGATCGCCAACTTCATCTGGCTGTGGCCGATTCTCACGGGCGCGCCCATCACCCCGGGCAGCTGGCACGACCACCTCTGGCTGCCCAGCTGGAGGTAGGGAAGAACGTGGGGGCAAGCCCCCGAACCCCGTGCGCCACGCCGGGTTCAGGTTCGGGTTTCGCCCAGCGCGGCGCGTAGGTAGCGGACCGCGGCTTCGTCGTCCAGGCCGAGACGGCGGATGACCGCGACGTATTCCGTTGCGGCGCGGCCCGCTACGTCCCGGGTGGGGTCGCCCGAGGAGGCGATGAAGGAGCCGAGGCGGCCTCGGGTTTCCAGGACGCCGTCCTGTTCCAGTTCGCGGTAGGCGCGGGCAACGGTGTTGGGGGCGAGTTTGAGCTGGGCGGCCAGGGCTCGGACGGTGGGGATCTTGGTCCCGGCGGCGAGTTCACCCGAGCGCACCCGCGCCACGATGCCCTGCCTCAGCTGTTCGTACGGCGGCACCGTCGAATGATGGTCAACCGGGATGTCCAGCATGGCTTTTCACACCTCGTCACGCGACAGCGGGCAGGACAGGCAGCGCGGACCGCCTCGGCCGGAACCCAATTCGGAACCGGGGATGGGTAGCACCTCGATCCCGGCGTCGACGAGCCGCGCATTGGTCATCTCATTGCGTTCGTAGGCCACGACCACGCCGGGCGCGAGCGCCAGGGTGTTGTTGCCGTCATCCCACTGCTCGCGTTCGGCGGCGACACCGTCCAGGCCGGTGTCGATGACCCGCAATTCCCCGATGCCCATGGCCTTGGCGGCCGCGGGCAGGAACGGATCCGGGCCGGACATCGTCACAGTGCCGTCCACCTCTTTGCGAATGGTGAACGCGCACAGCGAATCCTGCATATTCGGGTACATCACCATGGCATCGGTGTCGACCATGGTGCACACCGTGTCCAGATGCATGGTGGCGCGGGTCTGCGCGATCGGCACCGCCAGCACCGTATGCGCGAGATCATCCTCGAAGAGACTGCGCGCCAACGCTTCCGCGCCCGCCGGGGTGGTGCGCTCCCCCACCCCGACCGCCACCACGCCCTTGGCGAGCAGCAGCACATCGCCGCCCTCGATGGGCGCGGTATGCGATTCGTACGCCCGCCGCACCCCGAGGAAACGCGGATGGAAGGCGTAGATGAGATCGGTCAGCGAGGTCTCGCGCGCCCGCGCGGGCAGCGCCAGGGAGGTGATCGCCACCCGCGAACCGACCCAGAACGAGGAATCCCTGGTGAAGAGCAGATTCGGCAGCGGCTCGATGACGAAATCATGCCCGTGATGCATGCGCACCACCAGCGAGGTGTGATCCGGCCCGAACGGCAGCTCGTCGAAGGTCATGCCCGCCATCAGAATCTGCGCCAGCTCCGGCGCGGGCACCGTGCGCAGGTAGGCCGCCAGCTCATCGGCCAGCGCGTGCCCGAGCCGCCGCGCGTCCACGGCGCCGGAGATGCCCTGTATCCGCGCCGCCCCGCTCACCCCGATGGTTTCGGTGAGCAGATCCGACAGCAGCAACACCTCCACCCCGCGCTCGCGCAACACTCCGGCGAAGAGGTCGTGCTCCTGCTGCGCCCGCTCCACCCACGGAATGGCGTCGAAGAGCAGCTGATCATTGTTGCGCGGCGTCAAACGGCGCAGTTCGTCACCCGGCCGATGCAGCAGCACCGTGCGCAAGGCGCCGACTTCCGAGGTGACGGAGAACGGTCGCGCCGGTGGCGCAGCCTTGATTCCCATATCCTGACGGTAGTTCCCCGCGGCAAAGATGGCATGCAATTCGCGCCGGGCAAAAACCTCGACTAACCTTCAGGTATGCAGACCGCGTCCTGGCAGGCCAAGGAACTGACGCCGGGTCAACTGGCACAACGCGCCGGAGTTACGGTGTCCGCCTTGCATTTCTACGAACGTGAGGGCTTGATCACAGCCCGCCGAACCAGCGGCAACCAACGCCGCTACCCCCGGGAAACCCTGCGCCGAGTGGCCTTCATCCGCATCTCACAGCGTGTCGGAATTCCGCTCGGCGAGATCCGCCAGGCCCTGGACAACCTCCCCGACGGCCGCAACCCCACCCGCCGCGACTGGGAGGCCCTCTCCACCGCCTGGCGATCCGACCTGGACGAGCGCATAGAACAGCTGATTCGCCTGCGCGACAGCCTGACCGGATGCATCGGCTGCGGCTGCCTGTCCCTGGGCACCTGCAAAATCGTCAACGCCCACGACCACCTCGGCGACGAAGGGCCGGGCGCGCGCGTACTGGACGTGCATGCCGCCGAGAACTGCACTAAGCCGGAGCAGGGCTGCTCGCTGCCCCTCGCCGAGACCTCTTGAGCGCCTGGCCTTCCCGGCTACCGCCCTTCCCAACCAGGGCCGTCCCACCCCCCGTCATCCCGGCATGCTTTTGGCCGGGATCCACACCTTCAGCCGATCCGCTGCGGCGTGTGGATCCCGGCCAAAAACGCGCCGGGATGACGAAGGGACTCAGGCCTCGGGCCGGACTCGTTCCGGCGCGGCCGCGCCCGCCTCGGCTTCGACCTTCACCTCGCCCTTCGCAGACGGCAGCTGCCGCTGTTCGCGGGGCAGGAACGTGGTGAACAGGGCGTTGGCGCGGCGCATGGCGAATTCGTACGGCCACGCGAATTTGCGGACCCACCAGTAGCCGAAGCGGATGTCGAACTGGGTGTGGATGAGGTAGCGACCCTTCTCCACCCCGCGCAGGATGGAATCGGCGACCTGCTCCGGCTTCTTGGCGTGCCGCCGGAATCGCTTGATCCAGGCCTGGATTCGCGGATCATCGCGATCCACGCCGATCACGTCGACGCTCTGCACCAGCGGCGTGTCCACCGCGCCCGGCACCACCAGGTGCACCGAGATGTCATGGCGCTCCAGATCGAACCGCAGCACCTCGGACACCCCGCGCAGCCCGAACTTGCTGGCGCTGTACGCCGCGTGCCACGGGAAGGCCATCAGCCCGGCCGCCGAGGACACGTTCACCAGCGCGCCACCGCGCCCGGCCGCGATCATGGGCGGCACGAAGTTCTCGATGACGTGGATGGGCCCCATCAGATTCACATCCACCAGGCGCTTCCAGTGTTTGTGCTCGAGGTTCTCCACGGTGCCCCAGGTGGAGATGCCCGCGACATTCATGACCACGTCGAGCGAGCCGACCTGATCGTGCACCTTGCCCGCGAAGGCGGTGACGGCGTCGTAGTCGCTGACATCCATGGCCTGGGCATAGTCGACCACACCGCCCGCGGCGCGGATCTCGTCCACCGTCGCGTCGAGGCCGTCGGAGTTCACATCGGTGAGCACCAGGCGCGCGCCCTTACGGGCGGCCGCCAGCGCGGTGGCACGCCCGATACCGCTGGCGGCTCCGGTGATCAGGGTCTTCCTGCTACTGAAGGTTCGCACGCCGGTCCACATCCCTTTGATTGCCCCAATTGTCCACCGAACCTACTACGCGCTCAAACTCCATCGCGAGCAATGCAACCCCCCAATCAGCCCCATACTTCTAGGGGGTTACAGACCGGCCGGTACCGGGTAAGTCCAGGTCGAGGGCTATCCGCCCCGCCGCCAGATGAGTCTCCACCTCTTCGGCGGGCATGGGCCGCGCGATCAGGAATCCTTGTGCGCGATAACAACCCAGCGCCACCAGGGTACGCGCCGCGACGGTCGTCTCCACACCCTCGCCCACCACTCCCAGACCGAACGAACCGGCAAGTCCCACAATGGATTTCACGATCGCAAGATCGTCCGCGCTGGCGCCAAGGCGCTGCACGAAACCGCGGTCGATCTTCACCGCGTCCACCGGCAGCGCTTTGAGATGCGACAAAGACGAATATCCGGTGCCGAAATCGTCGATGGCGATCTGCACGCCCATCCGCTTGAGCCCGCGCAGGGTCACCTGGGTGCGCGCCAGATCCTGCACCACCACGTGCTCGGTGATCTCCAGACACACCGAGGACCCGTCGATGCCGAAGCGCCGCAGAATCCCCTCCATGGTCTCCACGAAATCCAGGCTCACCAGCTGCACCGGGGACACATTGATCCGGATCACCACGCTCGACGCCAAACCGCGCCGCCGCCACTGCGCGAACTGCTCACACGCCGAGCGAATCACCCAGCGGCCCAGCTCACCCGCGAGATTGGTGGCCTCGGCGACACCGACGAACGCGCCCGGGGGTAGCAATCCGCGCGTCGGATGCTGCCAGCGCACCAGCGCCTCCAGGGCGACCACGCGCCCGGTGCGCAGATCCACCTCCGGCTGATAGTGCAGCAGCAGCGAACCATCCGAGACCGCACCGCGCAGATTCAACTCCACATCGTCCTGGAGTTCGAATTGCGCGCGCATGGCATCAGTGAACACGGCCACGCCATTGCCGCCGCTCGACTTGGCAGACAGCAGTGCGTGATCGGCGCGGCGCAGCACGTCCGCGACCGTGGTCTCACCCGGAATACCAACGGCCACACCGACACTCGCGCCGCGACTGACCGTCTCACCGCCCACGGTGACCCGCCGCGCGATGAGCTGCTGAATCCGGGTCGCCTCCAGATCGGCGGCACTGGCATCCATCGGCTTGGCCGGGATGATGACGAATTCGTCGCCGCCGAGCCGGGCGATCACATCATTGGGATCGAGGTGATCGCGCAATCGCGTCGCCAGCGTCCGAATGAAGTTGTCCCCGGCGGTATGCCCGAGGAAGTCATTGAGCGCCTTGAGCCGATCCAGATCCAGGAAGAACGCCGCCACCGGTCCGGGACTGCCCGCGCGCAGCCGCTCCTCCATATGTTCGAGCAGCGCGCGGCGGTTGGCCAAACCGGTCAGATCGTCGTGCATGGCGATGTAGCGCAGCCGCTCCTCCGCCACCACGCGCGCCTGCAACTGGGCGAAGAGCGCGGCAATCGCCTTGAGCACGTTCAACTCTCGGGTACTCCACTCGCGATCGCCCTCTTTGACGAAACCAAGCACCCCGGTGGACTCCCCGCGCGACACCAGCGGCACCGCCGCCATCGACACGGTCGGAATCCCCGAGGACAGATGAATCGTGTGCTGATAGTCCGCGTGCTCCGGGATCGGGCGCACGATGAGCGGTTCGGTGGCGTTCTCCAGCTTGGCGAACACCGAATCCGCGCGATCGAAGTAGGTGACCCGCAACGGATCCGGCTGAATGGTGACCTGCCGGCGCGGCCACTCCGCGATCAGCACCGAGGCGCGGCGCTCCCGATCGGTATGGCGCAGATAGCTGAAGTCGACATCGAAGTGATCGACGAGCCAGGACAGCACCCGCTCACTCGCCGCCACCATCGTGGTGGCGTCGACACCCATCAACTCGGAGGCAACCTGGGTCACCAGTGAGTCGAGCGTCTGCCGAGGCACCTTGTCTCCGATCCCATCAGCGGGTTTCCGCACCCGGTATCGGAAGCCGCCGACTCCTCGCCGTGACCTCCGCCGCATAGCTCAGGCGAAGTACCAACGCCACGGTCTCGTGCTCGGGCACTCCCAACAGGTCCAGGAAACGGCCTTGAAGTGACGTTAGTGTATCGGCGAACTCCGGGGAAACCGTGTTCAGATCATCGGTCTGTCGGGCATAGAGGAACACCGGGGACACCGGATGCACCGCCAGCCCGTGCCGCTGCGCGGCGATCCAGACCCGCTGCAGGGTCTCGCCGGCGCGGGCGTAGG
The DNA here is from genome assembly GCF_042885355.1 of Nocardia sp. NPDC058058. NCBI lineage: Bacteria > Bacillati > Actinomycetota > Actinomycetes > Mycobacteriales > Nocardiaceae > Nocardia > Nocardia sp. NPDC058058. The sequence continues at coordinate 325,440 of NZ_JBHVSA010000004.1, read as the reverse complement.
CGGCCAATTCCCCGGGGTCGCCGACGGGAGGGGCGGTGAAGGTCACCGCGGCGAGCGCGGACGCAGACAGCACCCGATCCCGGGTGTAGTCGCCGAGCGCGATACCGCCGTTCCAATCCCGAATGCGATCCATGATGTCGGCGCGTCCGCCGATATCGAGTTTGGCGCCCTCGTCCGGGGCGAGCTCCATGGTGCGCAGATCCAGACCGGTGCGCAGATCCAGCGGAGTGTTCCCGACGGGGCGGCGCAGTTCGGAGAACATCTCCGCGTGCAGCACCGGGGTCAGGTAGCGGGCCTGATCGGAGGCGGCCAGCAGGGTCGCGGCGGTCTCCAGATCCGCGGCGTCGGTGATCCAGCGCAGGCCGCCGTCCGCCTTGGCAGCGGTGACCGCCAGGGTCTGCAGCACGGCCGGGTCGACGGGATCGCCGGTACCGAAATTGCGGTTGGTGACGCGGTCCAGCAGATCGGGATAGTCGCGCGCCAATTCCGGCTCGCTCCAATCACCCAGCTGCAACACCGCGGTCAGCGGCGCGCCGCGGCGACCCGGGCGGCCACCGGAACCGCTCTGCCGCCCGGCCGGACCACTGAGCCGACCACCCGGGCCGCTGAGCCGGCCGCTCGGGGAATGGGCGTAGCTACCGTCGGTATAGAGATCGGCCGCGCCGAGCACACCGCGGGCGGCCGCGGCGGCACGGGCGTTGTACAGCGCCGCGCCGACGGCGACCGCGCTGCCGCGATAGGCGATATCCATGCCGGAGCTGCGCCGGACATCGAGTTCGATGACCACGGTGGAGTTCTCGGCGCGCAGCGACCAGGGCTGCACATTGCCGCCGGAGGGCGCCGACTGCGCGGCCGCCAGCACCGCCTCGATATCGGTGCGCGGCGCGGCCTCCGGCGCGGGATCGGCGGGCCAGGAGAACTCCTGGACCGGTTCGGGTTCGGCGACCGCGTCCAGCGCGATGCTCAGATCAACGCGGGTGCGGCCGGAGGCCAATTCGACACCGAGGCCGATGCGGCGCACGGCGGCGGCCACGGTCGCGCCGCCGAGTTGGACGTCACCGGCGAGCTGCGGCCAGCTGTCCAGGGTCTGATCGATTTCCACCAGGCTGGCGGCGAACCGGTCGGACAGGCCGTGCGCGTCCAGGATTCGGACCACGTAGGGCGCCTTCTCACGGGTGCTGAGGCCGCGTAGGTCGGCGCGTGTGGCCCCGCCTAGTAGGCCGTGGAAGGGTTCCCGATCCGGATCCAGGTCATAGCGTTCGATATCAAGCAGGCCGCGATCGCTGGTCTCCATGAGCAGTGGGATGCGATGGCGTTTGGCGGCCTCGCGCACGGCGAGTTTGATATCGAGGGAGTCGCACTCCTCGACCACCAGGGTGAGGTCCGCGAAGAAGTCGTCGACGTTGTCGTCGGTGAGTCCGGCGGTGAAGATCTCCACCGGTAGGTAGGGGTCGATCTCGGCAATCCGGCGGGCGGTCACCACGGCCTTGTTGACGCCGATATCGAAGATCGAGCCGGGAATGCGATTGAGGTTGGCCAGTTCGATGGTGTCGAAATCGGCCAGCTTTATCCGCCCGCAGCTGCCCTCCATGGCGAGGGTGTGCGCGATGGCGTGTCCGACGCTCTGCCCGACCACCCCGATTGTCTGATTTGTCAGCTTTTCTTGTTCGGTTCGTGTCAGTTTGTTGCGGTTCCGGTCCAGCCGGACGATCCGCAGCAATTCCGGTCCCGGCAATGCCACAGCGGCCTTGCGCCACGGATAGTAAATCCAGCGATCCGATTCCGGTCCCTCGGATAATTCCGGTGGGGCCACCAGATCATCGAATTCCGCTCGCAGCAAACTCCGCAAATCGGTGAATTCGATACCGGCTTCGGCGCGCAATTCGGAAATCCGGCGCGCATCCTCCGGATCGGATTCATCGAGAAACAGCGGTCGATATTCCGCCGCGGTATTGTCGGAATTCATTGTCTGGCGCGTCCTCCGGTGCCGGTCAGGTCGGCCGGCATATCACCGTCGCCGTCCGAGAGAGCGATCTGTTCCGCATCGATCAAGGTCAACTGCGATTCCGCGGCGACCGATCGATAACTCCGCATATCCCACCAGAGCGGGACGGTGCGGTATCGATCATCGGGAAACGGCACGGCGGGAATCCACCAGTCCGAGCGGGCGCCGCTGCTGCGATAGCCCTCGGCGGCGTGTTCGCCCGCGGTAACGAAGCCGTAGCGGGCGCCCAGCAGGGTGGTGACGTGTACGACACAGCGATCCAGGGCAGCACCCAGGGCGCGGCGCTGTGAGCGGTCCAAACTCCGGTCCGCCCAGACAGCTTTCACCTCCACGACACCCTCCGGTATCCGGTCGGCAACCCGTTTGCGCAAGGCCGGTTCGCCGGGGCGTCCGGCCCAGGCGCGCAAGGCGTTGACCTCGTCCACATGGGAGTACGGACCCTGCACCCGCATACCCGCGACCACGTCTCCGAATGGATCGATGGCGGCCACGAACAGGGCGCTGGAGTGGCCATTCGCGATTTTCTCGTATTCCAGCGCCGGATCCACGCCGTACCGCCGATAAGCGCGCAGCGCACCCATGATGTTGCGGCGCCACAGGCCCGGATGTGCCTGCGGCGTGCCGACCCAGAAGGTGCACCCCGACGACGCATCCCGGAATCGCAGTAAGTCGTCATCAGCCGAATCCGACGGGACGACTGCGACCACTTCCACAGCCATACAGTTCCTACTCCGTTGCTGCGCGGGTTTCCGCGCGACTACCGAGCCCCCGTCCGATACGGTCATGTATCAACCGGGCCCGGTACAGGCACCTAGGGGAGTATCCGCCAGCCGTGAGAAATTGTCCAGGCGTCCGGCAAATCTCCCGAAACCCGAATGGACGTCTAGAAATCAGCCCTGGTCAAACCATTGCTATCAGTCATGAAACACAACCACAAGACCGGTTGGTTCTCATTTAGCTAACGATCAGCAATCAGATCAGGATGGAGATGAAAAGCTCCAGTTCCGACGGCCCGGACCAGATCTCGATCTCCTCGCGGTAGGCCCGGGTGATCTCGGCCGAAGCGGTCGCGTCATCGACCTGAGCCCACACATCCTCCGCGGGATCGTGATAATCCCCATTCGGCTGGAAGCGCGCGTAGACGCCCTTGGGCACCCGGATCAGCACATCGCCGACGGGCGCGTCGTAGGGCGAGGAGTACTCGTAGGAGACGAGCACGTTGTAGTTGCCGGCCGGGTCGGGCACGTACACCGTGGCCAGCGGCTTGTCATCGCCGCGATCGCGCAGCCGGTCGCGCAGGAACTCGATGAGCTCACTATTGGAGACCTTGAAACTGGGCCGCACCCGCGGCACCACGAGGCCGCCATAGACGCCGCCCTGGCGCACCACGATCGAATAGGTCATGAGGCCTCTACCGCCAGGTACAGCTCGATCTTGTACGCGTGCGGATAGCACTCGAAATCGCCGCTGTGCGTGCGCTGAATCTGATTGTGTTCCTCGGCGTACGCGATCTGCGTCCAGAGATCGGTCATCACCTGCGGGAAGGTACCGACCGCGGAGAATCTGGCATAGGTCCCGCGCGGGAGCCGGGCCACGATATGGCCGCGGGTGACCTCTTCGAAGGACTCGCACTGATAGCCGACGATCTGGGTGTTGAACGTGCCCAGTTCGGGCGAGAAGTCGGTATACGCCGCCGCGAGCGGGCCACCGAGTTCCTGATGCAGGACGGCGGCCCAGGCCACCTCGAGATCATGGTCGCGCAGCTCTCCGAGAGCACGTTTGGGGCTGCGAACCGGCAGCCCGGCGACCCACGTCTCGTCCCGCTCGACGATCTCAAACTGCATTGGTAGGAACTCTCTCTGGGTGTGATGCACAGCCCGCTGGCCAACCTTCGCCATGCTATCAACCATGTTCGGCGCGCTCGGGCAACACGACTACGCCCGCTGTGCGCCGCGCCCCGATAGATCAGATGGATTCGCGGCGGCGATGCGAGCGGGCGAGCGGTGCGCGCCAGTGCCGCCAGAGCGCGAGGAAGCGCAGGGCGACCGCGCCGGCACCCGCCAAACCGCCCGTCCAGTAGGTGTATTGGCCGTAGTAGAGCAGTGCGGCGGTGACGGCCGAGCCGAGCAGCGCGGGCACCGCGTAGAGCTCTCCGTCACTGAGCACGCTGGGTGTGATTCCGGCCAGCACGTCCCGCACCACACCGCCGCCGACCGCGGTCACCACGCCGAGCGCGGCCGCGGAGGTGGCCGAGAGTCCGTGCTGGAAGGCGGTGACGGTGCCGGTGACGCAGAAGATGCCGAGTCCGATGCCGTCCGCGAGCAACAGCGGGGTGCGGATCAGGCGGTTCGGCGGATGCCAGAAGAAGATCACCGCGGCGGCCAGCAGCGCGGCGGCCGCGTACCGCAGCGTGACGAAGGCGGTGGGCGGTATCTCGCCGATGATGAGGTCGCGCATGATGCCGCCGCCGGTGGCGGTGCACACCGCGAGCACCGCGATGCCGACCACGTCGAAGTTACGGCGCACCGCGAGCAGCGCCCCGGAAACGCCGAATGCGAACACGCCCACCATATTTCCGACTTTCTGGGCCGTGCCGACGGCGTTGCCGAGCTCGACGAGATCACTCATTGGGGCCGGTTCCCTTCACGGTCGCAAACACTCGGCTATCCGGGCACTGTATGCCGCGCCGCGCCGCCACGCCGACGCGCCCCGCTCGGGCCGGGGATGTGGTTGAGTCACCCTGGTGTGCCGCACAATTGCTGAACTGGACGCGCAGCTCACAGGGTGTAGAGCCTGCCCGCGACTGGTCGCCTGGCGCGAACAGGTCGCCCATGACAGGCGGGCGGCCTTCCGTGACGAAAATTACTGGGGCAAACCGGTTCCCGGCCTCGGCCCCGACGATGCCCGAATCCTCATCGTCGGCCTGGCCCCGGCCGCGCACGGCGGCAATAGAACCGGCCGCATGTTCACCGGTGATCGCGCCGGAGACTTCCTGATAGCCGCCATGTTCGCGGCGGGCCTGACCAACCAGCCCACCAGCACCCACCCCGGAGATGGCCTGCGCCTCATCAACACCCGCATGACGGCCCCCGTCCACTGCGCCCCGCCCGACAACAAACCCCTCCCGTCGGAACGCGACAACTGCCGCCACTGGCTCACCGAAGAATTAACCCTGCTCTCCCCAACTCTTCGCTCGATCGTCGTTCTCGGCGGCTGGGGCTGGCAGGCCCTGCTCCCCGCCCTAGCCGAATCCGGCTGGCCCATACCGAAACCCAAACCCCGCTTCACCCACGCCGCCCACTACGAACTATCCCCAACCATCCCCAACCGCTCCCCCCTGCACCTCTTCGGCAGCTACCACCCCAGCCAGCAGAACACTTTCACCGGCCGCCTCACCCCACCCATGCTCCAAGCCGTCCTCACCTCCGCCGCGGCGGCCGCCGGACTGGAACCGCGTACGGCCTGATGGTGAAATCGCGTCCGCTGTTCGAGGGCGGTTACGATTCGGGCGTGAGCAGGGCCGATGGGGATGCGGGGAGTGTGGGGGCGCGGCCGGTGAAGCGGCGGCGGGTGCAGACGCGGGCGCGGTTGCTGGATGCGGCGTTCGAGGCGTTCGCGGAGGACGGGCTGGGGCGGTGCACGGTCGAATCGATTTGTGAGCGGGCCGGGTTCACACGGGGGGCGTTCTATTCGAACTTCACGTCGCTGGAGGAGTTGTTTCTGGCGATGTGGGAGCAACGGTCGGCGGCGATGCTGACCGAGGTGTCGGCGGTGCTCGAGAGTGATGCGGTCATTCCGGATGAGCGGGCGGCCGTGGAATTCGTGTTGAGTGCGGTTCCGGTGGATGACAAGTGGTTTCGGATCACCTCGGAGTTCACCGCGCACGCATTGCGCAATCCGCCGCTGCGCCGGTTGATGGTGGCGCGTGAGGAGTCGATCAGCGCGGCGCTGGCTCCGGTGCTGTCGCGGCTGCTGGCGCGGGCCGGGCGCACGGTGACCGATTCGACGGGTTTGGGCCGGGCGCTGATCGCCGTGCACGATGGCACCATGGCCCAGTGCCTGCTGGAACCGGACAGTGCGGCGGTGCGCGAATACCGGGTCGATCTATTCATGCGGGTGCTGGAGTCCTATACCGAACCGGCGTGATCGCCGAAGCGCGCCAGCATCGCACGCACCAGTTTCACGCTCACGTCTCGGAATTCGGGCATGTCGTGTTCGATGGCGTGCAGGACATCGATGGCGGCATCGGCGACGGCCCAGAAATCGAGTTTCCCGATCAACCTTTCGTCCATCGGCTGTCCGCGCCAGTGCTGTACGCGCCGAACGAATTCGGCTCCCGCGTCCGGCCACAGATAGCTGAGGTCATAGTCGGGGTCGCCGATCTGCACATCGCCGAAGTCGATGACGCCGGTGATCCGGTCGCCGGTCACCAGCAGATGATCCAGACTCACATCCCCGTGCATCAGCACCGGCGAATACTCGAAGTTGCGGTCCTCGCCCAGATACCGCTCCCACCGCGCCACCAACTCCCGTCCGTCGGCCGCGGCCAGCAATGGAATCACCTGCGCCCGAATCAGTTCCAGATCCGCCGCGAATTCCGCCCGCATATCCCGATCCTCGACCCCGAACTCCCGGGCCCGATCGGCGGGAAACGCGTGCACCTCGTCGATGAATTCCGCGACCGCCCGCGCGACCTTCTCGTCGTCGAGCATCCCGCGTGCCCGCCACTCCCGTTCCGGCAGCACGCTCCCCGGCACCACCGGATAAACACAGCACTCCCCCGGCCCGAGCGGATTGGGCGCGGTGAACTCGTACCGCGGCACCGCGAGCGTCAGCGCCCCCGACAACTCCGCGAGCAACCGCCCTTCCCGAGCGACCCCTTCGGCCCCGTCCGCATCCTTGGGCAACCGCACAACATGGCTCTGCCCCACCAGCACGGCCACATTCTCCTGCCCCTCCCCCAGCACCCGCATCCCCCACTCCGCCATCTCCGGCCGAGCCGCCCCCGCGAGCATCCCCCGAACCCGCCCCTCCCAATCGGTCACCAGGTCCGAATGTGCGCTCATATCCACCCCCACACCCTACAAAACCGCCCCTACCCAGCCGATTCGTCGACTCCGCACCCCACCTGCTAAAGTTTTCCAGCGCAGGCCGGTAACGGTCAGCGGCTGGGGCTATAGCGCAGTTGGTAGCGCGTCTCGTTCGCATCGAGAAGGTCAGGGGTTCGATTCCCCTTAGCTCCACAATCGAAGAAGCCCGCGATCTCCCCGGAGATCGCGGGCTTTTTCGTGTGGCGGACAGGGTCTAATGCCCAGGTCGGTGGTGCCTGCGCAACGGAACGGTCGTTCCGCCCGATAGCCTTCGGGGCGTCTCGATTCCCGGGGGTCGGATCGTTCGGTCTCGTTCATCGCGCAACTCGAACCGGAAGGGATCTCATGAAGAAGTCGTTGGGTATCACCGCACGTATTGCGGCCGTGAGCATTTCAGGGTTGGGATTCGCGGCTTTCGCCGGAGCGGGCAGCGCGCAGGCCGCACCGCAGGATTGCAGCGTGACCAGGGGCGTCTTCGACGCGTCCGCGGTCTGCGGTCCGGATGGCGGATCCAATTACGTGCTGCACCTGGATTGCGTGGGCCTGTACTCCAGTGGCCCGTTCCCGCTGTACGCCATCGGCCCGTACCGGGTGCTCAGCTATCCGTTCACCCCGTCGGGCGAGCGCGTTTCGGTGGGCTGCACCGGCATGGGTCCCGGCGTCTTCGCCGTGGCGACCAACGCCTACGTGGAGGTCTACCAGCCGTAGCACGGCCGGACCCGATCCAGCGCTATTCCGAAATAGCAGCCTGCCCGTGACTTCGTTGAGGTCACGGGCTTTCCGCGGTGTACGAATCACATTCTCGAGCAACGTCTTTCACGAACTCGCCCGACTTCCACACCCGGGCGATGTGCCGCGGGTCGGCGAGCAGATCAACCAGCCCAGCACCTGCATCGGCCCGAACGGGCAGGAGACCTCCATGATCCTCGGATCCTCCTGTGCGGAAGTGAATTTCCTGAGCCCGCTGCTCAACGCCGGCAGTTCCGGCTGGAGCAGCGCCAGCGCCAACCACCGCGAGGGCTAGACGCGACTCTCCGCACCGGTTCGAAACCCCATCGGCGCGGCCGACCACGCCGGGGGGATCAAACATGTTGCTCTCCAGTGAAACTCGCGATTTTGAGACTCCGATCACATCGTGCATGATCGCGATGTACAAGATCGATTGGGGAGTTATCTGATGTCTCTGTCACGCAAGATCGCCTTCGGCGCGGCCGTTATCGCGGCCTTCGCCACGACCACCGCCGTCACGGGCACCGCCAACGCCGAGGGCGATTCCTTCGGCGCTCTCGCCGCGTCCATCGACGGCCCGACCGGCCAGATGGTCGGTTACGGCTGGGGCGTAGCGACCGACCCCGCCTCCGCTTCGGCCACCGCTCTCAACGAATGCGGCAATTCGAACTGCAAGGTTGTCCTGACCTTCGTCAACGAATGCGCCGCCATTGCCCGCTACAAGGGTCACCCCTCGGTGTGGGCGGTAGGCCCCACCCGCGCCGACGCCGAACGCAACGCTGTCACCGCCCTCGGCCCCGACACCGGCTTCCTCGGCGCGTTCAGCATTCCCCAGCTCGCCAAGTCGGCCTGCACCGCCAACACGCAATAGGGAATTGCCCGACGGGGTCCCCGGTCTCGAGCCGGGGACTCCGCACGATCAGACCCCTGCCTCATCCCCCGGCGGTCATCGGTCATCGCGCCTCTCCCGAGAGCCTCGGGGGCGATTCGGTTTTCCGGTGTTGGTTCGTCTTCTCTATTCACGCGGCACCTTTCACGAGCTCACCTGATTTCCACACCCGGGTGATGTGGCGCGGGTCGGCGAGTGCGGCGATATCGGCGAGGGGGTCGATGTCCAGGGTCAGGATGTCGGCGTCGTATCCGGCGCGCAGTTGCCCGGACAGCGGCGCCTGCGGGCCGAGGGTGAGGGGCGCTGTCGCGGTGGCGGCCTCGATGGCTTGGGCGGGGGTGAGGCCGGTGCGGACCATCAGTTCGAGTTCAATACCGTTGCGCCCCCAGCCATTCGGCGTATCGATGCCGGAGAGCGCGATATCGGTGCCGCAGGCGATGGTGACGCCGTGCTGATGGGCGAGCGCGATCGCCTCGGCATGCCGGTCGCGGCTGGCGCGCAGTTTCGCCAGCGCGTACGGCGGCACCGAATCGGGGGTGGCGAGCAGTTCGTGCAGGATGGTCAGGGTGGGCACCAGGATGGCCCCGGCTTCCTTCATCGCCGCGCAGGCTTCGTCGTCGAGGTAGGTGCCGTGTTCGATGGTGAGCACACCCGCCTCCAGCGCCGCCATGATGGCGGGCTTGCCGTGGCAGTGCGCGGCCACCGCGCGTTCGGCCAGTCCGGCGACCTCGACGATGGTGCGTAATTCAGCGGTGGTGAATTGCTGATGCATCGGATGGTCGACTTCGGAGAACGCACCGCCCGAGGCGCATACCTTGATGAGTTTCGCGTTGCGCCGCAACTGTTCTCGGACCGCACGCATACATTCGGAGGTGCCGTCGCACAGTCGCAGTTCGCCGCCGTGGTGGCCGAAGTGCGAGACCCAGTCCAGCGGCATGGCGTGCAGATCACCGTGCCCGCCGGTGGTCGAGAGGATGGCTCCGGCGGCGTAGATCGCGGGTCCGGGCAGCGTGCCCTCCTCGACGATCGGCGCGAGATGTATACCGACACCGCCGACTTCGCGCACGGAGGTGAATCCGGCGTCCAGCGCGGCGCGCATATCCGCGGTGGCGCGGGCGGTGCGAACCGCGAGCGGTTCCATGGGTAGTTTGGCGAGATCCATTGCGGTGATGCCGAGAAAGTGCCCGTGGCAGTCCCACATACCGGGCATGACCGTGCGCGCGGTGACCGTCGTCGCCCCCGGGGTGGGCGGTGCGTCGGCGGCGGGGCCGGCATAGCCGATGGTCGATCCGGTCGCGATGACGACACCGCCGGTGATTGCCGGACCGCTGCCGGGGATCAGGGTGTCTGCGTCGATTCGGTAGGTGGTCATGGTGTCCCCCAGGATGACGCATGACGGTCGGTATGCCGGGAAAATCAGGCATCTGCCGAACGCGTTACCGCGAAATTGCAGTTTCCTCACTGTTAGCTAGAACGGTCGATACAGGGCCGCCTTCGCGGACACGCCCACACGTTCACTCATCAGGACAGCGGCGATGCGTGGCGCTAGTATCCCGTGCAGCCGGTAACGGCCAATTAGCCTAATTGAAGGCGGTTTTCATGACGAGTACTGTGCCGCAGCCGGTGGCATTGGGCGACGAGGCCGCGAGGACACTCGCCAATGCCACCAAGACCGTTCCGCAGATGGAGTCGATCAGCCCGCGGTGGCTGGTGCACCTGCTGAACTGGTTGCCGGTGGAGGCAGGCATCTACCGGCGCAACCGGGTGACCCATGAGCAGACTGTCGACATCAAGTGCGACAACTACGATGAGTCCCCGCTGCCGGAAACCTTCATCGACTACGAGAAGGATCCGCGCGAATACCGGCTCAAGGCCGTGCACACCATTCTCGACGTGCACACCCGGGTATCGGATCTGTATTCCAGCCCGCACGACCAGATCTCCCAGCAGTTGCGCCTGACCATCGAGGCGATCAAGGAGCATCAGGAAGGCGAGCTGATCAACAGCCCGGACTACGGGCTGATCGCGAATACCCCGAAGAAGCAACGCATTTCGACCATCGCGGGCCCGCCGACACCGGACGATCTGGATAACCTGATCGCCAAGGTGTGGAAGGAGCCGGGCTTCTTCCTGACCCATCCGGAGGGCATCGCGGCCTTCGGCCGGGAATGCACCCGGCGCGGTGTGCCGCCGCCGACGGTGAGCCTGTTCGGATCCCAATTCCTCACCTGGCGTGGGATTCCCATCATTCCGTCGGACAAGGTGCCGGTGACCGGTGGCAAGACCAAGTTCCTGCTGATCCGCACCGGTGAGGCCCGCCAGGGCGTGGTCGGGCTGTATCAGCCCGGACTGGCCGGGGAGCAGGGGCCCGGACTGTCGGTGAAATTCATGGGGATCGACCGCAGTGCCATTGCCTCGTATCTGGTTTCGCTGTACTGCTCGCTGGCGATCCTGACCGATGACGCGGTGGCAGTGCTCGAGGGCGCCGAGGTGAACAAGTTCCATGACTACGCACCGACCTACCGCTGATCTGCCGACGCCACCGGAACCGGTGGCCGCCACCGGTTCCGAGTGGAGCGGACTGCTCCCCGACGAGGCGACGCTGAATCGCCTTGCCGGGGAGTTCTTCTCGGCACTGCCGACGACAACGCCCACGCATGGCTCGGAAAGTTTTGCACCGGCGGGTATTCCACAGGGGTCGATGCCACCCGGTGGCCCCACGCCCGCGCCAACCGTGCCGGGATGGGATTCGCGACCGGCATCCACTCCGGTGCACAGCGGTGCGGTGCACAGTGATCCGCTGCTGCCGTCACTCCCCTCGCTCGATGTACCACTGACGCCTGCGCGCTTCGGCAACCCCGCCACTCCGTCGGGTACGCCGAGCTTCTATTTTCTGGAGCGCCCGGAAGCGCCTGCGGCACTGGCGGGTTGGCAGCCCGCGCCGGATGCTCATCCGCCGTTCGATGTGTACGCGGTGCGCAATGATTTCCCGATCCTGCGGGAGCGGGTGAACGGGCATCCGCTGGTGTGGTTCGACAATGCCGCGACCACGCAGAAGCCGCGCGCGGTGATCGATCGGATCAGCTATTTCTACGAGCACGAGAACTCCAATATTCACCGTGCCGCACACGAATTGGCGGCTCGATCCACCGATGCCTACGAGCATGCGCGCGAGGCGGTGGCGCGGTTCCTCGGAGCCGGGTCGGCGGAGGAGATCATCTTCGTGCGCGGGGCGACCGAGGGCATCAACCTCATCGCGCAGACGTGGGGGCGCAAGCATATTCGCGATGGCGACGAGATCCTGATCTCGCACCTGGAGCATCACGCGAATATCGTGCCGTGGCAAATGCTGGCCGCCGAAACCGGCGCGGTGCTCAAGGTGATCCCGGTCGACGACACCGGGCAGCTGCGCATGGACGAGTACACCCGGCTGCTGTCCGATCGCACGAAACTCGTCTCGGTCACCCATGTTTCGAACGCGCTCGGGACGATCACGCCGATTCGGGAGGTCGTCGCGCAGGCGCGGCGCGCGGGAGCGGTGACCCTGGTCGACGGCGCGCAGTCGATTCCGCACACCAGGATCGACGTGCGCTCGATGGACGCCGACTTCTTCGTATTCTCCGGTCATAAGCTCTTCGGCCCCACCGGTATCGGCGCGGTATACGGGAAATCCGAAGTGCTCCAGGATGTTCCGCCCTGGCAGGGCGGCGGGAACATGATCAGCGATGTGACCATGGAACGCTCGCTGTTCCAGCCGCCGCCGGGTCGTTTCGAGGCCGGGACCGGAAATATCGCCGATGCCGTCGGGCTGGGCGCGGCCGTGGAGTACATCGAAACACTCGGCATCGACAATATCGCCCGCTACGAACACCAGCTGCTGGCGTACGCCACACCGCTGCTGGCGCGGATTCCCGGCGTCCGGTTGATCGGCACGGCGGCGGACAAGGCAAGCGTGCTGTCCTTCACGCTGGCCGGGTACCAGCCGATCGAGGTCGGAAAAGCGTTGAACGAGAAGGGTATAGCCGTGCGTGCGGGCCATCATTGCGCACAGCCGATTCTGCGCCGCTTCGGCGTGGAGGCGACCGTGCGCCCTTCTTTCGCGTTCTACAACACCTGCGAGGAGATCGACCGCATGATCGCGGCGGTAACCCAGCTGGCGCGGGCTCGCACGTAGTCCCGGTGCTGCCCGGCAATCCGCAATAGATTGCCGGGCAGCGCCATAGCTAGCGAACGGGCCGGTCGCCCAGAATGGCGGCGCGCTCCATCACCCGGCGATTCGGGAAGTAGTCGTTGACCGCGTAATGCTGCGTGGCCCGGTTGTCCCAAAACGCGATGGACCCTGTGGCCCAATGGAATCGGACCTGGTACTCCGGAATGCGCGCCTGCTGGAACAGCTGTCGCAACAGCTCCTCGCCCTCGGCCGCGTCCAGTCCGACGATATGGGTGGTGAACACCGCGTTCACGAACAGCGTCTTGCGCCCGGTCCGCGGATGCGTGCGCACCACCGGGTGTGCGACGGGCGGGAATTCGGCTTGGCGACGGGCGAGTTCGTCCGCCGAGAGGAACTGCCCGAACGGCAGCGTGAAGTCGTGGATCGCGTCCAGCCCGTCGATGCGCGCCTTGAGCTCATCGGAGAGGTTGTCGTAGGCCGCCGCCATATCGGCGAACATGGTGTCGCCACCGGCCGCGGGCACCTCGAGCGCACGCAGCACCGAGCCCAGCGCGGGCCGCTCCCGCCAGGTGACGTCGGTGTGCCAGGCGTTCTCGACGCCCGGGTTCTCCGCGTCCTTGGCGAAGCGGACGATCTCGGGCACCTCGCCCTGCGGTAGGAACGGGTGGATCTCCAGCTCGCCCCACAGTCGCGCGAAATCGCGATGCTGTGTGCCGGTGAGGTTTTGGTCGCGGAAGAACAGCACCTTCCACTCCAGCAGCGCACGATCGAGTTCGGCGAACAGTTCCGGGGTGACGGGCTCGCGCAGGTCGATGCCTGAGATCTCGGCGCCGATCAGATTGGTCTGCGGGGTGAGCGTGAACAATTCGTACGGCGCGCTTTCCGCCCCGCCGGGGAGCCGGTGCAGGGTGCGCGGTCCGGCGGCCAGGGAACGGCCGGTCAGCATCTCGCCGAGGGTGGCGTAGGCGGCAGTCATGGTGGATCCTTATTCCGTTGGGTGACTTCAGTTTCGGGGTGGCCACGGGGCCGTGAGAATGGCGGTGGCGGCGTCGACCAGCACGTCGAGTCCGAGATCGCCGAGATGTTCGGGCGGCTCGGGTTCCTGCAGCCGTCGTTCCCGATCGGCCAGCGCGGTGACCACCAGCATGGCGACCAATCGCATGCGCTCGTCGAAGATCTCGCGCGCCAGGCCGTCGAGCCTGCCCGCGAGCGCGGCGACGACGAGCCGCACGCTCTCGGCCTCGGGTCGCCGCATGGTGTTGACGACCGGATCGAACTGCGGCCGCCACAGGGTTTCGGCGATGAAGCGCAGATACCAGCTGGGTTCGCCCGCGCGATTCGGATCGTGCAGGGTCGCGGCGAGTGGTTCGACCAGCGCCCGCACCAGCTCGGTCACCGTGCCGGTGGTCCCGAGCGCGTCCAGCCGGGCCAGCCGCTGCGCGTTCACGGCGGTCATGCGCCAGACGTACACGGCTTCGACCAGCGCGTCTTTACTGCCGTAGTGGTATGCGACGGCCGAGGTATTGCGCTGTCCCGCGGCGACGGCGATCTGCCGCAGCGACACCGACTCGATGCCGAATTCGGCGAACAGCCGTTCCGCCGCAGCGAGGATCTGGTCTTTTGCCGCCATGCCCCCAAGTTAACGCAGTTGCGTTAATCCACACCCCAATTGATTCACGCGGATCTTTATTCGCCACCGGACGGCCCGACGCGCCGGTGTTGTGATCTTGTCGGCGGATCACGTGACCCGGCACCGCGATGCGGCATCATTCGCGAGGTGAATCGCTTTCAACCGCTGCCCGATCCCCGCCCTAACGATGTGGCCTGGCCGGACATGATCTGGCCGGTACGCGCGGGCACCGAACTCGTGGGCGAGGTAGTGCGATTGACCCCGGTGAACCCGGCTGCTGACGCGGCGGAACTGTTCACCGCCCTGGACCACGATGCGGTGTGGGCGCACGTCCCGGGCCGCCCCGCCGACGCCGCCGAATTCGAAGACAAACTGCGCCAACGTGATTCGATCCCGAGCTGGCAGGTGTGGACCGTGCGCGCCGTGCGGCCGATCGGCGATCTCCCCGCCGGAGCCGCCCTGGGCGTGACGTCCTACCTGGACGCACATCAGCACGACGCCTGGCTGGAAATCGGATTCACCGTCTACACCCCATCGGTGTGGGGCACCGCAGTGAACCCGGCCGCGAAACTGCTACTCCTCGACTACGCCTTCAACACCCTCCACACCGGCCGCGTCCAGCTGAAAACCGATGTCCGCAACCATCGCTCCCAACAGGCGATAGCCCGGCTCGGCGCGAGTTACGAGGGGACACTGCGCCGTCAGTTCCGCCGCGGCGACGGCAGCATCCGCGATACGGCGATGTTCTCGATCATCGCCGAGGACTGGCCGGATGTCCGCGAACGCCTCACCGCCCGACTGCCGAGCGAATCACCCACCGCGCGTAGCTGATTCAGACCGCGGCGGCGCATGGGGTGGGTCCGAAGGCGCGTTTGGCGACTTTGGCGCACGAGGAGAAGTTCATCGACCCAGGTCCGCGGCTGATTCCACGGCATGCCGGTAGAGCGTAAACGCTGGCCGGCCGGCTGGCCAGGCTCTCCCTGGCCGGCCGCTTGCGCCCCTGCGCCCCGGAGCGCGCAGCCGAACAACTCCTCGCCCTGCTCACCGCGCCCCTGGAAGCACGCTCCCGGCTGGGCACCCGGAGGGTATCGGCGGCGGAGCTGAAATCCGTGGCGGACGGTGCGGTCGACACCTTCCTCAGCGCATTCGGGCCCAGAACGTGAGAATGGCTCCCGACCGTTTCCGGTCGGGAGCCATTCAGGAAGTGCGGCAACGCATTCGGCAGAATCAGCTGACGAAGGTCGAGACCATCAGTCCGGCCGGAATCGCCTGCCCCGCGCCGTTCTGATGCAGCTGCACGTCGAGGATGTCGCCGGGCTGCAGAATCTGTTGTGCGCCAACCGGAATCGTCACCGCCGTTTCGGCGGAGAGCGTGATGCCCGCGCCCAGGGTGAGCGTGCCCAGGGTCGCGACGGGCACGCCCAGACGCAACTGGCGGACGCTGACGGTGGCGTTGTTGGTCGCTCCACCCGTGGTCGTCGGATACCCGGCGGGGACGACGAGTTGCAGGTCGGTGACGGTATCGCCGCTGTAGAAGGCCTGCGAGTACACGCCTGCCACGACTACCGCGTCCGCACCCGCCGCGGCCTGGGCAGGCAGCGTCACTGTGTAGATCATGGGGTCCTCACTCGGGTGCTAGGTGATTTGCAGCGCACTGGTGGCGCCGCCGGTGATCGTGGCCTTCCAGTTCGGCGGATAACCCGAGGTGTCCTGGACCTCCACCGTGAACTTGTCGCCGGGCGCGATCGATACCGTCGCACTGGCTTGGGCCGGGCTGGTCGTCGAGCTCGAGGAGAACGCGATCACGGTGGTGTTCTGCTTGATTCGCACGGCGAGGGTATTCGGGACGAACTGCCCGGCCGGGGCCCACGCGATGCTGACCGCGACGAGTGCGTTCGTCTTGACGCCCTGTGCCGTGAGCGCATCGGTGACCACAGTCGACCCGGGGTAGTGCGCGGTATCGGCGGTCCAGCCCGTGAGCTGGGTCCAATTGCCGTTGCTCGGCCCGTTCTGGTTGCCGTTCTTGGTCATTCCCGACGGCGCGAACAGGCTGGCCGCCGCGCTGCCGCCGCCGGTGAAGGAGGCGTTGACGCCGGTGACGGCTACCAGGGTGCCCATACCGCTGCCCGCCGCGTTGACGGTGGGCGGCGGTCCCGACTGCGTGGTGAGCACACCGGTCGCACCGAAGGTCGCCAGGGCGGGAGCGCTCGCGCCGTTCACCGTCAGGGTGAGTACGGCCTTGCAGCCGAAGGCCGCGTCGGTCGCGGTGGAGGTGGCGGTCGCGCCGAATTGCGCGGGCAGGATGCGGGTGACGCCCGCACCGAAGGCGAGCGCGTAACCCATCGAACCCGCTGTGTCGAAACCGATTTGCATCGGCTGCTGGACGGCGACCGCGGCGGACAGGGTGCCGGTCGCACCGACCTGCACCGGCAGTGCGCTCGATAGCGTGTAAGGGGCCGCGAGGACGCCCGCGCCGGTGAAACTCGCGCGAATGAACGGCGGGATGACCAGGACTTTGGCTCCGTCGATGACGATGAGCGGTGCCGCGGGCGCGGTCCGGGTGATGGTCGGCGGGCTCGGCAGCGCGACGACAGTGGTGGGCGGCGCGGGCAGCGGTGCCACGATCGCCGCGGATGCAGAGCTCAACTGTGCCTCCGAAGGTGGTTCATACGGGACCGATCCGGCGGGTGGCAGTGGCTCGTAATAGCCTGTGGCGCCGGGTATCTCGCCTATTCGACGGATACCCGGCGCCGACCTGCCGCCGGCGGGCTCAGCTGATGGTGAAGCTCGGGGTGACCAGCAGCGTGCTCGGGCCGGGGACCTGGGTGGAAGCGATCTGCACGCGGTCGACCATGGTGCCGCCGGTCGCGGCGGTCCACAGCGCGGCGTAGGTCCAGGTGCCGGCGGGCACGGTCATGGAGACCTGATTACCCGAGGCGGTGCCGGTGGTGACCGGGGCCCAGGTGACGGGCTGACGGGTGTAGCCGCCGCCGGTGGCCTCGGTGGCCGGGGTGCCGGTCGGGCCCGGGTCGGCGTTGTGAATGGACAGGAACAGGCCGGTGGCGCCGTTGATCAGGGTGTAGGCCTTGGCCAGGGCGGCCTGGGTGGTGGTGACGATGAGAGGCATGGATCGCTCCTTTTGTGGTGTGGGTGAACGGATTTCGGCGACGTGCTAGGTGCGGATGACCGCGCCCTCGTACCAGGCGTAGGTGGTCGGCTGCGGGGTCGGATAGGTGACGAGCATGATGTAGCGCGAGTTGGCCGGGATGGCGTCGCAGGTGGCGCTGACGACGTTCCAGGTGGCCTGGGTCGTGGTCACCGTCGCGGGCCAGGACCCGAGCGAGGCGCCGCTCGGCGAGGTCAAGGCGATCGAAATCGTGGTTCCCGCAGGGAAATTCGCCCCGCCGGAGGGTTGAATGGTCTGCACGAAGCTGGCCCCGGTGGTCAACTTCAGCGGTTCGATGGTCGGCTGATACCCGAGGAATCCCGGGTCGATCGGTGCTGTCATGAGGTTCCTTCGGTCATGGTTTTCCGGTGCGGGCCGGTTATCCGGCGTTGTGTTCTACTTCGTCCATCAGTTCGCGGGACATATGCAGATCCGGAATCCGCCCCGCTCGCGCGGCTTCTATCACGCCGCGCAGCACACCGAGCGCTTCCCGGAAAAGCCCTGTGACACGGTTCAATTCGCGGATGGACGCTTCCTGTGCCGCTTCCACCGCATCGAGCCGCAGGGTGACATCCCGCAGTTCGCCGGAGACCCGCGACAGCGTTGTCATGGCCATGTCGTTGACATCCTTGGCCGCCGCCACCTCGTAGCGCATCTTCTCGGTGGGCTGGAATTTGCGCGTCCGCACCCAGGCGAACAGTGCCGATATGCCGGTCCCGCCGAGGAATAACGCCGCGGTGAGAATCAGGTGCGGATCGGTGAATTCCATTGGGCGACTCCTAGAAATAACGTAACAATGCGTGTGTGGAATTCCGATCGAAACAACCAACACAGATGAATGAGACCCGCTGCTACGCAGCAGGTTTGGCCTGATCGGCCTTCCCGTCGAGCGAGTCCCGCAATTCGGTGACCGCGTCGACGAGCGTGAGATTCTGTCCCTGCGCGTTCTTCCCCAGTTGCGGCCATCCGCCACCGTCGGGCCCGCGCAACTGCTCCCAGATCTCCCGAACCTTCTGCAGCAGCTCCTCCTGCTGCGCATCGGTCAGTGCCATGAAAACTCCCTGATTGGTCGAAAGCGTCAAGCCCAGCAGTGTTCTGAGCTGCTCGAATGTGCCTTTGAAGGCATTGGCGTCGACAAGCTTCCCCGCGACCCGCGCCTGATCGGTGAACTGCAGCAGGTCGACGGCCTTGCCCCCGAACGCATTCCACGCCCCGCCGCCATCCCCCGGATACAGCTCCGCCGCGGCACCGGACCCCGACACGTAACTGGACTGAATAAGCCCGGGCACCTGCGACAGATCCGGACACCCGATCCGCTGCCAGTACCACCGCGGAATATAGGAGAGATTGACAGTGCGGCCGAGCGCGTTCACAGCGTCGACGAAACCCCAAAAGGTCTCGATCCCACCGGAATTCGCCTCGAAGTCCACCATCGCGGCAGCATCCCCGAGATGCTCCACGAACACCTCGGCCTGCGCCCGAACATCACAGTCCCCCCGCAAATAGTGATACCCCGCCACCAGCAGCCCATTCTCATGCGCCGCCTCCCGATATCCGGGCCACGTGTAATCAACAAACCCATCCCCCTCGGAAACTTTCGCAAAAACGAACCGAAAGCCCTCCCGAGCAACCTGAGCCAAATCAACATCCGGCCCATTGTTATTGGATATGTCGATACCGAAGATCGTCACGCCGCCTCCGAAAGGATTGCGCTGAAGCGGCTTTCACCGCGAATGAGGAATCAGCGCATCAGAGACAACGGCAATAGTCGGAACTGCCACTGCGACAACGGTTTCGCTGACAATCAGCAGCGTAACAATGACAATGTGCCATGCCGGATCGAGTGACCAACAGGGACCGAGCTCGGAGAGGGAACGCCGAAGGCACCCAGTTGCGCTGGGTGCCTTCGGCCTTCGAGGTACTGGGGTCAGTAGCTGATGAACGCGCCGTCGAAGTAGGTGTTGGGGCCGGTGATGGTGGCGTTCGCGTTCAGGGAATAGCCGGGGCAGACGAGGGCTCCGGCGGGGAGGTAGACGGTGAAGGTTTCGGCGGCGGCGGTGTTGAAGACGTTGTTGGTGGCGTTGTGGCCGTAGCGCAGGACGGCCCAGGGGCCGGCAATCGTTGGGGCCCACCAGAGGTCGCAGCCGGGGCCGTTGATGACGGCGGCGGTGAGGTTGTAGGCGAGGGAGATGGCGTACCAGCCGGCCTTGGTCACCTGGACTTGGCCGCGGCCCTGATCGACGATCGTCACATTGCTGGCGGGGACCCGGAGGGTGTCGAAAGTGTTTGCGGGGAAACGGACTTCGCCGCTCGGTGCGCCGATCGAGGTGGACAGGCACATCAGGCTCCAGCCGGTGCCGGAGACATTGGGAGCGGCCAGGTCGGCGATGCTCAAGCCCGCGATATTGAAGGAGAAGGACCAGCGCAGGCCGGTCCAGTAGTACTGGCTGCCGAAACCGAAGTGGCGGTTCGCGGGGCCGACCGGACTCGCCTTGCCGGGATCGGTCGCCGAGGCTACGGGCGCGCCGTTCACGAGCACCGCGTAGGTGCTGCCGACGCAATCGAGGGTCAGCGTGTCACCGGTGTGCACGGGCGCGGAGGCGGTCGCCCAGGTGGTGAAGTTGAAGCTGCCGTTCACCCGGGTTCCGTAGCCGACCGAGACCTGGGTGCGACTGGCCACCGCCCATACGAACGAGGACAGATCCGCGGTCGCCCGGGCGATGAGAATCGCGCCGACGAGATCGGAGCTGCGGTCGGTGCCCATCACCGCGGAGACCGCTTGATCATCGGTTTTCGTTGTGCGAGCGGCATTTACGGCGACGACGAAGCCGGTGCCCTCATCCCCGTTCTGCGCCAGGCCGACTTCGCCGTAGGTAATCACCAGGTCCGCGACCGGGCCCACTTTGAACGTGGCGTAGTCGGGGCCCAGGTCGGCGCGGTCGAAAATGTCGCTGAAAACGCTGCCGCCGCCGTCCTGGGCACGCTGCCCGGCCAGCAGCCCACTGATCACGGTCGAATTGGCGGCCGTGGACCCCTGGGCGGCGTCGGCGGTCGAACTCGCGTTGCCCGCGCTGGATTGCGCGCCGGTGGCCGCGTTCAAGGCGCGCAGGGTCGCCGCGTTCATACTGCCGCCGCCACTGGCCGCGCCGGTGAACGCACTCGTGATGCCCGCGACCACCGACGCGTGCGCCGATTCGAAGGTCACCGATTGCAGTGCGGAGATATTGCCGCCCGCGGTGCCGGTGTACGCGCCTGCGGGAACGGATTTGTCGGGCGATGTCATGCGAAATCCTCTGTGCTACAGCCAGTTCAGCAGCGCGCCGTCGAAACAGGTGTACGGGCCGACCAGCGAATTGGAAGTTTGGGTGGACAGACCCGGCGCGACGACCGCACCCTTCGACAGGTAGACGACGAATGAGCCACTGGTCGCATAGGCGTTGCCGACCGGATTGCCGTCCTGATCACTGCTGCCGCCGTCACCGACGGCTCCGGCCCGGAGCATCCCCCAGCTGCCGCCGAGACTCGGCGCGCCCCATAGTTCGGTGCGCATCGCGTAGTCCAGACCGGAGAAGTTGTACGCGACGCTGATCAGATACCAGCCCGCACGGTTCACCTGAACCTGTCCGGCGCCCAGATTCACGATCGATACATTGGCCGCCTGCCGCACGGTGTCGAACACGCCGGTCAAGCGCGTCATCGAACCGGCGCCGCGGGCGACACCGGTGGTGCTGCCCCGGAACAGACTCCAGCCGATTCCGGTGGGCGCGGCGGCCTGCTGATCGGCGGCCGTCAGCCCGGCCACGGAGAACGAGAACTTGCCCGAACTGTATGAGCAGCCGAAACCCACTGCGCGACGGGAGGATCCGATCGGTACCGAACCTGCGGCATCGGAAAAGCCCAGTACGGGAGAGTTGTTCACCAGCACCTGGTAGTTGCTGCCTACCGCGGTGAAGGTGACGGTGTCGCCCGTATTCACGGTCGTCGCGAGGGAAGTCCAGTCGTTGTAGGTGTTGCTGCCACCGCTGCGCGTACCGGAACCGATGTAGATGACGGTCGAATAGATCCACGCGTAGGCGAAGGTGGTGAGTTGCGGATCGGCGCGCAGGATGATGCCGGTGGCGACGTTGGCGGCATTGTTCGCCGCCCCCATCACCAGCGATACCGACTGATCATCGGTCTGTAAAGCGCTGGTGTTCAACGCGATTGTGGATCCGGTACCGGTATTCCCGTTGGGATCCAGGCGCACCTGATTGCCGGAGATGATCAGGTCCGCGACCGGTCCGGACTTCACCGAGGTGTAGTTCGGGCCGAGCGTGGTCCTGGCGAAGCTGTCGGTGAACGTGTTTCCCGGCGTGGTCGACGGAGCGGGCGGCGGTAGCAACGAGGCGATCGAGGCGGTATTGGCCGCGGCGGTGTTCTGCGCGGCCGATCCGGTCGACTGCGCGGTGCTCGAGCCCATGGCGGCGGCAGTGGCCGCGGCCGCCGACGTGTCGTTGTCGCCGTTCATGTTCTGGCTCGCGGTGTTCACACCTTGGTACGAGGCGAACAGATTGGCGACGGTCGCCTGCTGAACTCCGGCCCAGGTCACCGATTGCAGATTCGCGACATTGTTCGGCGCCGACGACCCGACATACGCGCCGGACGGGACCTTCCGGTCGGGGGAAGTCATCGAATGTCCTTAGGTTCAGTAGCTGAGCAGGGTGCCGTCGAAATACGTTGCGGGACCGGTGATATTGGCATTCGTGGGCACGAAATAGCCGGGCGCGACGACCGCGCCCGCCGCGAGATAGAGCACGAAGGTCGCGCTCGTATTCGTGGCCGCGGCCTGGGACGTGAGCGGACCTTTGCGCGCCGCGGTGAGTGCCGTGCCGAGGCCGGGCGCGGTGCAGACATAGGTCCGGAAAGAGCTGACGGACCGGTCCAACTGGAACTTCACGGTGACGCCGTACCAACCGGCTCGCTGGATCTGCACTCGGCCGGCGCCCTGATCGAGCACGGTGACATTGTTGGAAGTCATCGGCCCGCTGAAGGTGCCCCCGGGAAATACGGTCGGGACATTCACCGCCGGAGCCGAGACGGCGGCCTGCGCGGCCATCTGCAATGACCAGCCGGTGCCGACGGTCGGCGGCGCCTTCATATCGACAGCGGTCACACCGGCGGCGTTGTACGAGGAGTTTCTGCCGAACCAGCCCGCGCTATAGGAGATTCCGAATCCGAAGGACCGGTTCGTCGCAATGATCGGCGTCATCTGCTCGACATCGGTCCACTGCACGATCTCCAGGCCGTTCACGAACAGGGTGTAGACGGATCCGATCGCCTCCAACAGCACCGTATCGCCCGTATTCACCCGCGCCACAGCCGATCTGGTCTCGGTAACGGTGGTGACCATATCCTTGCGGATGCCATAGCCCAGCGTGACGCGCCCCGCGGCGACCTTCGCGCAGGCGAAGGTGCGCAGATCCGCCGCCGCGCGAGCGATGAGGAAGGTCTCGGGACTGCCTTGACCGCCGCCGCTGCCCATCACCACCGACACCGCTTGATCATCGGTCTGGGTGGTGGTCACCGATAGCGCGATCACGTTGCCGGAGCCCTGGTTTCCCGTGCTCGACAGTGCGCACTGCTTGTTGACGATCACCAGATTCGCGACCTGTCCGGTGGTGAAGGTGTTGTAGCCGGGCTGCAGCGATTGCCGGTCGAAAATGTCGGTGAAGACGGTGCCGCCGTAGTTCAGTCCCTCCTGGGAGGCGGTCATGCTCGCGACGACGGAGGCGTTGGAAGCCGTTGTGGTCTGCACGTTCACGGCCGTCTGCTGTGCGTTTCCGGCGGCCTGCGCGGCGGAGCCCGCCGCGGATAACGCGCTGTGCGCGTTGCCCATCAACCCCGCGTTCGCCATGCTGACATCGGAGAACGACCCCATCACATTGGCGACGACGGCGTCGCGCGCACCGGCCCAGGTCACGGCCTGAAGGTTGGCGATATTGTTCCCCGACGCGGCGGAACCGCCGTACGCGCCGGAGGGTACGTGCTTATCGGGTGAGGTCATCTTCGGCCTCGATTGTGTTGTCCGCGTGCCCTTCCGAAGCCGTGGCGGCGGGCAGTTCCAGCAGTTCGGCCAGATGATCGAGATCGCCGTTGGCACGCAACTGCTCGATGATCCGGGCGCGTTCGTGATGCGTCAGCTCGGTCATATTCGGCGCGGTCGAATGCGCGGCGCGCGGCGTGCCCTTCGGCAGCCAATCGCCGGAACCGTTGAGCCACTGGCCGTGGCCGCGGGCAGGCGGATGGTATTCATTGACCTGCAGGTCCGGATAGTGCCGGAAACCCAACTCCCACAGATGCTTCGACCATTTGCGCAGCACATCGGGATGCACCATCACCGGCGCCCGCTGCTGTCCGGGCAGACCCACCAGCGCCCAGAGAAATGCCTCTTCGGGCTTTGTCGGATCAAGGTTCTCGTGCAGGGGAATAGCCATGGAACACTCCGTTTTCAGGGAAGAAGGGATCGATCAGTCGGCCGCGGGCCGGTCCACCAGATGCGCCAGATCACCGTGATCGCGCAACTGCCGCACCACATGCGCCCGCTCCTCCGCCGTCATCGCCGTCACATCCGGCAGATCAGGCACGCGCACCGGCTCGGTCCCCTGCGGCAACCACTGCCCGAGCCCATTGAGCCAATGGTGATGCCCACGCGCCGGCGGATGAAATTCCTTGGTCTGGTCATCGACAGAATGCCGAATCCCCAAGTCCCACAGATGTTTCGACCACTCCCCCAGCGTGCTCGGATGCACCATGAGCGGCGAATTGCGTGGCCCGGGCAGCCCGATCAGCGCCCAGACGAACGCCTCCTCCGGGGTGTCCTGATCACAGTGCTCGTGCAGCGGAATAGACATGAAGGATCTCCAAGGGTGAAGTGGGCGGCCACGGAAATAGGCTCGGTGCAACGGGATTCGCGCGATTCGCGCCGACATCCGACGTGGGTCGATTCAGGACCCGACTACAACGGAAGTTTATCCCGGCAAGCATGACACCCGGCCGATCGTGCCCAACAGGACTATCGAATAGTCCTGTGGCCCAATGGAGTTCCTATAGCTTCGGACTACCGCCCGGAACCAGCGGGCAATCTCCACCACCAATGGCTATCCGGCATTCCGCCCGGAATATCGCCGTCGGTCTCTCGGCGATCCCACCCTCGGTCCGCACCACACCAGCCATGCCATGCGCAAACGCAGCTTCACGCGCCCGGGCATCCTCCGGCCGCGTGTTGTTCAGCTCGAGCGACAGCCGGAAGTCCTCCACTGCGATGCCCATGGCGGGCAGACCCGGACCGAACTCGGTGGTCATCTCATCCGCCTTCAATGTTCGAGCGCCGGTGGGCGGGAAGGTTCGCGGCCGATATCGCGTACTCCCCATAGTATTTGGACCGAGATGCGCTGAAGGCGCGGGGAATGCGCGAAGGCGCCCCCGCTTTCGCTGGGAGCGCCTTCGGCGTTGAGGGGTGTGCGCGCTACATCTGCACCGCGAGGGACATGATCTCGTCGACGATGTCGGCGACGATTCGCATGGATTGGGCGAAGGGCATGTCGTGGTCTTTGTCGGTGCCGAGGGTGATTTGCCATTGGGGGCTGGCGTTTCGAGACCAGGCGAGTTCGAGTTCGGTTACCTGGTCGATGTAGATCTTGCCGACGGGCATGCCCTTGATGGTGGAGCCGACTCGGTCGCCGAGGAAGAAGTGGCCCTGGCCGGCGTCGCCGATCAAGTAGGGCTCGCCGTTGGCCACGGTGAGTTTGTGGGTGTGGTGGGTGCGGGTTTTCCACATGCCCTCACCGAGGGAGAGCAGTGCGCCGAGGGTGTAGGCGCGGTCGGCACTCGTTTCGAAGTGTTCGAAGTAGTGGGACCAGCCGGAGGCCGCTACTCGGTCGGCGGCGTAGTGGCGTTGCCAGGCCAGCAGGGTGTCGGTGAACAGGGCCATGGCGATGACGTTGACCACCTCGGTGGCGCCTTCGGTCAAGGCGGACAGGATCGGACCCGCGAAAGGGACCTCACCGAGAATGCCGCCCATGAGGAAGCCGACGAACTGGATCGCCGAGGAAATGGCCTCGTTGACGCCGGGGGCCGAGTGACCACCCGTGACGACCTGAACCGCGCTGGACGGCTGCACGATGAACGACGACGTCTGGATGCCGCAGTGATCGTTCTGCCGATAGACGACCCACGGGTTCGAGGGCAAAGTGCCCAGATAGCCCGGAGTCTTGTATGCCGCAGGGATATTCGGGTCCGGCAGGGGGTGATCGATCTGATCGTAGAAGACGCCGTCGGCGTTCTTCTCGAAGGAATCCCACAGGTGCGCCAGGCCGCCCCAGACGTCACCACCGCGGGAAGTATTGGTGGTGAAGCCGGATTTGTCGATGATGTCGACCACCAGGCAGCCGTGGCGCAGGTTGGCACCCGGCCAGGGCAGCGGATCACCCTTGAGCCAGCGCCGGGTCTGCACCATGAGTTCGCCGGTTTGCAGTGTGCCCGAAGCACATTCGTGCCAGTTCTTGAAACGGGAGCCGAAGATCGTCCACACCGAGTTGTCGGTGTTGTACGGGGTCGGCTTCACCGCGATCAACCACTGGGACATATTGAGGTTGCCCCACTGCGCCGAATCCATCGGATCCGACGGGACCGCCCACGAACTACCGTGCAGGCGAAGCAGATTCATCATCAGAGCGGTCTTGAGCACCCAGATACTGGGACCCGCGAGCATGAATTCGCGCGGGAACTGCACGGCTTCGGGCAAGAACGGGTTGGACCAGCAGATGATGTGCTTGAGCTCCTCATAGGAGTGCAGGAAGCTCAATTCGACCGTGGTGGTGCCCTGTTCGTCGGTCTTGAGGACCGCCTTCTCCAGCCGCCCATCCCAGCGTGCGCCGTCCTTGTCGACGGTGATGTGAATGTTCGTGGTGGTGCGGCCGGAGCGCGGGTCGTCGTTGTAGATATCCATGGCCCAGCGGGCCAGGTAGTAGTCGTAGGGCAGCACCAGCACACCCACGCCGGTGTCGTTGAGTGTCCAGCGGAAGTCGGCGCTGACCTCCGCACCGCTCACCCCGCGCAGCACCCAGTTGCCGTCCCACAGCCGGACCAGCGGGCGGGCGTAGCGCTGAATCTTGCGCTGCACCTTGGCGGCCTGCGCGGTGGAATAGATCGCGGGCAGATCGGTCACGTAGGTCACTGCAACCCCCACGGACGAGACCAGTTGCGCGCCTGCACAACCAGAACCGAGGCACCCGCGGGCGCGCCGTCGACGGTGACGGGCAGCGCGGTCGCCGGGGTGTACGGCGGCACCGGATACATGAAGCTGACGCCGTTCATCTGCGCCCACACCGGGGTGTTGTCACGCGCGACGATCATCTCCTCCATCGGATCGGTGTCGATGGTGAGGTCCTGACCGGCGGCGGTCTGCGGCAGGTTGATCGTACGTGCCGCGAAAGCATCAGCGGCCCAGGAGAAGTCGGGCAGTGTCCAAAGTCCCGGTGCGGAAACCACCCAGCGCAGCCACATCGGCTGATCGGTCGGGTTCGACACCGTCACGGTGCCCGATCGGGCCGGATTGGTTCCGGTGGTGTCCGCGGGCGAAACCCACGTCGCCGTCGCATCGCTCTCCACCCACCACGGATTGCCCGCGGTGCAGGTCATCACGACCTTCGCCAGCTGCTTGAGATGCGGATCCTTCACCGGCTTGAAATCCGGCTGCTCCGACATCCGCAGCGCCAGCGAACGCGACCCGAAATCGGTGGTCACGGTCAGCGTGCAGTCCCGGTCATAGGCCCACGCCTTGCGCCAGGCACTGTCCACAGCCTCCCAGCTGCGCCCCGCCGACTCGAAGATATTCACCCCGAATACCAAGTCGCGCTTATTGGTTCGGTAACCACCGAACGAAGACCCGGTCTGAAAAGCCGACTGGTTCCAGATCGTCGTCACCGGCGCGTCGTACAACCCGCTCGGCGCGGTACCGAGCTCGACCCCCTCCCGGCCCCGTCCCGATCCGGCGAGAGTCCACGTCGAACCATCGACTCCCGTCAACGTAATCATGGCAGCATTGGGCGCCACAGGTTCACCTCTGTTTCTGTAGGAAATTCGACTGCAGTGAAACCAGTCGACCGATACGCGAAATCACGCGGAGTCGGAATGCGCCTCGGAAGACCGAAATCGGCACGGCGGCAACATGACTCGCTGGCGCTGCAATCTTATCCAGCTGATCGGAGCAGCTCCGCGAAATGCCCAACAGCTAGCCGATCAGTCCAGCAGGGTGTGCCGCAGCTCCCAGAGCTTGGCCTTGGCGAACGCCTCGTGCACGTCATAGGTCGAAACTCGCACTGTCATAGAGCGATCCACCTGCTGACCACGACCTTGTGGACCGTTCGGGGTGGCTCGCACCTTCGTCAGCGCCGAGGCGACCATCGTCTCCATCTGCTGCATGTACTTCTTCATGTACAGCGGATCGTCGTTGATCGCCTTCAGCAGTGGACGATTCACCGATGCCGAGGCCGCCTTGACGACGAACTCACCATCGGAGAGGTACGCGGGGATCTTGTCGCCGATGGACGAACCCGGGCCCTTGACGTCACCGGCACTGATCGAGCCACCGGCGGCGCGCGGCAGCGGCGGAGCCTGGGGCTCGGGCAGCGGTACCGGATTCGACGGGATCGTGGGTATATTCGGCTGGCGCGTCGGCGGTTCCGCCGTTCGGGGGGCGCCCGGCGGGATGGGCCGCGGATCCGCAGGCTCCTGGCGCTGCTTGTCCGCACGGTCCCCGACCCAATCCTTGAGATCGAGTGCCCAATCACCGCCGTACTCCGAGCCGTACTTGCCACCGAAGAAACCACCGGTGGCTCCGCCGACTCCGATGCCGACTATGCCGCCGATCAACGCCCCCGGGATGCCGCCGCCCACGGGGTCGACGACCTCGCCCGCGGCGCCACCGACGACCTCACCGACGCCACCACCGACAACGCGCCCGAGAAACGCGCCACCGAATGTCCCGGCGGCGCGACCGACGGCCTGCCCACCGAGTTTGGTGAAGAAGTCGCCCCAGTCGTCGATCCTGCCCTCATGGTTGTGCTTGTCCACCAGGTCCTTGACGACATCCTCGGCCATCCCGCCCCAGATGTTCGTGCCGTTGATCATCTTGCGAGCCACCGAACCCGGCGAGTAGAAGTGATCGGTGTTGTTCCATTGATTACCGAGCCACGGCAGCACCCTGTCGCCCAGCGTGTTCGGTATGTCCGCCAGCAGCGGACTCGACAGCGGATTGACGACCTTGGCGGCGTTCTCGACCGTGTTGACGACGCGGTTGGCGCCGTTCTTGATCACGGGCACAACGACACTCGGATGCTCGATGGCATTCACGACCTGGCCGCCGTGGTTCTCGACGGCGTTGACGACGCGGTTCGCGCCGTTCTTGATCACGGGCACAACAGCACTCGGATGCTCGACCACCGTCGCGACATGATCGGCCGCGTTCACCACGGCGTTCGCGCCGCTCTTGATGACCGGCACAACTGTGCTCGGATGTTCGACGGCGTTGATGACCGGGCGATAGACCGTACTCGGGTGCTCGACGGCATTGACAACGCTGCTGCCGGCTTTTTTCAGCTTGTCCCACATACCCATTGGGTACCTCCAGGATTTCGAGGCTTGACGTCAGCGTCTAGCCAGTGACGAATGCATCAGGGCGGTGCGATGCTCGTCCCGGGATACTCCGCGCGTGCGGGCCTGCTGGCTGAGGATCACATCGACCCGTTTGTCTTGCAGTACTTGCCTATTCGTGCCGAAGAGTCCTCGTGCACCGGGCAGTGGGTTGGCCGGGACGAGCATCGGGCCGGGCAGGAAGTCGGTCATCGTGTCGCTTTCGAGTCGGGGTTGATCACCAGGACCAGTCCTCGTCGGCGTTCGCTTCGGCCTCGAGTTCATCGACGAGTTCCCCCGGGGTGTCCGGGACCGGTGGGGCGGTGAACAGGTCGATCAAGGCCTGCATGGAGCCGACTCGGCGTTCCTCCCGGACGATTTCGACCGCGGAGATCGGGCGTGGGAGGGGGCGGACGGTGGGCGGGTCGGAGCCCGCGGCGGCGATGATGGTGGCTTGGACGCCGTTGAGGGCGTCGATGATGGCCATCAGCATGTAGGTGTCGAGGGTGTAGCCCTCGGGGCGCGGCCCGGAGGGGGTGTCCTCGTCGTGGTCGTCGCCGAGTTGTTCCTCTTCGTTGAGGCGCTCTTCGGCGAGTTCGTAGTCCATCAGGACGGCGCTGCGGTAGTGGCTGCCGGTGGGCAGCCGGTCCTTGAAGGACATGATGGTGCGCCAGTCGCGGGTGCGGATATCGTTGGGCCCGAAGCAATCCCGGACGTCGATGCCGCGCTCGAGCAGGTCGTAGTCGAGCGCGGCACCGAAACGTTCCCAGAACTCTACGAGCCCTCGGATCCCCCCGGCAGCTCCGTGGAGCCCTGGCCGAACAGGTGGGCGTAGAGGTCGCGCTGGAAGGCGTACCAGTCGTCGGTCGGGCTGTCGGCGAACAGTTCCTCCACGGCGTCGGCGTGCTCGCCG
Source organism: Nocardia sp. NPDC058058 (assembly GCF_042885355.1). Classification (NCBI taxonomy): domain Bacteria; kingdom Bacillati; phylum Actinomycetota; class Actinomycetes; order Mycobacteriales; family Nocardiaceae; genus Nocardia; species Nocardia sp. NPDC058058. Next base: position 295,177 of record NZ_JBHVSA010000004.1, on the reverse strand, counting down.
AGCACGATCGCCATCTGCTCGTCGTCATCGCGGGTGGTGCGCAAGGCTTTCAGCTGGCCGCGGGTGACGGGCGGGATGGCGATGTCCGCGGTGAGCCGATACGGGGCGCGGCGGCGCGGGGAGAGCTCCTGCTGGAGCTCATAGAACCGGCCGACACCTTCGTTATCGACTGCGGGGGAAGGCTTTTCGGTAGTCACTTTCTCTGCTCTCCGGTTGTGTGGGGACGAGGGGTATCAGACGCGCTTGCGCGACTTCGCCGGAGCGGCGGCCGCTTCGGCAGCCTCGACCGGGCGGTGGCCCAGCGAGAAGACCGCGTGCATGTAGGCGGTGGCGTTGGGCACGAGGTACTCGCGCTCGCCGTCGGTCATGGTGACGGGGAAATGGGCAGGAATGGCGGACATGGTGACCCGCTTTCTTCTCCGGATGAAGGACAGAAAAGTGTGGATGCGTGCCGCGACCGGAGAAGCACGGCACGCATCCACGTTCGGGCCGTCGCTACGCGACGGAGATGGTGCCGGTCAGCTTGGGAGCCGCCGTCGCGGTGGGCCACGCGGGCGTGGTCACCGGCGGCACGAACGCGACCTGGATGGTGCCGGAGCCCGCGGTATTGGTCGGGGTCACCACACCGGTCGAGCTGATGGTGACCGCGCCGGTCAGACCCGACTGCGCGGTGTAGCTCAGCATGCTGGACGGGATGACGCCGCCGAACTGGTCGGTCACGATCAGCTGCAGCGAACCGTTGCTGCCCTTGACCAGCGACTGCGCCCCGGCGGGCGCGATGTTCAGCTGGCTCACCACGTACGGCATGCCGGTCGAGGCGACCAGCTTCTGCCAGCCGGCGCCGGCGTAGGCGTGTGCGACCGCGAAGCCGGCGGCGTCATCCTTGAACGCGACCATGGTGAGCTTGTTCGACATGACGCCGGTCGGAACCCACTGTTCGCCACCGAATTTCGAGACGGCGACCTTCGGGAGAATCTTGATCACGTAGGTCGGCAGCGAGTCGTTGCCGTCCTTGCCGATCACGATGGCCGAGTAGTAGGTGATGTTCTCGGCCGACGGCTGGGCGAACCAGACCTCACCATTGGTGGTGCTCGGCGTCATCGCCGACAGGGTGGCGCTCGTGGTCAGCTGCAGGTTCAGCGCGGTGGCGTTCTGCTGCGGCTCGAACTCCAAAGTGGTGATATCGCTGGTGATGTCGTTGCGCACCGCCTGCAGCTCACCGTAGGACTCGATCGGGGCGGCGGTGATACCGCGCTGGAACGCGACGCCGGTCTTCTTGTCGATCAGGCCGATCGACTGGAAACCGGCGGGCAGCGCCTGCAGATTGCCGGCGGCATCGGTGAAACCGCCGAGCGGGGCCTGGGTGCCATAGGGCGCGAGGAACACGGCGGCATCGAGCGGCTTGAGCAGCAGCGAACGCTGTGCGGCCTTCAGCGCCGTCAGGGTGGTGGTAGGCAATGTGTCTCCATTTCGAAGGCCCGGCGCGCCGGGCGGAATTGCGAAGCAGGCACCCGGAAGTGGGCACCGTGAAACGGCCCCCGGCAGAGTTACGGGGACGACCGACGCCTGCGCGGCAGGATCGGTGAGTATGGGAAGTGTCGGTGAAGTCGCTGAACCCGTTGTGCGGTAGCGGAATTCACCTGTAGGGGAAGGCCGTGATGACGTCGTTGCGCCGATCCCGCAGCAGGGTCTCGGCGGGGGCCATATCCATCACAATGCTGAACGCCCGATTCACCTGAACGTTGTCACCGAGCGCGGTTGTCGGAATGCTGAGCTTCGGCGTGGTGAACGTGGTGATGTCCCGGCCCGCGTTCTGCAAAGCGTTCCAGGCCAATTGGCCGATATCGGGGGGTTTGTTGGCACCGTCGCCGGAGTTGTCGCCACCGGTATCGTCATTGCCGCCGGTGGTGCTCTTGCCACCGGACAGGGCGCTGTCCACCCCGTCCTTCATCGCCGCGAACACCTTGCCGCCGATATAGCTCTTCAGCGGATTCAGGAAATTGAACAGGGTGCCGGTACGAGTGGTCGAGAGCGGGCCGTCATTGCCGTATACGTGCGGATCCAGATTCGGAATCCGACCCTTGATCCGCATGATCTTGCCGACGGTCGAGCTCAGATTCTGAAACTTCTTCAGGCCCTCCAGGGCCGCCGCCGCCTCGGGATTGATGCTCTCGATGAGCTTTTCGATCCCCTGGCCCGCGGTCTGACCGAGCGCCCGCGACATATTGTTCGCGAACGACGACCCGCTCACACCGTCCAGCGCGAACATACCGTTGTACAGCGACTCACCCGGGCGTTCAGCGGTTCGATCCTCGTCGGGATCGGTGGAGTTGTCTGTCACGAGGCGATCTCGTTCCTACTGGCGCCGCGCTTCGATGCTGAAGGCCAGGTCGACCATCTGGTTGAGCGGATCGAGGTCGGGGACCTCGGTCAGCCCGCGGCTGCGGCGGAGAATGGGTGCGTGGAATTTCGGCTCCGCGGTGGTGATTTCCTCGACGTAGTCGATCAGGACGCCGTCGGAGGTGGTGGCGGCGGGAGCGCACAGCACCGCGTCACGGACCTTGATGGCGAGGTTCTGCGCCTGCAGACGGTCGGTGCCGAAGACGATGGTCTGCACCTGCGCCTTGTAGGTGATGGCGTTGACATCGAGGGTGCCGCCGGTCTTGCGGACCCAGATCAGCGGGAGTGCGGACTGGATCAGGGCAGCGGTCTGCGGGAGGGTGGTGACGGTGGTGGCGATCGGAGTGAGCAGATCGGTGAGGAACTGTTCGAAATCCGGGAATTCGCCGCGTTGCAGAGTGGTCATTCCGCCTCCTCGTGTACGGATAGGACGCGGACCTCGCAGACCAATTGGCCTGTGGGAGTGGTGTTGTCGACGCCTTCGTCGTATTGCGTCATGGATGTCTCCGGTGTTGTCGAGTGGTCGTGCGAGGCCGCGGACTGCGTCACAGTCCCAGCAGCGGCAGAACCAACGGGAGGAGATCGCCGATCAGCTTGATGATGTCCTGAAAAATGGTGAGCACCCGAATCACCCCCTTTCCCTGTTGTGGCACAATCGTTTTCGCTGCGCTCAGCGTAGGGGCGGGGTGGTGACGGACCGCCGCAACGGACCAACATTCTCGGGCTCGGGCCGTGCACATTCCTGGAATGGGCCGCTCAGCCGCGGCCGTGTTCGTGCACGCGCAGTACATCGCCGATGCGATAGACGGTCTCCCCCGCCACCGTATAACCGGTCAGCTTGCCGCGCGCGGCCCATTGACGAATAGCGTTCGCGGTCACCGGCTTTCCCGAGAACCAGGGCAGAATTCGAGCGAGTTCGGTCGCGGTGCCGACCATATCGCGCGCCTGTGCCAGCAGTGACCCGCGACGTTCGGCGACCGCGTACTCGCGATCACAACCCGGACAGCGCACCACGGTCTGCTCCTCGACCCCGTAGAGCCGGGAACCGCAGTCGCACAAGCCGATACACAGTCGATCGGCGGGCCGGTCGATGGCGGCGCGGGCCGCGGCCACCGCATCGGGCAGTGCGGGATGAATACCCGCCAGCACCGGTGCGTCATCGGGAATGCGCGGCAGCTGTCGACACAGGAAGACCGACTGCTCCCCCGGTGCGCGCGGCGCCGGACGCCGGGCCAGAATCGCAACGCGCACAGCGTAATAGCGCAGTGTCCGAGCGAGCTCGGCGTGCGCGTCGGAGGCGCCCTTGCGGAAGGGCAGTGCGGGCCGGCGCCCGCCGCCGCCCGCCGCGCCGGTGACCCGCGGCGCACCGACCGCATCACCGCGCGACAGAGTGGTATCCAATTCGTCCAGTAATCCCGGAACGGCGGCGAGCGCGCGCATCACCTCGTGCCGCCGCCCCGGATCGAGCGGCACGCCGTTCACGGGACGGTCCGGCGGCGAACGCGAATGCTGAGAGACATTGCCGCAAACTAACATTCGATGCATTTCGTTGCAAGCAACACATGCGCGCTATTCCCCCAGATTGGACACATTTGCAGCCCAATTCGTTGTATGCAATTTAGCGACGCGCTTGTAATCTTCGGAACGTGTCAACGCCATCCGCCACATCACCGTCAACGGTCGAACCCCCCTGCCTCGGCCTCCCGGGATTCGTCGAACCCGCCTACGCCTTCGACTGGGATCGACAGCCCGCCACGGCCGCCGCCCAGCGGGTATGCCTGGCCCAATGTCCCCGGGCGCGATTCCGCGCCTGCGCCCAGGCCGCGCTCAGCGCCGGCACCCTCATCGATGAGGAAAACCCTTCCGTCGCAGACGGTGTGGTGATGGCCGGGGTCGTCTGCCGCGGTGACAAGGCGACCACCCGGCGGCTGCAACTGGCCCTGGGCCAGGAGGTCAAGGTGCGGGTGCGCCCGGACCGCTGCCTCACCTGCCACCGGCCGATGACCACCCGGCGGCGCAAACGCGAGGGTTATGTGGTGCACGAATCCAACGGCCGCTGCAGCAGCTGCAAGCGCGCCGAACAGCGCGCCGCCTGATCACCTATTGCGTTGCGTTACTTCAGTTTCGCGTGCATCAGGTACACGTTGTAGCTGTTCCACGCCGACATGGTGAAGTACAGATCCTTACCCGTCGACCAGGGGTGGATGAATCCGCCGTACGCGGTCGGATAGTCCTCGGTGGCGAGCAGCGATACCGGCTCCGACCACGTGCCCTGCGGTTCCGCGGCGGTGCGCAGCACGAATTGCCCGCGCACCACATCGAGATACACCATCTGCCACTGCCCGGATTCCCGGTCGTAGCGAATGGACAATTCGCTGGCGGTGCCGGAAACCAAAGGCGTGGCGAGTAATTCATTGGCTCCGTCGGCGGGCGTCCAGACGCCGTCCACCCAGTACTGGTAGGCCGACTTGTTCAGCACCTGCGCCGCGGGCACCCGCGCCAGGCCGATGACGCCGAGCCGCCCATTGGGCGTGCCGAACATGTAGACGTAATCACCGTGCGGCACCATGGTCGCGACCTGGAAGCGGCCGATGCCGAAAAGGTTGTCCCAGCGCGCCCATTGGGATTTGGTCCAGGTGCGGCCATTGTCGTCGGACCAGGCGATGCCGCCCAGGTTGGTCCACCACATACCGGGGATGCGGCTCCAATGGTTGATCGACATGTACGTCAGGTACTGCCGATCGCCGATCGCGAATCCCGAAGTGGGAATGGTGGTGTGCTCGAAGTTCTTCACCTTGCGGCTGTCCAGGATCTCGGCGGCGTGGCAGCGCCGATCCTGTACGAAGTCATCGAGCACCAGACCCTTGCTCAGATCGCGTTCGCTGCTGTACGCGATCACATTGCTGCGCCATTCCTGCTGATCGGTGCCCGCACCCTCCGGCTTCCACCCCTTACCGAAGGTGTCGCCGAACACCACCGCGACCTGCCCGGGCTTGTTCTCCCACATCAGGCCGAGATCGGTGCCGTCCACGGACCAGCGCATATCGGTGCGATTGAGCGAGCCGTGCCCGGTCACCTGATTGACCAGCTCGACCGAATCGACCTGTGCCGCAGCGACGGCGGGGACCGCGGGTGCGGGCGCGGCGGGCTGCGGATCCGGAATGGGCGCGGGCTGCGGATCGGGACCGTCGCCACCGGGCACCGGAATCGGAATCGGCTCGGCCTCGGGATTGATCTCGATCTGCGGCAGGGCCGGACCGCTGCCGGAACCGATCGGCGGTGCCGGCGCGGGTGTTTCGGATCGCACGTCCGGGCACGGGTCGGCGCACGGATCCTCGGGCAGCGCCACCGAATCGATCCGGGTCTCATCGGGTTTGGGACCGGGCACCTGGACGGGCACGACTTGCGGATACGGTACCGGGATCTTGATGGTCGGATTCTGCTGTGGCCGTCCGGGTGTCGGGTCGGCCTGCCGGGCCAGCGGATCGAATCCGGTCTCACCGCAGCTGTTCACCGGCGGAGCGGCCCACGGACGCACCGGCCCCGCGGCAGCGGGCGTGGCGGGCACCAGGGCGGCGCCCAGCGTCAGCACACCGGTAATAGCCAGCGCGGCAGCGACTTCGGCGGATGCTGCGAATCGGCGATACCGGAATACCATTGTGACGCTGCTCCTCAGCCGAGATCGAACGGCATCACTGTAGCGATCGCCTCCCGAATATGAGAAGACCCCGCCCCCGGATCGATGAAATCCGGAGACGGGGCCCGCCCCTGCTACCGCGCCGCCTACAACCGCAGGGGTGGCGGGAGACGAAGCGGGAGGGGCCGTTCTCGAGGGAAATAGGCACGAATTGTCTTAACCACACTGGCGTGCAATCTATTTGCCGATGTCAGCAGCCTATCCCGCACCGCGCGGTCGGCTCGCGCGGATGACCAACAGGAGTGTGAATATTCGGCCACCAGTTGGGTAATTAGTTCCACAGTCCCCCGCGACATCGTCCGGCAAATACCGACAAAAGGGACAGATCAGACATGCCCTTTCGCATCGGTCCTGATCAGCCCGCTCGGCCGCCGCCACCGGGTACGCGCCGTCCGGGCCGGTTATTGCATCGTGAATGATGTTCGTATGCCCGAAGATTCGCCGCTGTCGCAATGGTGTCGCACCGGTGGCGAGTGATACCGCATTCATGCAACAATCTCCGCGCCGCAGCGCGTTGATTGCCGACCCCGGACCGGTTGGCCCAAGGCGAGAGACAGGAACCCGCGTGCCAGAGGAGTTCGACGAAGCGCTGGAAGCAGCTCGGGCCGAATGGGCCTCCGAGCACGACGCTCCCTACTACGACCACCCCGGTACCGTGGCCGCGGCGATGCCCGGATACAAATGCATCGACCTCTCACAGTTGTCGAGCCACGATCTGCGACTGGTCGATGATCTGCTCTCGCGCTATCGATCCCAGCGCCGCCCGTCGCGCTTTCGCCCACTGCTCTAGCGCGCCACCGGATTATTCACGCGGCATTGCCGCGATCGCGGGCGGGATCGGGATTGAACCGCACCAGGACAACTCCGCCGCGCACCTCTGCCTCGAAACCGGATCCGAATGCCGCGGCGCGACCGTGCCGAATCCGATGCTTGGTGGAATGCGGATAGCGGGTGGGCCACGGATACCGAGCCCAGCGACCGGGATTCGCGCGCAGCTCCTCGGCGAACTCCCGATTCGCCCGTTCCCGAGCACGGGTTACCGGAGGGGGCACCTCGTCGACAAACACAACCATGGGATGACTTTCTCTGGATGGGACCGGTGGAACAGGGAAATGGCTGTCCCGCAGGCAAACTCGGAGAGCTGCGCGCTCCCGAGAACGTTCCAGACGCTACATTTCGTTGCAAGTAGTTGCAACTAGAGAGAACAGAAAGTAGTGCGCATGCGTGCGCAAACGAGAATTAGGTGGCGCAATCTTGCATACACCCGCGTTCCCTTCCGAAGCCTCGACAGAGACTCCGGTTCCGTTGTCGGGCTTACGCATACAGAAGTGTTCGGCGTAGGGTCCGGGTAAGTCCCTGCACCGGACGCTCAGGAAGGGGGGCGGGCAGGGCATCGCCGAGGGCCTCCGGCAGGGGTCGCGCGGCCCTCGGGCCATGGGCGTAATCGTGTTATAGTGCGTGCAGAAGGGGTTAAATTACAACCAACTACCCAGCATTGGATCAATGCCCATGAGCAGACGACGGAGCGCACCGGTCCCACCGGAGGTGAGCGAGGCGCTGCGCGAGGCCCGTGAACGACGGATCTTGTCGCGCGAGAAGGCAGCCCAACTCGCCAACATCAGCACCAGCCTGTGGACTCAGATCGAGAATGGGGTCCAGTACAAGAAGGACCATAAGGTCCAGGCCAGCACCACGGCCGATACGTTGCAATCAATGGCTGCGGCGGTCGGGCTCGATCCAGAGGTGGTACTGGTCAAAGCTGGACTGGACGCCCCTGACAAACCGGCACCGGCCACCCCACCCAGGGGCGGCATCGTCGACCTTTCCGGATTGTCCGAGAACGACCTGCATCTGGTGGCGGGTTACGTCGCCGGACTCAAGGCCCGCTATACCCGCTGATCGGTCCCGCATCGATTCGCACGCAGTTCGGTTGTGCCACCCCTTCACTCACGCACGACGTCGCACCCGTCGCGGCAGGAATGATGCGGGTGGCGCTTCCACCCACACACAGGTGATATCGCTCAGTATCGTCTCCGCACCCGCCCAGGACAGCCGGTCCAGCCGTCCGGGTTGAATGAGCCTGCGCTCCAACAGCTTCAGATTCAGCAGGCGGTGCGTCAGCATCGGGACACCGACCCCGAGCCAGCCCGCACACGATTCGATCGAGTCGAACCGGGACAGCGCTTCCTGCAGTTTGTCGATCGGAATCAGGCGGCGCGCAACGAGATCGTGGACTGCGAGTTCCACCGTGATCCGCGGCAGCCGCCCCATTCTGGTGCGCCGGACAGTCCAGCTGTTCTCCAGGATGGCATGGGCGACACCGTGCGCGACCGCCTCGTTATGTCGCACCGGGGGCAGCTCGGCCTGCACGATCACCGATCGAATATCGGGGACCCACATGACAATCGGCTCGATCGAGGGCAACGTGCGCACATGTATGCCGAGATCGACGGCGTGTTCGCCGGCGTCATAACCTAACGGCTGAGACATCCCGCGATCCACCCTCTGCACTCACTCCACACATGCCCCCTACGGTATAGGCCGCGTCGCCGCCGGAGCCGCTCGGTATCGGATGCGGCCGCGATGACGGATCCGGGCACCGATTCGCCGCCGCCCCGGCGCAATACACACCAAGCGTTTGCTTTTGACTATGTGCCGCACACCGAAGCAGTGCGGCCAAATCTGTCTCAGACAACTATTGTCCGGCGTGAAATTCGGCGTTACCGTGAATCGATGAGCACGGTTCGGGAATATGCACTGCCGTCAGGCGTCTCCGGTTGGGCAGATGCACAATTCGATTGGGTGATAAAGGCTTTCGCACGCACCCATGCCGGGCCCGGTAGCGGTGGCGCACTGGCTGTGCATCGACACGGCGAGCCGCTGGTCGATGTCTGGACCGGGCAGTCCGACTCGTCTGGGACACCCTGGGACGCCGATACCGGAGCCATGATCTTCTCCGCGTCGAAAGGCATTACCGCGACGGTGATTCACCGGATCGCGGATCGGGGGCTCATCGATTACGACGCGCCCGTCGCGGAATACTGGCCCGAATTCGGCGCCAATGGGAAGCAGCGAATTACCGTGCGGCACTTGCTCAGCCATCGGGCGGGATTGTCGTCGCTGCGCGGGCTCGCGGGGCAGGGTGCGGAGGTGCTCGATCATCTGCTGATGGAGGAGCGACTGGCGGCGGCGACGCCGGATCGGTTGCTGGACAAGCCCATTTATCACGCGCTGACCATCGGCTGGTTGCTCGCGGGGTTGGCGCGCGCGGTGACCGGGCAGGGTATGGCGACGCTGTACCGCACCGAGATCGCCGGGCCGCTCGGCGTGGACGGTATCCACCTGGGCGCTCCTCCGGCCGGATCACGCACGCGCGCAGCGGATCTCACCGGGTCGCGGAGTTTCATCCGGGCGCTGCGCCGGATTCAGCCGCTTGCCGACCGAGTCACGGCGCGGCCCGGCCCGGTGACCGATCCGCTGCGGATCCTCTACACGCCGGGCATCGCCGACATGCTGGAGGGCGATGCACCCAGCATTCTCGGCGGCGAAATGCCCGCGGGTAACGCGGTGGCCACCGCATCGGCGCTGGCGACCATGTACGGCGCGCTGGCCTGCGGCGGCGTCACGGCCGACGGTAAACAATTCCTGTCCCCGGGGACCGTGACCGCGCTCAACCGGGTGCAGACCTTCAAAATCGATCGCGGTCTGCTGCTGCCGCTGACCTGGCGGCTCGGCTACCACGGCCTGCCCGGGCCGGGCGCGCTGAACGGCTTCGGCCATATCGGCGCCGCCGGGTCCTTCGGCTGGGCCGATCCGAAATCGGGCATCTCCATCGCGCTGGTGCAGAACCGGGTCGACGAACGCTGGATCGCCATGGATCAGATCGCGGCGGGCTGGGCCGTACCCCTGACGATGGCGGCGGTCCGGCGCGCAGGCGACACCGGCGCACAGCGCGGGGCCTCGGCCGCCTGAACCCGGCGCGGCCGACTCCGGGCCGAGATCGGACGTGATCGATATCAAACTCCGGCGTGACAGCCCGGAATCGGCGGCATGCGGCGGCCTCACCTCGCCGTAACCGGAAATTCGCACCTACACTGGTCGGGAAGTTGCGGGGTGTGCCGGTTCGATTGCCGAGGCCGAACGGAGCCCATGGGTAGCAGCGCGGATCTGTTGAAATCGTGGTGGCGGGATCCCGTCAATCACCACTGGCCGGTGCGCGTGCTGGAGTCGCATTCCATGCAGGGGTGGCTGCGCGCGATCGTGGGCGCGGGCGGGTTGACGATGTCGATCATCGGGGTGGCGGTGGCGTTCTCACCGGCCGGACCCAAAGGCGTACCCGCGCTGGTGATCGCGGGGGTGATCATCGCGATCGGGGTGCTGTGGGCGGTGCGCTGGTGGTTCGGATCGTGGCCGGGCACCACCGAATCGCTGGCGTTGTTCGCGATCGGGGATATCGCCATCACCACCTCGTCGCTCCTGGATTCGAATCGGGTGTTCGGGTCGCTGAACGCGATGCTGCTGGTGGTCACCGGCTGTTATCTGGCGTTCTTCCACGGACCCAAAGCCCTTGCGGCGCATACGGGTTGGTCATTGTTGACGGTCGTGGTGGTGGCCTGGCGAATGGTGGCGAGCGATGGCGATGTGTATCTGGCCATCGCCATCGTCCTGATCATGATGGCGGCGGTGGTGCTGTCGCTGCCCACATTGCAGTTCATGTTCTGGCTGGTGCAGTCCGATTCCACCGCCGATCCGCTGACCAAGGTGTTCAATCGGCGCGGGCTGGAGTTCCATCTGTCCCGGGTCTTCAACAGCACGTACGGGGCGGAGATCTGCGTCATGGTCGCCGATCTCGACCAGTTCAAGAGCGTCAATGATCGCTTCGGGCATTCCATGGGCGATGAGGTGCTGATCCGCACCGCGCAGCTGCTGCAGTCCTGCGCCACCGCGGATCTGGTGGTCGCGCGATCCGGCGGCGAGGAATTCACGGTCGTCGGGCGGCTGTCCGACGACCAGGCGCGGGTGGTGGCCGAATCGTTCCGGGAGGCCGTCGCGGCCGATCACATCATTCCGGTGACCATCAGCATCGGCGTCGCCGTTTATGACCCGACCGCCTGCCATATCTGTCCGCGGCCCGCGCCCGAGGAACTCATCCAGTGCGCCGACGACGCCATGTATCAGGCCAAGAGCGAGGGCGGCGACCGGGTGATATTCGGTGAATTGATCAGCCGGGCCGCCGCCGAACCGCACTAGTGCGCGAGCTTGAGGCCGACCACTCCGCCCACGATCACCAGCAGCAGGGCGATTTTCACCGGTGAGGCGGTCTCATCGCCGGTGAGCATGGCGTAGACGACGGTCAGCACCGCGCCGATACCGACCCATACCGCGTACGAGGTGCCGACCGGCAGGTTGCGCATCGCATAGGCGAGACCGCCCATGGACATGACCAGTGCGACGCCGAATACGGCCGTGGGCACGAATCTGCTGAAACCTTCGGACTTGCCGAGCGCGGTCGCCCAGACGGCTTCCAGGAATCCGGAGATGACGAGAATCAACCAGGCCATGACGGGGGTATCCCTTCGCGAAATACCGTCTTGTCGCTGCCTGGGTACGGTCCCGATCGTCCAGTCGGTCGCGGATGCGCGACCACCTTCCACGGTAGCCAAGACCCCGCGAAATGGGTGGAGACCCTGCTCACCACCGGAACCCGGATCGGGCGTTCGCCCGGTCAGCGACCTATTTGCAGAATTCACCCCACACCAAGACTGGAATGAGTCATACTTACGAACGTGTCCACAGCAGCTGATTTCGGGCGCATGCTACGCGGGGCCGACCTTCGGGTGACGGCGCCGCGTGTCGCGGTGCTTTCCGCTGTGCACGCGCATCCACATTCCGATACCGATTCGATTCTGCGCCGCGTGCGCGAGACCCTCGGCACCGTTTCGCACCAGGCCGTCTACGACGTGCTGCGCGCACTGACCGACGCCGGTCTGCTGCGCCGCATCCAGCCCATGGGCTCGGTGGCGCGCTACGAGACGCGCGTCGGGGACAACCATCACCACGTGGTGTGCCGCAACTGCGGTGTCATCGCCGATGTCGAATGCGCCGTCGGCGAGGCGCCCTGCCTGGAACCTTCGAACCACAACGGTTTCGTCCTGGACGAGGCCGAGGTCATCTACTGGGGCCTGTGCCCCGACTGCTCAGCCCAGCCCGCTCAAAAGTGATCACAGCCCGATCCCACTCCCGGAAGGAATTGCCCCGTGGCACAGGAACATCCGCCCATCGGTGAGGCCCAGACCGAACCCGCCACCGGTTGCCCGGTCGCGCACACCCGTTTGAAGCCCCCCGTCGAGGGCGGCAGCAATCGCGACTGGTGGCCCAACCAGCTGAATCTGAAGATCCTGCAGAAGAATCCGGCCGTGGCCAACCCCATGGGCGAGGACTTCGACTATGCGGCGGAGTTCAAGACCCTGGATCTGGCCGCGGTCAAGGCCGACATCGTCGGGGTCATGCGCACCTCGCAGGACTGGTGGCCCGCCGACTTCGGGCACTACGGCCCGTTCTTCATCCGGATGGCCTGGCACGCCGCGGGCACCTACCGCATCAATGACGGCCGCGGTGGAGCCGGTGCGGGCATGCAGCGCTTCGCCCCGCTGAACTCCTGGCCGGACAACGCCAGCCTGGACAAGGCCCGCCGCCTGCTGTGGCCGGTCAAGGTCAAGTACGGCCGCAAGCTGTCCTGGGCCGACCTCATCGTCTACGCGGGCAATGTGGCGCTCGAGGATATGGGCTTCCGCACCTTCGGTTTCGGCGGCGGTCGCGTCGACCAGTGGGAGCCGGAAGAGGACGTGTACTGGGGCCCGGAGAACGAGTGGCTGGGCGGCGACGGCCGTTACTCCGGTCAGCGTGATCTCGAAACCCCCTTGGCCGCAGTGCAAATGGGCCTGATCTACGTGAATCCGGAAGGCCCCAACGGCAATCCGGATCCGCTGGCCGCCGCGGCCGATATCCGCGAGACCTTCGCCCGCATGGCGATGAACGACGAGGAGACCGCGGCGCTGATCGTCGGCGGTCACACCTTCGGCAAGACGCACGGCGCGGGCCCGGCCGATCACGTCGGCCCCGAGCCCGAGGCCGCCCCGCTCGAGGAGCAGGGCCTGGGTTGGAAGTCCAGCTTCGGCACCGGCGTCGGCAAGGACGCCATCACCTCCGGACTCGAGGTCACCTGGACCTGGACGCCGACCAAGTGGGACAACAGCTTCCTGACCATCCTGTACCAGTACGAGTGGGAGCTCACCACCTCCCCGGCGGGTGCGCACCAGTGGACCCCGAAGGAGGGCACCGGCAAGGGCCTGGTGCCGGACGCCTTCGATCCGTCCAAGACCCGCGCCCCCGGCATGCTCACCACCGACCTGTCCATGCGGGTCGATCCGATCTACGAGCAGATCACCCGCCGCTGGCTGGAGCACCCGGAAGAGCTGGCCGAGGCGTTCGCCAAGGCCTGGTACAAGCTGACCCACCGCGATATGGGCCCCAAGGTCCGCTACCTCGGCGCCGAGGTGCCGTCCGAAACGCTGCTGTGGCAGGACCCGATCCCGGCCGCCCCGGCCGAGATCATCGGCGCTGCCGATATCGCGGCGCTCAAGAGCCAGCTGCTGGCGTCGGGACTGACCGTGCAGCAGTTGGTTTCGACCGCGTGGGCGGCGGCGTCGTCGTTCCGCGGCAGTGACAAGCGCGGCGGCGCGAACGGCGGCCGCATCCGCCTGGCCCCGCAGAACGACTGGGAGGTCAACAACCCGGACGAGCTGGCGCAGGTCATCCGCACCCTGGAGAGCGTGCAGGAATCCTTCAATACCGGTGGCGGCGTGCAGGTTTCGTTCGCCGACCTGGTGGTGCTGGGTGGCGTCGCCGCCGTCGAGCAGGCCGCCAAGGCCGGTGGGTTCGACCTCGAGGTGCCGTTCACCCCGGGCCGCACCGATGCCACCCAGGACGAGACCGATGTGGAGTCGTTCGCGGCGCTGGAGCCGAGCTCGGACGGTTTCCGCAACTACCTCGCCAAGGGCACCCGCCTGCCGGCGGAGTTCCTGCTCATCGACAAGGCCAACCTGCTCACCCTCAGCGCACCCGAGCTGACCGTGCTGATCGGTGGCCTGCGCGCCCTCGGTGTCAATTACAACCAGTCTCAGCTGGGCGTATTCACCGATAAGCCGGGCACGCTGAGCAACGACTACTTCGTGAACCTGCTCGATATGGGCACCAAGTGGGAGCCCACCTCGGCCGACGCGGAGACCTTCGAGGGTAAGGATCGCGCCACCGGCGCGAGCAAGTGGACCGCCAGCCGGGTCGACCTGGTGTTCGGTTCCAACTCGCAATTGCGGGCCGTCGCCGAGGTTTACGCGACGGACGACGCCAAGCAGAAGTTCGCGACGGACTTCGTGAAGGCGTGGGACAAGGTCATGAACCTGGACCGGTTCGACATCTGAAGCTAGTTCCATGACAGCGCCGCAGACCCACAAGGTCTGCGGCGCTGTCGTTTTCGGATCAGCTGGCCGGTACCAGCACGCAGCGGGTGCGCGAGTAGATGGTCGGCATGCACTTGTTGCAGTGCACGCACAGCGACGGGGTGGCGGCGTCGGCGCGCATGCGGTTCGGCAGGTCGGGCTCACGCAGCAGCGCGCGGGCCATGGCCACGAAGGAGAAGCCTTCCGCGAGAGCGCTTTCGATGGTTTCCCGGCGGGTGATGCCACCGAGCAGGATGAGCGGAAGTTCCAGTTCCGCGCGGAACTGGCGGGCGCGGTCCAGCAGGAAAGCCTCCTGGAAGGCGTACTCGCGCAGGAACTTCGAGCCCGCCGCCCGCATGCCCCAGCTCATCGGCGGCGGGAAGGCGGCGGCGAACTCGCGGCGCGGCGCTTCCCCGGTGAACAGGTACATGGGATTGAGCAGTGAGCTGCCCGCGGTGAGTTCGAGGGCGTCCACGCTGCCCTCGTCCTGCAACCACTTCGCCACCTGAATGGACTCGTCCAGCCAGAAGCCGCCCGGCACACCGTCATCCATGCTCAGCTTGGCGGTCACCGCGATGCGGTCACCGACCGCCGCCCGCACGGCGCGCGCGACATCCAGGGCCAGCCGGGCGCGATTGCGGGTTGATCCGCCGTAATCGTCGCGGCGGCGGTTCAGGAACGGGCTCAGGAAAGAGCTCACCAGATAGTTGTGGCCGAAATGTATTTCCACGGAATCGAAGCCGGATTCCACGGCCAGCACCGCGGCATCGGCGTGCGCGGCCACCACGCGATCGAGTTCGGCCTGATCCGCGCGCCGCATCATGCGCATGCCGAGCGGGCTCGGAATGCGGTGCGGCGCAACGGCGGGGAGGCGATTGGAGGCCGCGTTCGCCACCGGTCCGGCATGGCCGATCTGCGCGGCCACCGCCGCGCCCGCGGCGTGCACCGCATCGGTGAGGCGGCGCAGGCCGGGCACGGCTTCCGGGCGCATGTAGATCTGATGCCGGTCGGTGCGGCCCTCCGGCAGCACCGCGCAGTACGCCACGGTGGTCATGCCGACTCCCCCGGCGGCGTGCCGGACGTGGAAGTCGATGAGGTCATCGGTGACCAGGGCCTTCGGGGTGCGGCCCTCGAAGGTGGCGGCCTTGATGATGCGATTGGGAAGCGTTATCGGGCCCAGCTTTGCCGGTGCGAAAATCTCGGTCACTGTTGCACAAGTCCTGCCGCTACAAAGGATTTCAGGGTGGTCACCGGGATATGCCGGTCGCGCGGTGTGGCCGAGAGCGGATCACCGAAGTACTCCAGAATGAGCGTGAAGGCCAAGCCCCAGCGGCCCGCCGCCTCGCGTTCGGACAGCTCCGGGCGCACCGCGAGCAGGAGTTCCACCCAGGGGTCGAAGACGAACCACTGTGCGCTCCAGGCCTGTTCGCGACCGCCGAGCACCACGCGCGCGAGCAGATTGAGCCGCAACCGACCCACCGGATCGGCCGCCAACTCCGCGAGCGGATCCACCACCACATCGATGAGTTCGGCGATGGACGGCATCCAGCCCTCCCGCCGCCGCGCCAGCGCCGTATCCAGCCGCTCCCGCCAGATCGGCCCGAGCCGATCCTCCAGCAGCGCCGCGACCAGCGCTTCCTTCGATCCGAAGTGGTAATGCACCGACGCCGGATTCATGCCGGCGGCCGCGTTGATCGCCCGCACCGACACCGCGTCGAAGCCGGATTCCAGCAGTAGCCGCTCGGCCACGGTCAGCAGTTTCTGTCGCGTCGACAGGTCATCGTTCACTCGCACCACCCGCCCAGTAGAACACGTTTCAATCACCGGTTCAATCATTGATTGAAAACCGGGATCAGGGTGCCGGATTCGCCCTGCGGTGCTGGATCGCCCACCAGACGCGCATGGCGCTGTAGGGCGCGCGCAGATCGGTGCCGGTGAGTTCCTCGAAGCGGGCCAGGCGGTAGCGAACGGTGTTCTGGTGCACGATGAGTCGCTCGGCGGTGGCTTCGATGCGCATACCGGAATGCAGGTAGCGGTCCACCGTGTCGATGACGACGCGGGCCTGTTCGCCGGTGCCGAGCGGATCCAGGTAGCGGCGGGCGAGTTCATCCCCCAGATCGGTATCGGCGACGATGGCCGGGAGCAGGCCGAGGCGGTCCAGATCGGCCGCGCCGGTCAGGCCGTAGCGGTGCGCGGTGGCCAGCATGCGACTGGCCAGGCGGAAGGAGCGCGGCAGTTCGCCGAGACCGGTGGCCGGGCCGACGCCGATGGTGCCGGTGGTGTCGAGAGTGTCACTGCCACAGAAGAATCCGGCGATATCACCGTCCATCGCGGTGGAGAACACGCGCACGGCCGTCACCTCGGGGCGCAGCAGGCCGCGCAGGTCGGCGGTGGCGCGCGGATCGTCGCCGCGGGCGCGGAAGGCGCGGTACTCCCCCGCCGGATCGAGTCCGTAGCGCTGCGCCTGTACGTGGATATCGCCCGGCCCGAGCCCGCCCAGCAGGAGCGCCCGGGCGAATTCGGCCCGCAATTGCTGATCGTGCCGGGCCAGTTCGATCTCGACATCGCGGTGCCCGCCGCTGAAGGCCGCCGTCGCCTGATCGACGATATCGAGCAGATCGTGCACCAGCGCCAATTGGGTGCGATCGGCGATCCGGGCGGACTGTGCGACGGCGGTCAGATCGGCGACCATCTCCCGAATGGCTATGCGCCAGCCGTTCTGCACATCGGAGAGCGAAACACCTTGGCGGGCACGGATTTCCCCGAACTCACGGAGGGCGCGGCGATCGTCGGCGGTGAGGTCCCGGGTATCACCGAGCGCGGCCAGCAGCCGGTCCACCATATCCACCGTCACCCGGGAGATCTGCGCATTCGGCAGCGCCAGATAGCCGGGCATTTCCGCGCGCGCCCGGGCCACGATCCGCTCGCTCAGTTCGGGGGTGTGCTCGCGCACGCGGGCGATCAACCGCCGCCGGGCGGTCGGCTTCGCTGCCTCGCGGGAATCGGTCATCTCGGTACCGAGGCTACGTCCGGGCTTTGGAAAAACCAACAAATCGAAACGGTCATAGTCCGGGGCTGACTCCATGGCCCAGATCACACTCCGGCGCAAATACTGGTGGCGTCCGACACCGACGTTCGACGAAGGATCGCCCATGTACCTGACCCAGGGACTGCATCGCGCCGCCCAACAGACCCCCGACGCCGTGATGACCATCTGCGGGGATCGCACCCGGACCTTCGGCGAGGTGCTGGATCGGGTGTCCCGGCTGGCCGGTGCCCTGCGTGAACTGGGCGTCGGTGATGGTGACCGGGTGGCGATGCTGAGCTTGAATTCGGACCGCTATCACGAATATCTGCTCGCGGTCCCGTGGGCGAACGCGGTGCTGAACCCGGTCAATATTCGCTGGAGCCCGGCCGAGATCGCCTATTCGCTGGTCGACTCCGGGACCGAGGTGCTGTTCGTCGACGATGCCTTCGCCGCCATGCTGCCCGCGCTGCGGCAACAGCATCCCGGGCTGCGGACCGTCATCCACTGCGGCGACGGGACCACCCCCGAGGGCGCGCTGGCCTACGAGGAGCTGATCAGCGGTACCGAGCCCATCGCCGATGCCCGGCGCGGCGGGAACGCACTGGCTGGAGTTTTCTACACCGGCGGCACCACCGGATTCCCCAAGGGCGTCATGCTCAGTCACACCAACCTCGCCACCTCGGCGCTGGGCGGGGTGGCCAGCGGTCACCTGTTCACCCCGGGCGTGCGCTTCCTGCACGCCGCGCCCATGTTCCATCTGGCCGATCTGGCGGGCTGGTACGGCGCGGTGCTGCTCGGCGGCACGCACGTGATGATCCCGGCCTTCGAGCCGGTGGCCACCTTGCGGGCCATCGAAACCCACGGCGTGACGGGAACCCTGTTGGTACCGGTCATGATTCAGCTGCTGGTCGATCATCCGGCCACCGCCGAACACGATCTGTCCAGCGTGCGGCACGTCATGTACGGAGCCTCGCCCATCTCCGCGGCGGTGCTCGAACGCGCCATGAAGGCTTTCAGCGCAGCGGGTTTCGTGCAGGCGTACGGCATGACCGAACTGTCGCCGATCGCCACCCTGCTCAGCCCGGCCGATCATCTCGAGGGGCGGCTGCGCTCGGCGGGCCGCGCGGTGCCGCACAGTGAGGTGCGCATCGCGGACGCCGACGGTAACGAGGTCCCGCGCGGCACCGTAGGCGAAATCGTCGTCGGCGGTGGGCATGTCATGCTCGGCTACTGGAATCGCCCCGAGGACACCGCGGCCGCGATTCGCGACGGCTGGATGCACACCGGTGACGGCGGATACATGGACGAGAACGGTTACGTCTACGTGGTGGACCGGCTCAAGGACATGATCGTCACCGGCGGCGAGAACGTGTACTCCGCCGAGGTGGAGAACGCTGTCGCCGCGCATCCGGCGGTGGCGTCCTGCGCGGTTATCGGTGTGCCGGATGAGGATTGGGGCGAACGCGTGCACGCCGTGATCGTCTGCCAGCCGGGACGGCAGGTGACCGCCGAGCAGATCCGCGAGCACGTCAAGACCCTGATCGCCGGATACAAGGCCCCGCGCACCATCGACGTGGTGGACGCACTGCCGGTGTCAGGTGCGGGCAAGATCCTCAAACGCGAACTGCGCAAGCGGTATTGGGACACCGAAGGCCGCCAGGTGAACTGACCCGGCATGCCGGAAGGACAGGGACCGGATCACGACGGGATCGGCGGGGCCGTGTTCCACCCCGCGAGGAAGTCCGGCGTGACGGCGGTGAGCTGCGGGCGTTTGGGCAGCACGAAGTCGCCGGAGGAGCGGCCGCGCACCCGGCGGCCCACCCAGGGCGCGAGATGCTCTGCCACCCAGCGCAATTCATCGACCACCCGATCCAGCGGCGGCTGCGGGACGCAGGGCGGGAGCGGATCGCGCCAGGACGAGTCCGCGCCCGGGATCGCCATGGTGTCGGCGACGGCCTGCGCCACGATCTCGTGTCCGAGCGGGCTCAGGTGCAGGCGGTCGTTCGCCCAGGCCCGCGGATCGGTGGTGGTGCCGACCGGTTCGAAATCGACCAGCGTGACATCGTATTTCGCGGCCAGCGCCCGCAATTCGGCGTTCATGGTGCGCACCCGCCCGGACAGCGGGCGCACGAACGGCGCGACGCTGCCGATATCGGGGAAGGTGAACGAGATGACCCGCGCCCCGGATTCGGTGAGCGCCGCCAGCATGGCCTCGATATCGGCGAGCGTGCCCGCCTGATCGAAACGCGGCCGGATGAGATCGTTCATGCCCGCGATGAGCGCGACCAGATCCGGCCGCAGCGCCAGTGCCGCCCCGAGCTGTTCGGCGCGAATACGGGCGGTGCGGCGGCCGCGAATGGCCAGATTGGCATACAGCAGACCCGGATTCGCGGCGGCGAGTTTCCCGGCGAACCGGTCCGCCCAACCGCGGAATCCGCCATTGTCATCGGGATCGCCGACGCCTTCGGTCTGACTGTCGCCGAGGGCGACGAAGCGAGTGAAGGGCTGTACGAGTGCCATGTACAGATTCTCACCCCGCCAAGGTGAAGTACGCGAGGCTAGCAGTACCCGCTATCAGGCAATAGATGGCAAACGGTGTGAGTGTTTTCGTCTCGAAGTATCCCGTCAGGAATTTCACCGAGACATAGGAGAGCAGGCCCGCCACCACGCTGCCCGCCAGCGCGGGACCGAGAATGGCGTGGTTCTCGGGGGTGAAGAGCTCCGGCGTCTTGAGCACCCCGGCCGCCAGGATCACCGGCGTGGCCAGCATGAACGCGAAGCGCGCGGCATCCTCGTGCCGCATGCCCTTGAATACGCCCGCCACAATCGTGCTGCCGGAGCGGCTGATTCCCGGGAACAGCGCCGCGATCTGAGCGGAGCCGATGATGAGTACGGACCGCACGCTCAGCCGCGCCAGCCGGATATCGGAGGCGTACGCCGGATCGGTGGCGGGCAGCACCAGGGTGTCCTCGGCGGACAGATCCACGGTGCGCGCGGTGGGACTGACCAGCGCCAGATCCCGCTGGGTCTCGCGCTTGCGCAGCAGTTCGGCCGACAGCAGCACGAACCCGTTGAGCATCAGGAACGCCGAGGTCGGAATCGGCGTGCCCAGATAATTGCGCACCGCCTTCTCCAGCAGCAGTCCGGCCACCCCGACCGGAATGGTGGCGATGATCAGCAGCACCCCCAATCGCGCTTCGGGCGAACGGATCTCCCGGGTGCGCGCGACCTGCCACAGCCCGCCGAAGATCCGGATCCAGTCCCGCCGGAAGAACACCACCAGCGCGATGGCCGTCGCCACGTGCATGGCCACCAGCAGCGCCAGGTACGGCGAGTTCTTCGCGGACATGCTGAGATCGTCGGCCCACTGCCCGCCCACCCAGGCCGGAAGCAGAATGCTATGGCCGAGACTCGAGACCGGGAAGAGCTCACTCACCCCCTGCAACGCGCCGACGACAATCGATTCCAGATAGCTGATGGCCATGGGAGTGACGTTAGTGGGCGAACCTGAATATCACTTCCCGCCCGGACATGTCCGAATCGATTCGCGAATGTCGCAGGATCGCAAACCATTCGGCCAGCACGTCGAGTAACCGCGTGGAATACTTCCGCGTTATGCAGCCCAGAGGGTCGCGCCGCGCGAAGGCGCACCCGAACCGCATGATCCGAGTAGCCGATGTTCGATAGTTACGACAGTGCCGAGGATCCCGAGTTGGCGCAGGCCCGGGTCTTTCTGGCCGAACTGGAAAAGCACGCCGCGACCCTGGCCCGGCGACTACAGTCCAGCGCCACCCTCGATGTCCGCCGATCCCTGGATGCCGAACTCTCGTCGGTGCGCCGCTATGTGGATCGAATTCATCGGCGGTTCCCGGCAATTGCCATGCATCCCTTCCCCGGAACGGCGGGAGCGCCGCCGCCGTAGCGAATACGCGGCGGATCAGGTACGGAGGACACCCGCGAGCAGCAGCATGATGGACTGTTGTGCCTGCGCGCGGGCCAGATCCGGATCCTCGGCATTGGCGATCATGAGCGAAGCCTCGGTCAGGGCGCTCATCAAGAGCTGGGCCAGCATGGGGACGGGCGCGTCGACGATCAGGCCCTCCCCGCGGCCGCGTTCGAGCATATCGACGATCAGGCCCAGCCCGTGCTGCGCCTCGAATTCGCGAAAAGCCTGCCAGCCCAGCACCGTCGGGGCGTCCTGCAGCACGATCCGCAGCATGTCGGGGCGGCGGCAGATCTCCAGGAAGGTGGCCAGGCCGATCGCCATCCCGCCCAGCACATCGGCGGAATCGTGTGCGGCGATGGCGGTTTCGATCTCGGCGGAGGCTTCCACCTCCACCTGTTCCAGCACCACCAGGAACAGTCCACGCTTATCGCCGTAGTGGTGATGCAGTGCGCCGCGGGTGACACCGGCGGCGGCCACCAGATCCTCGGCGGAGGTACCGGCGAAGCCGCGCTCGGTGAACAACCGTCGTCCGGCGTCCTCGAGCGCGGCCCGGGTGGTGCGCGAGCGGTCCTCCTGGCTACGGCGTGGCATGCAGCCGAGTGAACTCCAGGATCGTGGTGCTGAGCAACTCGGGTTGATCTTCCGGCAGGAAGGTGTACGAATCGTCGATCAGGCGCAGGGTGGCGTTCGGGAAATCCCGGGCCAGCCGTTCGGCCCCCGCGACCGGGAAGAACTTGTCCTCGGCGGCCCAGACCACCAGCACCGGGATCTCGATATCGCCGAAACTCCGCGCCGCTTCGAGGGTGTAGCGCTTGTTCAGGGTGAGCAGTAGTCGGCGCAGATCCTTGCGGATGGCGGCCGAGCGGCGACTGGGCAGCAGATACGAATCCGCGATCTCCGGCGGTACCGGCCGCTTGGCGACCCAGCCGAAACCGATCGGCAGCGCATGCAGGGCGCGCCAGCGCATGCTCTCGGTGAGCGGGCGGATCGAGCCCGGAATCCTTGCCAGCCAAGGCAATACCGTCAGCGGCGGGGGCAGGAAACGCTCGTAGTTGTCGACCGAGGCCAGCACCACGCGCCCGATGCGGGAGCGATCGCGGGCCAGCAGCACCTGGGTGATCGCGCCGCCGGTGTCGTTGGCGATCAGGGTGACATCGCGCAGGTCCAGCCGCTCCAGGAAGGCGGCGATCAGATCGGCGACCCCGGTGGGGGTGAGATCCGCTGCGGGAAACGGGATTTCGTGCGATCCGAGCGGCAGATCCGGGGCCAGGCAGCGGTAGCCCGCGGCCGCGATCCGCGGCACCACCTTGCGCCAGAGATCCGCGTTGACCAGCAGTCCGTGAATGAAGACGACCGGCGGGCCCTCGCCGGTGTCGTGGTACCTGATGCGGCCGCCGGGAAGATCGAGTTCGTGGGTACGGCCGAGTGATGTGCTTGTTGCCATCGTTGCTCCAATGCCCGTGGGTACCCCACCACTTTTACATACATACCGTATGTATGTCTATGCTCGACGCATGTCCGCACCCGGATTCGGTCAGGCCCCCAGCTGCGTACGCCAGCGCTCGGCGGAGCGGACCATATCCAGGCCGACCTTCTCCAGGTACTCGCTCATCCCCAGCAACCGTTGCCCCGCAGGCGAATTCATACCGAGCACGGTCGCACCGTCGCGCGCCTTGGCAGCCAGTGACTCATTCGCTCGGGCGCTCGCGAGAGTGGCCCGGTACCAGGCGGATTCATCGAGGAAATAGCGATCCCGGCGGGTGCCCGCATCCCGCTCCCGGCGAATCAACTGCTGACCCTCCAGATAGCCGACGGCCGCCGAGACGGTCGCCGGACTCACCCGCAGATAGCGCACCAGTTCACCGGCGGTGATACTGCCGGAGTCGGCCGCATAGAGCCGGGCCAGCACCGCCGCCGCCATCTTCGGCACCCCGGTGCGCGCGAACAGCTCCGCGAACTGCGCGCTGAAATCACCGACCACCGCCGGCAACCGCCCGTATTCGTCTGCGCCCGGCGGCTTTTCGCTCCGCCTGGGACGCGCGACCCGGCGGCGCGAGCGCACCACCGTCGCGGCGTGCGCCAGATCCGCGCGGTAACCGCCCGGTCCGCCGTTGCGGGTCACCTCCCGGCTCACCGTCGACGTGGGACGGCCCAGCTGCCGGGCTATCTCCGCGTACCCCAGTCCCTGCGTCAAACCCGTGGCAATGCGCCGGCGATCCTCCGGCGTGAGCCGCCCTCCGGGCATGGGCACCACCTCCCTCACCAAATCTATTGCAACACAACACCAACCCAATCGCATTAGGCTGCAGCATTATTGCTCGGCTGCAAAGTGAATTAACCTGGCGTAATACAACTTTCGAGTGCACATCGCGATCGCCGGGCGTGCGAACGCAACGTAGCGTTCGCCCCGCCCCGAACAGATCGACGCCCCGGATCAGGGCGCGGCGGTGCGGGCGTTCGGATCGAATCCGCCCGGAATCTCGTAGACCACACCGGTGAAGGTCGCGCCGAACAACCGGCCCGCCGAGAAACCCTGCCCGCCACGGCCGTAACTCACCACGCTGGTCAGGTTGTTGCCGAAGCCCAGCACACAGAACTGATTATTGGCATCGATGCGGACCACCTGGCCGGACGGATTCAGCGGCACCACCGGACGATTCAGCGAATCCAGCGTCAAACCGTCGGGGGCGTCCAGCGCGTCACCGCCACCCAGATCCAGCACCGACTGCGGCGCCCACGGGGCATCGGTGGGGATGCGGCTCACCCCGGGATTGACGAAGGTCCGCGAGACATAGAGGAAACGATCGTCACTGCTGAGCACCGCGCCATTGGAGCTGGGCAGATTGCCCCAATCGGCCTGTACCGCGCCGTTCGGGTACACCCGGCCGATGAGATTGGCGAAATCATTGGTGGCGTAGACGATTCCGTCATGTGAGACGGCCATACCGTCGGCCGCGCTCAAACCCGCGGCGTAGGGGGCCATCGCACCGGTATCCGGATCGACGGTGACGATACCGGCGTGCCGGAGGCTGTCGCCCGCGATCACCCGCGCATCGGCGCCGTAGCCGACCAGCAGCTTGCCATCGGGCGTCCAGGCCAACGCGCCACCGCCGCCGCTGGGCACCGTCGCGATCGGCACCGCGGCCGCGCCCGGGAAGTCGATGCGGAATACCCGGCCGGTGAGCAGATCGGTGGTGAAGGCGCGGCCGGCCGGATCGATCGTCAAACCCTCCAGCGCGCCACCCGGATTCGCCACCACGACGGTCGGCTGACCCGCTCCCGCGCACACCGGCGCGGCATTCGCGGGAGCCGCCGCGAAAGTCGACAGCCCCGCGACCGTGAAAGTCGCCAGCGCCACCGCCGCCGCCCGGGCCATCGCTATTGAATTCCTTTTACTCATTTCGCACCTCTTACTCCGTGCCGGATGATGAAGTGGTTGTCCGCAGCATTGTGTCAGGCGGCCGGTATTTTGTGCCGGTCTCGACGCGCGCCGAAAGAAAATTCGATGCGGACTTCCCATCCGTTCTCGCCCGGATTACTCAGAAGCGGCGGGCGCCGCTGACCGGCATCTCGCTCATCGGCGAGAGCTTCACGCCGGAGCCGTAGGTCGCGGCGTGGATGACCTGACCGTCGCCCGCGTACAGCGCGGAGTGCCCGCCGCCGTAGAACGACACCAGATCACCGGGCTGCAATTCGTCCACCGAGACCGGGGTGCCGGCTGCCAGCTGCGAATAACTCGTGCGCGGCAAATCCACACCCGCCTCGTGATAGGACCACTGCACCAAACCCGAGCAGTCGAAATTGTCGGGACCGGTCCCACCGGCGCGGTAGTTCGAGCCGATTTTGGTTCGGGCCGCCTCCACCGCGCGCTCGCCCGCCGACTTCTTCGGCATGGCGGCGGGCATCGGCGCGGGCACGGCGGCGGCATCGGTGACGCCCGGAATTCCCATGAGCGACGGCAGCGCGCTCGGAATGGAGAATTCACCCAGACCCGCGACGGTCACCTGACGCGATTCCGCCGCGATATTCGCGGGGACGGATTCCGACATCACCACGGGTGCGGATTCGGGCAGCACCGCAGGTGAAGATTCGGGCAGAGCCGCCGGTGCGGATTCGGGAAGCACCGGGCGACCGGGCTGTTCCGGAATCGCCGCGAGGCGCGGAGTCCGCGAATTCACACCCGTGCCGAGAATCGTCACGGGACGGAATTCGTAGCTTTCGATAATCGACTCGTCCACGGTCGGCATCTCGACAACCGCCGCATCCGGTGCGGGGGCGATGATGCCGAGCCGGGCGGCGAGTTCATCGGCGACCTCGAATTGGCCGATACCGGGGATCGTCACCGGCGTCGCCTCGGCCTCACCCGCTGTGAACAGCAGTGCCGCGCCGATTCCGGCGGCGGCGAGAATGCCGGTGGTGATGCTCCGCCACGATAGCCGCGGCAGCTGGGGCAGGTTCTGTCTATCACCGATACTTTCCATGATGCGGTCCTTCCATCAAGCGTCAGCTATCCGGTTTCCGTTCACGAACATCTCGGTACTGCGGCAGTTCCACATTGCATAGAACGCCTGTTCGGCAAGGCGGTAACGAATGACACGCGTGTTATTCATAACGGATTCGTAAACAAAAGCGGCTGTGTCCAATTGGACACAGCCGCTTTTTCGCGAAACAGACCGGCAATACGGCGCCCACGCGGCGACTCGTGTGAGACTTGCGTACACGAGCTCCCTCCTCATAATCCGGAGGATTCAATGACAGATTCCGCCGCTCTACCCGAACTACCCGAACCGCTGGTGGTCACCCTGGGGAATCTGAAAGGCGGCGTCGGCAAGACCACGTCGGCTTTCTTCCTCGCCTCGTATTTCGCCGTCGCGCACAATCTTCGGGTCCTCGTCATCGATGCCGACCCGCTCAGCCAGACCGGATACTCCTGGTACCGGCGGCTACGGAAAGAGAATATCGACGTTCCCTTCGAACTCATCGCCTTTCCGTCCCGGCACGTGAACGACTGCATCACCGACAATGCCGGGAAGTACCAGGTGATCATCGTCGACGCGGGCGGTGAATCCGCCGATATCTTCAAGGCCGCGGTACCCGAGAGCGATGAGCTGATCCTGGTGACCAGCGTGAGCCCGTCCGAGGTCAAACGCGTCCCCAGTACCTACCGGGCCGCCGAGGAGGCCGCCGCCGAGAGCGCGCGGCCCATCCGAGTGCGGGTGCTGATGACCAAGGTTCCGGTCACCATGAAGAACGGCGTCAACGTCTCCACCGAATACCGCACGCAGCGCACCAATCTCGAAGGCGCGGGCTACGACGTCTTCGAATCGTATGTGAGCGCGTGGAAGTGGTACCGCGAGGCCGCCGACGGTGAGGTCGGCGACGGCGCGGAGAACCCGATCGAGGACCTCGGCGAATACAGCCAGGTCGGCGCGGAACTGCTGCGCCCGTACTACGAAACCCGCACCACCCCCGACGCACTGGAGGTATCGGCCTGATGCCACCGCAGCGACGCAAGAGCTCCATCGGCGGCACCCACCCCGCCCCCACCCGCAACCCCCTCTCCGACGAGGCCGAGCACACGCCCCCGGTCTCCCCGCTGCGCGATGCCGAATGGCACAGCACCGCACCGACTCCCGCCACCGCCAAACCCACAACGAAGGCCTCGAAAACAGAGATGGTGCTCCCGCCCGCCATGGCGGCGGAATCCCCGGCCGCCATGTTCGTCACCCCCAGTGCCGATCCGGTCGCCCCGGTGATCGAACCCGCCCCGGATGAACAGGATTCGGCGCCGGTCGACGCGAAGCCGGTGCGCCCCAAAGCCACACCCGGATCGAGGGTCGAATCAGCCATGCGCGGAATCGATCCGGCACTGCGCAGCGTGGGCAGCACCCTGCGCGGCGCGGCCACCGCATCACCGAGCGTGCTCACCATGCCGCTGCCCGCGGCGGGCGACGGGCCGCTCAACGCCAGCGAGCTGGAACAGCTCGATCTGTGCGAATCCTCCATCGACGCACTGCGGGTCGCGTTCTGGGTAGCCGGGCGCGCGCTGCAGATCGTGCGGGACGGTCGCCTGTATCGGGCCGAGCACGCCAACTTCGACGACTACGTGGAGAAGCGCTGGGATATGCAGCGCTCGTACGCGCACAAGCTGATTCGCGCGTGGCCGTTGGCGGCCCGGCTGCATCCGGTCGCGCCCTCCATCAACGAGGGCCAGATTCGCGAACTGCTGCCGATCATGGCGGCGCACGGCGAGGACGCCGCGGTGACGGTCTACACCACCCTGGCGGCCGATGCGAAGGTCACCGCGGGCAAACTCCGGGAAGCGATCGCGGTGTTGCCCGGCGACTACGAACAGGGCGAGGTGGTGCGGCGGTTGCAATCCTGGCTGCGCGGCGATCTCGCCGAGGACGCGCCGCCCGCACCCGATGTATTCAGCACCGCCGAATCCCGGCTGGCCGCACTCTCTTCCAAAGTGGTGAAGGGCTCCACCGAGGATCCGGTGGCGGCCCGCGAATTCGCGGCCAAACTGCGCACCCTCGCCGAACTCATCGAACAGCAGATACCGGTAACCACCCGAATGCCCGGAACCCGCTAGCGGCACAGCACAAGACAATGGGTGCCCGGCCAATGGCCGGGCACCCATTGAAGTTTCAGTGCCTAACTACGTCGGTGCGAACCTATTCACCGACCGCGCGGCGAACGCGGCCGGCGGCCCGTTCCCGGACGGCCCGTGCGGTAGCGGCATCGAACAATTCCAGATGCTCGAATAGCGGATCCTCGTCATCCGGTTCCACCAGCACCGCGCGCCGCAATTGCGTGCGCGTCTCCTCCCGATCCGGCCGCGGCTGGTCGGCCTCGGCCGCCGCCTCGGCTTCGGCATCCTCACGGCGGGAACGGGATAGGCGCGCGGCGCGGCGGCGGCGAATGTCCTCCTCCAACCGCACCTGCTTGCGTAGGTAGGCCAGATAGCCCACCAGCACCGTCCCGGAGAACGCGGCCAGCCACCACAGGGTGGCCGAAATCGCCAGTCCCGCACCGGCGAAGAGCAGCGTGCTCAGCACCAGGCCCAGTACCGCGCGCTGCCGGAAGGTGTAGCGGGCCGCGCGCGCGATGGCATCGGCCTCCGGATCGTAGCCACCGCGACCGCGCCGGGACGGCACGAAATCCGGGTCGTCCGCATCGAGTTCGTCCGGGTCGTACTCGGGCTCCTGGTCGCGCAGCGCGGGGACCCGGCTGCGCTGCGGGGCGTCCATCCGCACGCGCCTGCGCGGTTCATCGCCGCCGTCGCGGGTCGCACGCACATCCTGGGCCTGGTCCGCGTCGTCCGAATGCGCTGTGCGCGCGGGGCGCTCATCGTTCACTTCGCCGGGAGTATCGTCGACTTCCCCGACCGTTCGCGTCTCACTGTCGAATTCCGCTGTCCCGGACTCGGATTCATCACCTGCCGCTTCGGTCACCGGTTCGGTGGCCGCGGCCACCACGGTTTCCGGCGCGGAAACCGCGCTCTCGGTATCGCGTTCGCGGGCGGTGTCGAAATCCTCGTCGTCCGATTCAGCTCGAGTGCTGTCGTCCGATCTGGTCATCCGATCCTCCGGATCATCGTGGTGATGCTTCCTGCGAACCGGCACGTAGTCCGGGTCGGTGTCATGTCCGGATGCCGGACCTTTTCTGATGCGTCGCTCGGTATCCCCGCGATGCAACACCCGGGTGGCCAGCGCCGCGTCGGTGTGCTGGCGAATGCGGGGGTGGCGGCCGGCCAACATGGGGAACAGCACGAACACCCAGAGCACGACCAGTCCGATCCACAAGATCGAATTCGGCATCGCGCCCAACACCTCCGTCCCCGCCTGGCTCGCATCCCTTCGTACATCGTCCATCGACGTGCACCACAGCACCTGCCGGTCATACGAGGACGCACCACCGACGTCCGTAGGCTAGTTCGGCGCCTCAGGAATAACCCGCAGGCGCGCCGTCAACACCTGCCACAGTAGTCACACGACTCGGACTCGGTATGGATGTCGAGATCAACCGGTGCGGCGGCTCACGGCTGCGCGGCGCGCCCCGAGCGAATCAGCTTGTCCACCACGGTTCCCGAGACCTCTTCGACCGTCATGGCGACCAGCAGATGGTCGCGCCACGCACCGTCCACATCCAGATAGCGGCGCAGCAGTCCCTCCTCGCGGAAGCCGACATTGCGCAATACCGCCTGGCTGGCAAGGTTTTCCGGGCGCACCGTGGCCTCCACCCGATGCAGTCCCACCTCGCCGAAGCAATGATCCAGGCCCAGCGCCAGCGCGGCCGTCGCCACACCCTGACCGCTGACCTCCTTGGAGACCCAGTAGCCGATCCACGCCGAACGCAGTGCGCCGCGCACGATATTGCCCACCGTCATCTGACCGCTGAAGGTGCCGTCCACCTCGATCACCAGCGGAATCATCGCGCCGCGACGGGCTTCCGCCTTCAGGCTCGACCACAGTGACGGCCAATTCCCGGCGTGATTGCGCGCCTCCCAGGAACCCCGTCCGGTCGGCTCCCACTTCTCCAGATACTCCCGATCCCGGGTGCGAATCCGGCTCCACGCCGAGGCGTCCCGTAACCGGATGGGGCGCAACGTGACCTGACCGGCCGCCACGCGCACCGGTCCCAGATGTGCGGGCCAGCCCGGATGCTGGGCGGCCCGGAAGACGTTCATGTCCAAGGCCTCAGCCTCGCTGCGCGAGGAAGGCGACCCGCACCTCGTCACCGGTACGCACCTCGGTGACATCGGGATCGATCACGATCAGACTGTTGGCCTCGGCCATGGTGGCCAGCAGATGCGAGGACGCGCCGTTCGGCCCGCCCAGCGGCTGCACCAGATAGTCACCGGTCTGCTCATCGCGCATCAGCTGCGCGCGCAGATAACCCCGCCTGCCGGGGATGGAGGCGATCGGCAGAATCGTGCGGGCGCGCACCACCCGGCGCATGGGATGTCTGCGCCCCAGCGCGATTCGAATCAGCGGTCGCACCATCACCTCGAAAACCACCAGCGCGCCAACGGGATTCGACGGCAGCAGGAAGGTCGGCACCTCATCGCGGCCGAGCAGGCCGAAACCCTGCACCGAACCCGGATGCATGGCGACCCGGGTGATCTCCAATTCGCCCAGGCCTTCCAGTGCCTCGCGAATCTGCTCGGACGCCCAGCCGCCCACCGCGCCCGCGATCACCACGACCTCGGAGCGAACCAGCTGGCCCTCCACCACATCGCGCAGGCGTTTGGGATCGGCGCTGACGATGCCGACCCGGTTCACATCCGCGCCCGCGTCGCGCGCGGCGGCCGCGAGGGCGTAGGAGTTCACGTCGTAGACCTGGCCCGGTCCGGGCGTGCGATCGATATCGACCAGCTCACCGCCCACCGAGAGCACGGACAGGCGCGGGCGCGGATGCACCAGCACCTTGTCCCGGCCCACCGCCGCCAGCAGGCCCACCTGCGCGGGGCCGATAATGGTGCCCGCGCGCACCGCCAGATCACCCGGCTGCACGTCATCGCCGATGCGGCGCACGTAATCGCCCGAGCGGACCGGCTCGTACACCTTCACCCGGGCGCGACCGCCATCGGTGAAATCAAGCGGCAGAACGGCATCCGCGAGCGTCGGCAGCGGAGCGCCGGTATCCACGCGCACGGTCTGGCGCGGTTGCAGGCGAATCGGCTGGCGCGAACCGGCCGCCACCTCGCCGACCACCGGCAGCGTCAGCTCGACCGGTTCGCCGTCCTCACCGCGAATATCGGCGCCCGCGCCGGAAACATCCACGCTGCGCACGGCATAGCCGTCGATGGCGGCCTGATCGAAACCCGGTAGCGGACGCTCGGTGACCACATCCTCGGCACACAGCAGTCCCTGGGCCTCCGAGATAGCGACCCGAACGGGCCGCGGCGCCACAGCCGCCGCGGTCACCTTGATCTGCTGATCCTCAACCGAGCGCATGCCGCCCTTCCCTGGTCTCGCGCACTAACCACACCCCGTCGGCGGCATCGCTCACTCCTGCGAGGTGAGCCGCTGCTCCAGCCACTCGCGCAGGGCGGGACCGTATTCCTCACGTTCCAAAGCGAAATCGACCGCAGCACGAAGATAGCCGCCCGGGTTACCCAGATCGTGTCGCGACCCACGGTGCACCACAACGTGAACGGGATGTCCCTCGGAGATGAGCAGGGCGATCGCGTCGGTCAACTGCAACTCACCGCCCGCGCCCGGGGTGATCCGGCGCAGCGCGTCGAAGATGGCGCGGTCCAACAGGTATCGGCCCGCCGCCGCGAAAGTGGACGGCGCCTGATCCATCGGCGGCTTCTCCACCATGCCGTTGACCTTGAGCACATCGGCGTCCGCACCGGGCAGCACCTCGACGTCGAAGACGCCGTACGCGCTGACCTCCTGCTTGGGCACGTCGATGGCGCACAGCACCGAACCGCCATAGGTGGCACGCACTTCGGCCATCGCGCACAGCACACCGCTGGGCAGCACCAGATCATCGGGCAGCAGCACCGCGATGGCGCTCTCGTCGGCATCGAGCACCGATTCCGCCTGTGCCACCGCGTGACCCAGGCCGAGCGGCTCCTCCTGCACCACCGAGGTGACGTCCAACAGCGCCGGGGCCTTGCGCACCTTCTCCAGCAGGTGATGCTTACCGCGCTCCTCGAGGGTGCTCTCCAGCACCAGATCCTCGACGAAATGCGCTACCACGCCGTCTTTTCCGGGCGAGGTCACAATCACCAGCCGGGAGGCGCCGGAATCCGCGGCCTCCGCGGCGACCAACTCGATGCCCGGGGTGTCGACCACCGGTAGCAGCTCCTTGGGCACCGTCTTGGTCGCGGGCAAGAACCTCGTGCCGAGCCCCGCCGCGGGCACCACCGCGGTGCGGAAGCACTCGGCTCCGCCGCCATTAGCTGTCATGAGCTCACCCTATCCATCCGTCTGGAGCGTCGTCGCGGCCGAAGCAACGCCCCGACGTCCCCGAGAGCCTAAGCGTCCGGCGCGCACCGAGCGCACCGAACGCGGGACCGCGGGCGCGCGAAGCCATACCCATCCGGCATGTGCGCACCCCTTCCACCACTTCATACCCACTCCCGCCACCGCGAACAGTGCTGAGCGCCACATAGTCGGTGATCGGGACGCGCGGCGCGGGCGCATATCGTTGGGGCGTGAGCGAAGTGCGGGACAAGGCGGCCTGGCGCGGCGAGATCCTGGCGCGGCGCAAGGCGATCACTCCCGGACAACGGGAACGCGAAGCCGAGGCATTGGCCGGGCACGCCGCGGCATTGGCCGGACACAGCTGGGTCTGCGCGTATGTGCCGGTCGGCGGCGAACCGGGATCGGTCGCGATGCTGGACGCGCTGCGGGCGACGGGTGCGCGGGTACTGCTGCCGGTCACCGGTGAGCCGGGTCCGCTGGAGTGGGCCGAGTACGAAGGGCCGGAACGGTTGCGGCGCGGGCGATTCGGATTGCGCGAGCCCGACGGCGCGCCCATCGCCGATGCGCTGCGGCTGGCGGAGGTGATTCTGATCCCGGCGCTGGCGGTGGATCGGAGTGGGACTCGACTGGGTCGCGGCGCGGGTTATTACGATCGAAGTCTGCACGCGAGCCGAGCCGATGCCCGAATGATCGCGGTGGTACGCGACGATGAGGTTGTCGACCATTTGCCGCGTGAATCGCACGACCATCGAATGGGCTGGGCGCTGACACCGTTCGGCGGACTGCTGGAGCTGGGTGAATAACCCGGGAATTGACACCCGATTGGCAGTGTTGGCACTGTCATCTGTAGAGTGCTAGATCGACGAAGACCGTGGAGAGGTTTCCCGATGCCTACTTACTCGTACGCCTGCACCGAGTGCGACAACAAGTTCGACATCGTGCAGTCCTTCTCCGATGACGCGCTCACCACGTGTGATCGCTGCAATGGAAAGCTGCGCAAGCTTTTCAACTCGGTCGGCATCGTCTTCAAGGGCAGCGGCTTCTACCGCACCGACAGCCGCAACGGCAGCACCTCCAGCGAGGCCGCCAAGCCCGCGTCCTCCTCGGACAGCGGCAGCTCCACCGGTTCGAGCAGCGGTTCCAACGGCGCGAGCACCAGCAGCTCCACCCCGGCCGCGACGACCTCGAGCTCGAGCTCGAACAGCACCTCCGCGGCCTGATCCGGTAGCCCGGGCCCGGGCTCCGACCAGGCCTTTTCCGGTCGCACCGACCGATATCCACAGCATCGAAGTTATCCACAGCCGACCCTTTTCCGGGGTCGGCTGACCTGTGCCCGGACCTAGGCTTCCGTGCATGATCCGCTTGCGCACACCCGGCCGCGATGCCGATCTCGGCCGCGGTTCCCGCCTCGAAGTCCTCATGGCATCGCTCCCACCGTGGGTCGACGGCGTACTGCTGCGGCGCATTTCGGCCGTGGCGCTGCTACTGCTCGCCGCCGTCCTGGCGGTGCGCGGCGATCCGGCGGCCGGACATACCGAGGTGCTCGTCGCCACCCGCGAATTGCCGCCGGGCCACGTCCTCGCCGCCGAGGATCTGCGCCCCGCGCCCCGGGAGACGGCCACCCTGCCCGAGGGCGCGATCCGCGAACCCGGCGCACTGCGCGGCGCGACCCTGACCGGGGCGGTCGCACCGGGCGAGATCCTCACCGAACTGCGTGTCATCGGCCCCCGCCTGGCAGCCGTGGCGGCCCACTCCCCCGACGCCCGCATAGTCCCGATTCGCCTGGCCGACAACGCCGTTGCCGATATCCTCCGGGCCGGAGACCGCGTCGACGTGGTCGCCGCGGAGGAACCCGGCACCGGCGGCCGCCCCGCCCGCCTGCTGGCCACCGATGCCGCCGTCGTCCTCGCCCCCGGCGCGAACACCACCCCCGGCAGGGACGAACGCGTCGTGCTGGTGGCCCTGGACTCTCGGCGCGCCACCGCCGTCGCCGCCGCCTCGCTCCGCACCGCGCTCACCGTCGTGTTCCACTGACCTGGCCACCGGGTGAACTAGCATCCCCGATAACGCATCACGCAGGCTCCACCCGCCTTACGCAGAGGAGTTTCCGGCAATGCTCAAGGGTTTCAAGGATTTCCTGCTTCGCGGCAATGTCGTCGACCTGGCCGTGGCGGTCGTCATCGGCACCGCGTTCGTGGCCGTTGTCACCGCCTTCAGCAACGGCGTCATCAATCCGCTGCTCGCGGTGTTCGGCGGCAGCAATGAACTCGGGCTCGGATTCCAATTGGTGGCGGACAAACCCGCCACATTCGTCGCGATCGGACCGATCATCACCGCGGCGCTGGATTTCCTGATCATCGCGGCGCTGCTGTACTTCATCCTGGTGGTTCCGGCCACCAAGGCCAAGGCGCGCTGGGGCAGTACCGATACTCCGCTGTCGGATAATGAAGTGCTGGTACAGATTCGGGATCTGCTCGCCGAGGGCCGGAACGGCACCGCCGGGGGCAGGCACGAGAGCTGATTCCGGCGGTCGGCGCGAAAGCCGCTGCCCGGCGCGAATTTACGCAAAAGATACGCGAACACGAACGGGCCCGGCGCGAAATGCGCCGGGCCCGTTCGTCTTACGTTATAGAGATCAGCCGATCGAGAACGGCGCGCCCCACAGGGTGACCCAGGTGATCACATTGTCGGTCTCGACCTCGACGCTGACGAAGGCACGCGCCTGGGCGTAGCCCGCGCAGCCGTTCAGGCCGATGGTCTCGTCCGCCCAGGTGACCGAACCGCTGTTGCCCTTGAAGGCATTGCGGACCTTATGGGTCTCCGAGCCGAAGTCGTCGGCCTGCTCCAGGTCGAGCACGTAGAACGACTTCGCCTGGCCGGGGCCGAGATTCAGGTTGCCGCCGCCGGTGGCGCCGGCCGACGGGGTGACATTGCCCGAGCTGTCCCAGGAAGCGCCACCGGTGGCTCCGGCGCTGGTGTCACCACCGGCGATGTTGACCTGGCAGCCGACCACGTAACCGGGGAAGATCTTGCCGCCGGTGGCGGTGGTGTCACCGGAGATGTTGACCTGCGCCGAGGCCGACACCCACGCGTTGCGGTGCAGCGGGGTGGCGCCCATGGACGGGTTGATGTTGGCGGATTCGCCGACGAGCTTGACGTTGACGACGGTGCCATCGGACAGGGTCTTGGTGAGTTCGCCGCCCGGCAGCGCGACGAAGGTATCGGCGTTGGCGGCGCCGGTGGAGAACAGGCCAAGAGCGGCGGTTGCGACGGCGCCGACACCGGCCACCCGCGCCACAGTCTTACGGATGTTCATTACAGTTTTCCCTCGAGGGTTGATTTCGCTTGCGCGAGAAGTGATTTGGCGGGGGTGACCACTATCAGCCGATGCTGAACGGCTGGCCGTACAGGGTGGTCTTCGAGTAGTGATCGCCGATGACCTCGACGGTGGTGTACGACCGCGCCTGGGCGTAACCCGCGCAACCCTGGAGCTGGATTTCGGCATCCTGGTACTCGACCGCGTAGGTACCCGGCTTCAGGATGTCCTTGTAATCGATCTGGACGAACTTGACTTCACCCGGGCCGAGGTTGACGCCGATGGAGCCGCCGACCGAGGCATCGCTGAGGCTGATGCCGCCGGAAAGACCAGCGGTGATGGCGTTATCGGCGATGTTCACCTGGCAGCCGACGATGTAGCCGGTGCTCAGCTGGGAGGCGCCATGGGTGGAGGAATTGTTGGAGCCGTTGCCATTGGCAGGTCCATTGTTGGGTCCGATCGTGCCATCGGGGGTCTCGGTGACCTCGGCGACGGCATTGCCGGTGACCCACACGACGCGGCCAGCGCCATTGGAGGACAACGACGGTGAAATGATGGCGTGCTCACCCGTACGGGTGATCGTCACAGTTCCACTGGGCGCAGCCTTCTGACCGTCCGGCAACGGTACGAAGGTATCGGCATTAGCGGCACCAGTCGAAAAAAGGCCGATGGCCACGGCCGCGGCAGCGCCGATACCCGCAATGCGGGCACCACGACGCAGACCGTGGGTGCGGTTCTCGCTCATACTTCCCCTCATCAGGTTTCTTGCGGTCAACCTCGACCACCGAGGTTGAAATGGGGCTCTTGGGGAACCCCGGGTAAGTTTGTCGCCACATTGTTGCCACTGTGTTACTGCTAACAAATTCTTAATGTGTAGCGACGCAGGGCACTTTACATCACCGTTGTGATCTGTGAGGTGTGAGAGAACCGAATCCAGTGCACCCGCACAAGTCCCGGATCTATGCCCTGATGTATGTCGGGAATGCTATGGATAGCAAAAGGGGCCCGGCGCTAAAAGCGCCGGGCCCCTTAGGTTTCCGCAGAGCGGAAGGAATCAGCCGAGGCTGAAGGGCTGCCCCCAGAGGGTCACCCAGGTGATCACATTGTCGGTCTCGACCTCGACGCTCACGAAGGAGCGGGCCTGGGCGTAACCACCGCAACCGGTCAGGCCGATGGTCTCGTCGGCCCAGGTGACCGAACCGTTGGAACCCTTGAACGCATTGCGAACCTTGTGCTGTTCGCTGCCGAAATCATCGGCCTGCTCCAGGTCCAGCACGTAGAACGACCGGGTCTGGCCGGGGCCGAGGGTCAGGTTGCCGCCGCTGGTGACGCCGGTGCCGCCCTGATCGATATTGCCGGAGAAGTCGGCTCCGCCGGTCGCGCCGCCGGTCGCGCCGCCACCGGAGATATCGACCTGGCAACCCACCACGTAACCGGGGAAGATCTTGCCGCCGACCGCGGTGGTGTTACCCGAAAGCTGCACCTGCGCGCTGCCCGAAACCCAGGCGTTGCGGTGCACCGGGGTGCTGCCCATGGACGGGCTGATATTGGCCGATTCGCCGACCATGCGCACGGTCACGACAGTGCCATCGGACAGGGTCTTGGTGAGTTCGCCACCCGGCAGCGGAACGAAGGTGTCGGCATTGGCCGCGCCGGTGGAGAACAGGCCGAGCGCGGCGGTGGCGACGGCGCCGATACCGGCCGCCCGTGCCAAAGTCTTGCGGATGTTCATCGCATTATCCCTCTAGGGTCGAATTCGCTTACGCGAGTAATGAATTGGATGTCCGGGCGGCTCAGCCGAGGCTGAACGGCTGCCCGTAGAGGGTGGTCTTGGAGTAGTGGTCACCGATGACCTCGACCACGGTGTACGCCCGCGCCTGGGCATAGCCCGCGCAGCCGTTGACCTGGATCTGAGCGTCCTGGTACTCGACCGAGTAGTGGCCGGCCTTCAGGATGTCCTTGCTGTCGATCTCGACGAACTTGACCTCGCCGGGGCCGAGATTCAGGCCGACCGACGCGCCGAGGCTGCCACCGCTGAGGTTGATTCCGCCCGAAACGCCCGCGGAGATCGCGTTGCTCGCGATGTCGACCTGGCAGCCCACGATGTAGCCGGTGGCCAGGTGCGAGGCGCCATGGGTGGAGGAATTGTTCGAGCCCGGCAGGTTGGCCGCGCCGTTGTTCGGGCCGACGGTGCCTTCCGGCGTCTCGGCGACATCGGCCACGGCATTGCCCGACACCCAGACCACGCGGCCCGCGCCATTGGCGGCCAGCGACGGCGAGATGACGGCGTGCTCACCCGTGCGGGTGATGGTGACAGCTCCACCGGGAGCGACCTTCTGACCGTCCGGCAACGGCACGAAGGTATCGGCATTGGCGGCGCCGGTCGACATCAGACCGAGCGCCACCGAGGCGGCTGCGCCGATGCCCGCGAAGCGGACGGCGCGACGGATACCGCTGGTGCGGTTCTCGCTCATTCGTTCCCTCATCAGGTTGTCTCGCGTTCAGCTCCGACCACCGGAGCTGATGTGGTCGCGCGCCGCATCCAACTCCCAGTGAGCAAATATCAAGCAGTCTGCTCAAACCCTTTGGACACGTATCTATATCGACCCGAGCGAGACGATAGCCACAGCTGCAACTATTTGGCAACAGTGTGGTGAACATGCGAATACAGCGATGAATCACCGTGAATGTGAGATGCGCCGCCGAGCGGGCGGAATGCCGCGCGAACAACACGCGGCTGCGATGGTGACCACACTCGAGAGTGAGCGCGCTCAGCGAATTCGGCCGGGAATTCAGCCGTGATGCGGGGGCACCTGGGAACGCAACCAGTCATCGCCGGATCGACCCGAATCCGGTTCGGGGGTGCGCTCATCGGAGGTGGTGGCGGGCAATGCCTCGCCGAAGATCGCCGCCAGTTTGGCCGCGTCCGCGGCCGATAAACGGCGAGAACCCGCCCGGCGCGCGGCCGGGCGGGCTTCATCCTGGGAATCCTGCGTGGAATCCGAAGAAGTGGAATCCGGGGATTCGGAAATCATTCCGACAGACCGGACAATTCATCGATAACCCGGCTCGCCAGCGGGCCGAGCGTGGCCATACCGTCGCGAATCGCGGCCCGCGAACCCGGCAGGTTCACCACCAGGGTCGAACCCGAGACGCCCGCCAGCCCGCGGGACAGCCCCGCGTCCAGCGAACCCGAGGCCAGACCCGAAGCGCGCAATGCCTCGCTGATACCGGGAAGCACCCGGTCCAGCACCTCCTCGGTGGCCTCGGGGGTGACATCGCGCGGGGACATACCGGTGCCGCCGACCGAGATCACCAGATCGACGCCGCCGATGACCGCGGTATTGAGCGCGTTGCGGATCTCGACCTCATCGGCCTGCACCGAGATCGAGGCGTCCACCAGAAAGCCCGCCTCGGTGAGCAGTTCGGTGACCAGCGGCCCGAAGGAGTCCACGCCGCCATGAGCGGTTCGGTCGTCGACGACCACGACAAGAGCACGGCCCGCCACAGCGGCATCGATTTCCATGGTGCTAACCGTAGCGCCTGGACCCGACAGCCCGGCGGCTGCGCCCGGGATCACCGTGCCCGGACCCGCGAGCACCGCGGCCGTACCCGAGAACACAGTGCCGTTGTCCGACAACAGCTCCCAGCCGCCATCCGGGGTGACCCGGATCTCCGGCAGCGGTGTCCTGCCACTGTCCTGTCGCATCACCGACCGCCTTCCGCCGCCGCCTCGCCGAGGGTCACCTCGACGGTTTTCGCATTGTTGCCCTGGTCATCGGTGAAGGTCACCTTGACCTTGTCGCCCGGACGGTGCGAACGCACCGCGGCGATGAGCGCATTGCCCGAATCGATCACCTGGTCATCGAGTTTGGTGACGACCGCGTTGTTCGGCACGCCCGCCTTGGCGGCCGGACCGTCCGGGGTCACCTCCAGCACGCGCGCCCCGTTGACGTCATCCTGCGCGCGCACCTTCACGCCGATCTGGGCGTAGGTGGCCTTGCCGTTCTTGATCAGCTCATCGGCCACCCGGCGGGCCTGATCCACCGGAATCGCGAAACCGAGACCGATCGAACCGCTCTGCCCGCCCGCGGCCTCGGACACCCCGAGGGTCGCGATGGCGGTATTGATGCCGATCAGCTTGCCGTTCATATCCACCAGCGCACCACCGGAATTGCCCGGGTTGATGGCGGCGTCGGTCTGAATCGCGTCGATGACCGTGCCCTGCGAATTCGCCTCACCGCTGGTCGACACCGGGCGGTTCAGCGAGGAGACGATGCCCGTGGTCACCGTGCCCGCCAGGCCCAGCGGCGAACCGATCGCCACCACCGACTCACCGACCTGCAGATTGCCGGAGGCACCGAGTTCGATCGGCTTGAGCCCCTGCTTGTTCGACACCCGCACGACCGCGAGATCCGAGACCGGATCCGCGCCAACCAACTGCGCGGGCGCGGTGGTGCCGTCGCTGAACGCCACATCCATCTTGGCGTTCGGGCCCGCACCGCTGACCACGTGATTGTTGGTGAGGATCAAACCGTCGGTGGACAGCACCACGCCCGAGCCCTCGCCCTCGGCCTTCGCGCCCGCCACCCGGATCATGACCACGCTCGGTAGCACCTTCTGCGCGACCGCCTGCACCGAACCGGCCGGGGCGTTGGCCACCGTGCTGACATTCGGCTTGGGCGCGTCCAGCGCGTTGGTGAGCGAGGAACCGCCGCTGTCCGAACGGGTGGCCAGCGCGCCGACGGTACCGCCGATACCGCCGCTCACCAGGGCCAGCACGATCGCACCCGCCACCAGCCCGGCCCGGCCGGACCGCTTGGGCGCGGGCGCGCCCGGATCGCCCGGGAAACCCGGGCCGTGCGGCGGCTGACCCGGCCCGCCGGGACCGCCCGGACCACCGAACATCGGCTCGGTGTGCTGCGGTCCGCCCATGCCCTGGGCGTACCCGGCCCCCGACGCCGCGTACGCCTGGCCATACGGGCCGACCGGCAATTGCTCGGTCCCGGCGGC
This sequence comes from Nocardia sp. NPDC058058, assembly GCF_042885355.1. Lineage (NCBI taxonomy): Bacteria > Bacillati > Actinomycetota > Actinomycetes > Mycobacteriales > Nocardiaceae > Nocardia > Nocardia sp. NPDC058058. The sequence continues at coordinate 254,336 of NZ_JBHVSA010000004.1, read as the reverse complement.
CGGAAGCTGTTCGGTCGCGCCGTACGAGGGCGCACCGGAGGACCCGGGAGCCGAACCCTGCTGTCCCGCAGCGCCGTAGCCCGCGGGAGTGCCGTACGGATGACTCTGCCCCTGGCCGCGCGCCCACGAACCCTGCTGCGCCGCATGACCTTCCAGAATCTGGCCGGTCGGACCGGCACCACCGAAACCGTCGAAGCCCTCGGTGCGCCCGCCCTGCGGATGCGCGCCGGGCGCGGAAGTCGCTGCGGGACCGGCGGATCGGCCCCAGGGACTGGAGTAGCCGGGCGCGTTCGGCGCGGACTGGGCTGGGTCCGGACGATCGATACCGGCGGCGGATTCCGCACCGCCCGCGGCGGGCGCGCTACCGCCCCCGGGGGCCGATTCGATGCCGAAGTTCGGCTGGGCGCCGGTATCGGCGCCGGGTGTTGCACCATGAGCCGGGGTCGCGGGGACGCCGGGAATGGCGGGCGACTGCGCGGCAGCGTTCGGATCGGGCTGCGCGGCTGCGGGGCCGGAAGTGGCTTCGGGGTCCCGCTTCGAATCCTCGGTCATGTTTCTCGTTTCTCCTCGAGTCTCGTAGCCAAGCGTGGCGGTGACGACTGAGAGCGGACTGAGATCGCGCTGGCTTTTTCCGGAGCTTTCGGTGCGAACTGCCTCGAGACGGTCAGGTGCCCGCGAAAGGCGTGCCCTCGCCGGGTAGAACGATACGGATCAACGCGCCACCGCGGTCGGAACCGTCGATCGTGATGGTGCCGCCGTGCTTGGTCACCACCTGTTTCACGATGGCCAGGCCCAGGCCGGAGCCGGGCATCGACCGCGAGGCGGTGGTGCGATAGAAGCGCTCGAACACCAGATCGCGCTCATTGGGCGGAATACCCGGTCCGGCGTCATCCACGGTGAGTTCGAGCAATCCGCGCCCGTTCTCGTGCATGGACACCCGCACCGCACCGCCCGCCGGACTCCATTTGGCCGCATTGTCGAGCACATTGAGAATGGCGCGCTCGAGTCCGGCCTCATAGCCGTAGACGAACCACGGGCGCAGGGACGCCTCGAATTCGATACCGCTGCGGCGGCGGCGCACCCGTTCCAGCGCGCGACCCACCACATCACCGATATCGACCTGTTCGTAGACCGTTTCCGGGGCGTCCTCGCGGGCGAGATCGACCAGATCGCCGACCAGCGTGGACAATTCCTCGATCTGCGCCATCACATCCGAGCGCAACTCGGCCATGTCCTCATCCGGAATGCGCGGTGCGCCCGGACGCGAGGAGGCGATCAGCAATTCCATATTGGTGCGCAAAGACGTCAGTGGCGTTTTCAGCTCATGTCCGGCGTCGGCCACCAATCTGCGCTGCCGCTCCCGGGATTCGGTGAGTGCGCGCAGCATTGTGTTGAAACTCTCGGTGAGCCTGGCGAGTTCATCATCACCGGTTACCGGAATCGGCGTGAGGTCGTCGGTTCTGGCGACGCGTTCGGTGGCCGCGGTCAAACGCGCGATGGGCCGCAAACCGGTGCGCCCCACCGCCGTTCCGGCCGCCGCCGCCAGCATGACGCCGCAGCCGCCGACCACGAACAGCAGCCAGGCCAGTCGGTCGAGCACCTCGCGAGTGGGTTGCAGGCGCTGCGAAACCACCAGCGTGGAGCCGGAATGCGTGCGCCGCGCCAGCACCCGCTGATTGTCGACGGTGCGCAGCGAGAAGGCGATCTCCCCGCGCGCCACCGCCAATTCCTGTTTGCCGACAGGCGGATTGGTGGTCTGCGGCGGTACGTACGGCGACAGATCCGGGAAGATCAGCGCCACCCCGACGTCATTGGAGTACAGCCCGGCCAGCACGATCGACTGGAACCCGAGCGAATCGAAGTTGTTGTCGATCATCAGCGAGGCGCGCGCCTTGAGCTGCGAATCCACATCCGCGTACAGCGAACGGGCCACCATCGCGTAGGCGGCGATGGAGGTGAAGGCCACCGCGACCGCCACCACCGAGGCGGCCAGCAGCGTCACCCGCCAGCGCAGTGACACCGAGCGCGTGAGCGGCATCGGCGGGCGCATATCGGGTTCCGCCGATTTCGCGAGCCCGGCGACCACCGGCCGCCGGGGAACAGTTCTACCCACGACTCGATCCCCTACGGCGGGGTCTCGCGCAGTACGTAGCCGACGCCACGCACGGTGTGGATGAGGCGCGGCTCACCTTCGGCCTCGGTTTTACGGCGCAGATATCCGATGTACACCTCGAGCGCGTTCCCGGAGGTGGGAAAGTCGTAACCCCATACCTCTTCGAGAATGCGACTGCGGGTGAGCACCCGGCGCGGATTCGCCATCAACATTTCCAGCAGTGAGAATTCGGTGCGGGTCAGGCTGATAGGGCGTTCACCGCGCAGCACTTCGCGGGTGACCGGATCCAGCGACAGATCGGCGAAGGTCATGGTCTCGGAGACCTCGCCCTGATCGACGGTGGTGCGCCGGAGCAGGGCGCGTAGTCGCGCCAGCAGCTCTTCCAGGGCGAACGGTTTGGGCAGATAGTCATCGGCGCCGGCGTCCAGGCCGGCGACCCGCTCGGAGACCGAATCCCGTGCCGTGAGTACCAGAATGGGCAGATCGTCGCCGGTGCTGCGCAGTCGGCGGCAGACCTCGAGCCCGTCCATGCGGGGCATCATCACGTCCAGGACCAGGGCGTCGGGCCGCTGGCTGGTGGTCTTCTCCAGTGCGTCGAGACCGTCGACGGCGAGGTCGACGGTGTACCCGTTGAAGGTCAGCGAGCGGCGCAGCGATTCCCGGACCGCGCGGTCGTCGTCGACTACCAGAATGCGCATGAACACCAGTCTGCCCACAGCGACTGAGAGGCGACTGAGAAGGGCCACTTCGACACGCCGGGCGGGATCGCCTGGTGACCAGCGCGTTTTAATTACCTCGCGGCAAAGGTATTCGAAAGGCGTTGCGCGCGGCTGTATTCGGAGTCGTGTATGGCGAGTTCCTCGAATTGCCGTTACACAGCCCGCGCGGTATGTTGCAGGCCGGAAAAGAAGACCTCTAGTTGGTTCCGCGCGGGGTTCGACCCCTACGCCACACAACCGCATACGACCTGGGGGTCACTCGTGAAAGCGGAGGCGACGGAAGCGGGATGGAAGCGACACCCCGGTCCTGGCAATTGAGCCTGTCCAACTGGCCCGTCACACGCAAGGTCGGCATCGTTCTGGTGCTCCCGGTGTTGCTCGCGTCGACCTTCGCGGTCCTGCGCATCAACTCCGAGCTGCAAACGATCAACAACCTGAGCGCCGGTACGGAACAGGCCGCCGTAATGGGCCCATCAACCAAATTCGAGTCCGCCACACAGGAACTCGCCGTCCAGGCCATCGCGGGCTGGGGCAACCCCGACGCGAACCCGGTGCTGGACAATGCCATTACCCGGTTCGATCAGGCGGTCGCCGATCTGGAGACACTGCTCCGCTCCTCGAAGGTGGAGGCCAATGTCACCCAGGGGCTGACCGATTCGATCAGCGCCGCCAAGAACATGCGCAACAGCCTGCGCAACAGCTCGCCGCAATCGGTGGCCGATCAGTCGCAGGCCGTGTCCAACAAGGTGCAGGCCGCGCTCACCACCTCGCAGACGCTCTCGGATCTGCGTGTGCAGCAACTCTTCCTGATGCAGGGCACGGTCATGACCGCCAGCCGTCTGCTCACCCAGGAACGCCTCATGCTGGCCACACCGGGCATCGGCGCCAATGAGGCCATGAAGGTCCGCCTGCTCACCGCCATCGGCGCCGAGATCACCATGGTCGAGGTCTACAAGGGCCTGGTCCCGGACGCGGCGGAGAACTACAACGGGCTCAAGGACGCCGCCGGTATGCGTATCGGCATCCTGTCCTCCGGCGCACCGGACCCTGCGGCCATCCCGGCCATGGTCGACTCCATCAAGACCAGCCAGGACCTGTACGCCCGCGAGGGCCAGGGCATCGGCGCCAAGCTGGACGCCAAGCTGGCCCAGCTCACCACGGACGCGCGCAATACCGTGCTCCGCGATACCTCGGTCGTTATCGGCATGCTGCTGGCGGGCCTGGCGCTCGCGCTGATCGTCGCGCGCTCGCTGGTCGTGCCGGTCCGCCGCCTGCGGCGCGACGCCCTGCAGGTGGCGCACATCGACCTGCCGCAGGAACTCGAGGTGGTGCGCGCCGGTGGCGTCACCCCCGAGATCACCCCGGTCGACGTGCACACCACCGAGGAGATCGGCCAGCTCGCCCGAGCCGTCGACGATATCCACACCCAGGCGCTGCACCTGGCCGCCGAACAGTCGCGACTGCGACTGCAGATCGGCAATATGTTCGAGACCCTGTCCCGCCGTAGCCAATCCCTGGTGGAACAGCAGCTCACGCTGATCGAGGAACTGGAACGCGACGAGGACGACTCCGAACGCCTGCAATCGCTGTTCCGCCTCGACCACCTCGCCACCCGCATGCGCCGAAACGGCGACAACCTGCTGGTGCTGGCCGGAACCGCGCTGCGCCGTGGACATCTCGCGCCGGTGCCGCTGTCCGACATGCTCTGGTCCTCGGTCTCGCAGGTGGAGGACTACCAGCGCGCCGAGATCGGCACCGTGCCCGACGGCATCGTCGCCGGTGAGCCCGCGGTCGATATCGAGCATCTGCTGGCCGAGTTGATCGATAACGCGCTGCGCTATTCGCCGCCGTCCACTCCGGTGGCGGTATCGGTGGCGCGCGCCGTGGACGGGGGCTACCTCATCGAGATCACCGACCGGGGTCTGGGCATGAATGCCGAAGACCTGCAGTCCATCAACGATCGACTGGCCTCCGGTGGTGAGGTCAACGTCGAGACCGCGCGCCGCATGGGCCTGTTCGTGGTGGGCCGACTGGCCAAGCGGCACAACATCACCGTGAGCCTGCGCCGCACCTCGGCCATGGTGCAGCAGCCGGGCATCACCGCCAGCGTGCACCTGCCGGGCACCCTGGTCTCGCCCGCGCCCGAACGCACCGACAACAGCACCGGGCAGTTCCCGGCCACCGGTGCGATGCCGGTGGCTCCGGCCGCGATCGCCGCGGTGCCCCCGCTGGCGCACGCACCCGCGTCCGCACCGCAACCGGTGGTCACCCCGCCGCGGCTGATGCCGGTGCCCAATCCGCCGGAGGTCGTCACCACCGGACGGTTCGGGGTCACCAGTTCGGGCCTGCCGCAACGCAAGACACCGGGTTCGGATACCGGTGAACAACCCGTTTACACCGGCGACCAGCCGTTCACCGATAACTTCGTGGACGCGTTCGCCGATGCCGCCGGTGCGCCGACCGCCGCCTACAGCGTCGTGGGGCCGAACACCCCGCCGCCGGTGGACTTCTGGGGCGATACCGGACAGCACGAGGTACAGCGGCCGCAGGAAATACAGCGGTCACCCGAACCGCTCCCGCCGGTCAGCGCGGGCAACGGATACGGGTACGGCGCGGACAACGCCGACACCGGGAGCTTCTTCGCGAACGGTTACAGCGCCTTCGGGAACGACGAGGACCCCCCCGCCCCGAGCGGACCCGGCGGCAACGCGCCGAGCACGCCCCCGAACGGCTTCCCGAATCCGGTCGGCGCCAACGGCCTGACCGGCGACGACGCTCGCGGTCTCGGCGCCAACGGTGGAAACGGCAACGGCGCCAACGGCACCGGCGAGGTGGTCGCCAACGGTGGCGGTAACGGCCTGGGCGACAGCGGTTTCGGCACCGGCGATACCGGCTTCGACGGCGGATTCGGCGGCGGCGCGGCACCTTCCGCCGCACTGCCGCAGCGTGGTCCGGCGGCCCAGCCCGTTCCGCAGCAGCGCGAGAGCGCCATGTCCGGTAGCCCGATCTACCAGCGCATGGTGTCCGAGTGGCTGGTGGAACCGGCGGGCGGCGGCCCGGACGCGGCCGCGGAATGGTCCTCCAGCTCGGACGCCGGTTGGGCCGCGGCCGAGGAGGCCGCCAATCCGACCAGCAGCTCCCGCACCCAGGGTGGACTGCCCATCCGCCGACCCGGCGCACAGCTGGTGCCCGGTGCGGTGGCGCAGGAGGACGAGGCGGGCGCGCGCAATCCGGAAGAGATCCGTTCCAGCTTGACCCGGCATCTCAGCGGCGTCCGTTCGGGACGCGCAGACTCGCAGTACACAGACGGAGGGCATGTATGACCGACTCCCAGCGCACCACCACCGATGAGAACCTGAACTGGTTGGTCACCCGTTTCACCCGGGAGGTGCCGGGCGTCTCGCACGCCGTCCTGGTCTCCGCCGACGGCCTGCTGCAGGCGACCAGCCCGCACCTACCGAGCGATCGGGGCGAACAGCTGGCCGCGGTCACCGCCGGTCTGGCGAGCCTGTCGGCCGGCGCCGCACAGCTTTTCGACGGCGGCAAGGTGATGCAGTCCATCGTGGAGATGCAACGCGGCTATCTACTCGTCATGAGCGTCGGCAATGGTTCGCACCTGGCGGTGCTGGCCAATAAGCAGCACGACATCGGCCGCATCGGCTACGAGATGGCGCTGCTGGTCGACCGGGTCGGGTCGGTGGTGCAGGCCACTGCCCGAACTGCCTGATGAGCCGCCGATGACAACTTCAAACGGGGGCGTGGGCGGGTCTCGTCCGACCAGCAGGGTCCGCCCGTACGCGCTGACCTCCGGCCGCACCGAACCGGCAGTGGATCTGCCGCTCGAGGCGGTCGTCGAAACACTTTCCTACACCGCCCATTTCGACTGGCCCGCCGGTGACATCCGCACCGAGATCCTGCGTATGGGTACCGCACGCCTGTCGGTCGCCGAGATCGCGGCGCACCTGCAGCGGCCACTGGGCATGATCCGGGTCGTGATCGGCGATCTCGTCGTCGCCGGGACCCTGCGCGTGCATTCGACCCTGAGCGACCAGGCGACCTACGACGAGCGCCGTAATTTGATGGAGAGGACACTGCATGGACTCCGCGCCCTTTGACGGCGGGAGCTACAACGGGGGCGCACCGCAGTACCCCAGCGGTGGGCCCCAGTATCCGGGTCAGCAGTACGCGAATCCGGCTGTAGCGCAGCAGTACCCGCCTCGCCCGGGCGAGGAGTACCGGACCGTGGCCTCCACCAAGATCGTGGTGGCCGGCGGCTTCGGCGCGGGCAAGACCACCTTCGTCGGCGCGGTCTCGGAAATCGTTCCGCTCCGCACCGAGGCCATGGTGACCGGCATGTCCGACGGGGTCGACGACCTCGCCGCCACGCCCGGTAAGGAAACCACCACGGTGGCCATGGATTTCGGGCGCATCATCCTGCCCGGCAATCTGGTGCTGTACCTGTTCGGTACGCCCGGCCAGCGCCGTTTCTGGTTCATGTGGGACGACCTCATCAAGGGCGCCATCGGCGCCGTCGTGCTGGTCGACACCCGCCGCATCGAGGACAGCTTCGCCGCCGTCGACTTCTTCGAGGCCAAGAAACTGCCCTTCCTGATCGCCGTCAACCGCTTCCCGGACGCACCGCGCTTCCCGGTCGCCGAGCTGCGCGAGGCGCTCAGCGTGCGCGAGGGCGTGCCGATCGTCGATATCGACGCCCGCGATCCGGGCGAGGTGCGACGGTCACTGGCGGCGGTCACCGAGTACGCCATCGAACGACTCATGAACGCACAGCGCGAAACCGCCCGGCGCGGCTAGACATTCGCCGTCCGCACGGGAGATTACGAAGGCAGGCAGGGGTTTCTGGGTGATCTACTTCTCGATGGGCTACTGGGTGATCGGCCTGGCGCTGATCGTGTCACTGGCCGGGGTGTCATGCGGGCTCGCGTGCATCCGGCAATCCACCAAATCGGTGACGGCCCGCTTCCGGCTGCTCTGGCTGTTCGTGGCCGCCAGCTCCATCGGCGGTGTCGGCGTTGCCCTTTCGGTCTTCGTCTCGATGCTCGGATTCGGCGTCAAGGGCACCACGCTGCGCTACGACACCACCATGACCACGCTGTTCTCCGCGCTGTCCGGGCTGACCGTCTTCGTCGGCCTGGTGGTCGCCGGTAAGAACCTGAACTGGCTGCGGCTGGTGGCGGGCGCGCTGATCATGGCGGGCGGGCTCGGCACCGTGCACCTGCTGCTGCTCTCGGCGATCCGGGTGCAGGGCACCACCGAACGCAGCCTGGTGTCGATCATCGCGGTGTACGTGATCGCCGGGGTGCTGTCGGCGCTGATGATGTGGTTCAGCCTGTGGGCCCGCACGGTTCCGGTGCTGATGGCCGGATCGCTGGCGTACGCGGTCATGGTGACCGGCATGCACTACGCCGGGCTCACCGGACTCCAGGTGCACGTGGACCCCACGGCGGCGATTCCCGAGGGCGACGAACTGTTCAACTTCTTCGTGCCGTTCTTCATCATCGGCTCACTGTCCCTGGCGATTCCGATCACCGCGATCCTGGTCGCGCCCGATCGTCGCGAGGCCCGGCAGGCGCCCGCACCGGCCGAGCCGGATCTCACGCACAGTGCCTCGCTGGCGGTGTCGTCGCGGAAGTCGGGTCGCGTCAAGGCATCCGCGCGCTGATTCGCCGAAAACGCTTCGGGGCCGGTACCGCAGTCGCGGTACCGGCCCCGATCTCGTTCGGGCCGTTGCCGGTTCGAACCGGCGCCACGGCTCAGTCCTCGGGCGCCGGCATCTCCCCCATGGTCTTGCTGGGGTCGAGCAGGGCGAACAATTCGCCCTGCGGTGCGGCCAGCACCGCCATCCGGCCGAACGGGCCGTCCTGGGCGGGCAGCAGCACCGTCGCACCCAGTTCCGCCGCGCGCCGCAGACCGTCGTCCATACCGTCGAACTGGAACCAGGTGAGCCAGTACGGCTGTTCCGGCGCGACGCCTTCGACGGTGTCGTCGTTGATACCGCCCACCGGATCGGTGCGGCCCGGCGGCACCAGCGTCGCGTAACGCATGGCGGCATCGTCGAATTCGGTGCAGGTGAATCCGAAGACGCTGGCGTAGAACGCCTTCGCCGCGTCGTAGGCGCCGGTGTGCAGATCGTTCCAGGCGTACGCGCCGTGCTCGTTGTGCACGGCCGCGCCATTGTGCGCCCGCGCCTCCCACACCGCGAACGGCGCACCCGCGCTATCGGCGGCCACGAACATGCGGCCGAACTCCATCACGTCGAAGGGCGGCACCAGCATGCGCCCACCCGCCGCCGTGACCGCCTCGGCACTGGCATCGGCGTCCAGTACCGCGAAATAGGTGGTCCACACCGAGGGCACGCCCGCTTCGGGTTTGGGCCCGATGCCCGCGACCGGCTGCCCGTCGCGGAACGCCATCAGATATCCCCCGGTGTCCTCCCCGCCGCCCTGAACGTCCCAGTCGAACAGCGCCGCGTAGAACTCACCGGCCTTGGCCGGATCGTCGACCTGGCAGTCGACCCAGCACGGCGTGCCCGGGGGCCACGCCTCCTCGCGTACAGGCATCGGTCATCTCCGTTTCTGAAGTACTGCAAAGTAATCAATAGCGGTTGTAGTGACGCCGATCACACAGCCGCACCCAGTCAACCACCGCACGACGACAAATTCACGGAGTTCACCAGGTCGGACAGATCGACTTCGGGAATGCCGCGCGATCCGCGCGCGCGGCGAATTACAGTGGGTGTCATGCGTTTCGGGCTGGATTACGCCGCAGGCCGTCCCGCCGCGAGCGCGATCCGGGCGGCCGGTTTCGACTTCGTGGTCCGCTACCTCTCCGAGGGCGGGCCATCCCTGCCGGGCAAGATCCTCACCCCCGCCGAAGCGGACGATCTACGCGCGCACGGTGTTTCGATCGTGTCCAACTGGGAGACCACCGCGGCCCGCATGCTGGACGGCTACGGCGCGGGCGTCACCGATGCGCGCGCGGCGCTGGCGCGGGTACTGCGCTGCGGCGGACGGCCGGACCGGCCCATCTACTTCTCCGCCGATTTCGACGCGACACCGCAGCAGCAGGAACCGATCAACGCCTACCTCGACGGTGCGGCCTCGGTGCTCGGGCGCGCGAATGTCGGTATCTACGGCGGATATTGGCCGGTGAGCCGGGCGCTGGACGCGGGCACCGCGACCTGGGCCTGGCAGACCGTCGCCTGGTCCGGGAGCAATCGCGAGCCACGGGCACAGCTGTTCCAGACCGGTCGGCAGGTCGTGGTGGACGGCGTCGAATGCGACGTAAACGAAACCGACTACGCGGATTTCGGCCAATGGGATTTCGAATCGGAGGAACAGGACTTGACTCCCGAACAGGACGAAATACTCCGGGACATCCAGACCCAGCTGCGCGGCCCGGGGCTCGCGGGCTGGCCGCAACTCGGCGACGATGCCGCGGGCAACCACCGCACCGTGGTGGACGGGCTCGCCGCGGCACTCACCAAAATCGACGAACTGCGCACGGAGGTCAGCGATCTGGAGGCCACCACCGCGGAGCTGGCCGCCGAGGTGGCCCGGCTCTCCGGACATCACTGGCCGTTCCCGTTCTCGCTCATCGAAGGACCCGCGACGGTACTGGCCGACGGGCTGGGGCGACTCGAACAGTTACTGCCGGATCTACCGCTCCCCGGATGGGGCGATTCGCCCAAGAACGGACAATCCACAGCGGCGGCGAGTCCCATTGCCGCCGTGGACAAGTGAATTGGCTGATTTGTCGGAATTTATCCGGTGCGCAATGGGAGTGAACACCCCCGAAAGTGGCGATGAGCGGGTTCTTCTGTAGTCAGAAGAACCCGCCCTCGGCCCCGAGAATACCGTCGCCAGGCCACGGATTCACAACTTTGAGAAGACTTTTTGGAACACGCCGATAAGGTCCGGCGGCGTTCCGATCCTCACCGCGCGATCAGAGATCAGCCGGATCGAGCAGCCCGAGTTGCACCGCACGCGCCAGACGGCGCGGAATCCGATACTCCACACCGCCCACCGTCACCGGAATCAGATCGGGCGCGGTCGCTTTCCACTGCGAACGCCGACTGCGGGTATTCGATCGCGACATCCGCCGCTTCGGAACGGCCATCTCAATTCTCCTCTTGCACGATGGAATTGCCGCGCACGCGTTTGCCATAGCGGCGTTCGAACTTCTCCACGCGACCCGCGGTATCGAGGACTCGATGCGCACCCGTCCAGAACGGATGCGAATCCGAGGTCACATCGACCACCATGAGCGGATAGGAATTGCCGTCCTCCCATTCGATGGTGCGCGCCGAGGTCGCGGTCGACCGGGTCAGGAAGCGCTTTCCGGTACTCGCGTCCTCGAAGACCACCGGATGGTAGTCGGGATGGATTCCCGCCTGCATCGCCTCACCTTTCGTTCTTGCGGGCACCGGCGTCACCGGTGCCCGGCGTGGATACGGTTGTGTCGCACGGATCCTCGTGCTGATCACCGAACGGGTCGTGCCACAGCGCCACCCGCTCGGGAGCGAACCGCACCTGCCGCAGTTCGTCCTCGTCGACCAGCGCCCAGTGCAGCGCGTGCCGGATCTCCTCGGCATCGGCGTCGTGCACCAGGATCACCAGGGACGAATGCCGATCGCCGAAATGCTCGTCCCAGCGCAGCGACGCCATCATGTGCCGTTCCGGATCCACCCGCGCGAGCTCGTCCAGCTCTTCGGGAGTCATTGCGGCCAGCCATTTTCCGGCCCCACCGATGCGCAGACCGCCGCCCGCGGACTCCAGCCACACCACCTCGCCGGGCTGGGTGGCGAGCCAGATCCGGCCGCGCGCGCTCACCACACCCTCGAGCAGCGCGTCGATCGCCGAATGCAGGCGGTCCGGATGGAAGGGGCGGTCGGTGTCGAATTCCACCAGTGCCACACCGCAATCTGGCTCCAGCGGGGGTTCACCACGCAGCAGGCTCGCGTGCGGATCGAAGGGCGCGCCGCGCCGGGCATCGGACGGAATCCGGTCCAGCAGACCGAAAAGCGCGTCGGCACGCAGCATTTCGGACGGAGCGTGCTGCCCGAGCGAGGCGGGTTCGTCCAGCCAGGCGATCGGCGCGCGCGGGGCCAGCCGGGCCAGTACCGCGGCGGTGCGCAAGCGCTCGTCCGGATCCGCGCCGCCGTCGAAACCCAGTAGCGCGTCGGCGAATTCGACCTGGCCCACGGCCAGCTGGGCCATGGTTCGATCGTCCTCGGCGGTGGCGTGACCGCGTTCGGCGAGGGTGTCGTCACCGGTGGCGTCGGTCAGCCAGTCGCGGGCGTCCAGGCAGGTGAGCACCGCCTCGATGCGCACACTGCGCCCGGCCGGACCGTCCACCCGGCCCGGCACTCCGCTCACCACCACATCGCGGATGGCCTGGCAGACCGCCTCCGCCTCGAAGGCCGGATCCAGCGCGAGCACGATGCGGTGCACCGAATCCCGTTGCGCCAGTAGGCACAGATACGGCAGCAGATCCGCGCGCAGCGTGCAGGAGACGCAGCCGTGCGCGAGTTCGAGCACGGTCGCGTCCACGCGGCCGTTCAGATACGCGGTGCGGCGCACCACGCCCTCGTGCAGTTCGGACAGGTCGTGCCGGACCACGACGGTGCCGGGTTCGGCGCCCAGCCGCCGGGCGGCCCGCTGTACGCCTTCGGCCGCGCGGCCGGGCAGGCCCGCGATGACGAGCACGGGTGTTCGGTCGTCCACCGGAGCCCCTTTCGACAACGATTTTCATTTACCGGTGGCCCAGCGTACATTGGAATAAACCCGTTGTCGAAAACGATTGTCATCTGCAGGAAGGGGTGCTCATGTCGGCAATCTGCCAGGTCACCGGACGCAAGCCCGGATTCGGCAAGTCCGTTTCGCACTCGCACACCCGGACCAACCGGCGCTGGAACCCCAATATCCAGCGCAAGACCTACTACCTGCCCAGCGAGGACCGGCGCATCACGCTGAACGTCTCCGCCAAGGGCATCAAGACCATCGACCGCGACGGCATCGAAGCGGTCGTCGCCCGGCTCCGCGCCGGCGGCCAGAAGATCTGAGGAGCAGCAGATGGCATCGAAATCGACCGAACTCCGGCCGATCATCAAACTCGTATCCACCGCGGGCACCGGGTACACCTACGTCACCCGCAAGAACCGGCGCAATAATCCGGACCGCATGACCCTGCGCAAATACGATCCCGTCGTACGCAGGCACGTCGACTTCAAGGAAGGCCGCTGATATGGCCAAGAAGTCGAAAATCATGAAAAACGAAGAGCGCAAACGGATTGTCGCGCGCTACGCGGAACGGCGCGCGGAACTCAAGGAGCTCATCCGCAAACCCACCACATCGGCGGAGAATCGCGCGGCCGCGCAGACCGCCCTCGCGAAGCTACCCCGCGATGCCAGTCCGGTACGATTGCGCAATCGGGACGCCGCGGACGGACGCCCGCGTGGTCATCTTCGAAAGTTCGGCCTCTCGCGAATACGTGTCCGCGAGATGGCTCACCGCGGAGAATTACCCGGTGTACACAAATCGAGCTGGTAGGCACCCACAGATCTCGTGAGAAGGAACCGCTGACATGGCAGTGAAGCGAGCACCGTCGAAGAAGGTCCGCGCCGAGCAGGGCCGCAAGCCCAAGAAGAACCCACTCATCGCAGCCGGCGTCGAATACGTCGACTACAAAGACGTGAACCTGCTCCGCACCTTCATCTCCGATCGCGGCAAAATCCGCAGCCGCCGCGTAACCGGCCTGACCCCGCAACAGCAGCGCCAGGTCGCCATCGCCGTGAAGAACGCCCGCGAAATGGCCCTGCTGCCTTTCACGAGCCGCTGACGCAGCTCGCACCCGGTGGTGAAAAACCTTGTGCCCCCGATGCTTACGCATCGGGGGCACAGTGCGTTGGGGGGCGTTCCCACCAACGGCGAGGCCCCCGAGTGCTTGCGCTCGGGGGCCTCTGACAGTTCTGGGTGTCCCGGGATTACGGGATGGTCAGGACCTGGCCGACGTTGATGGCGTCGGGGTTGGGGATGCCGTTGGCGTCGGCGATCTGCTGGTAGCGGTTGCCGTCGCCGTAGAAGCGCTCGGCGATCGCCCACAGGGTGTCACCGGACTCGACCGTGTAGGTCTGCGCGGCCGGCGGCGGCGGGGGCACCTCTTCGACGGCCGCGGCCTGGGTGACGACCTCTTCGACCGGAGCGGCGATCGGGTTGTCGGTGTTGGTCTCGGTGGACCACACCGGGCCGCCGTCGCCGTAGATGACCACGTTGCGGTCCGGCTGAACCACGAGACGGTCCACGGACTTGCCGTTGGTCTCGGTGGACCAGGCGGCGCTGCCGTCACCCTTGTAGAGCACGAAATTGCCGTCCGCCTGCAGCGCCGCGCGCGTGACGTCCTGGCCATTGGTGGCGGAGGCCCATTCGACCTTGCCGCTCGGATCGGTCAACACGAGGTTGCCGTCATTCTGCAGAGTCAGAGAATATGCGCCGCCCTTGAGCGAGTCTCCGAGACCAAGTTCTTCGCCAACCTTCAATGCGTCGCCCACGGTGCGTCCTTTCCGGAGGGGGAGAGCTACAGATAATTCGATGGCGCGTAAGTGCATTCGCACATCTCCTACCGAGGTTACTGCTCCCGCCCCGGTCCGGGTGCGGATTACGCGCCGAGTCCCCGGATAATTTGGCTCACTGTCGCTAGGAGTTCGCTATGGCGTCATATCCGCCCCGACCGGTCGGACCGTTAGGGTGGTCCGCATGTACGGGACCCGAGGCCGCCGCCTCACCGCCACCGCTCTCGCCGCGCTGCTCAGCCTGGCCGTCGCCGCCTGCGGCGATACCGAAAAGACCGGCGACCAAACGAAAGTCAGCGGCACGACCACCAGCGCCGATCCCGCCCCCACCGAAGCGCCGCAGGGTCAACTAGGCCGTGCCTTCACCGCGGATCCCGCCATCGTGAACCCGCATCCGCTGTCCTTCGACAGCTGGACTCGGGTGGCCGCCGACCGGATCGCGGTCAACTTCACCACCGGCTCGCCGGAATGCTACGGCGTCGACGCCACCGTCACCGAAACGGATAAGACGGTCAGCATCGCGCTGCGCTCGGGCACCCGCCCCGACGCGGTCGGCCGCATGTGCACCATGATCGCCGTCTTCGGCAGCCTGGAACTCCCGCTGAAGTCCGCACTCGGTGATCGAAACGTGGTCAGCGCCAAGTAGTTACGCACCGATACCGCCGAAAGCACGGAGCCGGTTGCGAATCGCTCTCACGATCCGCCACCGGCTCCGAAATTCTTTACGCCCGTAGGGCTTTCACTCAGTGCGCGAAGTGCCGCGAACCCGTGAGGTACAGCGTGACACCGGCCTCGCGGCACAGCTCGATGGTGTCCTTGTCGCGGATGGACCCACCCGGGTGCACGATGGCGCGCACGCCCGCCTCGACCAGGATCTGCGGGCCGTCCGAGAACGGGAAGAACGCGTCGGACGCGGCCACCGCACCCTGCGCGCGCTCACCGGCGCGGTCCACGGCCAGCTTGCAGGAGTCGACCCGGTTGACCTGACCCATACCCACGCCGACGGCCGCACCGTCGTGCGCCAGCAGGATCGCGTTCGACTTCACCGAACGGCAAGCCCGCCAGGCGAATTCGAGATCGGCGAGGGTAGCGGCATCGGCGGCCGCACCGGCGGCGAGCGTCCAGTTGGCCGCGCTGTCGCCCTCGGCGTCGAGGATATCGCGGTCCTGCAGCAGCAGTCCGCCGCTGACCGGACGCAGCTCAACACCCTTGCGCTGCGCGGGGGTGGCCACGAGCACACGCACATTCTTCTTGCGCTGCAACACTTCCACCGCACCGTTGGCGTAACCGGGCGCGACGATGACCTCGGTGAAGATCTCCGCGACCTGCTCGGCCATCTCCACACTCACCTCGCGGTTGGCCGCGATGACGCCGCCGTACGCGCTGACCGGATCGGTGGCGTGCGCCTTGCGATGTGCCTCGGCGATATCCGAAGCCACCGCCACGCCACAGGGATTGGCGTGCTTGATGACCGCGACCGCGGGCAGTTCGAAGTCGTACGCGGCCCGCCAGGCGGCATCGGCGTCGGTGTAGTTGTTGTACGACATCTCCTTGCCGTGCAACTGCGTCGCCTGCGCCAGCCCCCGCGCACCGGCTTCGCTGGTGTACAGCGCCGCGCCCTGATGCGGGTTCTCGCCGTAGCGCAGCACCGAATCACGGTTCCAGGTCGCGCCGACCCAGGCCGGGAAACGCTGCGACGCATCGGTTTCCACACCGTCGGCGGCCTCGGCGGCCGGAACGGCGACACTGGTCATCCAGCTGGCGACGGCCACGTCGTAGGTGGCGGTGTGCTGGAAGGCCTTGGCGGCCAGCGCGGTTCGCTCGGCGAAGGTGAAACCGCCGCCCTGCACCGCCTTGAGCACATTGTCGTACTCGCCGGTGTCCACGACCACCGCCACGGACGGATGGTTCTTGGCGGCGGCGCGCACCATGGACGGCCCGCCGATATCGATCTGCTCGACCGATTCGTCGATGCTCGCGCCACTGGCCACGGTCTGGGTGAACGGGTACAGGTTCACCACGACCAGCTGGAACGCCTCGACGCCGAGTTCGACGAGCTGATCGAGGTGCTCATCCTTGCGGGTGTCGGCCAGGATGCCCGCGTGCACGCGCGGGTGCAGGGTCTTGACGCGCCCGTCGAGGGTCTCCGGAAAACCGGTCAGGTCTTCGACTTTGGTGACCGGGATGCCCGCGTCGGCGATCTTGCTCGCGGTCGAACCGGTCGACACCAGCTCCACGCCCGCGGCGTGCAGGCCGGTGGCCAGCTCGATCAGGCCGGTCTTGTCGTAGACGCTGACCAGGGCCCGCTGAATCGGCTTACGTTCACTCACCGGAGAACCTCATCTGGGATAACTGCCTTTCGTCCATCGGAGACAATGCCTCGGATCGCGACGGCGGCGACGGTCTCCGCCAGCAGCCGTCGCTCCACAACCTTGATGCGTTCGTGCAGGGTCGCCTCGTCGTCATCCGGCAGCACCGCGACCGCCTCCTGCGCGAGAATCGGCCCGGTATCCACCCCCGAATCGACCAGGTGCACGGTGGAACCGGTGACCTTGACCCCGTACGCCAGCGCGTCCCGCACCCCGTGCGCGCCCGGGAACGCGGGCAGCAGCGCGGGATGGGTATTGATGATCCGCCCGGCGAAGCGCGCCATGAACTGCGGGCCGAGGATCTTCATGAACCCCGCGGACACCACCAGATCGGGCTGGAACGCATCGACGATCTGGGTCAGCGCGAAATCCCAGGCGGCGCGATCCGGGAAATCGGCGAGCTCCACCGCGAAGGCCGAGATGTCGAACTCCTCGGCGTGCTCGGTGGCGGCGCAGTCGCGATCCACGCCGACGGCCACGACCCGGGCCGGATAGCCCGGCTCCCGGGTGGCTTCGAGCAGTGAACGCAGCAGTGAACCGGTGCCGGAGGCGAGCACGACGACGGTCGCGGGCGCGGTCGGCGGTAGCAGCTGGGCGGGCGTGGAACTCAGCGCACTACTCCCTGGGGTATCGGGCGGAAAGGGAAGGGCGGAATGCGCTCCGCCGCCTCAGAGCCTAACGACCGTCCACTCCCGGGTGGTCCGGCAGGTCTCCCTCTACCACTTCGGCGTCGACGATGTCGGAGTTCTCGTCCGATTCGCGCGGCGATTCGTCGTCGAGGGCGAAGGGTTCGTCCAGCAGTTCACCGTCGACCTCGACCACCTGACCCGGATCGTCATCGTCGTAGTAGTCGTCCGTGTACTCGTCGTCCGCGTAGTAGTCGTCGGCGTAGTCGTAATCCTCGTCCTCGTACCGGACGTCGTATTCGGCGTCGTCATAGTCGTATTCGGCCGCGGGAGCGGGTGCGAACCAGCGCGCCGCGAGCATGCCGATATAACCGGCCAGGGCGAACCAGACGAAGGCCAGGATCGCCGCGATCCCCACATTCGGGCCGATCCAGCCGAACGTGCCCAGCTCACCCCCGGCGATAACGCCGAGCAGCGTGAACAGCAGTGCGGCGACGCCCGCCGAGGTGAGCGTCGCCCACGGCGCGGTCGGCCGATCATCGGTGGTGCGACCGCAATCCAGGCCGCCCAGCACCCCGACCGCCGCCGGGGCGATCAGGAAGACCAGCCACCAGGCCGCCACCGGACCCGAGGGCACGGCCGCCATGAGCGGCACCGCCGGAACCGGCGCGCCCTCGATACCGAACAGGCTCAGCGCACCCGCGCCGATGTGCACCTCACCGCCGAGCAGCACGCTCACCGCGTCCACCAGCGCGTTCGGCAGGTACGCCAGCGACACCAGCGTCAAACCCAGTGCGCCCACGATATTTCCGGCCGTGTGATAGGTGTCGCCGATCCGCGACCAGTGCAGCAGGAACGACAGCACGATGAGCGCCGCGGCCACCGCCGACAGTCGCCACACCGCGCGCATACCGGCCCGCACGCCCGGAACCACCCACGGCGGCAAAGGAATCGGCAATAGTTCGGCGAAATCGCGCCAGTGCCGTGCGCCGACACCGGCGAGCACGGCCAGCAGATGCAGGCCGATCACCCAGGCGAACGCCACCAGGGTGTGCGGCGGTTGCAATGCCACCACCGCCGACGCGTCATCGGCCACCGCCAGGCAGACCGCGGTCACCAGCAGCGGCCCGCCCACCGCCGCACCCGCGATCCAGGCCAGATCCACCGGTGTGCAATTACCTTCGGCCGCACAGTGATCGGCCGCCTTCGCGCAATCGCGAGCCACCAGCCACAGGATGAACCCGGTGGGCAGCAGCGGCCACAATCCGATCGTGGTCCGCCCGATGGTCAGCGGAACCTGATGCACCGCAAGCCAGCTCGCCGACACCGCCCCCGAAGCCCCCGACAGTCCGCTCCCCGCGGCCAGCAGCGTGCCGAACACCAGCGCGAAAATAATCAGCAGCGTGATGCCCGACGCCCGCGCCGCCACCATGAACAGCACCCGGGCCCGCTCCGGTGTGAGCGACCCGAATCCGCCCCCGCCCACCGAGACCGGACCCCGCGGCATTTTCCGCAAATCCTCATCGGTCACCCGAGCCAGGGTAGTTCTCGGCGCACTCATGGAAAACCAGCCTGTCAGTTCGCTCCGGCGGGAACAGGCAGGCGCGCCGGGCAATTCCCGGCGTAGTGCCAGGTAGAGCTCCCGTCACCGCCCGTCATCCCGGCATGCTTTTGGCCGGGGGCCGCAATAGCGAACGGCCCCCGGTGAATACCGGGGGCCGTGGCGTGGAACGGGTGTTGCTACTGCTTGTCGTCCTGGCCCGGACGGAACGCGCGCGTCGCGTCGGCGGCCGGATCGGCGGACTGTTCGCCACCGAACGGCTGGGCCGGGCGCGGCGGCTGCGCACCGAAGTGCTGGGTGGCGTTCTCATTGCCCGCGGGCTGGCCGTAGGACGGCTGCTGCTGGCTGTATCCACCCGGCTGCGGCTGACCGTACGACTGCTGACCGTAGCTCGGCTGCGGCTGCGAACCGGTGCCGTACCCCGCGGGCTGCTGCCCGTAGGACGGCTGCTGCGGGTACTGCCCACCGGTGCCGTAACCCGGCTGCTGCTGCCCCTGCTGCGGCGCCTGCCCGTAGGACGGCGGCTGCTGTCCGAAACCACCCTGCTGACCGAAGCCCGGCTGCTGGTAGCCGCCGCTGCTCTGACCGAACGGCTGCTGCTGCCCGAAGCCTTGCGGCGCGGCCGGTTTCGGGGCGGGCGGCTTGACGATGCCCACCTCGAACAGCACGGCCAGCACCGCGGCGGCGGCCTGCACCAGCGACAGGAAGACCAGTACCCAGCCACCCCACTTGGTGGAGAGGTCACCGGTGAACGAGTTGAACAGGATCGACAGGAAACCCGTCAGCGCGGCGGCCGCCGCGACCCCGAGCCAATCCTGCTTGGGCAGCAACGAAAGTCCCGCGAGCAGACCCGAGAACAGCAGAATGCCGACGAGCAGCGGATTCGACTCGAACAGGTTGTACGTGAGGCTGAGTTCCTTGGCGCCCTTGTACGGCGCGAAACCCAGCAGGAAGTTGATCACACCGAGCGCGGCGACGCCCACGGTGAGAAGGAACGGAAGGCCTTTGCCTGCGACGCCCGTCGTACTCGACCCTGCTGCGGGACCACCCGCGGGCTGCGAGCCGTAGCCAGGTGCGTTGGAAGGCGTCGGCGCGGGCCCGTTGTATCCCGAGCCCCCGGTCGGGTATGACATGTCGTCGTCTCCTATCGAGTCGTTCACGAACTCTTACCGACGCTACTGCACGAAACCCCCAGCGGCACCACCTACCACCCGCCGTGCCCATTCCGCAATAGGGCGAATTCGCCACGCGGCCAGCGAAAATCAACCCTCGGAGACGGCGAGGGCCGCCTCCCCCGGCTGGGGAGGCGGCCCTCGAAACTCGCTTATCAGGCGGTGATGCTGGCCTTTTCGAGGATTTCGCGCGCCAGGGCGGCGGTCTCGGACGGGGTCTTGCCGACCTTCACGCCCGCGGCCTCGAGGGCCTCCTTCTTGCCCTGCGCGGTGCCCGCACCGTCGGAGACGATGGCGCCGGCGTGGCCCATGGTCTTGCCCTCGGGAGCGGTGAAGCCCGCGACGTAACCGACGACCGGCTTGGTGACGTTGGCCTTGATGTAGGCCGCGGCCCGCTCTTCGGCGTCGCCGCCGATCTCGCCGATCATGACGATGAGCTTGGTCTCGGGATCCTTCTCGAACGCCTCGATGGCGTCGATGTGGGTGGTGCCGATGATCGGGTCGCCGCCGATGCCGATGGCGGTGGAGAAACCGAAGTCGCGCAGCTCGAACATCATCTGGTAGGTCAGGGTGCCCGACTTGGAGACCAGGCCGATCGGACCCTTGCCCGCGATGGTGGCCGGGGTGATGCCGACCAGCGACTCACCCGGGGTGATGATGCCGGGGCAGTTCGGGCCGATGATGCGGGTCTTGTTGCCCTTCTCCACGTTGTAGGCCCACGCGTACGCGGTGTCCTGCACCGGGATGCCCTCGGTGATGACCACGAGCAGCGGGATCTCCGCGTCGATGGCCTCGATGATGGCGTCCTTGGAGAAGGCCGGGGGCACGAACGCGATCGAGGTGTCGGCCCCGGTCTTCTCGATGGCCTCGGCGACCGAAGCGAACACCGGCAGCTCGACGGTGTTGCCGTCCTTGTCGGTGTGGGTCACGGTGGTGCCCGCCTTGCGCGCGTTCACACCGCCGACCACGTTGGTGCCCGCCTTCAGCATCAGCGCGGTGTGCTTGGTGCCCTCGCCGCCGGTGATGCCCTGGACGATGACCTTGTTGTCCTTGTTCAGGAAGATAGACATGTGGGTTCGTGTCCTTACTTGGCGGCGGCCAGTTCGGCGGCCTTGTCGGCGCCTTCGTCCATGGTCTGAGCGAGAGTCACCAGGGGATGGTTGAAGTCGGCGAGGATCTTGCGACCCTCCTCGACCTTATTGCCGTCGAGGCGCACGACCAGCGGCTTGTTGGCCTCGGCGCCCAGGGTCTCCAGCGCGCCGACAATGCCGTTCGCGACCGCGTCGCAGGCGGTGATGCCACCGAAGACGTTCACGAACACACTCTTGACCTGGGCATCGCCCAGGATGACATCGAGGCCCGCGGCCATGACGGCAGCCGAGGCGCCGCCGCCGATGTCGAGGAAGTTGGCCGGCTTCACGCCGTTGTGGTTCTCGCCCGCGTACGCGACCACGTCCAGGGTGGACATGACCAGACCGGCGCCGTTGCCGATGATGCCGACCTCGCCGTCCAGCTTGACGTAGTTGAGGTCGTTCTCCTTGGCCTTGAGCTCCAGCGGATCGGTCGCGTCGATATCCGCGAACTCCGCGTGGTCGGGGTGCCGGAATTCGGCGTTCTCGTCCAGGGTGACCTTGCCGTCGAGGGCGAGGATTTCGTCATTGGGGGTGCGAACCAGCGGGTTGACCTCGACCAGGGTGGCGTCCTCCTTGACGAACACCTCCCACAGCTTCTGGATGGTCACGGCCGCGGCGTCGAGCACCTCGGCGGGCAGGTGGCCCTGCTCGGCGATGGAACGGGCGAAGGCCAGGTCGACACCCTTGACGGCGTCGACGGCGATCTTGGCCAGACGCTCGGGGGACTTGACCGCGACTTCCTCGATCTCCATACCGCCTTCGACCGAGCACATGGCCAGGTAGGTGCGGTTGGAGCGGTCCAGCAGGAAGGAGATGTAGTACTCCTCGGCGATGTCCTTCGCCTCGGCGACCAAGACCTTCTTGGTGATGTGGCCCTTGATGTCCAGGCCCAGGATGTTCTGGGCGTGGGTGAAGGCGTCGTCCGGGGTGGCGGCGTACTTCACGCCACCGGCCTTGCCGCGGCCACCGACCTTGACCTGCGACTTGATCATTACCGGCTTGCCGATTTCTTCGGCGATCGCACGCGCGTCCTCGGCCGTGTCGGTGACGCGACCCTCCGACGAAGGCACTCCGTGCTTCACGAAGAGTTCCTTCGCCTGATATTCGAAGAGATCCATGTACTCACCGTCTCGTCTGCGTTGTTGTGACAACGTCTGTGTTGGCGGCCCGTCGTCGGAGGCGGGTCGGGTCGGACTCTAATCAGTCACATGGAGCCGAAATCAGCCGCATACAGCCTAAGTGGCGCAGGTCACGGTACTGTCTCTACGCTCGCAAAACGCATGGTCAATGCTACTCATCAGTAGCTTGTTGACGGCGCGCCAGGTGGGACACACGAATCCCGAATAGTGACACGGAGTACTACGTGTCGTCGTTGACAATGCTCACTTGATTACCCAAAGCACAGTGAGGGAATGTTGGCTCGCAACGTGATGAATGTCACACGTGCGCGTCGAACCACTCCCATCGCTTGCTGACCCGCAATCGTTTCGTTACCGTCGATGCGGTCGATGTCACAACCCGGTCACGACAGGAGGACGGCAGGCTTGACGCAGCACAGCGCTCCGCAGGTAGAGCTCCGCTCCGCAGGCACTCCGTCAGCACCGCGGCACTATCTGGACCAGCTCCGATGAGCGACGGTCCGTTCCCAGCTCGCAGTCGCGCCAAACACGGCCATCGCTATCGCGATGAGGCCGGAAACGGTGGCGGCGCAACTCACTTCGACAACCCCTCGGCGCGTTCGCAGGTGGCACACGGCGATTGGTCCGGTTCGCAGAACTGGGACGCACCCGCCCCCGCCACCCAGAACTGGGTGGCCGCTCCCACACAGCAGTGGGAGGCGCCCGCCGAGAACTGGCAGAACTCCCCCGCCGACAGCTGGCCGGCCGCGGGCGCGCAGTGGCAGCCCGAACCCAATTGGGAAGCGCAGCCGCAGTGGGAGCAGACCGCGAACTGGAATGACCAGTCCGCGTGGAACTCCCCCGCGACGCAGGCCGCTCCCGCCAGTGCCGACGGTTGGGCCACGCCGACCCCCGACGAATGGGCCGGGCAGACGCGCGCCGATTGGGACGCGCCCGCCGACCCCGAACCCTCGGGCGAGTACCGCCCGGTCTACAGCTTCCGCACCGCCTCCGGCGCGAGTCTCCAGTTCTCCGGCGACGGCGCGCGCGTGAATCAACATGCGGACGACGCGGATTCGGACTCGGACCGTCCCACACGTGCCGGCGGTCGCCGCCGCGCCGGTGGCACGCACCGCATTCCGACCCCGCCGAACTCGCTCAAGGGCCGCGCCGCCGTGGTGGCCGTGGCCGCGGGCGCCGTGGTCGCCGCCGGGCAGACCGGTATGGAAACCAGTACGCACACCGACAGTGTCGAGTACCAGGCCGCCGCCCAGGTGCGCGAGGTTTCCGCCAACGAGACCATCGGCGACACCTCCGGTTCCCCGCAGGTGCTCAATTCCGGTGCACCCGTTGACCTGACCCAGTTCAACGACATCCTGCAGAAGGGCCAGAAGTACGCGTCGGATCTGGCCGCCGCCGAGGCCGCCAAACTGCGCCCGCTCTTCACCAAGTTCGCCGCCGGAAACTTCACCTCGGGTTTCGGCATCCGCTGGGGTGTCCAGCATCTCGGCGTGGACGTGGCTGCCCCCATCGGCACCCCCATTTACGCCGTAGCCGACGCAACGGTGCTCGAGGCCGGTCCCGCTTCGGGTTTCGGTATGTGGGTCCGTCTGCTGCACGATGACGGCACGGTCACCATCTACGGCCACATCGACACCGCGACGGTCTCCGCGGGCCAGCGCGTCCTCGCGGGCGATCAGATCGCCACCGTCGGCAATCGCGGCTTCTCCACCGGCCCGCACTGCCACTTCGAGGTCTGGCTCAACGGCGTCGACAAGATCGACCCGCTGCCCTGGCTCGCCTCCCGCGGCATCTCGCTCGGCATCCAGCGCGACTGAGCCCCACGCGAATACCTTCGAAGTGCCCACCCGATCGACATCGGGTGGGCACTTCGCTTTTCAGGTCAGAGTTTGACGAGGGTGCGGCTGTAGGACGGGATGAGGCGGATCTTGCCCGCGGTGCCGAAGTCGATGGTGACCGTGGCGAGGGTGCCGAAGCCTTCGGCGGCGACCACGCGACCGAGACCGTATTTGTCATCGCTGACGCGGTCGCCGACGGCCAGAACCAGGCCGGTGTTGTTGCGCTTGCCCGCGCCGCTGCCGGAGGAGGCGGACGGGGAGGGGCGGCGATCGCCACCGCCGCGCAGGCCGGGGCGGGTTTCGGACCAGCCGTCGCCGCGGGTCCAATCGCGTTCGAAGCCATCGTCTTCGCCGCGGCGGCGCATGCTCCGGCCGGTTTGCGAGACGGTGGGTTCGAGGCGACGCCAGTCCATCAGGTGGCCCGGGATTTCCTGGAGGAACCGGGATTCGGGGTTGGAGACGGGCTGACCCCAGCCCGAGCGCACCACCGCGCGGGTGAGATAGAGGCGCTGGCGGGCACGGGTGATGCCGACGTAGGCGAGGCGGCGTTCCTCGGCCAGTTCGGTGGGATCGCCGAGGGCGCGCATATGCGGGAACTGCCCGTCCTCCCAGCCGGTGACGAAGACGACGGGGAATTCCAGTCCCTTGGCGGTGTGCAGGGTCATCATGGTGACCACGCCGGTGCCCTCATCGGGAATCTGATCGCTGTCCGCGACGAGCGAGACCCGTTCCAGGAACGCGGCGAGCGAACCGGGTTCGGGTTCGCCTTCGGCCTGTTCGGGCAGTAGACCCTCGGCGCGCGCGGCCTCGACATTGTTGCGCGCCTCGGAGCTGAATTCGCGCGCGACGCTGACCAATTCGTTGAGGTTGTCCAGCCGCGCGCCGTCCTGCGGATCGTCCGACGCCTCGAGTTCACGGCGGTACCCGGTGCGATCGAGGACGGCCTCGACCACATTGCCGACATCGGGGAAGTCCTGATCCTCCTGTACGCCCGCCGCGCGGATCTCACCGAGCAGTTCCACGAATCCGGCGATGGCGCGCACCGCGCGGGTGTTCAGCAGCGCCACCTTGCCCTCGGCGGCATCCCGAAGCGCCTGTGCGAAGCCGACATTGCGCTGTTCGGCGTGTACGGCCACGCAGGCCTCGGCGCGATCGCCGATGCCGCGGCGCGGGGTGTTGAGAATCCGGCGCAGGCTCACCGCGTCGTCCGGGTTCTCCAGCACGCGCAGGTACGCGACGATATCGCGGACCTCCTTGCGCTCGTAGAAGCGCACGCCGCCGACGACCTTGTACGGCAAGCCCATTCGAATGAAGATCTCTTCGAGGGCGCGCGAATTGTTGTTGGTGCGGTAGAAGACCGCGACGTCGTTGTAGTTGGCATCGCCCTGATCGACCAGTTTGTCGATCTCCTTCGCCACGAAGGAGGCCTCGTCGTGTTCGTTGTCCGCGACGTAGCCGACGATCAGTTCGCCGTCACCGGAATCGGTCCACAGCTTCTTCTCGCGCCGATTCTCATTGCGCGCGATGACGGCGTTGGCGGCGGCCAGAATATGCTGGGTGGAACGGTAATTCTGTTCCAGCAGAATGGTTTCCGCGTCCGGGAAGTCGCGCTCGAACTCCTCGATATTGCGGATGGTGGCGCCGCGGAAGGCGTAGATGGACTGGTCCGCGTCACCGACGACGCAGAGTTCGCTGGGCGGTACCCGGTCATCGGAGGCCGGTTCCAGGGTGTCGTCGTCACCCCATGCGCTCCGGTGGTGCCCGACCAGTTCGCGGACCAGCGTGTACTGCGCGTGGTTGGTGTCCTGGTATTCGTCGACCAGCACGTGCCGGAAGCGCCGCCGGTAGTACTCGGCCACCTGCGGATGGCGTTGCAGCATGCTGACTGTCTCGCCGATGAGGTCGTCGAAGTCCATGGCGTTGGCCGCGCGCAGCCGCCGCTGGTATTCGTCGTAGACCTTGGCCACCAGGCGCGGCAGTTCGGCCTCTTCGGTCTCGGCGTCGGACGCGGCCTGCGCCGGATCGATGAGTTCGTTCTTCAGGTTCGAGATGGCGGTGGCGAGCAGGCGCGGTGTGTACTTCTTGGCGTCGATGTCGAAATCGCGGCTCACCATGGCGAGCAGGCGGCGCGAGTCGTCGGCGTCGTAGATGGAGAAGTTGGAGTTGAGCCCGGCCACCAGATTGGCCTGGGTGCGAAGAATGCGAACACAGCTGGAGTGGAAGGTGGAGACCCACATGCCCGCAGCGCGCGGCCCGACCAGTCCGGCCACCCGCTCGCGCATTTCGGCGGCGGCCTTATTGGTGAAGGTGATGGCCAGGATCTCGCCGGGGCGTACCCCGCGCGCGTCCAATAGATAGGCGATGCGCCGGGTGAGCACGGCGGTCTTTCCCGACCCCGCGCCCGCCACGATCAGCAGCGGAGTCCCGGTGTGCACCACCGCCGCGCGCTGTTGCGGATTCAACCCCTCGAGCAGTGTCTGCCCGGCCTTCTGCTCATCCTGCGCCACCGTCGTCTTCATCGCCCATCCACGCTACCGGCGGCCACCGACAGGTGTGCAGCCCGGCGGCAGAAGGTGTCCGATAAGTGCCGGTCTCGCGAACCGGGAGTGAACGCCGCGACACGAAAAACTCAGCAGATTCACAAACGAAGACGTTTTGGTTTGCCTACCCCGCATGGCACACTTGGCCCCATGACCGGCGCTTTGGCTACTGAATACACCTGAGCGCTCCGTACGGGGGACAATGTAGGGCGCAAGAGGTCTGATTCTTGGTGAAGAACCGATCGGTAACGGGTCGGGACCGCCTGCCGATCGACGTTCTGGGACCACGAGGAGTTGAAAGTATGAGCATCTCGACGACGGGGCAATCCGAGCCTGCTACCGGAGCGGACTCCGCCATGCCCGCCGAGGCGGCTCCGCTGCCCTCGGAGGCGGAGATCGACAAGCTGCGCAAGGAAATCGACAAGCTCGACGCCGAGATTCTGGCGGCAATCAAGCGCCGGACCGAAGTATCGCGCATTATCGGCCGCACCCGAATGGCCAATGGCGGCACCAAGCTCGTGCATTCGCGCGAGATGAAGGTGCTGGAGCGTTTCAGCGAGCTGGGCCAGGAGGGTCACACCCTCGCCATGCTGCTGCTGCGCCTGGGCCGTGGCCGCCTCGGCCACTGATAAAAGGACTAATCGGGCACGAGCAGTACCGCAGATCGATTCATCGGCACCGAGTGTTCGCCGGTCATCCACCTCTTTGAGGAAAGTTGATAACGCGGGAGACCGTTCCCGCCGATACAACGTGCGGTGTGCCGAGAGGCCACCGCACAGACCACGCGACACTCGTGCGAGCGAGTAGCGCTTTCCAGAGGCCGCCCCGGGTGTCTTACCCCGGGGCGGTTCTTCATTTCCGGATGCGGTGCAGCGCTGTTCAGGGCAGGGCGATGTACTTGGTGTCGAGGTATTCCTCGATGCCCTCGAAACCGCCCTCGCGGCCGAAGCCGGATTCCTTGACGCCGCCGAAGGGTGCGGCCGGATCGGAGATGACGCCGCGGTTGACGCCGACCATGCCGGTCTCCAGACCTTCGGCGATGCGCAGCGCGCGGTCCAGATTCTGCGTGTAAACGTATGCGACCAGGCCGAATTCGGTGTTGTTGGCGGCGGCCAGGCCCTCCTCCTCGGTCTCGAATCCGACAATCGGGGCAACCGGGCCGAAGACCTCCTCGCGCAGGATGCGGGACTGCGACGGCAGATCGGTGAGCACGGTGGCCGGGTAGAACCAGCCCGGGCCACCGGGTGCCTTACCGCCCAATTCGATTCGGGCACCGGCGGATACGGCGTCCTCGACCAGGTCGGTGACGGTGTTCAGCTGGTCCTCGTTGATGAGCGGGCCGAGCGTGGTCTCGGGATCGGTGCCCGGGCCGAGCTTGTAATCGGCCATGGCGGACACCAGTTTCCGGGTGAATTCCGCACGCACCGAGTTCTGTACGTGGAAGCGATTGGCGGCCGTGCACGCCTCACCGCCATTGCGCAGTTTCGCGAGCAGCGCGCCCTGTACCGCGGCATCGATATCGGCATCGTCGAACACCACGAAGGGCGCGTTGCCGCCGAGTTCCATGGAGGTGCGCAGCAGACCGTGCGCGGACGCCTCGACGAGCTTCTTACCGACCGGGGTCGATCCGGTGAAGGTGAGCTTGCGCAGTCGCGGATCGTTCAGCAGCGGGGCCGTGACGGCACCGGAATGACTGGTGGTGATCACCGACAGCACCCCGTCCGGCAGCCCGGCGTCGCGGCACAGCTGGGCCAGCAGCAGCATGGTCAGCGGGGTCTCGCTCGCGGGCTTGACGATCATGGTGCAACCGGCGGCCAGCGCCGGGCCGATCTTGCGGGTGCCCATGGCGAGCGGGAAATTCCACGGCGTGATGGCCAGGCACGGCCCGACCGGCTGTTTGTGCACGAGAATGCGGCCGGTGCCGCCGGGCGCGGGCTGATACCGCCCGTGCACGCGGACCGCTTCCTCGCTGAACCACCGGAAGAACTCCGCGCCGTAGCGAACCTCATTGCGGCTCTCGGGCAGCGCCTTGCCCATTTCCAGGGTCATCAGCAGGGCGAATTCCTCGGCCCGGGCGGTGATCGCCTCGAATACCGCGCGCAGGATCTCACCGCGCTGGCGGGCCGGGGTGGCGGCCCAGTCGGCCTGTACCGCGGCGGCCGCGTCCAGCGCGCGCATCGCGTCTTCGGGAGTGGCATCGGCGACTTCGACCAGGGTCTCCCCTGTCGCCGGATTACGCACCGGAAAGGTGCCTCCCCCGGTGGCATCGACGGGTCCGCCGATCCACAACTTCGTAGGTACGGATTCCAGTAGTTCGCGTTCCGAAGCCATGCGATCCACCCTAGGCTCTGCAATTTTGCCTACGCTGCGCTTCGGCGGGTTCGCGGCCCTGTCCGGCTCGTTCTCGCTGCCGGGATTGGCCACTTGTTGCCGGTGTTACCTGCGCGTAGCGAAGGGTGGTTGTAACCTCGGCGAGCGTGAGCAGCGACATCACCGCATCGGCGGCCTGGCGGAAACTGCACGACCATCATGCGTCCCTGGCCGGACGCCATCTGCGCGAGTTCTTCGCGGACGATCCGGCCCGCGGTCGTGAGTTGACCGTGGGTGTCGCGGATTTGCACATCGACTACTCCAAGCATCGCGTGACCCGCGAAACCTTGGATCTGCTGGTCGAATTGGCGGAAACCGCCGGGGTCGCGGCGCATCGGGACGCGATGTTCGCGGGCGAGCACATCAATACCTCGGAGGATCGCGCGGTAGAGCATGTGGCGCTGCGGGTTCCGGCCGGACAGGTCGTCATGGTCGACGGTGTCGACGCGGGCGAGCAGGTGCACGAAGTGCTGCGCCGCATGGGCGATTTCACCGATGCGGTGCGCTCGGGCGAGTGGCGCGGCGCGACCGGGGAACGCATCACCGCCGTGGTGAATATCGGTATCGGCGGTTCGGATCTGGGTCCGGCCATGGTGTACCTGGCGCTGCGGCATTACGCCGACGCGGGCATTTCGGCGCGGTTCGTCTCGAATGTCGATCCGGCGGACCTGATTTCGAAGCTGGACGGGCTCGATCCGGCGACGACGCTGTTCATCGTGGCGTCCAAGACCTTCTCCACACTGGAGACGCTCACCAATGCCACCGCGGCACGGCGCTGGCTGGTGGCGGCGCTCGGTGAGGACGCGGTGGCCAAGCATTTCGTCGCGGTCTCCACCCATGCGCAACGGGTCGCCGATTTCGGTATCGACACCGCGAATATGTTCGGCTTCTGGGATTGGGTGGGCGGCCGCTATTCGGTGGATTCGGCCATCGGCCTGTCGGTGATGACGGTCATCGGCAAGGAGGGGTTCGCCGAATTCCTCGATGGCATGCACCGGGTGGACGAGCATTTCCGCACCGCGCCGCTGAGCGAGAACGCGCCGGTGCTGCTGGGCCTGCTCGGGGTCTGGTACTCGAACTTCTTCGGCGCGCAATCGCGTGCGGTGCTGCCGTATTCGAATGATCTGGCGCGTTTTCCGGCGTATCTGCAGCAGTTGACCATGGAGTCGAACGGCAAATCGGTGCGCTCGGACGGCACACCGGTGACCACCTCGACCGGTGAGATCTTCTGGGGCGAACCGGGAACCAACGGTCAGCACGCGTTCTATCAACTGCTGCACCAGGGTACGCGGCTGGTACCGGCGGACTTCATCGGATTCGCCCGTCCCACCGACGATTTGCCGACGCTGGACGGCACCGGCAGCATGCACGACATCCTGATGAGCAATCTGTTCGCGCAGACCAAGGTGCTGGCCTTCGGCAAGACCGCCGAGGAGATCACCGCCGAGGGCACCGATCCGAATCTGGTGCCGCACAAGGTGATGCCAGGCAACCGCCCGTCCACGGCGATTCTCGCGCCGCAGCTGACGCCGTCGGTGCTGGGTCAGCTCATCGCGCTGTACGAGCACCAGGTGTTCGTGGAGGGCGCGATCTGGGGTATCGACAGCTTCGATCAGTGGGGCGTCGAACTCGGCAAGCAGCAGGCCCTCGCCTTGGAGCCGCTGCTCACCTCCGCCGAAGATCCCGCACCGCAGTCGGATTCGTCCACGGACGCGCTGATCCGCTGGTACCGGGAGCGCCGCGCCTAGCCGATCGGCAGTCGGGCCAACTCGACCCGGTTGCTGACGCCGAGTTTGGGGAAGGCCCGGTAGAGGTGGTGGCCAACGGTTTTGGGGCTGAGGAACAGTTGGGCGGCGATCTCCTTGTTGGTGGCGCCGCCCGCTGCGAGCCGGACCACCTGGAGTTCCTGCGGGGTGAGCCGGGCGGCCATATCGTTCTCCGGTTCGGGCACCGAACCCTCTCCGGCGGCGCGCAATTCGATGCGCGCGTGTTCCGCCCACGGCGCCGCGCCGAGCCGATCGAAGGTCTCCAGCGCCTGCCGCAGGTGGATGCGGGCCTCGTTCATACGGCGCTCGCGGCGCAGCCATTCGCCGTAGACCAGGGCGGTGCGGGCGTGGTCGTAGCGCCGGTCGGCGGCCAGATGCAATTCCAGTGCCTGTGCGAGTAGTTCGCCGTCACCGCGCAGCATGCCCTGGCAGCCGAGCATGATTCCGGACGCCCACGGGGTGTCCAAGGCCACCGCCCAGGCTTCGATTTCGGCCATGGCGGCCGTACCGCGTTCGGGTCGGCGCAGTCGCACGGCCGCCTCGATCAGATCCCGCAGCAGGTCGGTCCAGTGGCCGCGGGCCTGGGCGGGCGCGCGGTGCAGGGCATCGAGTCGCCCGAGCGCCTGTTCGTAGCGGCCCTGGCCCAAATCCAGCAGGGCGAGCGCCCATTCGCAATGCGTGGCGTCGACGGCATTGTGGTCACCGGGCGCATTGCGCAGATTGCGGTCCGCGAGTTCACGGCAGCGTTCGGCGTCGCCCTGGATGGCGGCGATCATGGCGAGCACCGATTCGGCGCCCGCGACGCGGGAGGGCTGACCGATATCGGCGGCGATGCGGGCGGTGGCGGTGGCCATGAGTTCGGCTTCGCGCAACCGGCCGAGAATGAGTTCGGAGGTGGCCAGGGTGGTGCCGATGGCCGGGAACCAGCCGATCATACCGCGGGCGCGAGCGAGGTCGGCGAGTTCGGTCAATTGTTCACGCGCGACCTGCATATCGCCGATGAGCGCGGCCTGCAACGCGAAAGCCAGTCGCAGCGAGGTCATTTCGAGTGGCACGCTGCGACTGAAGGCGACATTGGCGCGGATCAGGGAGATGCCCTCCGCCAGTTCGCCTTCGAGGATGGCCAGGCCGCCGCGCAGGGCGGCCTGCAGCGGCGCGCTCACTTCCTCTGGCAGCGCGGTCAAGCGCTTGTGTCCGGCGTACACGCCGTCGATATCGCCTGCGGTCCAGGCGATTCGGCCCGCCTCGACCAGTAGCCAGGCGGCCCGTTCCGGTTCCAGTTCGGCGACTTCGACGGCGGCGGCGATCATGAGCTGATGCGCCCGATGCAGTGAGCCGTGCTCGAATTCCAGTAGCGCCCTGGTACTTCCGACGCGGGCGCGTTCCACGGCGTCGAGCGGCAGTTGGTCGGCGGCGTCGGCGAGCTGCCGGGCCCGCTCGGTATGCCCGGCGTCGGCGGCGGTTTCCACGGCCAGCACCAGGCGGCGGGCGCGAGCGGCCGGGTCCGGGGTGAGGGTGGCCGCGCGTTCCAGCGCGACCGCGGCCGAGGCGTGGCCGGTGCGTTCGCGGGCGCGTTCGGCGGCGGATTCCAGTGCCGCGGCGACGGTTTCATCGGGTCCGGTGCTGGCGGCGGCGAGATGCCAGGCACTGCGACTCGGGTCGTCGGCGAGTGCTTCGGCGATGGCGGCGTGCACCGCGAGCCGCTGGGTGAAGGACGCGCCGTGATAGGCGGCCGAGCGTTTGAGCGGATGCCGGAAGCTCACCGTGTGTTCGGCGACGACGACCATGCCGGAGTGTTCGGCCTCGTCCAATGCGGCGGGGGTGTGGCCGAGCAGGTGCAGCGCGCGCAGTACGACGCCGAGGTCACCGGTTTCCTCGGCGGCGACCACGAGCAGTGCGGTGCGCGCGCCGATGGTCCATTCGGCGATCTGGCGTTCGTATCCGCTACGCAGTCGCAGCGGCAGCGGCAGCGGTGCGGCGGGTGAGGCGTCGCGGTTCATCCGCGGGAATTCGAGCAGGGCGAGCGGGTTTCCGGCGGCCTCGGCCAGCACGCGATCGCGCTGGTCGGGGCTGAGTCCGGGACTGCATTCGGCGAGCATGGCGGCGGCGGAGGCGGCGTCGAGCGGTCCGAGCCGGAGCGCGGGCAACCCGCTGAGCTCGAATTCCTTACGCCCGGCGAACAGCATGACGATGCCTTCGGCGCCGAGTCGCCGGGCGGCGAAGCGCAGTACGTCGGCGGAGGGCCGGTCCAGCCAGTGCGCGTCGTCGATGAGGCAGAGCACGGGTCCGTCGGCGGAGAGTTCGGCGAGCAGGGTCAGCGTGGCGACGCCGATCAGGAAGCGGTCGGCGCCGTCGGAGGGGCCGAGTCCGAGTGCGCCGCCGAGCGCCTTGCGCTGTGGTTCGGGCAGGGTGTCGAGGCGATCGAGGGCGGAGCCGAGCAGCAGGTGCAATCCGGCGAAGGGCAGTTCGGATTCGCTCTCGATGCCGGAGCAGCGCAGGATGCGCCACTCGGCGGCCTGCGCGGCGGCGTACTGCAGCAGGGCGGATTTGCCTTCGCCCGCCTCGGCGGACAGGGCCAGCGCGCCGCTGCGGCCCTTTCGCGCGGCGGCGAGCAGCGTTCCGATCTGCTGCACTTCGGGGAAGCGACCGTACAGCACATGCGACAACCTATGCATCGCGTGCCGATTCGGCAAACCCGTTCCGTCCGGAAATCGTCCCTCGGCGGCCCGGTTCCCGGTGGGTGTGACCCGGTCGAATACCCGGCTGACCCGGTGCTGCGTGCTGGATGGTGGTCTGCACAACGGCTTTCACGCTCCGGCCGCGAGTCGGCTCCGACTCGCCCGGGGCGGCCCCGCGCCGGGGCGCCGGCGGCGCACATCACACGGCCGCGTCGAGCCCTCCTCCGCGGCCGAGATGAGAGGCCGGACACTCTCCAGAACACCGCGGTCGCGGCCGCGCTTACATTGCGATACCCCGACCGGACGAGGCGCCGGGCGGGTCCGGTGACCACGCCGCGCTCGCTGTTCGCACCGAATCGCGAACGGTGTTAACGGGATACCGCGACGACCTCGATAACAGGGAGGCCCCGTGATCGAAGCCACGACCACATCGGGATGGATGGAGTGCGCCACGAGAATTCGGTGCGAACGACCGCGGCGTGCAGTCGCGGCGGCCGCCCGGTGCCTGGTGGCGAATGGTGATCGGCCGAGCGGATAGGTTTTCAGGGTGCTGTACGGCCGGATGGGGGAAGAACAGCGGATCGGGGCGGTGCTTTCGGAGGCCGGGCGGGGGCGGAGCGGGGTGCTGGCGTTGATCGCCGGTCCCGGGGAGGGAAAGTCGGCGCTGCTGGCGCGGGCGCGGGAGCTGGTCGACTCGCAGTGGCGGATATTGCGCTGCACCGGTATGGAAACCGAGGCGGAATTGGCGTTCTCGGGGCTGCGGCAGTTGCTGGAGCCCGCGCTGCACCTGCGCGATCTGCTGCCGGAGCCGCAGCGGCTGGCGCTGGGCGGTGCGCTGGGGCTGGAGGACGCGGCGCATCCGGAGCGGTTCCTGGTGGGCCTGGCCACGCTGTCGCTGCTGGCGGAGTTGTCCGCGCTGGGACCGGTGCTGGTGCTGGTCGATGACGCGCAATGGGTGGATCAGCCGTCCATCGACGCCCTGATGTTCACGGCGCGACGGCTCGGAAATGAGGGCGTGGCAATACTTTTCGCCGGCCGCCCGGATTTCTCGGCGCCGGCGCTGCCGCTGTTGACGCTCACGCCGCTGGACACCGAGGCGGCCCGGGCGCTGCTGGCGGATCGAATGCCGCAGTTGCCCATGGAGATTCGGGATCGCGTGGTGGCGGAGTCGGCCGGAAATCCGCTGGCCCTGCTGGAATTGCCCGGTATGAACCTGGATTCGGTGCCGGTGGGTCCGCCCGCGCTGTCGGAGCGACTGCTGTCCGGGTATCAGAGTCATATCGCGCATCTGTCGGCGCGGGCGCGATTGGCGCTGCTGGTGGCGGCCGCCGATGCCGGGGGCGAGCTCGGCGTGGTGCTGCGGGTGCTGACCGCGCTGCGCCTGGGCGCGGAGCCGCTGGCCGAGGCGGAACGCAGCACCATGCTCACGGTGACCGGTCAGTCGGTGGTCTTCCGGCATCCGCTGTTGCGGGCCGCGGCCTATCGGTCGGCGGCCGAGCATGAACGGGTGGCCGTGCATTCGGCGCTGGCTCTGGAGCTGGCGGCGGATCCGGATCGACATGCCTGGCATCTGGCGGCCGCGACCACCGGACCGGTGGAGGCGGTGGCGGCCGTATTGGAGGCCGCCGCCGAACGGGCCTGTGTGCGGACCGGCCACGGTGCGGCGGCGACCGCCTGGGAGCGGGCGGCGCGGCTCACCCCCGATCCGGCGGAGCGCGCCCGCAGACTGGTGCGCGCGGTCGAAACCGCCGCCGACGCCGGGCAATTCGCGCGGGCGCGGCGGCTGGCGGATCAGGCCGGGGAGTTGACCGCCGATCCGGTGCATCGCGCCCGGCTGGCCTCGGTGCTCTCGCATATCGAATTCGAGCACGGCTCCCCCGCCACCGCGCTGCGGCTGTTGCAGCGGGGTGCGGCCGAAACCGCTGTGGCCGAACCGCTCCGGGCCGCGGCCATGCTGCTGGACGCGGGCCGGGTGGCCTGGACGAACGGCGATATCGCCGGTATGCGGGTGTCCCGGGCAATGCTGGCGGGGCTGCCGTCCAGCCCGGATCGGGATAATTTCCTCGGCGCGTACGACGGCACGCTGGCATTGCTGGAGCCCGATCCGTCGGCCGGTATCGCCCTGTTGCGCGGTAACAGCCTGCGGCCGGAGCAGGTTCGGCATCATGAGCCGGCGGTGCGTTTCGTGCTGGCGACCCAGGCGATCGTGATCGGCGATGTCGAGGTCGCGCGCGGGATTCTGGTGGAGTTGAGCGAATTCTGCCGAGCCCAGGGCAGATTGGGCTGGCTGGCCGCGGTGGAGTTGATGCTGGCCCAGGTGGAATTCCTGGCGGGCCGGTTCCGGGATTCGGAATTGCTCTCGGCCGAGGGCAGGCGCATCGCCGAGAACACCGATCAGCCCATTCGAATCGTGCAGGCCGATATGAATCTGGCCATGCTCGCGGCGGTGTCCGGTGCCGAACAGCAGTGCCGGGAGCTGGCCGAGTCGGCCTTCGCGCGGACCGATCTGGCGTCCACGCATCGGGCCCAATTCAATTGGGCGCTGGCGCTTTCGGATATGGGTGCGGGCCGCTGGGCCGAGGCGCTGGATCGGCTGGAGCAGGTGCTCGAGGTGCCGACCAGCCAGCCCGCCCAGTGGCTGGCGGTGCGAGCGGACCGCATCGAATGCGCGGTGCGCCTCAATCAGCCGGAGCGAGTGACGGATTCGCTCGACGAACTGCGGCTGTGGTCCGCGGCCCTGGAGGCTCCCTGGGCGCAGGCGCTGCTGCGGCGCAGTCTCGGACTGCTGCACGATGATGCCGACTCCTTCGCCCGCGCAATGGATCTGCACGGGACCGGCACCAGGTTCTTCGATCGGGCTCGCTCCGGCCTGCTCTACGGTGAATGGCTCCGGCGCGAACGGCGCAATGACCAGGCGCGCGCCGAACTCCGTGAGGCGCTGGATATTTTCGAGCGCCTGGGCGCACAGCCGTGGGCACGGCGAGCCCGGCAGGAATTGCGGGCCGCGGGCGCGAGCTCGATTCCGGAGGGTTCGCGCGGACCGGTCGCCGATCTGACCCCGCAGGAGTTGCAGGTGGCGCGGTTGGCGGCGACCGGTGCGACCAATAAGGAGATCGGCGCGGGACTGTTCCTGTCGCCCAAGACCGTCGGTCACCATCTCTCCCGGACGTTCCGCAAGCTCGGCGTCACCAGCCGCGTGGAGTTGGCCCGGCTGCCCCTGGACTGATCGGCGCGCGACCGCACTACCGGCTCGTGGCGGGCTTGCGGGTGGCCCGGCCGCCCCTGGTCGACCCGATCGGCCGCAGCAGGCCGAAAAGCCCCGTGGTGTGCGCGAATACCCGGGGTGGCCGGGCGCTGGCGAGCTCCTTGTAGCGCACCCCCGAATCGCCGGTGCGCACCCGGCGACGGGGCGTGCCGTCGGCGCGCACGAATCCGACGACTCCGTCGCCGCGACCGAGGCTGACCGCCCGATGCCGGTAGCCGAACCGAAACGGCTTGGGCTCCTTGCCGTTCAGCTGCCGGGCGATCGAATCCGCCACGTGCGCACCGGAAGGCAGTGCGCTCTGCGCGGTACCGTGTACCTGCCCCCAGGCCTGCCGGATGGCGGCGGCATCGCCCGCGGCATAGATATCCGGATGGGTCCGCGCCCGCAGACTCGGATCGGTGACCACGAGTCCCGCCGCGTCCGTGCCGATTCCGGATTCGGCGGCGAGCGGCTGCCCCCGCAGCCCCGTGGTCCAGAGCGTGAGGTCCGAGGACAGCAGGTCGGTCGCTTCCCACTCGCCCGCGTCCGGTTCGACGCCGAGGTCCGCGCGGCTCAGTTCGACGGCGTCGGGCAGCACCTTGGTCACCACACCGCGATGCACCCGCACGCCGAGCTGATCGAAGCGGTCGTACACGTGCGCGCGGGCCGCGGAACTCAGCATGGCGGCGGGCTCGCCGCGACTGATCAGTGAAACCCGCAGTCCGGGATGAGTTTCCGCGATCTCGGCGGCGGTCTCGACGCCGGTGAGCCCGCCGCCGCAGACGGTGACCGCCGATCCGGGGGCGAGGTCCGTGAGCCGCCGCGCCACCGTCGCGGCCTGTCGCACCGAGTCGAGCGGATAGGTGTGCTGATCCGCGCCGGGTACCGCGTTCACCTCGGTGACGCCGCCGAGGGCGTAGACCAGGGTGTCGTAGTCGAGTACCCGCACCCGGCCGAGGGTTTCCACGCGTACCTTGCGGATCTCGGTATCGATGACCGTCGCGGCGCCGCAGATGAATTCGATGCCGGTGCCGTCGACGAGCTGCTCGATCCGCAGATCGTGCAGGGTGTGCCCGGCGGCGAGCTGATGCAGGCGCAGGCGTTCGGTGAAGCGCGGGGACGGGTTGACCAGCGTGATGTGCACATCGCCGCGATGCCGCATCCGGCGGGACAGCCGCAGTGCGCTCATCATGCCCGCGTATCCGGCGCCCAGCACCACGACGTGGTGATTGATGCTCATGGTCTCGCCCCTCTCGGCGGGTTGTGCCGCGGTTCAGCCCGCGAGGTGGGCCGCCCGCGGCACGGTGGCATTCTCGAAATCGCACTGGCCCTGTGGTTTCCGTTCGCGCAGCGCGGTGAGCACGATGATGGCGGCGACCGCGATACCGGCGGCGGCGGTCAGGAAGGTGCTGTGCACGGCCGCACCGTAGGCGCGATGCGCGAGAGCGGTCAGTCCGGTGTCCTGGGTGCGCGCGGCTTCGGACAGCGCGCCCACGAGGGAGCGCCGCGCCGCGTCCGGGGCGCTGTCGGGCATGCGCGCGCTGAATCGATCGGCGAGCAGGCTGCCCAGCAGGGCCACGCCGAGCGCCGCGCCCGCCTGTTGCACGCTGTCATTGAGGGTGGCGTCCGCGGCCGGCAGCGTACCGGCGAGCATGGCGACCGCCGCCGGTACGGCCAGTCCGCTGCTCGCGCCGAGGACGCACAGCGCCAGCACTGTGAAACCGGGTCCGTGTTCGGGGAGTTCGGCCAGCAGTGCCGCACCGGCCGCCATCGCCAGCATTCCGGCGCCGATGAGCGTGCCGCCGCCGATCCGGGCGCCCAGCCGGACCGCGATGCCGTTGCACAGCAGTGAGGCCAGGGCCATCGGCAGGAAGGTCAGCCCGACTTCGGCGGGCGAGTAGTTCCGCACGAATTGCAGGTATTGGGTGAGCACCAGCAGCAGTCCGGCATTGCCGAGCTGCACCAGCAGCAGGGAGATTCCGCCGCCGGTGAAGTTCCGCTCGTGGAACAGCCGCGGCGCGAGCATGGGTGCGTCGGTGTGCCGCTCCCAGCCGATGAAGCAGATGGCACCGGCGAAGGCCGTCACCAGCAGCAGTGCGGTGTTGCCGTCGAAACCGTGCTGCGGCCAGGCGATGACCGCGGCCACGAGGGTGATCATGGTGAGCACGGACAGTGCCGCGCCGACGGGATCGGGTGTCCGCCACGGTCCCCGCGATTCGGGCAGCAACGCCATCGCCCCGATGGCCGCGATCGCCGCGATCGGCACGTTGATCAGAAATACCGCGCCCCACCAGAATTGCGTGATGAGCGCCCCGGCCAGGATCGGTCCGCCGATGAGTCCGAGCATCGAGACCCCGCCCCAGACCGCCATGGCGCGACAGCGTTCGTCCGCGTCGAAGACGGTGGTCAGGATGGATACCGTGCCCGGCATGATCACCGCGGCGCCGATGCCCATGCCGACCCGGGCCGTGATCAGCTGTTCCGGACTCGCCGCCAGCGCGGCCGCCAGGGAGGCCGACCCGAAGAGCAGCAGGCCGATGAGCATGACCCTGCGCCGCCCATAGCGATCGCCGAGACTGCCCGCGGTGAGCAGCAGGCCCGCGAACACCAGTGTGTACGCGTCCAGCACCCAGTGGATCAGCGCCGCGTCCGCGTCCAGTTCGCGCGCGATGGCCGGGACCGCCACGGTTAGCGACATGGTGTCGATGACCAGCACCATGGTGCTCAGGCAGAGCACGATCAGGATGAGCCAGCGGCGCGGATCACGCTGGGCGGCGATGTCCATCGGCCAAACCCTTTCTCTCACAACAGCGGCACGATGGGCCCGATCGGGGCGGTGTACCGCAGCTTGAACGCTAGGGGTGCGCGGGCCGGGGCGGTATCGGACGAATGCCTTAATCTGGCAGGTCACTGCCCTCGGAAGCAGTCCGATCGGGTGTCAATCCCGGCGAAACCCTCCGATCCGGTGCGCCATAGCCGATAGTTATGGAGGCGGCAGCGGTCGAATCCCGCTCGGGTGCCTGGGATTCCGGCCGCCTTCCCCGAAACCGGAACGCCCCCGGACATCTCGATGTCCGGGGGCGTACTGGTCCATCGCTATTTCGTGCGTGCGGGCAGCAGATCGCTCAGCGCTTCGTCCAGGGTCGGATAGCGGAAGCGGAATCCGCTGTGCCGCAGCACCTCCGAGGTGGCATGCCGCCCGGTCAGCCCCAGTGCCGGATCGGTGCGCAGCAGCACCGCGCCGATGGTCAGCGCCGCCGCCGGGGTGGGCGGTGACCAGGGCCGGCGCAGCTGACGGCGCAGGGCCGTCATCAGCTCCCTATTGCGCACCGGGAAGTCGGTGGCGGCCACCACGATTCCATCGGGCAGGGTCACGGTCGGATCCAGGCCCAGGGCGGCGCGCACGATGCCCAGCCAATCGTCGAGGTGGATCCAGCTGAACCACTGGGTGCCCGGGCCGACGCTGCCGCCGAGTCCGGCCTTGGTGAGGGCCACCAGTCGCTTCATGGCGGGTGCGTCGGGATCGAGCACGATGGAGGTGCGCAGGATGGTGCGATGCTCGGCGTTCGCGCCTGCGAAGGCTTCCTCCCACGGCTGTGCGACGCCGGTCATCTGCGGCAGTCCCGGGTCCGGCAGCGGAGTGGTTTCGGTACAGCGGATTTCACCGGCATCGGACCAGACGGCGGTGGTGCTCGCCTGCACCCAGTAGGCGATCGGCCGTTCCAGGGTTTTCGACGCCTCCACCAGTACCGCGGTGGAATCGACTCGGCTGCGCCGCAATTCGGCGACATTGCGTTCGGTGGGACGGCAGTCCACCAGTTTGCCCGCCAGGTTGATGATCGCGGTCGGACCCGGATTGCGCAGTGCCGCAGCCCATTCCCCGATCGAGCGGCCGTCCCATTCGAATTGCGCGTACGGCAGTTCGGCGACCGCGCGCCGGGTCAGGATGCGCACGCGCTGCCCGCGGCAGGTGAGATCGGCGGCCAGGGTGCGACCCAGCGCGCCGGTGCCGCCCGCGATCACCACGGTGAGCGCGTCGGCGGCGGGCCGCAGTCCAGCCAGCCGGGCCAGCCGCGCGAAACCGGTGTGCGCGTCGGTCTGCAACAGCGTGCCGACCACTTTGCGGGCGACCGCCGCGGACGCACCGCTGAAGGTGAGCTGCTGCGCGACCTCGGTGCCGCCGTCGCGCGGGGTCAGCGTCCAGCGCACCCGCATGGTGCCCGCGGGTTCGGGCTGTTCCAAGCTGATCTCACGCTCGGGCACGAAGGTCGCGATGGTGAACGGTTTGGCGAATCGGCCGTGCACCGCCTCGTTCGCCCGCCCACGCGGCAGATAGTCACCCGTACTCCCGACACCCGGCGCGGCGTGCAGGGTCACCGAGGTGACGGCCGGATTCCATTCGGGCCAGCGAGCCGGATCACCCAGTACGGCCCAGATCCGCTCGGGCGGCAGGGCAATCCACTGGCTGTACATCGTTGTACGAGGCATACACCGACGCTATAACCGCTGGGGCCGGGCCGGAAGCGTGGGCTTGGTCGCACTGGGCACCGGTCGCGTATCGGGTCCCGGGCCCGCGGCTCGAACAACTCGCGGGATGTTCGAGCCCGGACTGCCCGCGAATCAGGCGACGAAGCCGCGTTCGATGATGGCCGCGGTGTCGACGCCGGTGGGCAGGGTGCCGAAGGCGATGCCCCAGTCGCCGCCGAAGCGGGTGGCGCAGAAGGCGTCCGCGACGGCGGGGTGGCCGTGGCGTACCAGCTGCGAGCCCTGGAGCACCAGCGCCATCAGCTCGACCACGCGGCGGGCGCGGTATTCGATATCGCTGAGATCGGTGAGTTCCTTGCCGATCCGGTCGATGGCGGTGTCCAACGCGGCGTTCGCGCCGCGCGCCAGGGACACCTCGTCGAAATAGGCCTGCACGCTTTCGGGCTGGCGGGCCATGGCGCGCAGCGCGTCCAGGGCCGCGACATTGCCCGAGCCTTCCCAGATGGACATGAGCGGAGCCTCGCGATACAGGCGGGGCAGGCCCGACTCCTCCACATAGCCGTTGCCGCCCAGGCATTCCAGGGCTTCGGCGGCGTGCGCGGGAGCACGCTTGCAAACCCAGTACTTGGTGATGGCCAGGGCGATGCGGCGGAACGCGGCCTCGGATTCGTCACCGGCGGCGGCGCGATCGGTGGCCCCGGCCAGTCGCATCATGACGGTGGTGGCGGCATCGGATTCGATCACCAGATCGGACAGCACATTGCGCATGGCGGGCTGATCGATCAGGTTGGCCCCGAACGCTTTTCGATGCCGGGCATGGTGCACGGCGAAGGCGACGCCCGCGCGCATACCGGTGGCCGAGCCGATCACGCAGTCCAGGCGGGTCATATTGACCATTTCGATAATGGTCTTCACGCCCGCGCCCTCCGCGCCGACCAGCCAGCCGATGGCGTTCTCGTATTCGATCTCCGAGGACGCGTTGGACTTATTGCCCAGCTTGTCCTTGAGGCGTTGCAGCCGAAGGGTATTGCGCGAACCGTCCGGCAGTACGCGCGGCAGCAGGAAGCAGGACAGCCCGCCCGGCGCCTGCGCGAGGGTCAGGAACATATCCGAC
The DNA here is from genome assembly GCF_042885355.1 of Nocardia sp. NPDC058058. NCBI lineage: Bacteria > Bacillati > Actinomycetota > Actinomycetes > Mycobacteriales > Nocardiaceae > Nocardia > Nocardia sp. NPDC058058. The sequence continues at coordinate 211,881 of NZ_JBHVSA010000004.1, read as the reverse complement.
ATGGGGGCGGAGGTGAACCACTTGTGGCCGACGATCCGGTACGTGCCATCGGAAAGCGGTGTGGCGGTGGTGGTATTGGCGCGGACGTCGGAGCCGCCCTGCTTCTCGGTCATCGACATTCCGGCGATCAGACCGGCCTTGGACGACGGCTCGCGCAGCCCGTAGTCGTAGACGCGCGAGGCCAGCAGCGGTTCGAATCGAGCCGACAGCTCCGGGTTGTGCCGCAGCGCGGGCACCACCGCGTAGGTCATGGAGATCGGGCACATGTGCCCCGCGTCGGCCACACCCCAGGTATAGAACTTCGCGGCACGCGCCACATGCGCACCGGAGCGCTCGTCCTGCCACGGTGAACCGTGCAGGCCATGCGCCACAGCGACTTTCATCAGATCGTGCCAGTGCGGGTGGAACTCCACCTCGTCCACGCGATTGCCGAACCGGTCGTGGGTATGCAGCACCGGCGGGTACGCGTTGGCGAGCCGTCCCCACTCCTGCGCCTCGGAACCGCCTGCGAGCGCGCCCAATTCGCGCACTTCGACCTCGGCCCAGCCCGCGCCCTCGCGATGCAATCCCTCGATGAGCGCGGGGTTGCGCGAATTGTCGAACGGCACGATGTCCGGGGCCTGGTTGAACACATCATGCGTATGCATGCGAGGACTCCTTATTCCTGGGGCACGCCGAGCGCGCGCAGCGCGAAGGCGACGAGTTCGGGCACCACCGATTCACTCTCCAGCTGTTCGGCGAGCGGTCCGACCAGCACCTCACCGATCGCGCCGACCAGCGCGGTGGCACTGGTGCGCGGATCCTGCGGCGGCAGTTGACCACTGGCCACGCCATCGGCCACGGCGGTTTCGAAGGTCTCCGCGAAGGCACGGCGAAACCGCAACCGTTCCGCGTCGACCGCCGCGTCCACCGGCTCCGCGAGCAGGACGTAGGCCAGCTTGGGGTTCTTCAAGGCGCGACCGGCGAAGGTTTCGACGGCGGCGGTGACCCGCTGCCGAGCCGATCTGAGGTCCGGTTCGGTGCCGGTTGACCCGCTGTCTCCGGTGTCCGCGTCCGCTCGCGCGGTGTTCGCACCGCCCGCCACCGCCACTTCGGCGACCTCGCGGGTGACCACTTCGCGGAAGACGGCGGTGACCAATTCGGCCTTGCCGCTGAAGGTTTTGTAGACGGTGCCGGTGGCGACGCCCGCTTCGGCGGCGACCGCGGCCATGGAGAGCCCGGCGAAGCCGTCGCGGGAGAGCACCGTCATGGCGGCCCGCACGATCGATCCGGCCTGGGCATCGAGGCGGGCCTGCACGGCGGGGGTTCTGCGGTAGGCCACGCAAGAAGTGAACCACTGATTCATTTCTTTGCGCAAGACCTGTTCGCCGCTCGGATGTACGGCGTATGGTCGAGCCCGTGAGCGTACGAGTCGAACGCAATGGCCCCGTGACCACCGTGATCCTGCACCGCCCCGAGGCCCGCAATGCCGTCGACGGACCCACCGCCCGAGCCCTGGCCGACGCCTTCCGCGAGTTCGACGCCGATCCGGACGCGGCGGTCGCGGTGCTCTGGGGCGACGGCGGCACCTTCTGCGCCGGAGCCGACCTGAAGGGGCTCGGCACCGAACGCTCCAATGTCGTCACCGAGGACGGCGACGGCCCCATGGGCCCCACCCGCATGGTGCTGTCCAAACCCGTCATCGCCGCCGTCTCCGGCTACGCGGTCGCGGGCGGACTGGAACTCGCGCTCTGGTGCGATCTGCGAATTGCGGAGCAGGACAGCACCTTCGGCGTCTTCTGCCGCCGCTGGGGCGTCCCGCTCATCGACGGCGGCACCGTCCGGCTGCCGCGCATCATCGGCCACGGCCGCGCCATGGACCTGATCCTCACCGGCCGCGCCGTCTCCGCCACCGAGGCGCTCCAGATCGGCCTGGCCACCCGGGTGGTGCCGAACGGCGAATCCCGCCGCGCCGCAGAGGAACTCGCCCTGCAACTGGCCGCCCTGCCGCAAACCTGCCTGCGCTCGGACCGTATGTCCGCGCTGGAACAGGACGGCTTGGACGAGCCCGCCGCCATCTCCAACGAACTCCGCCACGGCCTGAAAGCCCTGGCCGACGGCGCTTTGGACGGCGCGCAGCGCTTCGCCTCCGGCGCCGGACGGCACGGTCAGCCCAGCTGACCGGCCGCCGCACCTCGCGGCGGGCGGATACCCGGCCGGGACCGGTACGCTGCGCTGCGATGGATCGGCTGAGTGTGGTGGACGAGATGTTCCTGCGCGCGCATCGGGGCATGGGTACCCCGATCGCGTTGCAGGGGATTTGGCGTACCGCCGATCCGGTCGACCGGGAACTACTGGAACGGATTCACGCGGCCCTGCGAACGGGCCCGCTGGGTCGGCGGGTGATCCGCTCCCGGGTGCCCGGGGCACGGCCGCGCTGGCAGACCACGGCGTGGGCGCATCCGCCCGCACTCACCGAGACCGCGATTCCCGCTGCGGCACTGCTGGATTGGGCCGACACCCAGGGCGATGACCTCGATCCCGAGAGCGGCCCGGGCTGGCGGGTATCCGCGACCGAACTGCTCGAGGGCGGCTGCGCCATGTCGCTGACCTGTTCGCACGCACTCGCGGACGGCCGCGCGCTCACCCTCGCCATCGATCACGCACTGACGGGCACCCCGCTGGCCGCACCCATTGCGGGACATACGGATTGGGCGGACGCCCGCCGACAGTGGGCCACCGTCCTGGGCGGCACCGCCCGCGCGCTGCGCCACGGCTTGCCGAAACGCCCGGAGCCGCCGCGCGATCGGATAGCACTGTCATCGATCGACGGGACGGCATCGCTCGACAGGACGGCACTGCCGACCGGTGGTCGTTCCGAGCCGATCACCCGCAGCGCGATCGTGCAGATCTCGGCGCGGGAGTGGAATCGGGTAGCGGTCGCCCACGACGGCACCGCGAACAGCCTCTTCGTGCACATCATCGCGAATATGCTGTGGGACAGCGGATTCGGGGATTCCACCATCACCGCCAGCCTGCCCGTCGACACCCGGGACGAACCGCGCGTGGACAATGACATGGCCATGACCGAAATCGCCATCACCCGCGATGACACCCCCGCCACCCTGCGCCGCAAGGCCCGCGCCGCCTACGAACACCGCATGACCAGTCCCGGCGGCATCCCGGAGGAACTCCTCCAGGTCATCCCCGATCGCTGGGCCTACGCCCTGGCCAAGGGCGCGGGCGAACGAGACATCCTGTGCTCCAATATCGGAACCCTCCCGGACTCCCTGCTGTCCCTGGGCCCGCACCCCTGCACCGGCGTCGCCGCCCGCGCCATCCACCCCGGCCTGCGCCCCGACCGTCTCCCCCGCACCCGCATCTCCGGCTACCTCACCCGCATAGCCGACGCCTACACCCTCTCGGTCGTAAGCCTCGACCCCGACGCCGCCCAATCCCCCGCCGCCCTGGCAGACAAGGCCCTGGCAGACCTCGGCCTCACCGGAACTCGCTGGTAGACCACCGAATCCATTGGAATGCAGGCTGTACCACGCGGACCCGATCCGGTGGCCAGTCGGATGGCCCGCCGGGTCAGGCCGTCCGGGCCGGGCAGAGTCGGCATGCCGGGCTTACTCCACCCCGTCATCCCGGCATGCTTTTGGCCGGGATCCACACCCGCGATTGACGCCCGCCCGCGTCAGAATCCCGCGCTGACACTCTCCGCACCGCGTGCCCGAACATATTCCGGCACTTCGATTCCCGCCGCGAGATCGGCCGAATCGATCGGGGCGTCCCAGACCTGCCGCAGCGGCAGTACGCCCGCCCAGGCCACACCAGCCGCGATATCGGATTCCTCATCACGCGGTCCGCCGGTGCGCATTTTCACCGATGCCTCGGTGAGGTCGAGGGCGAGCACCATGGTGGCGGCCATTTCCTTCTTGTTCGGTGAGCGCACCGCATCCCACGCACCGGGGGCCACGTGCTCCACGATCACGCGCAGGCCGTGCATGCGCTCCTCCGGATCGGTGAGTTCCACCGGGCGGGCGTGGATTACGGCCGAGCGGTAGTTCATGGAGAAGTGCATGGCCGAGCGCGCGTAGACCACACCGTCCAGGTGTGTGACAGCGATGGACACATCGCCGGTCATGGCGGCGCGCAGGTTGCCCGCACCCGTGGAGCCGTGCAGATACAACGTATCGCCCTCGCGCCCATAGGTCGTGGGGATCACGACGGGGCTGCCGCCGAGCAGCACACCGAGGTGGCAGAGCAGCCCGGCGTCGAGCACCGCGTCGAGTTCGGCGCGATCGGTGGCTCCGCGCTCCTTGGAGCGGTTGAGCGCACTGCGCGGGGTGGGTGACAATGGCGTCCGGGTCGCTGGCTCGGTCATATGACCAGCATCGCGCGCGCATTGGCATTACTGAATAGCCAATTCGAGGCGATAATCGAGGACCACTTTCCGGGGGAGCAATCGTGCCGTTCACACTCGCGCATCCGGCCGCGGTGCTGCCGCTGGCCCGCAGGCTCTGGCTCCCCGGCCTGGTGGCGGGCAGTATCGCCCCGGATATGCCGTACTACCTCCCGATCGGCGTGGATGGCGAGCTGACCCATGAGCTGTCCGGACTGCCGGTCGATCTATTGCTCGGAGTGGCCCTGCTCGCGCTGGGCCGGATTCTGCACCGCCCGGTACTGGCACTGCTCGGCAAGTCGGCCACGCCGAGCCGAACCAGCTGGTGGCGCGCCATGGCCGCCGTCGTGGTCGGAGCGCTGACGCATCTCGCCTGGGACGCGTTCACCCATACGGACGGTGTTGCCGTCCGGAACTGGGAGCCGATGCGCGAATCGGTGGTCGGCCCGCATCGCGTGTACAACGTGATCGGCTATCTCTCCTCCGCGGGCGGATTGCTCGTCCTGGCCTGGTTCGCCGTGCGCCGGTTCCGCCGCGCCGCGCCCGGACCGATAGCCGCGCAAAGGAAATGGGTGGTCACGGGGATCGCGGCCGCCGCGATACTCGGCGCGGCCGTCGCCGCCACCGACCCGGTGGTGAACGTCAGCCTGTATGACCACGTCCGGCAATTGCTTGTCGGCGCAATGCGCGGTGCGGCAGCGTCTTTCGCGCTCTGGGTAGCGCTGGTTACCGTAAGGGACTGGCGTATCGGACGTTTCGAAGCACAGCGCAGCCGAGACAAGATCAACTCGATCGAATGAACCGTTCCGGTTCATAAACTGTTGTACATCAAATTATTCCACAGTTATCCACAGTATTTGCAAAGCACCGCAACAGATTTCGGGGTCCTACCCTGATTGGGCATGACCCACGCCACCCGCTCGGCCACCGCGAAACACCACCCCGCACTCACCGCTGACCGCACTCGGCAGTGGCAAGCTGAACCCGACTGGATTCCGGACTACGGGGAGACCACTTTCATGACGGAGGCGGGCAAAAACCGTGCGGTGGTGGTCGACGACCTACCGCTGGTTGTCGACCGCGACTCGAGCGTGCCGCTCGCGATGCAGGTCGCGGACGGTCTGCGCGGAGCGGCGACCACCGGTGCGCTGCGCGGCGGGGATCGGCTGCCGTCCTCACGGGAGCTGGCGGTGCGACTCGGGGTGAGCCGAACCGTGGTCACCGCCGCCTATGACCAGTTGCACGCCGAGGGCTGGCTCAGTGGACGGCACGGGTCCGGGACGTATCTGACCGCAGCGCCGGAACCGGTGGCGGCACCGGAGATCACATCCCGGCAGGCCGATCCGACCGTCGGACTGCTCGATCTGGGTGCGGGCGCACCGTGCGTGGAGGTGATCGATCAGGCGGCCTGGCGACGCGCCTGGCGCGCGGTCGCGGATCGAAATCCCCTGGTGCGCAGGGACCGTGCGGGCGAACCCGACTATCGCGCGGCGGTCGCCGAACATCTGCTCCGTCATCGCGGACTGGTGGCCGGAAGCGGCAGCGTGGTGCTGGCCACGGCCGGAACCAGTACGGCGGTCGGCGAACTCGCGGCCGCGCTACTGCGACCCGGTGACGTGGCGGCCATCGAGGATCCCGGCTATTCGCGGGCGGCCGGGGCATTCCAGGCGGCGGGCATCCGCCTGGTCCCGGTACCGGTGGATGCCGACGGCTTGCGCGTCGATCAGCTGCCCCTGGATGCCAAGATGGTGTATTGCACTCCCGCACACCAGTTTCCGCTGGGCGCGCGCATGCCCGCCGCCCGCCGCATCGAACTCGTCGAATTCGCCCGGCGCACCGGCGCTCTCATCATCGAGGACGATTACGACGGCGAATTGCGCTACGACACCTCACCTTTGCCGCTGCTGGCGGCGCTGGCTCCGGAACTGGTCGTGCACCTGGGCACCACCAGCAAGATCCTCACCCCCACCCTCGGCGTTGGCTGGCTGGTGGCGGCCCCGGCGGTCACCGACGCGGTCCGCGCGCATCGCGAACTCACCGGCACCGGCCCCTCTCCCGCGGGGCAGCAGGTCGTGGCGGAGTTCGCCCGCACCGGCGATCTGGCCCGGCACCTGCGCCGGCTGCGCCGCGAGATGCCGCCGCGCCGCGCACTGGTCGCCGACGAACTGCGCCGCCGCGGTCTCGAGGTGCGCGGCGATGACGCGGGCTCGCATCTGCTGGTGCCGCTGGCCACCGCCGCCCAGGAGGAGGCTGTCGTCGCGGCGGCGGCGCGGGCCGGGGTCTATCTCGACGGTCTGGGCCGCTATACCCGCGGCCCGCGCCAGAACTTCGGCATCGCGCTCGGTTATGCCGCGCTGTCCCGGGCCGAACTCCCGGTCGCGGTGCGGTTGGCCGGGGATGCGCTGGCGCACGTCGTACAGTGGAGCCCATGAGCGAACAGGACATCCTCGCGCGCATCAAAACCCTGGTCGACCAGGAACACGAGCTCCGCACCAAGAACACGCAGGGCGAGATCGACCCGGAGACCGAACGCCGTCAGCTCGCCGAGCTCGAGGTCGCGCTCGACCAGTGCTGGGATCTGCTGCGCCAGCGCCGCGCCCGCATCGACCAGGGCCGCAATCCGGAGGAGGCGCAGTCCAATTCCGCCCGCCAGGTAGAGGGCTACTTGCAATAACTCCGACCGTGTCCCGGGTCGCCCCGACCGGGGGCGGCTGTAGCCGCCCCGGCTCCGGATGACCGTGCAGCCCAGGCCCCAGGGCGCCCATCATCACCCGGGGTGGAGCTGGCCGAATTTCGCGGTCGGCCCGCCCGGGGACCCCGCTACCATCGGTTGATGGTGGCAACAGTCGATATCAAGACCGCGGACGGCGTCGTGCGCGGTTCCCAGGGCCGCCGCGTATCACGCTGGCGGTCCATTCCTTTCGCGGCGCCCCCGGTGGGCGAATTCCGTTTCCGGGCGCCGCAGCCCGTATCGCCGTGGAGCGGGGTGCGGGACGCCACCGAATTCGGTTTCGCCGCAATGCAACACCGGCGCGGCGCGCAGATCGGGGCGCGGCAGCAGCAGCCCACGGGTGAGGACTGTCTGACGCTCAATGTCACCGCGCCGAACGCGCCGTCATCCACACCGCGACCGGTGCTGGTGTTCATTCACGGCGGCGGTTACTTCATCGGCACCTCCGCGCTGGGCCTGTATTCGGGCGCGCGACTGGCCGTGCGCGGTGATGTGATCGTGGTATCGATGAACTACCGCCTCGGCGCGTTCGGATATGTCGATTTCAGCGAATACTCCACGCCCACAGCCACATTCGATACCAATCTGGGTCTGCGCGATCAGGTGGCGGCCCTGGAGTGGGTGCGGCGCAATATCGCCGCTTTCGGCGGCGATCCCGGCAATGTCACCATTTTCGGCGAATCCGCCGGAGCGCACGCGGTGCTCGCGCTGATGGCCGCGCCCGCCGCGGCCGGACTCTTCCACCGGGGTATCTCACAGAGTCCGCCCGCCGATTGGGGGCCGTCGCAGGCCGATGCCAGGTTGTTCGCGCGCCGCTGTCTGGACAAGCTCGGCGTTGACCCGGCGGACGCCGCCGACGCGCTGCTCACCGCGCGCCCCAATGACATTCGCCGGGCGGTGGATCGCGCGGTCAACGAGGTGATGCGCACCCAGCCCGGTATCTTCCCCGCCGCACCCGAGGTCGACGGCGATTTTCTGCCGCAGTCCATTCCGGATGCCTTCACCGACGGCAACGCGCATCGGGTGCCGTTGATCATCGGCACCAATCGGGATGAGGGCACGCTCTTCGTGCGCTTCGACGACACCCTGCCCACCACCCCCGAACGCATTCGCAAGGTGTTGAAGCAGGCGGGCGGCGATGCCGAATCCCGGGTCACCGCGGCCTATCCCGGCTTCCCGGACCGCAAGACGACCGTGCGCATGGGCGGCGATTACACCTTCTGGCGACCGTCGCTCACGGTCATGGCGGGCCACAGCCGCTTCGCCCCGACGTACGCGTACCGCTACGATTTCGCCCCGCGCACCATGCAACTCGCGGGTTTCGGCGCGACGCACGCGCTGGATCTGATCCCGGTCTTCGGCGCGACCACCACCCCGGTCGGCCGGGCGCTCACCGCCGCCGGTGGCGGCCGCGGCTTCCGCGCGGTTTCCCGCCAATTCCAAGACAATTGGCTGTCCTTCGCCCGTACCGGCGCTCCCCTGCCGAACTGGCCCGCCTACACCGAGGACCGCCGCGCCACCATGATCATCGACTACCCGTCCCGGGTCGAGAACGATCCCGAACGCGCGAAACGCCTTGCCTGGCAAGGGGTCCACCTACCCGCACTGGTCTGACGGATTCCCGGGACGATCACCGCTCGGGCGGCGGCGTCGCCAGGTCTGCGCTGCGCGCGGCGATCGGATCACCGCGCGCGAAGGCCGGGTACATCAGTCCTGTCCGCGGCTGCGAAATTACTTGAGCAGACGCGACATTCGACGATCGGCGAGCACCTTGCCGCCGGTCTGACAGGTGGCGCAGTACTGAAAAGACTTGTCCGCGTAGGCGACTTCGCGCACGGTATCGCCGCAGACGGGGCAGGGTAGGCCGGTGCGGCCGTGCACCTGCATTCCGGATCGCTTCTCGCCCTTGAGGCGTGCGGCGTCCTGGCCGACCGAGCGTGCGATGGCGTCGGCCAGGATCTCGCGCGTGGTGGCGTACAACCGCGCCACCTGCTGCTGATCCAGCGTCGAGGAATTGGCGAACGGTGAGAGCTTCGCGGTGTGCAGGATCTCGTCCGAGTAGGCGTTCCCGATTCCGGCGATCAGCGTCTGATCGGTGAGCGCGTTCTTGATCCGCTGCGTCGTGCCCTTCAGGATCTCCGCGAATTCCGGCTCCCCCACCACCATGGCGTCGGGTCCGAGCCGGGCGATACTGGGCACCAGCTGCGGATCCGGCACGATCCACACCGCCAGCCGCTTCTTGGTCCCCGCCTCGGTGAGATCGAACGCGGGCGTATCCCCCTCGGGCGTGAAGAAATGCACCCGCAGCGCGAGCGGCCCCTTCCCCGGTTTGGGCGGTGTCGCGGACGGATCATCGATCCACCGCAACCACCCCCCGCGCGATAGATGGGTGATCAACCACAGCCCATCGCACTCGAGTCCGAGATGCTTGCCCCAATGTCCCGCCCCGGTGACATCCCGCCCCGATAGCGCGGTCGCCGGTGGATCGAAGGTCTTGAGCACACTGAGCGCCGCGACATCGACCCGTCCCACGACCGCACCCACCGCATGCGCGCTCAAAAACTGCTCGAGCGCCACAATTTCTGGTAGCTCCGGCACACCCGCAGCCTACCGACCACCCCCGACATCCGCAGTGGTCACACGCGTCGTCGCAGGGATGCGGCGGCGGAACGTCGGTGGGTATCGGTAACGTCCGGTCTGTGGAAATTGGGGAACGTATCGAAGAGCTCGCGGGCCGGATTGTGGCGCTGCGCGATTCCTACTATCAGGGCTCGCCGCTGGTCGCGGACGCCGAATACGACGCGATCGAGGATGAGCTACGGGGGCTGATCGCGGCGCATCCGGAGCTGACGCCGGATCCGAATCCGCTGGATCAGGTCGGCGCACCGTCGGTGCTGCACGCACCCGTGCGGCATGCGCGGCCGATGCTCTCGCTGGAGAAATCGACCACGCCCGAGCAGGTGGCGGCGTTCTTCGATCGCTTCCCGGGGCAGTCGGTGGTGGTGATGCCCAAGCTCGACGGGTTGTCGCTGTCACTGGTCTTCGAGGACGGGCGGCTGGCGCGGGCGGTGACCCGCGGTGACGGCACCACCGGTGACGATGTGACCCCGCTGGTGCGGGCGCTGGTCGACGGCGTTCCGGAGAAGATCGATGCCGAGGGGCGGGTGGAGGTGCGCGGTGAGGCGGTCATGCTGCGCTCCACCTTCACCGCCTACAACGTGGCGCATCCGGACAAGCCGCTGATCAATCCGCGCAATGCGGCGGCGGGCACGCTGCGCGCGAAGGATCCCGCGACCGTGGCCGAGCGGCGTTTGCAGTTCTTCGGCTTCGATCTCGATACCGAGACCGATGACGCCGCGGTCGATCTGGAGGAGGGCCTGCGCGCGCTCGGTATCGCCGGTGCGCGGATGCGGCACTGCGATGACGCCGAACAGGCGCAGGCCGCGATCACCGCGATCGAGCAGGGTCGCAATGATCTGGATTACGACCTGGACGGCGCGGTGCTGCGGCTGGCCGATCGGGATGCGTACGCGGCGGCCGGAACCCGTTCGAATTCGCCGCGCGGCGCGCTGGCGTTCAAGTTCGCCGCCGAGGAGAAGACCACGCTGTTGCGCGAGGTCATCTGGGATGTCGGCAAAACCGGCAAGATCGTCCCGGTGGCCTGGCTGGAGCCGGTCTTCGTGGGCGGCACCACGGTCACCAAGGCGACGCTCGCCAATCAGGAGGTGATTCGCGCCCGCGATATCAAGGTCGGTGACACGGTGCTGGTGCGCCGCGCGGGCGATGTGATCCCGTTCGTCGCCGGTGTGCTCGATGCCGCCAAGCGCACGGGCGCGGAGATCGAGATCGTCCCGCCGACGGTGTGCCCGTCCTGCGCGCAGCCGGTGACCGAACAGGGCAATAGCCGAGAACTGTTCTGCACCAACGTTTCCTGCCCGGCGCAGACGGTGCGGCGGCTCATTCACTGGGCATCGCGCGCGGCTGCGGATATCGATGCCATCGGCGGGGTGTGGATCGAACGCCTCGCGGAGGCGGGCGATCTGGAGAACCCGTCCGACTTCTACACCCTCACCAAGGAGCGCCTGCTCGAATTCGACCGCGTCGGTGAGGTTTCGGCGCAGCGCATGATCGATTCCATCGATGCCAGCCGCGAGGTCGGCCTGCGCCGCGCCCTGATCGGCCTGGCCATTCCGATGGCCTCGGACGGCACCGCCGCCCGCCTGGCTCGGTCCGGATTCGGCTCGCTGGAGGAGGTCGCCGACTCCGATGAGGAACGCCTGGTGGCCGTCGAGGATATCGGCCCGAAGGTCGCGGCCTCCCTGGTCGCCCACCTCACCCGGCTGCGCCCCGAACTGGATCGCCTGCGCGGTCTCGGCGTCAATCTCGATGTGCGCGAAGAGGATCTGCCCCCGGTCATCGCCGCGGGCGCACCCCTGACCGGCAAGACCGTGGTCATCACCGGTGCGATCGCCGACCCCCGCTCCGGCGAGAAGGTCGCCCGGCCCACCTTCCAGCGCCTCTGCGAAAAGGCCGGGGCCACAGCGGCTTCCTCGGTCTCGGCGAACACCGACATGCTCATCACCGGCGCGGGCGTGGGTGACAGCAAGCTCGCCAAGGCCGAGAAGCTCGGCGTCGAGGTCGTCGATCAGGGCGAGATCTGGAACCTGCTGATCGAAGCCAAGGTCGTCTAGCGGGGTCAGCGACTCAGCGTGTTCGCGCGCTCCATGCCGGAGAGCTTCTCCGGATTGCGCATGTAGTAGAGGCCCACGACGCGGTCACCGTCGACGCGCAGGGACATGACACCGTCGAGCTCACCGTCCAGGTGCAAGGCCAGCGCCGGATTGCCATTGGCCACAATGGGTTCGACGGTGAGCACGGCGGTGGATTTGCCGATGCCGCCGACGATGAACCGGGCCACGTTCTCGTAGCCGATGACCGGCCGCAGCGCGGCCTGTTTGAGGCCGCCGCCATCGCTGAGCAGCACCACATCGGGTGCGAGCACATCCAGCAGCCCCTGCGGATTCCCGGTTTCGAGCGCCTGCCGGAATGATTCCAGCGCCGCCCGCGTCTGATCCGCCGAGGCCACCGCGCGCGGGCGGCGGGCCTGTACATGCCCCCGGGCGCGATGTGCGATCTGCCGCACGGCCGCGGGGGTCTTGCCGACGGCCTCGGCGATCTCGTCGTGGCCGACGTCGAAGACCTCGCGCAGGACGAAGACCACGCGTTCGGTGGGCGACAGGGTTTCCAGCACCAGCAGCAGCGCCGTCGAAACGCTCTCGGCGAGTTCGACATCCAGTGCCACATCCGGCGTGGTCAGCAGCGGTTCCGGCAGCCACGGTCCGATATAGGACTCCCGGCGGCGGCTCAGCGTGCGCAAGCGGTTGAGCGCCTGCCTGGTGGTGATGCGCACCAGATAGGCGCGTTGATCGAGCACCTGCCCGAGATCCACCTCGGCCCAGCGCAGCCAGGTCTCCTGCACGATGTCCTCGGCGTCGGCCGCCGAACCGAGCATTTCGTAGGCGACGGTGAAGAGCAGATTGCGGTGCGCGACGAAGGCCGCGGTGGCCGGATCGGTGACTGGGTCGCGCACGGCGGAGTCCTTCTTCGAGGTCGATCAGAAGGGCGCGATACCGAAGCGCCCCACCACAATGAACACGGCGAGCGCGAGGTAGATCAAGTTCAGCACCACCACGGGCCCGTCGTGGTGCCGCAGGTGGGTGATGATCGCGCCGATCATGAGCGCGATCCAGCAGGCCGCGGTCACTGGCACCAGCACCGGTGCGATATCGAGCACGGCAGGCAGGATCAGCCCGGCGGCGGCGAGGATCTCGACGAGTCCGAGCGCCTTGACCGCCCCCGCGCTGACGCCCGCGGTCCATTGCCCGCCCGGCGCTTCGGCCAGCTTCGCCTGCGGCATGACGGTTTTGATGGTGCCGCTCATCAGGGCGACGAAGGCCAGCAGGCCGGTGGCGATCCACAGTGCGACGTTCATGGCGTTTCTCCTCTATCGGGGTGTTCGGGCACAAGACACCGCGTCGCATAGCGCTGTGACAGCGGGTGAGCCAGATCACTCGGATCGGGAGAAACGGCAGTTCAGACCTCGGCGTCGCGGCGTGCCGCGTCCAGTAGGGTGTCGAGCAGACCCGGGAACCGGGCGTCGAGGTCGTCGCGCCGCAGGGATTGGAAGGTTTCGCGGCCGCAGGGGCGTTGCCAGATGAGCCCGGCATCGCGCAGCACCCGATAGTGATGGGTCAGATTGGATTTGGGAACGCCGTCGATGATCGAGCCGCAGGTGTGCTCGCCGCCGTCCTGCAGCGCCTGCACGATTTGCAGCCGGAGCGGATTCCCCACGGCGGCAAGGACGTTCGCCAGCTGGATCTGCGATCGTTCCGGATGTGCCGTCATCATGCCCCCACGATACCTCCACTGTTGACAAACAGTTGAACTGTACGTAAGTCTTTGAACAATACGACAGTAGGAGGATTCGCCATGCCAGCCAACGGTTCCAGGTTCGACGGCAAGATCGCGCTCATTACCGGCGGCAGCAGCGGAATGGGCCTGGCCACCGCGCGCCGACTGCTGGACGAGGGCGCGAGCGTGGTCATCACCGGTCGGGACAAGGCTCGATTGGATGCCGCCGTGCAGGAGTTGAACGCCGGGGATCGAGTGCTGGCCGTACCGGGCGATGCCGCGAGCATCGCCGATCTGGAACTGCTCGCGGCGGCGATCGCGAACCGCTTCGGACACCTCGACGTGGTCTTCGCGAACGCGGGAATCGGTGCGTTCCAAGCGTTCACCGATGTCACCGAGGCCGAGTACCACCGGGTGCTGGACAGCAATTTCAAGAGCGTCTTCTTCACCATCCAGCAGGCGCTGCCGCTGCTCGCCGACAATGGATCGATCGTGATCAACGCGTCCTTCGCGCTGCACCGCGGCAGTCCGGGCGCGGCGCTGTACTCGGCGACCAAGGCGGCCGTGCACAATCTGGCCCGCACCCTGGCATCGGAGCTGTCCCCGCGCGGTATCCGGGTCAATTCGGTGAGCCCCGGCTACACCGCCACCCCCGCCTTCTTCGCCGAGGCCTCCCCCGAGATCCAGGCGTCGGTGACCGTGGGCGTCCCCGCGGCGCGCCTGGGCACCTCCGAGGATGTGGCGGCCGCGGTCGCGTTCCTGGCCTCCGCGGAAGCCGCCTACATCACCGCTCAGGATCTGCTGGTCGACGGCGGCCTGATCACCGCGACCTCGGCCGCGCAGATCTAGTCGCGCAACCCAGCTCTGGTCACGCCACCCAGCTCGAGTCGCCGGCTCAGCTGTCGTCCTCGCTCAGCCGTTGCGCCGCAGCGCGTAGATATCCATGATCCAGCCCTTGGATTCGCGCAGCGCGGCGCGGCGGCGGGTGATGCGGCCCTCCACGATGCGCAGCGGTCCCTCGATGATGGCCTCATCGGGCATGCCCAGGTACGCACCCCACCAGATGTAGATGTCATCGCCGGGGATCTGGGTGAACGAGCAGTCCCCGTCCAGCATCACCAGCGTGGATTGCCCTGTGGCCAAACCCTCTTCGCGCAAACGCCGCCCGGTGGTGATGTGCAGCGGTTCCCCGATTTCGTGCAGCACCATGCGATGCGCGGCGGCCAGCGCCTGCACGCTGGTGATGCCGGGAATCACCTCGTAGTCGAAGCCGACGCGCCCGCGCTCGAGCACCCGTTCGACCACGCGCAGCGTGCTGTCGTACAGCGAGGGATCGCCCCACACCAGAATCGCGCCGACGCCTTCGGTTTCCGCGAAGGCCTGCTCCAGCAGTCCGGCCCGCGCCTCATGCCAATCCTGCACGACCCCGCGATAGGCACTGTCCGCGCCGACCCCGGGCACGCTGCGGTCACGCGGCGGATCGAGCACCTGCACCACCCGGTGCGGCTGCTCCGCGTATTCGGCCAGGATCCGCGCCCGGACGTCCTCCAGTTCCCGCTTCTCGGCCCCTTTGCCGATGACGAAGAACACGTCCGTGCGGCGCATGGCCTTGACGGCCTGCACCGTCACCTGGTCCGGATCACCGGCGCCGATTCCGATCACATAGAGCTTGCGCACAGCGCCACAGCATGCCAGGCGGGAAGGGTGTCATACGCGAGGGCGGGGCGTGCGTAAGGTTGGCAAGCGTGGACAGCGCCTCTCGAGACCCCCAGAGCATCGCCCCGCATGACACCCAATACGAGGATCTGCTGCGGCTGGTGCTGGATTCCGGCACCCCGAAGGCGGATCGCACGGGTACCGGCACCCGCAGTATTTTCGGGCATCAGCTGCGCTATGACCTGTCCCAGGGCTTTCCGCTGATCACCACCAAGAAGGTGCATCTCAAATCCATCGTCTACGAGTTGCTGTGGTTCCTGCGCGGTGATTCGAATGTGAAGTGGCTCAGGGAGCACGGGGTCACCATCTGGGACGAATGGGCGGACGCCGATGGCGATCTCGGCCCGGTCTACGGCGTGCAGTGGCGGTCCTGGCCGACGCCGGACGGCACCCATATCGATCAGATCTCCCAGGTGCTGCAAACGCTGCGCACCGATCCGGATTCGCGGCGGATGATCGTATCGGCGTGGAATGTCGCCGATTTGGACAAGATGGCGCTGGCGCCCTGCCACGCGTTCTTCCAGTTCTACGTGGCCGACGGCAAACTCTCCTGCCAGCTGTATCAGCGCAGCGCGGATCTGTTCCTGGGCGTGCCGTTCAATATCGCGAGTTACGCACTGCTGACGATGATGGTGGCGCAGCAGACCGAGCTGCTGCCCGGTGAATTCATCTGGACCGGCGGCGATGTACACATCTACGACAATCACGTCACGCAGGTGCGCGAACAGCTGACCCGCGAGCCGTATCCGTTCCCGAAATTGCATCTGCGCCCCGCGCCGACGCTGTTCGATTACGCCTACGAGGATGTGGAAATCCAGGGCTACCAACACCATCCGGCCATCAAGGCCGCGGTGGCGGTGTGAGCAGACGGGTCGGGCTGATCTGGGCCCAAACCCCCGACGGGGTAATCGGTTTGGATAACACCATTCCCTGGCGGGTGCCCGAGGATATGGCGCATTTCAAGGATGTCACCTGGGGTCATCCGGTGGTGATGGGGCGGCGCACCTGGGATTCGCTGCCCGAGCGTTTCCGGCCGCTGGACGGCCGCCGCAATATCGTGGTGACGCGGCAAACGGATTGGGCCGCACCGGGAGCCGAGCGGGCGGGTTCGCTCGAGGACGCGCTCGAAGCGAGCGGTGACGGCCCGGTGTGGGTGATGGGCGGCGGCGAGATCTACCGCGCCGCAATGCCGTTCGCCACCGAACTGATGGTCACCGAGGTGGACGCGGAGATAGCGGGCGATTGCTATGCCCCCGCCATCGGCCCGGAATGGTCCGCCGCGCCGGAGCCCTGGCGCGAATCCGCGAAGGGTCCGCGTTTCCGTTTCCGCCGGTATCGCCGCGCCTGACCGAATTCGGGGCCGGATACCGGTAACGCGCGTATTCCACCTCTGCCAATTCCTGCAACGAACGGCCCAATCTGCCGGTCGCTCCGGAAGTAGTCCGGCATACTCACGGATACTCCGGCGAAAGGCAGTCCATGGACAAGAAGTCGCTGACCGCGGTCGCTCGCCAGCAACTGAAGCTGGCCGCGACGGCATCGAGCGGACGCAGTTCGCTCACCATCTACGGCGGTCACGCGCACAGCCTGCGCCAGACGGTGATCGCCATGACCGCCGGGCAGAGCCTGGCGGAGCACGAGAACCCGGGCGAGGCCACCATGGTGGTGCTCAGCGGGGTGCTGTCGTTGATCAGCGGCGCGAACGAATGGAAGGGTTCGGCCGGCGATCTGCTGGTCATCCCGAACGCGCGGCACAGCGTGAAGGCCATCGACGATGTGGCCTTCCTGCTCACCGTGGCCAAGTGAGCGACGGCACCCGGCCGCATCGGTGAGGCCGCGACCTGGCGGTACGCCGCCGGTTCCGGATGATCCGGCAGACACGGGGCAACCGGGCGGACGGTCTGTCGGCGTGGCGCTCTAGGCTGGAGCGCATGGGTGAGCCGCAGCCAATCCTCGACCCGCTGACACCCGCCGCGATCTTCCTCGTCGCCACGATCGACGAGGGTGGCGAGGCGGCGGTGCGCGACCTGCTCGCAGATCTGCCCGGATTACGCCGGTCCATCGGCTTCCGGGTACCGGGTTCCGGACTGGCCTGCAATACCAGTATCGGTTCCGATGCCTGGGATCGTCTTTTCGCCGGTGCGAAACCGGCTGAGCTGCACGAGTTTCCGGGGTACGTGGGCGATCGTCATCAAGCCCCCGTCACCCCGGGTGATCTGCTCTTCCATATCAAGGCCGAAAACCAGGACGCCTGTTTCGAATTGGCGATGGCCATCGGTGACAGGCTGGCCGGTGCGGGCACGATCGTCGATCAGACGGTCGGCTTCCGCTATTTCGAACAGCGCGATCTGCTCGGATTCGTGGACGGCACAGAGAATCCCGAGGGTCAGCTCGCGGTGTCGTCCGCGCTGGTCGGCGCCGCGGATCCCGAATTCGCCGGTGGCAGTTATGTGATCGTGCAGAAGTACCTGCACAATCTCGGCGACTGGAAAGCGCTCTCGGTCGAAGAGCAGGAGCGGGTGATCGGCCGCACCAAACTCGACGACTATGAACTCTCCGATGCCGACAAGCCCGCGAATTCGCATGTGGCCGTGAATGATCAGGACGACAACGGCACCGTCATGCGTGCCAATATGCCGTTCGGCAGTGTCAAGGACGGCGAGTTCGGCACCTATTACATCGCCTATTCGGCCACGCCCGCGGTCACCGAGCTGATGCTCGAGCGCATGTTCTTGGGCACCGATGAGGCCGCCTACGACCGCATTCTGGATTTCTCCACCGCAATAACGGGTACCTCGTTCTTCGCGCCACCCCTGGCGTTCTTCGACGCGCTGCCGGACGCACCCGCGCCCGCGGCCGTGGCAGACCGGGAATCTCCGGCAACCAACGGTGTTGTCTCCCACGATGGTTCCCTCGGAATCGGCACGTTGAAAAGGAGCTGAAGCATGAACAACCTCCACCGGGAACTCGCGCCGATAACCTCTTCCGCCTGGTCGGCGATCGAAGAGGAAGCGACGCGAACCTTCAAGCGGCACATCGCCGGTCGACGCGTGGTCGATGTGTCCGGCCCGCACGGCACGGATTACTCCGCGGTGGGCGCGGGCCGCACCGCCGAGATCACCTCCCCCGGTGACGGGGTGCAGGCGCGCCAGCGCGTGGTGGTGCCGCTGGTGGAGCTGCGGGTGCCGTTCACGCTGTCCCGCGATGAGCTCGACAATGTGGAGCGCGGTGCCAAGGACACCGATCTGGACGCGGTGAAGGAGGCGGCCAAGCGCATCGCCTTCGCCGAGGACCGGGCGCTGTTCGAGGGCTATCCGGCCGCCGGAATCGTCGGCATCCGAGCCAGCACGTCCTGCGAACCGGTGAAACTGCCGGGTGATCCGAAGCTGGCCCCGGAGGCGGTCACCCAGGCGCTGAGCAAGCTGCGGCTGGCGGGCGTGGACGGGCCGTATTCGGTGCTGCTGTCCGCCGATCTGTACACGGCGGTCAGCGAGACCTCCGATCACGGTCATCCGATCCGCACCCATATCGAGCGGCTCATCGACGGCGACATCATCTGGGCTCCGGCCATCGACGGCGCGTTCGTACTGTCCACGCGCGGTGGCGATTTCGATCTCCAGATCGGCCAGGACCTGTCCATCGGCTATCTCTCGCACGATGCCGAATCGGTGCAGCTCTACTTCCAGGAGAGCCTGACCTTCCTGGTCTACACCGCCGAAGCGGCAGTCGCCCTGGAGGCGTAGCCCACGTCCTTCCGGAGGCGTAGCCCCCTCGTCCTTCCGGAGGCGTAGCCCCCTCGTCATCCCGGCATGCTTTTGGCCGGGATCCATCCGATGCGGCGGATCAGCCGACGAGTGTGGATCCCGGCCAAAAGCGCGCCGGGATGACGGGGTGCTGCCACGCCCGCTTACCGGTAGCGTGACGCGCAGCACATGAGGTGGAGGCGCGGGATGACGATGGTGCGGGCCGGTGTGGTGCCGGGACGGCGAGCGGCCTGGTACGGCGTGGCCGGGGTGCTGGTCACCGCCGGGATCTGCGGGATCGTGGTCGGGATGTTCGGGGTGAATCGGGTGTTCACCGGTTTGCTGCTGGGCGTCGCGGCGGGGATCTCGCTGCTGTTCCTGTTGTTCGGGCGCGACGGTGTGGTGCTGACCGATCAGTCGATCGTGCGGCGCACGCCGTGGAGCGCCTCGACGCTGGCGTGGGATCGGGTGGTGGCGGGCCGGTTCGCGCTCGATGAGAACGCGCGCTGGTCGCTGGCGCTGGATCTCAATGACGGTGACGAACCGCATCACGAACTGGTGCTGCTGTCCATCCCGCCGGTGGTGAAACCCATCGGCAGCGCCTATGACATGCGTAAACGCGAGCAGGTCAATGAGATTCGCGGCATGCTGCGCAGCAAGCGGATTCCGATCACCGTACTGCCGGAGATCGCCGACGCGCTCACCCTGCACTGGCGTTTGGCCCCGCCGACGCGCTGATTCGCGCCTCGGTAGGGTCGATGCCGTGATTCGCACAGCGGCACTGGCCTATATCCGGGATCGTCGTCTGCTGCAGACCAGGTCCACCGGTAAGGACGTCTTCTACATGGCGGGCGGCAAGATCGATCCGGGTGAGACCCCGGAGTCGGCGCTGCACCGCGAGATTCGCGAGGAGCTGGGCGTCGGCGCGGTCGAAGTCGCCGAACTCGGCATCTTCGAGGCGGAGGCGTACGGGCACGCGCCCGGCACCCGCCTGCATATGACCTGTTTCCTGGGTGAGCTCACCGAGGAGCCGCGGCCCTCCGGGGAGATCGCGGAGCTGCGCTATTTCACCCTCGCCGAATACCGGGCGATGGATCATGTCGCGCCGGGTTCACTCCTGGTCTTTCAGCGGCTGCACGCCCTCGGCCTGATCGACGCCTGATTCGGCGCTGCCGGTGTCGCTGTCGGTCAGCGCGTCCGGCGAGCGGTACGGAATGCGGGTGGCCGCGGCCAGGCCGATCAGCAGGAACAGCGCTGCCGCAAGCAAAGTGGTGCGGGTGGCGTCGGTGAAGCCGCGCTCCAGCGCGTCCAGCACCGCGGCCGCGCTCTCGTGATCGCGCACCCCGGAGATGGTGCCGCCGGCCGATTCCCGGGTGGCGGTGGCGAGGGTGTCGGCGGCGCTCGCGGGCAGATCCTTGACGTCCTCGAGCCGTTTCGGCAGATCATTGCCCAGCGCCACCGAGAGCAGTGCGCCGATCACCGCGATACCGAAGGCGGAGCCGACCTGTCGCACCGTGCTCTGCGTCGCCGAGCCCTGACCGGAATTCTCGGGTGGCACATCGGCGAGCACGATTCCGGTCAATTGCGCCGAGGCCATACCCAATCCGATGCCGTAGCCGATCAGCAGCACCGCCAGCCACCAGCCGGAGATGTGCGGGGTGACGAACAGCGCCGCCAGCGCGATCGCGATCGCCTCGAAGGCCAGGCCGAGCCGCACCACCCGCACCGGTCCGACCTTGCGCACGATGCCCTCGGCGATGCCCGCCGCCAGGAATGCCCCGACCGCCATCGCCGCGAGCACGAAACCCGCACCGAGCGTGGAGAATCCGAGCACGTTCACCATGAAAAGCGGTAGTACGAACAGCAATCCGAATTCGCCGAGCGAGACCGCGAACGCGGTGACATTGCCCCATCGAAAACTCGGTATCAGGAACAACTTCGGATCCAGCAGCGCCGAGCGCCCGATCAGATTGCGGTGTTGCTCCCAGCGGATGAACAGCACCAGCGCCAGCACCCCGAGCGCGATGAAGACCGGAATCGGCGAGACCCACGCGGTCTCGGACCAGCGGAACCCGGGCATCGGGAACTCGCGCAGCGGTTTCCACCAGCCGTAGGTCTGGCCCTCGATGAGCGCGAACACCAGCAGTGCGAAACCGGCCGCGCTGAGCAGGAATCCGTCCACGTCCAGTCCGGGCGCGGCCTTACCCATGCGGGTCTCGGGCACGAACAGGAACAGTCCGATGAGCACCACCGCGCCCAGCGGGATATTGACCAGGAAGATCCACGGCCAGGTGAACGAGGTGGTGAGCCAACCACCGAGCAGCGGTCCGATGGCCGCCACACCGGAGATGACCGAACCCCACACCGCGAAGGCGATGACCCGATCCCGGCCCCGGAACAGCGCGTTCATGGTGGCGAGCGTGCCCGGCATGACCCCGGCCGCACCGATGCCCTGTACGACGCGTCCCCAGAGCAGTGGCCAGGCGCTGGTCGCCGACGCCGAGAGCACGCTGCCGACCAGGAAGATCAGCACGCCGAGGGCGAACATATTGCGCCGCCCGAAGCGGTCGCCGAGTCGCCCGGCGGTGATGAGCAGTGCGGCCAGCACCACCGCGTAGATGCTGGTAACCCATTGCGCCTGGGTGAAATTCAAACCCAGTTGGTCGATGATGACCGGCAGTGAGACCGAGACGATGGTGCCGTCCAGCACCACCATGGAGAGCCCGAGCGCCAGTACACCGAGCGTGATCCATTTCTTGCGACCCAGGTCCAGCTGCACTTCCGTCATTCGTCGCTCCCGCCGCGCAGGGACAGCCGTCCGAAAAATCGGTATCTCGCAGTAGCCATCGAGGTGCCGGATGGCCGTTGCTAAGTGTATGTGCAACCCGTTGGACAGCGGCCCAAGGTGACGAGACGGTTACCTCTTTCCGGAAAATGGCCCGTTCAGGGCCGTATACCGAATCCAATGAGCACATGCCGGTACGGCGCGGCGGATGACCTCGCTATCGATGCCGAAGATTTGCCGTCATGTTCAGGGGGCTGACGGCGGGCAGCGCGGACACCCGCGCCGCCGGGTGGATCACCAGGACCGAACCGGGACAGCGCATGTCCGAATCGGATACGTTTGAGGGCGTGTCGATGATGAAGGGTTCCAACGTTCCGGTGGCGGCGTCCGCGGTTCGGGTCGAGCTGGGGTGGCAGTCGGGTCCAGGCGTTCCGGACGCCGACGCTTCGGCGCTATTGCTCTCCGGCGGCCGGGTCCGCTCGGACAGTGATTTCGTCTTCTACAACCAGCCGCAGCACGGGTCCGGCGCGGTCCGGCACGAGGGCAAGCGGCAGGGACCGCAGACCGTCGACGCGCTGTCGGTGAATCTGGGGCAGGTGGAGCCGCAGATCGAGACCATCGTCATCGCCGCCTCCGCCGACGGCGGGACCTTCGCCCAATTGCCCGGTCTGCACGTGCGTTTGGTGGATGCGAGCAGCGGCGCGGAGATCGCGCGCTTCGATCCGGCCGACGCGTCGTCCGAGACCGCCTATGTGCTCGGTGAGCTGTACCGCCGCCAGGGCGCGTGGAAGTTCCGTGCCGTCGGTCAGGGCTATGCGGCCGGACTGGCCGGGCTGGCAACCGATTTCGGCATCTCCGTCGATGACGCGCCCGCATCGCAGTCCTCCGCACCGCAGCCGTCCTTCGGCACGCCGCCGCCCGCGGCGCCGTCGCAGGCGACCCCACCCCCGGTGCCGCCGCAGACCCCTCCCCCGCCCTATGGCGCACCGCCGCAGCCGACCGGCGCACCCCAGCCGAATTACGCCGCGCCGGGCCAGAATCCGCCGCCGTACGGTGCGCCCGCGCCGGATCAGCAGCCGTATGGCGCGCCGGGCCAGAACCAGCAGTTCGGTGCGCCGGGCCAGTACCCGCCGCCGCCCGGGCAGTACCCGCCGCCCGGCGGTTACGCCCCGCAGCCGGGCCAGTACCCGGACCCGGCCGGACAGTATCCGCCCGGTGGTCAGCAGCCGGGCTATCCGCCCGCCGGGCAGTACCCGCCGCAGCCGGGCCAGTATCCGGATCCGGCCGGGCAGTACCCGCCCGGTGGTCAGTACCCGCCGCCCGGCGGGTATCAGCAGCCGCAGCAGCCGCCGTATCCCGCGCCGCCGAACCCGTATCAGTCCGGCGGGAACCAGATTCCGCCGTATCAGCAGGGTGGCGCACCGGTGCCGCCGTTCCAGCCCGGCGGGAACCAGCCGCCGCCACCGCCGCCCTATCAGGGTGCGAATCCGGTTCCGCCGCAACAGTTCCAGCAGGGGCCGGGCAGCACGGAGCCCAAGGTGAATCTGGGCAAGATCTCGCTGACCAAGGAGGCCCCGGCGGTCTCGCTGACCAAGCAGGGCGCGACCGGCGGCATCATGCGGGTCAACCTGAATTGGTCGGTGCCCGGCGCGTCGAGCGGGTTGTTCGGGCGCAAGCGCGGCGGCAATGGCGGCCTGGACCTGGATCTGTGCTGCTTCTGGGAGCTGACCGATGGTTCCAAGGGCTGCATCAGCCCGCTGGACACCATGGGCAATCTGCATCGCGCACCGTTCATCGAACTGGATCAGGACGATCGCACCGGCGCGAGCCAGGGCGGGGAGAACCTGTCCATCAATCTGGACAACACCGCGCAGTTCCGCCGAATCCTGGTGTTCGCCTCGCTGTACGAGGGCGCGGAGGACTTCCGCGGCGTGCACGCCACCGCGACGCTCTACCCGCGCAATTCCCCGCCCATCGAGATGGAGGTCAGCGGCTGTGTCGACGACTCCCGCGAAATGGTGCTGGCGCTGATCGAGAATGTGAACGGCGAGTTGGTGGTTCGCCGCGAAGGTGTCTTCGTGCGCCCGCCGGACGGCCACCGCTTCTGGGGCAAGCTCGCGGTGGATCAGGCCTACCGCTGGGAACTCAAATGGGGCACCTCGAAGGGCAAGTCCTAGGCGCCTCCCCCCGTCATCCCGGCATGCTTTTGGCCGGGATCCATCGAATTCGTGTGGATCCCGGCCAAAAACGCGCCGGGATGACGTAGGAGGCTAGCCGAGTTCGATTGCGGCGGAACGGGTCTCTCCGAGATCGTCGGTGTAGCCGAGCAGGCGGAGCATGGCGTCGGGGATGAGTCGCTCGGCGTATTCCGGCGGTGCGCCCTCGTCGGATCGGATATTGATGACCGATTCGACGAGCCGGAAGGGCAGTAGGTCCGCGCCCGGCACCGTCGGGTTTCCGGCTTCGGAAACCACTGCGGCGGCGAGGGTTTCGTACTGTCTGCGGAGTTCGTCGCGGCGTGCGCGGAAGGCGGCGAAGCGTTCGCTGCGCAGTTCCGGCAGCAGGTACAGCGCGCCCAGGTTCCAGCGCGCCGCGCACAGCTGATCCACGTCGAATCGAGCCAGGGCGTAGAGCCGCACGGCGGCGGGTGCGTCCGTGATGGCCAGCCGTTCGGCGAGTTCCAGCGGTGCGGTGATGGTTTCACCGAGCAGCGCGTCGAGGATGTCGTCCTTGGACGCGAAGTGGTGGTACAGCGAGGCCTGCCGAATACCGACGGCATCGGCGATGGCACGGGTCGAGGTGCTGCCGTAACCGTTGCCGGTGAACAGTTCGGCTGCCGCGTCGAGGATCTCGGCGCGCGGCGTCTGCCCTGCCCTGCGGCGGGGTTCCAGGCGGGGACGTCCAGGTCCGAGTTGGGTCACGCGGTTCATTCTGTCCTACCGCGCCGATGTGAGGTTTCTGTCACTCGATAGAAATACCGGCAATGCAGAAGTTACGGCGGGCCACGTGGCGGATACATCGGCGTCACCGGGCGAGCGATCGGGATTGGAAAACTTTCAATCGATAGATATTCGCCGCCCGAAGGATTCGCCATGGTTGCCTCCGCCGATTCCATCGTCCCCACCCACCCGCCGAACAACGCCGCCACCAGCGCCGATAGCGACGATCTGGCCAGCTTCGGCTATCAGCCCGTACTGCATCGCAAGCTCGGGCGCTATGCCTCGTTCGCCGCGGGCTTCTCCTTCGTCTCCATCCTGACCACGATTTTCCAGTTCTTCGGACTGGGCTACTCGTTCGGCGGCGCGGCCTTCTTCTGGACCTGGCCGATCGTGTTCGCGGGCCAGCTGCTGGTGGCGCTGAACTTCGCGGAACTGGCGGCGCGCTACCCGCTGTCGGGCTGCATCTACCAGTGGTCGCGGCATCTGGCCGGGGAGCTGGTGGGCTGGTTCGCGGGCTGGATGATGATCATCGCGCAGATCGTCACCGCCGCGGCGGCGGCCATCGCATTGCAGGTGGTGCTGCCCACGATCTGGAGCGGTTTCCAGCTGGTCGGCACCGACAGCGCGCTCACCTCGCATGACGGTGCGGTGAATGCCGTTGTGCTGGGCAGCATTCTGCTGGTGGTGACCACCTTCATCAATGTGGTCGGCATCGACTGGATGGCGCGGATCAATTCGCTCGGCGTCACCATCGAGATCGTGGGCGTGCTCGCGGTGATCGCGGTGTTCTTCACGCATGCCGATCGCGGGCCGAGCGTGGTGACCCAGACCGATCAGGCCGCGCCGGGTCCGTACTGGGCCGCGTTCCTGGTATCGGGATTGATGGCCGCCTACGTGATGGTCGGATTCGATTCCGCCGGTGAGCTTTCCGAGGAGACCAAGAATCCGCGCCAGGTCGCGCCGCGCACCATTCTGACGGCGCTGACGGTGTCCGGTATCGGCGGCGGGCTCATTCTGCTGGGCGCGCTGATGGCCGCGCCGAGCCTCACCGATGGATCGCTGAGCACGGGCGGGCTCGCGTATGTGATCGAAGCCAAGCTGGACAGTCCGGCGGGCAAGGTCGTGCTGGCCTGTGTGGCATGCGCTATCACGGTGTGCACCTTGGCCATTCAGACCGCGGGCTCCCGGTTGATGTTCTCCATGGCGCGGGACGGCAAGCTGCCGTTCGCGGCGAAGCTGGCCGCCGTGCACCCGCGTTTCGGCACCCCGGTGCTGCCCGCCGTGGTGATCGGCGTACTGGGCATCGGCCTGCTGGTGCTGAACCTCGGCAATCCCGCCATCTTCGCGACGCTGGCCAGCGTCTGCATCGTCACCCTGTACCTGGCGTACCTGCTGGTCACGGTGCCGCTGCTGGTGCGGCGGATCAAGGGCTGGCCCGCCGATGACGCCACCACCGAGAACGGCAAACCGCTGTTCGGCCTGGGCCGCTACGGGATTCCGATCAACGCACTCGCCGTGGTGTGGGGTATCGCCATGGCGGTGAATCTGGCCTGGCCGCGCGCCGAGGTCTACATCCCGACCGGCGGCAGCTGGTGGATGCAGTGGGCCGCACCGCTTTTCGTGATCGTGACGATCGCCGCGGGCGTGCTGGTGTACCGGCTGGTGACGCCGAGTCGGGCGGTTACCGCTACCGAGCCGATCATCCAGCCCGCCTGAGCGACAGCATGTCCCGGCAGCGCATCGCACCGGCCGCCCGGCGGCCGACGGAAGGAGTACCGATGACAACCACCGCAGATACCTCGGGAGCGCGGGCGCACGCCCGGTCGCAGGCGGCAGCCGCGGCCGTGACCGGCCCGGCCCTGCCGGAGGCCGTCGATTCGTCGAAAATCACTTTCGCACAGCGGATTCCGTCCGGCGGCTACGCCAATGTGGTGCTCGGGCGCGGCACCCGGGTGCGGATCTCCGATCCGGCGGGAGCGGGTTGTGCGCATCTGCTGCTGGTGCGCGCCGAATCACCCTGGGAGCGACTCAATGTCGCCGATACGGTGAAGGTGCCGTGGCAGGCGTATCTGGGGGCCGGGCATCCGCTGCTGTCGGATCAGGGGCGGGTGCTGGCCACGGTGGTCGCGGATTCCTCCGGCCACCACGACACCCTGTGCGGGACGTCGGCGCACGCCCGGGACCGGTTGCGGATGGCCGGGGTCAAGCAGGGGTTGGAACCGCGCGATATCGCGCAGACCATCTCGTTCTTCCGCGGCGTTCGGGTGGAATCCGATGGCGGGCTGACGCCGACCGGCAGCGCGGGTGCGGGCGGTGCGGTCGAGTTGCTCATCCACCTGCCGGTGACGCTGCTGCTCGCCAATGCCGAGCATCCGCTCGATCCCACGCCCACCACCGATATCGATGTGGTGGCCTGGTCGGCCCCGGAAGACCTTGCCGGGCACTTCAATTCCGATCCCGAATATCTGCGCGCGGTGCAGAACACCGAACTGGATTGGCACGCACGCACGCTGGAGGCACTCGCATGACCATCTCCTCGGACACCACCGCTCGCACCATCGTGCTCGATGAGACCGTCCCCGCCCGCGCGCCCTGGTCGACCGTGGTGCGCGCCGGGGAACTGCTGGAGATCATCGACCTGCACGGCAATCAGGCGGTGGACTGCCTGCTCTACGCGGCGGACGATCACAGCGAGCGGTACAGCGCGCAGGCCACCGTCACCGCGCAGCGCAATATCTTCCTGAGCACCGGCAGCGTGCTGCGTACCGATGCCGGCACCGCGCTCATGACGGTGGTCGCCGATGAGGTCGGCAATCACGACACCGTCGCCGGGGCGTGCTCGCAGGAGTCCAATACGCTGCGCTACGGGCATCACACCCGGCATCAGCACGCGTGCGTGGAGAACTTCCTCGCCGAGGGCATGAAATGGGGCCTGGGCAAGCGGGATCTGGTGTCGAATATCAACTGGTTCATGAATGTTCCGGTGGAGGCCGACGGCACGCTCGGGATCGTGGACGGGCTCTCCGCGCCGGGTAAGCGGATCACCCTGCGCGCCGAGGTCGACACCCTGGTGCTGGTCTCGAACTGCCCGCAGATCAACAACCCCTGCAATGGCTTCGACCCCACCCCGGTGCGCATGGTGGTGACCCGATGACCGCCCTGCTGCCCGAGCCGCACGCCATCGCCCTCGATGCCGAACTCTCCACTGTGGCAACCGCTTCCATACATGTGGTGCGGCCGGGCATGCAGACGACGGTGCAGGATTGGCCCGCGCGGGTCGGCTACTGGCACGTGGGTGTGCCACCGTCCGGGCCGATGGATGATCTGTCGTTCCGGCTCGGCAATCGGGCGCTCGGCAATCCGGAGGGCGCGGCGGGGCTCGAATGCACGCTGGGCGGACCGGCGCTGCGGTTCGATACCGAGACCTGGGTGTGCGTGACGGGTGCGCCGACGCCGGTCACGGTGAACGGCAAGCCGGTGGAGCAGTGGCGCAGCGTACCGGTGCCCGCCGGTGGCGTGCTGGATGTGGGCATGGTGCGCGGTCCGGGCATGCGGTCGTACATTCTCATCGCCGGTGGTATCGATGTGCCCGAATACCTCGGCAGCCGTGCGACTTTCACACTGGGCAAGTTCGGCGGCGGCACCGGGCGGGCATTGGCCGCCGGTGATGCGCTCGCACTCGGCATCCATGGTGTGCCCGCGCCGAGTGCGCCCGGGTCCGGCGGGACCGGCCGGGTCACCGCCGGGGTGCCCGGCGACGATCAGCCGGTGTTCACGCGGCGCTGGGAACTGGCGGTCACCGAGGGACCGCACGGTGCGCCGGAGTTCTTCACCCGCAATGATTTCGACACCATCATCGGCACCGATTACGAGGTGCATTTCAATTCCGATCGCACCGGGGTGCGGTTGATCGGGCCGAAGCCGCAGTGGGCGCGGCAGGACGGCGGCGAGGCCGGACTGCATCCGTCGAATATTCACGACACCGCGTATTCCATCGGCGCGCTGGACTTCACCGGCGACACCCCGATTCTGCTCGGACCGGACGGCCCCAGCCTGGGCGGGTTCGTCTGCCCGGTGACCGTGGTGGCGGCCGAACGCTGGAAGCTGGGTCAGCTCACCCCGGGCGATAAGGTGCGGTTCGTACCGGTGCGCGCGGATCGCGCGGCCTCACTGCGCGAACTGGGCGCCGAACGGCGCGCGGCCTGGCCGGTGGTGCTCTCCGCCGGCGGTGACGGCGATGACGGTGTGCTGGCGCGCCGGGAAGGCTCCGAGACCGCGGTCACCTACCGCCGGGCGGGCAATGACGGCCTGCTCATCGAATACGGGGATATGACACTGGATTTGGAGCTGCGCGCCCGCGTGCACGCGCTGCATCAGGCGCTGCTCGAGCGGGCCGAACCGGGCGTCACCGAACTCACCCCGGGTGTGCGCTCGCTCCAGGTGCGCACCGATCCGGATCGGCTGCCGACCGGCAAGCTGCTGGATCTGCTCGGCGAGGTGGAGGCCGAACTGCCGTCCGCCGATCAGCTGGTGGTGCCGAGTCGCACGGTATCGCTGCCGCTGTCCTGGGACGATCCCTCGACCCGCGAGGCCATCACCCGCTATATGCACGGGGTGCGCGCCGATGCGCCGTGGTGCCCGTGGAATATCGAGTTCATCCGCCGGATGAACGGATTGGCCACGGTGGACGAGGTTTTCGACACCGTCTTCGCCGCCGAGTACCTGGTGCTCGGGCTCGGCGATGTGTATCTGGGTGCGCCGGTGGCCACCCCGACCGATCCGCGGCATCGGCTGGTCACCACCAAGTACAACCCGGCTCGCACCTGGACACCGGAGAACGCGGTCGGCATCGGCGGGGCGTACCTGTGCATCTACGGGATGGAGGGTCCGGGCGGGTATCAGTTCGTCGGGCGCACCACCCAGGTGTGGAATCACCGCTCCACCGGTATCGGCGAAGATCCTTGGCTGCTGCGGTATTTCGATCGCATTCGCTGGTATCCGGTGAGCGGCGAGGAGCTGCTGGACCTGCGTGCCGATGTGGCGGCCGGACGCGGTGAATTGCGCGCCGAGGACGGCGAGTTCAAGCTGGCGGACTACCGCCGCTTTCTCGACGACAATGCCGCGTCCATCGATTCGTTCCGCGCCATGCAGGCGGAAGCCTTTACCGCGGAACGCAATTCGTGGCGCGAAGCGGGCGAGCTCACCGAAACGCCCTGAACTCGAAGCATAAGAGGAGATCGAGCATGTCCGTTTGGATCCAGCGCCGCCCCGACTCCGAGGTGGCGGCGGAAATCGCCTCCGCCACCGGCTCATTGGCTGGTTTGCGGTTGGCCGTCAAGGACAATGTGGATGTGGCGGGCATGCCGACCACCGCCGGTTGCCCCGACTACGCCTATACGCCGGAACAGGATTCGGCGGTGGTCGCGGCCCTGCGCGCCGCCGGTGCGGTGGTGGTCGGCAAGACCAATCTCGATCAATTCGCCACCGGTCTGGTCGGCACCCGCTCGCCCTACGGTGCGGTGGAGAACGCGCTGCGGCCCGGATATGTCTCGGGCGGTTCGAGTTCCGGCTCCGCGGTGGCGGTCGCGCGCGGCGAGGCCGATATCGCCATCGGCACCGATACCGCGGGTTCCGGCCGCGTCCCGGCGGCCCTGCACGGCCTTGTCGGCATCAAACCGACGATAGGCACGGTCGCCACCGACGGCGTCGTCCCCGCCTGCCGCTCCTACGACTGCGTGACCATCTTCGCCTCGACCCTGGAACTCGCGAACCGCGCCATGGGCGTCATGGCATCGGGCGCACCCCACCGCCCCTGGCCCGCCGATGTCCGCCTGGCCGCCCCACCCAACCCGGTGGTCGCGATCTTCGGTGAGCTGCCCGATCTGGATCCGGAGTGGCGCGGCGCTTTCGAGCGCACTGTCGCCGAGCTGCGCGAGCGCGGCGCGCGCATCGTCGAAATCGACCCGGAACCCTTCCTCGCCGCCGCCAAACTCCTCTACAACGGTGCACTGGTAGCCGAAAGATACTCCGCCGTAGGCGAATTCGTGGACACCCACCCGGACTCCATCGATCCCACCGTCGCCTCGATCGTGCGGGCCGCGCGGGATATCCCGGCCCACCGATTGGTTACGGACCTGGCCGAACTGGAGCGCCTGCGCACCCGGGCCATGGCGAGCCTCGCGAATGCCGACGCCCTGCTCACCCCCACCGTCCCCTTCCACCCCACCATCGCCGAGGTAGCCGCCGACCCGATAGCCGTGAACTCCCGCCTCGGCACCTACACCAATTTCTGCAACCTCTTCGACCTCTGCGCGGTGGCGGTCCCCGCGGGCACCGCCGGAGCCGCCCAATTCGGCGTCACGATCCTGGCCCGCCCCTTCGAAGACGCCGTAGCCTACGACATAGCAAATCTCATTGCTCCCCAACAGAATTCATCCACCACTCCGGCCTGGCCCCTGACGGTGGCCCCCGTCCGCGACCTGATCGTCTTCGGTGCCCACCTACGCGGCCAGCCCCTGGAACACCAACTAACCACCCTCGGAGCCCGCTGGGCAGGCCCCGTCCACACCTCCCCCAACTACCGCCTCGCCGCCCTCGACACCACCCCACCCAAACCGGCCGTAACCCGAGTCCCCGAAGGCGAACAGGGCATCCCGGTAGCCGCCGAACGCTGGCTCCTCTCCCCCGCCGCCCTCGGCACCTTCCTCACCACCCTCCCCACCCCCATGCAACTGGGCGCAGTAGAACTCGAAGACCACACCTGGACAACAGGCTTCAGCTGCACCGGCGCCGCCGCCACCGCCGCCAAGGACATCAGCGAATACGGCGGCTGGAAATCCGCCCTCGCCGCCGGCGCGCTCTGATCCGCGAGAACGCTTGGCGCTACTTCGGTTTGGTCCAGGTGAGGGAGTAGCGCCAGTAGAGGTGGCGGCGGTAGGTGGAGGTGGGGAGGAGGGAGTGGGCGAGGGTGCGGATTTCGGCGTAGGTGTGGGGTGGGGGCCAGACGATGGGGGAAGGGTGTTCCCAGCGGGGTTTGGTGAAGCGGTACCGGTTGTAGGCGATGGCCGCCGTCAGTTCTCGGGGGAGGTCGGCGGGCCAGTTGGGCTTTGCCAGCCCGGTGAGGGCGAGAGTGCCGCCGGGCCTTAGTAGTTCGGCCATTCGGGTCAGGGCGGCGGTGGGGTCCATGTGGTGGAGGGTGGCCACCGAGACGATGCCGTCGAAGGATTCGGGGGTGAAGGGGTGGGTCAGGAAATCGGCCCGGATGTAGGTGATGTCCGAGGGGGGCTGGGTGCGGGCCAGGGTGATGCTGGGCTCGTGCAGGTCGATGCCGGTGACGTGTGGGATGTGTTGGCGCAGACGGCGACTGAGCATGCCCTCGCCGCAGCCCACGTCCAGGACCGTGTCGGATCCGGCCACCGCGTCGACCAGTAGGCCGTGGTACTGGATATTGGTGTTCCAGCGGTCGGCGTCGGGGGTGTCGATCGACCTGTTGATCATGCCGAAAAGCCTAGCGACGGCGGGTGATGCGCGCCGCTAGTCGGAGGTGTGGGTGGCTTCGGGGTTGGTGGTGTCGCGAATGACCCGCAGCGCCGCCGTCAGGGCGTCGAGCTGTTCGGGTTCGAAGAGTCCGGTGAACCACTGCTCCACGCCCGCCAGGTAGGCGGGCAGCACCCGCGCGACGCGGGTTGCTCCGGCGGCGGTGAGTACGGCGTACGAGCTGCGGCGGTCGCCGGGATCGGCTTCGCGACGGACGAAGCCATTGCGTTCGAGCCGGTCCACCAGCCGGGTCACGCCGCTGGTCGAGAGATTGGTCTGCACCGCGAGATCGGTCATGCGCAGTTTGCGGCCGGGCGAACGACTCAGCCGCATCAGGGCATTCAGATCGAGTCCGGAGAGGCCATTGCCCTTCCAGGTCGGTTCGAGCCGGGCGAGCAGACCATCGTGCGCCTCGTACAGCAGGCCGACGGCGGTCAGGCGGGGGTCGTCGAACAGATGCTTGGGATCCACGCTGAGCAGCGTAAACCACATGACTGCAATGCGGATAGTTGACACGCGGAACAAATTTTGTATGTTGTTGACAACGCAATAATCCGCACCGCAACAAAATGGAGAAGACGATGAGCACACAGCGCTGGGTGGCCGGATTCCGTGCACCGCTGGTGAATCCGGCCGAACAGATCCGGCTCGCGGAACCCCGCGAATTCGCCGCGGAATCCCTGCGCCAGGTGGTGCGGGTGGCCGGAGCGGGATCACAGCTGCGGGTGCACCTGACCAATCGCTACTCCGCAACGGAACTGGTGATCGGCGCGGCGCGCATCGCGGTGAGCAAGACCGGTACGGAGATCGCGGCCGAGACCGATACGGTGCTCACCTTCGGCGGATCCACCGGGGCACGCGTTCCGGCGCACACCGATCTCGTCAGCGATCCCATCGACCTGCCGGTCGCCGCCGGTGACGAACTGGCGCTGAGCCTGCACCTGCCCGAGCCGACCGGCTCGGCGGCCTACGCGCACCTGCCCGCCCAGCCCGGCTGGATCGTGCCCGGTGATCACACCGCGGATACCGCCTGGCCCGAGGCGCAGGAGACGGTCTCCCGCTTCTTCCTCACCGGCATCGACGTACTGACCGAGGCCGCGGCCCCGGTGCTGGTGGCCTTCGGCGACTCCTGGTTCGAAGGCGTCGGTTCCACCCCGGGCGCGAACCGGCGATCGGTGGATGTGGTCGGCGCGAAGCTGCCCACCGGCTGGGCCGTGAATCAGGGCATCGGCGGAAACCGTTTGGTCACAGCCGAAGTCGGCGAGTCCGGGCTGGATCGATTCGAGCGGGATGTGCTCCCGGTGCCCGGGGTGGCGGGGGTGTGGGCCAACTTCGGCATCAATGATCTGATCGTGGGCGGCACCACTCCGGCCGCGCAGCTCATCGCCGGATACGTCGAGCTGGCGCGGCTGGCGCATGCGGCAGGTCTGCCGATCTACGCCAATACCGTCGGCCCGTTCGCGGGCGTGATCTACCCGGATCTCAGTGTCGCAGACGGCATTCGGGTGCGCCGCGAGGTGAACGAATGGCTGCGCAACACCGATGTGTTCGACGCCGTCTTCGATATCGCGGCGGCGGTGCAGGATGCGGAGACCGGCGATTTCATCCGCCCCGAATTCGACAGCGGTGACGGCCTGCACCTCAATGACGACGGCCACCGCGCCATGGCCGGGGCGGTGGATATCGCGGCGCTGACCGCGCACCGCTGATCGGCGCGCACGCGGTCACGCGCCATTGCGTGACCCGTGCGGCCCGAGGTCAGGACAGCCGCGCGGCCGCGGCGCGATCCTGTTTCAGGCCGTTGGCCCACACATTGTCGGCCACCTCGCGGCCGAGCCGGACGCCGCCGATATTCCGGGTCAGATCCATCTCGCCCCGGCCATCGGCGGCGTAGCCGTCGAAAGACCAGTGCACGCCCAGGAATACGCGACTGCGGGCGTTCTCCCGCATCATCTGCCAGAGCCCGCCCGGGAAGCGGCGCACGTGCCGGGTGCGCACGACGCCGCGATTGTCGGCGGCCAGCCCGTCGAGTTCATCGGAGACGAATCCCATGCCATTGGTGATGGTGTCGGGCCCGTCCACGTCGAAACCGTAGAAGCGCCGCAGGATTTGGAATGCCGCGCCGCCGAGGGCCGCGTGCCCGGAGGGATAGGACGGGTACGGCGGGGTGAAGTTCCCGGCGATCTCATTGCTGCGCGGTGCGCCGTGCGGCTGCCAGAACGGATCGCAATCCGGGTCGAGGTCGTGCCCGGGTATCGCGTCGGGGCCGGTGGCCGGATCGTATTCGCGGATGCCGAGGATGGGCCGCCACAGATTGTGCCGGTACTTCTCGTCCCAGCACAGGATGGCCGCATCGGCGATCCCGGCATTGACCAGCGCGAACAGCCGGGCGTTCTGTTCCACGGTATTGGGTTGCGCGGCAGCCAGTTCGCGGGCGATCCGGTTGTAGAGCCGGGGTGCGGTGCCGATGTGTTTCGCGCCGTCGTACGCCCAGAACACCGCGGTGAGGTTTTCATCGGGGGTGCGGGCGGCGGATCGGGCGGGTTGCGCCGCGGTCGATTCCACGGTGATGCCCTTGGCGCGTACCTCGCGCAATGCCGCGAGGTACGCGGCGTCATTGGCTTTGGGTGGCGCGTCCAGCGTGTAGCGGTCGGTCACCGCGAAACACCGTGAGCGGGAACCGTAATGCGGTGCGTAGTACCCCTGTCGCGGCTGTGCCGGGTCGGGCCGGTGCGCGGTCGGCGCGGTGTCCGGCTGATAGTCGTGATCCCCGAGTCCGGGATCGCTCATCCGCGCCCGCAGCACCGCGCCGCCGATGGCCTGCCCGTGCGCGCCGCCCCGGCCGATGCCGGGTCCGTGTAATCCCGCCTCGCGCAGGGCTTTGTCCAGCCGTGCGGTCTGGGCCGGGTAGAGCGCGGTGAGCGTGCTGTGCGCGGCGACGGCGATGGCCGCCTGATAGGACGAGCCATTGGCCGCCACCGGCGGGGACGCCAGCCACGTCCCGTGTGCCGCGCCGATAATGCTGAAGTAGGCGTCGTGCATGGCCAAATGCACCATGGCGAGCGCCCGGGAACTGCCTACCGGACCGCGTGACCCGCGTTCCACGGGTTTGATTTCGGTGTGCGCCACGCGGTCCGATTCCAGCGCCACCGAATTCCAATACAGGATCTGATCCACTTCCGCTGTCTCCCAGTACTGTCCGAGCGAGCGGGGCCGAGTCCACCGCTCGCCGGTTTCAGCGTGCGGGTTCGCTGCCCGAATTGCCGCAGTAGTGCGCTACCCGAATACCGCGCTGTAAGCACACTTCGGGTGAGTAGCACCGAATCACCGGTCTGTTCAAGGGAAACGGCTGTTCAGCGGGGTTTTACCTCGGCCAGGAGTTCGGGGCCGCGGGCTTGCAGGCGGGTGGTGGCGAGGCGGATTCCGGCGGTCGCGGCTAACCCGCCGATAACGAGACCGACCGGTAGTGCCGCCCATTGCACGAATGGGTTGTGCAGGGCCGTGCCGACTCCCAGAATCACCAGTACCGGCACCGATATCAGCAACTGCCCGAGCCCGGCGGTCAACTGTATGAGTACCTTCGCGCAACCCGGATTTCCGTTGCCCGCGAAGGGATTTCCGCGCTGCGGCGGCAGTGCGAAGGCGGCGTGCGTGGACAGGAACACCACCACCGCGACGCCGACGCCGAGCAGGACCGGCAGGGTGCACAGCACCCACGGGTACAGCCGCGCCTGTCCCAGCACGCCCGGCAGGATGAGCGCGGCCAGCAGGGCGACCGGGGCGACCAGCAGCGTCCAGGCGATGGCCCGCCCGCGCACATCGGCACGCGCCGCGCCCGGGGTGACGATGGTCTGCCAGACCGAGGTGCCGTCGAAGCCGTACAGGTTGGCCGAGCCCATGGTGGCCATCCACACCACGAAACCGCCGGAGAAGGCGATGGTTCCGGTGCCGCTGTGCTGGAGCGACAGGAACGCGGGCAGCGCGAAGCCGATCAGCAGCAGGGGCAGCAGGGCGGCGCGGCGGCGGCCGTCGCGCCACCAGCTGCGCAGTTCCTTCGCGACCACCGCGCCCACGGGGGTGGCGGGCAGGTAGCGATCCAGCAGACCGGTGGAACTGTCGAGCACCTGACCGGCGGGCGCGGGCGGCAGGGTGAGACGACGGTGCAGCAGCACCGCCCACCCCTGCCACAGTGCCAGGCATAGCGCGGCCAGGCCGAGCAGCGGCAGCACCGCCCACAGCGCATCGCCGCGCACCGCGGATTCCACCGCGTACGGGGCCCAGCCCGAGGGTGCGGCACGCAGCGCGGTGGGCAGTCCGCCCTCCGAATTCTCCAGTGCCGGACCGAGATTGGTGATGATCAGATTCAGCGGATAGTAGGCGAGGCCGAGCAGCGCCGCCAGCAGCACGCCCAGGTCCCGCCCCCGCCGCGATCGCATGGCCGCACCGAGCCAGGCCACCATCACCCGGGACAGCAGTACCACGAAGATCAGTTGCAGCACCGCGCCGACGAGCGCGATCAGCACCGGCACAACGCCTTTCGGCGCGGCCAGCAGCGCGAGACCGAGAAATGCCAGCAGGTTGATGACGGCGGCCGGACCCGCGAACGCGGCGGCCGCCAGTCCGTACGCCAGCTGCCGATCGGTCAGCGGCAGCAGCCGGAACTGTTCGGGCTGCAAGGTCTCGTCACTGCTCCCGGTGAGCACCGGCCCGCAGATCCATCCCAGCGTCCAGCCCGCGAAAAGCGCTGCCGCGATGGTGATTCCGCCGTGAAAGCTCTCGTGCGCGAATCCGATCAGGACCGCGGTGATCAATGCGGCGACGAGCCCGAACAGGCTCCCCACCCAGAAGTTCACGGCGGCACGGCCCTCGCGCATGGCTCTGGCGGTGAGCCGCAACCGCATTCGGATCAGGACGCCAACCACGACAGCCCCTCCTCCCCGCCCACATGCCCGCCGACCAGCCGCACGAACGCCTCCTCCAGCGTCCCCTCCCCGCGCACCTCGGCCACGGTCCCGCCCGCGACCACCTGCCCGCGATTGATCACCGCCACCCGATCACACATGTTCTCCACCAGCGCCATCACATGACTGGAGAGCACCACCGCTCCGCCCGCCGCCACGAACCGCTGCAAGATCGTCCGAATGGTCCCCGCCGACACCGGGTCGACGGCCTCGAACGGCTCATCCAGCACGAGTAGCTTCGGGGCGTGCAACAGCGCGGTGGCGAGCCCGATCTTCTTCCGCATGCCGGCCGAATAATCAACCACGACGGTGTTTTCCGCCCCGGTCAACTCCAGCACGGCAAGCAGCTCGGATGCCCGCTCCCCCACCGTCGCCTTATCCATCCCGCGCAGCAGCCCGGTAAAGGTCAGCAACTCCCGCCCGGTAAGCCGCTCCGGTAACGCCAGCCCATCCGGCAGCACCCCGACAACGGTCTTGGCCGCCACCGGATCCGCCCACACATCGTTCCCGAATATTCGAGCCACCCCGCGATCCGGCCGCAACAACCCCACGGCCATCGACAGGGTCGTCGTCTTCCCGGCCCCGTTCGGCCCGACCAGCCCGAAGAACGAGCCGGGCGGCACGGCCAAACTCACC
The DNA here is from genome assembly GCF_042885355.1 of Nocardia sp. NPDC058058. NCBI lineage: Bacteria > Bacillati > Actinomycetota > Actinomycetes > Mycobacteriales > Nocardiaceae > Nocardia > Nocardia sp. NPDC058058. The sequence goes on along the minus strand of NZ_JBHVSA010000004.1, from coordinate 174,039 downwards.
CCCTCCACCACCCAGGGTCCCCCGAAAGACTTGAACAACCCATCCAGCTCGAGCGCCCACTCGCTGCCCACCGCGGTCATAACCCCTCCAAGCCCGCCGAAGCCAAAGTTCTCGTTTCACGATACGGACCGGCCCCGCGCCGGGTTCGAATCCCGATCCACCCGAATACGGCGAACGCCGGGCGGAGGCGGTCCGTGTGGACCGGCCTCCGCCCGGCGTCGTCGTTTCCGCGATCCCGGCTAGGGGGCGGGGATGATGCGTACTTCCTCCGGAGCCTCGTCGGTGGAGTCCGCGGCGGTGGTGAACCAGTGCGTGACTTCACCCTCGTCGAGGTCGGCGGCCAGGTCCTCCGAGGGGATGACGGACAGCGCGCCCGCCGTCGCGGAGGTGAGGAATTCGTCTACCGCGGGCAGGCCGACCGTTGCCGTGGTGAATGTGGTCGATTCGTAGTCGATCTCATTCTCGGTGCGCAGCGCGGTGGCGCGGTCGAGGGCTTCGGCCTGGGTGAGGGTGGCCCAGGTGTCCGAGGCGTCGCGGTAGATGAAGGCCGGATCGGATTCGGTGAGGGGACGGACCCGGTCGGTGTAGGTGACCGGGTGGGCGGGGCGCGCCGCCAGATCGGCCTGGACCTTGGGGTCGGCGGGGACCAACCAGCGAACCGAGCTGGCCGCCGGGTCCTGGGCGATGCCGAAGTTCGCGCCCGCGGCGAGGATGTCACCGAAGGACAGGCCTTCGGCGAACAGCGTTGCCGCACCTGCCTTCTGGATGGCCCAGACCGCGACGACCGCATCGGCGGAGCGCGGCAGGGCGACGGCGACGATATCGCCGGGGCCCGCACCGCGGTCGATGAGCAGGCGCGCGAGCTGGGAGGAGCGGCGGTCCAGGACGTGGTAGGCGAGTTCCTGGCCGTTGTCGAGCAGGGCCGGGGCCTGGGGGTCCTCTTCCACCACTTCGGCGAGCACGTTGGCCACGGTGCGCGCACCGACGCGGGCCGGTTCCGCCGCCGAATCGGCCGGGGTGACGGCACTTTCGGCGAGGATGCGGGCGCGTTCGGTGGCATCGAGGATGTCGATATCGCCGACCAGTGCGGACGGTTCACCCAGTAGCGATTCCAGTACCCGGTTCAGGCGCGCGGCGAGGGTCTCGACCTCGTCGGCGGTGAAGCGGGTGTCCAGGTAGCGCATGGAGATCTCGATGGTCTCGCCGGCCATGACCACCAGCGTCATCGGGTAGTGGGTGTCGTCGTTGATGCCGACGCCGTTCACCGACATGCCGTCGATGGAGCTGGCGGCGGCGATGGCGTCCTTGTCGACCGGGTAGGACTCGAACACCACCAGGGTGTCGAATTCCGCTGCGGCACCGGCGAGTTGCTGGATCTCGGCGAGGCCGATGTAGTGGTGATCCAGCAGATCCGCCTGCTCGTGCTGCACCCGCTCCAGCATGCCGCCCACGGTGAGGCGGTCGTCGATGCGAATGCGCACGGGCACGGTGTTGATGAACAGGCCCACCATGGATTCCACGCCCGCCAGATCGGCGGGGCGGCCGGACACGGTCGCGCCGAACACGACATCGCCACGGCCGGTGAGCCTGCCGACCAGGATGGCCCACGCGGTCTGCACCAGCGTGTTCACCGTGACGCTGAGTTCGGCGGCCCGCTTGCTGAGCTGGCGGGTGCGTTCGGCGTCGATTTCGAGCACGTGCCGCCCGACCTCGTACTGCTCGTCCGCGCGTCCGGCGGGTGCGAGCTGGGTCGGCTCGGACACACCGGTGAGCGCACGCGCCCACGCCCGCAACGATTCCTGGCGGTCCCGCCCGGCCAGCCAGGCCAGGTAGTTCCGGTAGGACACCGCGCGCGGCAGTGCGGACAGATCCCCGCGCACCGCGTACAGCACCAGCAGATCGCGCATGAGCAGCGGCATGGACCAGCCGTCCACCAGGATGTGGTGGGTGGTGATCACCAGGTTGAACTGCTCATCCGAGGTGCGGAACAGCGTGAACCGCATGAGCGGCGCGGCGGCCATGTCGAAATGCCGCGCCCGGTCGAGGTCGATGAGTTCGCGCATGCGCGGAACCCGTTCGCCCTCGGGCAGATCGGTGAGATCGACAATGCTCCACGGCGCTTCGACGCGATCCAGCACGACCTGGTGCGCCTGTCCCGCGGCATCGGTGACGAACGCGGTGCGCAGGCTCGCGTACCGGTCGACGATGGCCTGTGCGGCCGCGTGCAGTCGATCGGTGTCCACGGTGCCGTGCAGGTCCAGGACGGCCTGCATGGTGTAGACGTCGATCGCCTCCCGGCTCTGCGACATCAGCGCCTGGAACAGCAGACCCGATTGCAGCGGCGACAGCGGCCACACCTCGGTCATGGCCGGATAGGCCCGCTCCCAGACCTCGATATCGCCCTGGGTCACCTTGACCAGCGCCATATCCGACGGCGTGTAACCGCCCGCGTCCGGCCGCTTCGCGTGTTCGGCCAGCGCGGTCAGCGCCGCCACGAACAGATCCGCGAACTCCTGCACCCGCTCGCGCGAGAGCAGTCCGGTCGGGAAGGCGAAGGCCGCGCCCAACTGCGGGCCGTCCTCGCCATCGGTCACGATGGCGTTGATATCGAGGGTGGCGTTGGCGGGCATATCGAGATCCATGTCCGCGTCCAGCTGCCCGAGGTCGCCGACGGGCACCCAGCCCAGCTCCGAAAGCTGTTCCGGCACTTCACCGGTCGATACGCGACCCAGGTAGTTGAAGCTGATCTGCCCGACACTGCGCAGCCGCGGCGCGGTCTCGGCGTTCAGGTAGCGCAGCAGACCGAAGCCAAGACCCTTGTCCGGCACCGAGAGCAGCTGTTCCTTCACCGATTTCACGATGTGGCCCAGGGCTTTTCCGCCCGCGAACGCATCGTCGAGATCGGCCCCGGCCAGATCCAGCCGCACCGGGTAGGCGCTGGTGAACCAGCCGACGGTGCGCGAAAGATCCGCGCCCGGAACGACTTCCTCTTCACGACCGTGACCCTCGAGCTTGATGAGGGCGGCATCGCTGCCGTCCGCCCGCCAGCGCGCGACCGCCATGGCCAGCGCCGAGAGCAGACCGTCGTTCACGCCGCCGCGGTAGCGCCCCGGAATCGAGGTGAGCACCGCATCGGTGACCGCCGCCGGAACCGTGACCTCGACGCGTTCGACCGTGGCGAAGGTATCCACCGCCGGATCGAAGGCCCGCGAGCCGAGCAGCGGATCGGCGGTGCCGACCACGCCCTGCCAGAACGGCAGTTCCGCAACGCGTTCCGGTGCGGACGCCGCGTCGACCAGGGCGTGCGCCCAGCGCCGCATGGAGGTGCCGTTGGCCGGGAGCGCGACCGGCTGACCGAAGGCCAGCTGCGACCACGCCACCGCGAAGTCCGGAATCAGGATGCGCCAGGACACGCCGTCGACCACGAAGTGGTGCGCGGCCAGCAGCAGCACATCCGGGCGGCCCGCACCGAAGGCGAACCACACGAACTGGATCATCGAGGCATTGGCCGGATCGAGTCGGCCCAGGGCCGCGTCGAGCTGAGCGCTCGCGACCCGCGACAGCTCCTCGTCGGAGATGTCGGCCGCGACCTCGACGCGATGCACGAGCGCGTCCACATCGACGCCACCGCGCGGCAGCGCCTCGAATTCCCAACCCGCCGTTGCGTTCCCGCGCAGGCGCGACCGCAGCACATCGTGATGGTCGAAGACCGCCGACAGCGTGCCGATCAGCAGTGCCCGGTCGATATTGTCCGGCAGGCGCAGGGCCATGGACTGCGAGAACCGCTGGTACGTCGAACCACTCGACAGAATCGCCGTCATGATCGGCGTCAGCGGAATATCGCCGACCCCGCCGCCGGGCAGTTCCGCCAGCCGCTCCTGCTCGTTATCTCCGCCCAGCACCGCGATTTCGGCCAGTCCGGCCACGCTGCGCTTCTCGAAGACCTCGCGCGGGCTGAACAGGATGCCGCGCGCCTTGGCCCGCGATACCAGCTGGATCGACAGGATCGAGTCGCCGCCGAGCGCGAAGAACGAATCGTCCAGGCCGACCTGCTCGACGCCGAGCACCTCGGCGAAGACCTCGGCGATGGTGGCTTCGATATCGCTGACCGGGGCGCGGAATTCGCGCGGTGCGAGCACCGGTTCGGGCAGTGCGCGCCGATCCAGCTTGCCCGCCGGGGTCAGCGGAATCTGGTCCAGCACCGTGATGGCGGTGGGCACCATGTATTCCGGCAGTCGCGCGGCGGCGTGCTCGGTGAGCGCGGCGATATCGATGACGGCACCGGCGACGGGCAGCACGTAGGCCGCCAGCATGGTGGTGCCGACCTCGGTCCGGTGACCCACGGTGACCGCGAAGTCCACGGTCTCGTGCGCCATCAGCGCCGCGTCGATCTCGCCGAGTTCGATACGGAAACCGCGCACCTTGACCTGGAAGTCATTGCGGCCCACGTATTCCACGGCCGGAGCGCCCTTGGCGTCACGCGTCCAGCGCACCACGTCACCGGTGCGGTACAGGCGTGAGCCCGGTTCACCGTACGGGTTGGCGACGAAGCGCTCGGAGGTCAGACCCGGACGCGCGTGGTAGCCGCGCGCCAGCTGCTGACCGGCCACGTAGAGCTCACCGGCGACGCCCTCGGCGACCGGCTGCAAGCGCGCGTCGAGCACGAGTGCCCGCATACCGCGCACCGGACCACCGATGACGACCTTGTCGCCCGGGTTCAGCGCATCGCTGATGTTGGTGGCGATGGTGGCCTCGGTCGGACCGTAGGCGTTGTGGAAACGACGCGGACCAGCCGGATTGACGGACCACTTCGCGACGAGGTCGGCCGAGACCGCCTCACCACCGGCGATGATGACCTCCATGCCCGCCAGCTGCGACGGTTCCAGCGAGGCCAGCACGGACGGGGTGATGAGACCGGCGGTGACCCGCTCGCGGGCGATCAGCTCACCCAGTTCGTCGCCACCGTAGGTGCCCGGCGGCACCACCACGAGCGTGCCGCCCGCGCCGAGCGCCAGCAGCAGCTCCAGGATGGAGGCGTCGAACGACGGCGAGGCGAAATGCAGTGCGCGCGAAGAGGAGTCGAGTCGGTAGCGCTCGACCTGCTCGCGGGCGAAGTTCGCCAGACCCGCGTGGGTGACGACGACGCCCTTGGGCAGACCCGTCGAACCCGAGGTGTAGATGACGTAGGCGGCGTGCGCGGCCCGGATGGCCCCCCACCGCTCGGCATCGGAAACCGCCGCGGGCGAATGCGATTCGATCTCGGCGATGACCATCGGATCATCGAGCGAGATCCACCCGGCCAGGCTCGCCACCGGCGGCAGCGCCGCCAGTTCGGCATTGGTGGTCAGGCCCAGCATGGCGCCGGAGTCGGAGATCATGTGCGCGATGCGATCGGCCGGGTAGGCCGGATCGACGGGCACGAACGCCGCACCGGACTTGGCCACCGCCCACACCGCGAGCACGGATTCGAATGAACGCGGAATGGCAACGGCCACTCGCATATCCGGTCCCGCACCGCGTTCGATGAGCATGCGCGCCAGTCGCGAGGACGCCGCGTCGAGTTCGGCGTAACCGAGCACCTGACCGTCGAACACCACGGCCTCGCCGACCGGGTTGGCGGCCACGGCCGCGGCCATGATCTCCGGCAGCGTCCGGGGTTCGACCGCCGCCGCGCCATTGCGGGACAGCAGATCCGCGCGTTCGGCGGCGGACAGCAGTTGCAGATCGCCGACCGCCTGCTGCGGCCGCGCGGTGATCTGCTCCAGCAGGCGGGTGAAGCGCTGCGCGAACTTCTGCACCGTGGCGTCGTCGAACAGGTCACGGGCGTACGCGAATTCGGCGTACATGCCCTCGCCCGCGGCGCCGGCCTCGGTAATGGTCAGCGACAGATCGAATTTCGCGGTGTCGTTCTCGAAATCGACGGCGGCGACCCGCAGTCCGGGCAGCTCGAAGGTGCTGTCCGGCAGGTTCTCGAACGACAGCACCACCTGGAACAGCGGATGGCGTGCGGTGGAGCGCTCCGGGTTGAGCACCTCCACCAGTCGTTCGAACGGGATGTCGGCGTGCGCGAAGGCGCCGAGGTCGGCGTCCTTGGCGTTCGAGAGCAATTGCGCGAAGGTCAGATCCGGGTGCACGTCGGTGCGCAGCACCAGCGTGTTCACGAACATGCCGATCACATTGTCGAGTTCGGCCTCACCGCGACCCGCGATCGGCGTACCGATGGCGATGTCCTGGGTGCCGGACAGGCGCGCCAGGAAGACCGCCAGCGCGGCGTGCACGACCATGAACATGGTCGCGTTCTGCTCGCGCGCGATGGCCTGCAAGCCGCGATGCAGTCCGGCCCCGATCGGGAAGTGCACCTTGCCGCCGCGGAAGGACTGCGCATTGGGGCGCGGGCGATCCGAGGGCAGGTTCAGCTCGTCCGGCAGCTCGGCGAGGGTGGTCCGCCAGTAGTCGGCCTGGCCCGAGATGAGGCTCTCGGGATCGGTTTCCGAGCCGAGCACCGCGCGCTGCCAGATCGAGTAGTCGGCGTACTGCACCGGCATGGGAGCCCAGCCCGGCTGCACACCGGCGGCCCGGGACGCGTACGCGATCATCACATCGCGGGTGAGCGGGCCCATGGACCAGCCGTCCGCGCTGATGTGATGCGCCACGAATACGAGCACATGCTCGATCAGCGGCGCGGCCGGAACCTTGGTCCGGACGCCGACCACACCCGCGGCCTGTGCGCCGACGGCGCGCAGGGTCGCGGCCTCGAAGGCGTCGGCCACATCCAGCACCGCGGCCTCGTGCGCGCCGAGCTCTTCCACGACCGGGGTTTCGACGCGGAACAGCTTGGCGCGCAACGGCACCTCGGTGGTCACGTCGAATCCGGTGGAGATGAGTTCGGCGATGCGATCGCGCACCGTCTCGGCCCCGACCTCGATCGGGGTGAGGTTCGGGATCGCCTGTGCGGCGCTCACGATGACCTGCGATGCCGCCCCGTCGACCTGCGGGTAGATGGTGCGCAGGGTTTCGTGGCGGGCGATCACATCGGCGACGGCCTGTTGCAGTGCGGCGGTATCCAATTCGCCGGTGAGGCGGACGGCGACCGGGATGTTGTAGGCCGCCGAGGTGGTGTCGAACTGGTTCAGGAACCACATGCGCTGCTGTGCCAGCGACAGCGGCACCGATGCCGGGCGCTCCTGCGCGACCAGCGGCTGCCGGTCACCGCTGCCCGCGTGCGCCTCGAGCTTGACGGCGAGTCCGGCGACGGTGGAGGCCTCGAACAGCAGGCGGACCGGGACGCGAGCGTCCAGGGCCGCACCCAGCCGGGCCGCGACCTGCGTCGCCAGCAGCGAGTTACCGCCGAGAGCGAAGAAGTCGTCGTCCGCACCGATGCGCTCGGTGCCGAGCACCTCGGTGAACACCCCCGCCACGATCTCCTCGATCGGAGTGGACGGGGCACGGAAGGCCGTGGTCTCGAACTCGGGCTCGGGCAACGCCTTTCGATCCAGCTTGCCGTTGATGTTCAACGGCAGCGCGTCCAGCACCACGAACGCCGAAGGCACCATGTACGACGGCAGACCCGCCGACAGCGCCGCCTTGGCCTGCGAAATCTGCACGCCCGCAGTGGGATCGGACGGCACCAGGTAGGCGACGAGGCGGTCACCGGTGCGCTTGTCGGACTTGGCCAGCACCGCGACCTGCGCGATCTCGGGCAGCGCCAGCAGCACCGCCTCGATCTCGCCCAGCTCGATGCGGAAACCGCGGATCTTCACCTGGAAGTCGGTACGACCCCGGTATTCGAGTTCGCCGCTACCCGCCCAGGTGACCAGGTCACCGGTGCGGTACATGCGCTCGCCGGTGGCGAACGGGTTGGCCACGAAGCGATCCGAGGTCAGATCCGAGCGACCGTAGTAGCCGCGCGCCAGCTGCGCACCGGCGAGGTACAGCTCACCCTCGACCCCGGCCGCGACCGGGTGCAGCCGCGCGTCGAGCACGTACACCTGGCTGTTCCACTCGGGCAGGCCGATGGAGACCGAACCCTTGTCGGCATCGGTGACCAGGTGGTTCGTGATGGAGACCGCGGCCTCGGTCGGGCCGTACAGGTTGAACAGCTGCGCCGCCGGGTTGGCCGTGCGGAAGCGCTGCGCGACGGTGGCGGGCAAAGCCTCACCGATCGCCAGCACCCGACGCAGCGAACCCGTCAGCGCTCCAGCGGATTCGGTGAGCAACGCATCCAGCATCGACGGCACCACATGCAGCGTGGTGACCAGCTCACGCGCCATCAACTCGTTCAGGTACGACGGATCACGATGACCATCGGCCGAAGCGATCACCAGACGACCACCACTCGCGGCAGCCGACCAGAACTCCCACACCGAAAGATCGAAGGTCGCGGCGGTCTTGAGCAGCACCGCGTCATCCGCGCCGAGCCCGAATTCCGCTGTCTTCCACTGCAACTGATTCGCCACCGCGGCATGCGGCAGCGCCACACCCTTGGGGCGGCCGGTCGAACCGGACGTGAAGATCACGTACGCGGTGTTCGCGGGCAGCAGCGGGGCGACCCGCTCGGCATCGGTGATCGGCTCGGCCGCAACGGTTTCCAGCGTCAGCTGATCCAGGCGCACCAGCGGTGCGGCCTCGGTCGTGAAGCGGGCTTCGGCATTGGTGAGCACGCAGACCGGTGCCGCGGTCTCCAGGATGTAGTCGGTGCGCTCGGCGGGCTGATCCGGATCGACCGGGACGTACGCGCCACCGGCGACGGATACCGCGTACATGGCCACGACCAGATCCACCGAACGGCGCAGCGCGAGCGCCACCCGGGACTCCGGGCCGACGCCGATCGAGATCAGATGCCGCGCAAGGCGATTCACCCGAGCACTGAGCTCGGCGTAGGTGAGCACCTCACTGTCCGGCCCGATGAGCGCCACGGCGGTCGGGATGGCCGCCACGGTGGCATCGAGCAGCGATACCAGCGTCGCGGAGCGATCGACCTCGTGCGCGGTGGCATTGCGCGCCAGCACCAGATCGGCGCGCTCATCGCCTGCGAGCAGTTCGATATCGCCGACCGCGGTGCGCGGTGCGGTGGTGATCGCGCCGAGCAGTCGCACGAAGCGGTCGACGAAGCCCTGCACGGTCGCCTGATCGAATAGATCGGTGGCGTAGGTGAACAGGCCGGTGATGCCGACGGGCGCGCCCGTCTCGTCGTACCGGTCGGTGGCGATGAGATGCAGATCGAACTGCGAGATCTGGGTGTCGATATCCAGACCGGACACGGTCAGGCCGGGCAGTTCCAGGCTGGACTGGGCCAGGTTCTGGAAGGACAGGCCGACCTGGAACAGCGGATGCCGCGCGGTGGAGCGCACCGGGTTGAGCACCTCGACCAGGCGCTCGAACGGCACATCGGCATTGGCGAACGCCTGGATATCGGTCTCGCGCTGGCGGGCCAGCAGTTCGGTGAACGGCGCGCCCGCCTCGACCCGGGTGCGGAACACCAGGGTGTTGACGAACATGCCGATGAGGTCATCCAGGACGGCCTCGCCGCGACCGGCCATCGGGGTGCCGATGGCGATGTCGTCGGTGCCGGACAGGCGGGCCAGTAGTACCGCGAGCGCGGTGTGCACGACCATGAACAGCGTCGCGCCCTCGGCGCGCGCCAAATCGACCAGCGCACGGTGCGTTTCGGCATCGATGCGCACCTCGACCCGGTCACCGGCGAAGGTCTGCACGGCCGGGCGCGGGCGATCGGACGGCAGATCCAGCTGATCCGGAAGCTCGGCCAGCGCCTGCTTCCAGTAGGCGACCTGCTTGGCGGACAGCGATTCCGAATCGTCCTCGCTGCCGAGCAGATCGCGCTGCCAGATGGAGTAGTCGGCGTACTGCACCGCGAGCTTGGACCAGCCCGGGCCCTCGCCGAACGAGCGGGCGGCGTAGGCGGTCATCAGATCGCGGGTCAGCGGCGCGACCGACGAACCGTCACCGGAGATGTGGTGAATCGCCAGTGCCAGTACGTATTCCGTGGACTCGTCGGAGCCGATGCGGAACAGCGCGACCTTCAGCGGCACCTCGGTGGTGACGTCGAAGACGGTGGAGGTGAGCGCCACCACCGCGCCGGTGACCTCATCGGCCGTGACGGTGCGCACCTCGAGCTCGGGGACCGCCTGCGCGGCCGGGAGCACGACCTGGACCGGCCCCTGATCGGTCTGCGGGTAGATGGTGCGCAGGATCTCGTGGCGGGCAACGACATCGGTGATGGCGGCGCGCATGGCCTCGATATCCAGCGCACCGGACAGCCGCACCGCGACGGGCACGTTGTACGCGGCGGACTGGTTGTCGAAGCGGTTCAGGAACCACATGCGCTGCTGGGCGAGCGAGAGCGGAATGTGTTCCGGCCGTTCACCCGCCGTGAGCGCCTTGCGGCCCGCACCGGCGTCGAGTTCGACCCGGGCGGCCAGCGCGGCCACGGTGGAGGCCTCGAACATCAGGCGCACCGGCACCCGGGTGTTCAGCGCCTCGCCGAGGCGTGCCGCCACCTGGGTGGCGAGCAGCGAGTTGCCACCCCAGGCGAAGAAGTCGTCATCGAGACCGATGCGACCGCCCTCGATGCGCAGCACGTCCGCGAACACGCCCGCCACGATCTGCTCGATCGGGGTGACGGGTGCGCGGAAGACCGCCTTCTCGAAGGTGGGTTCGGGCAGCGCCTTGCGATCGAGCTTGCCGTTGGCGTTCAGCGGCAGCGCGTCGAGCTGCATGAACACCGACGGGATCATGTAGGACGGCAGTTCCCCGGCGAGCGCGGATTGCAGCGCCTGCTTGTCGAGATCGCCGTCGATACCGACGACGTACGCGACCAGTCGATCACCGAGCGCCGAATCCTGGTGCGCCACCACGGCGGCCGAGGCCACCGCGGTCTGCCGCAGCAGGGCGGATTCGATATCGCCGAGCTCGATGCGGAAACCGCGGATCTTCACCTGGAAGTCGGTACGACCTCGGTAGTCCAACTCGCCCTTGGCATTCCAGGCCACCAGGTCGCCGGTGCGGTACATGCGCGCAGCGGTGCCGAACGGATTCGCCACGAAGCGGTCGGCGGTCAGATCGCTGCGGCCGTAGTACCCGCGCGCCAGCTGCGCACCGGCCAGGTACAGCTCACCGGAGACGCCGACCGGCACCGGGCGCAGATGCGCGTCCAGCACGTAGACCTGGCTGTTCCATTCCGGCGCACCGATGGACACCGACACCTCGTCGGCGGTGCTCACCCGGTGGTTGGTGATGGAGACCGCGGCCTCGGTGGGGCCGTAGAGGTTGAACAGTTCGGTGCGCGGACGCTCGGCCAGCACGCGCTGGGCCAGCGGGCCGGGCAGCGCCTCACCGATGGCGAGGATGCGCCACAGCGAATCCGGCAGACCGTCGGCCAGCAGCGCGTCCAGCATGGACGGCACCACGTGCAGGGTGGTCACCCATTCGCGAGCCATGAGCTCGTTCAGGTACGCCGGATCCTTGTGCCCACCGGGCTGCGCGATGACCAGGCGGCCACCGCAGGCCACAGCCGACCAGAACTCCCAGACCGAGAGGTCGAAGGTGGCGGCGGTCTTGAGCAGCACCGCATCGGCGGGATCGAGGCCGAATTCGGTGACCTTCCAGAGCAACTGGTTCACCACGGCGGCATGCGGCAGCGCCACACCCTTCGGGCGACCGGTCGAACCGGAGGTGAAGATGATGTACGCCGTATTGGCGGAGGTCAGCTCCCGCACCCGCTCGGCGGCGGTGATCGGCTTGGCCGAGTACTCCGACAGCTCGAGCTCATCGATCTTCAGCACCGTCGCGGTGTCGTGCTCGAAAGCATCGGCGACGGTCGTCAGAACCACTGCCGGAGCGGCGGTTTCGAGGATGTAACCGGTGCGATCGGCGGGCTGATCCGGATCGATCGGCACATACGCCGCACCGGACTTGGCGACGGCGTACATCGCGACCACAAGATCGGTGGAACGCCGGATGGCAAGCGCCACACGGTCTTCCGCACCGATACCACGCGCGATCAGCTCACGCGCCAAACGGTTCACTCGGGCATCGAGCTCGGCGTAGGTCAGGTTCTCCACCCCGTCGGCGGTATCGGCCACAATGGCCACCGCCTTCGGGTCGGAAGCCACGGCCGCGTCGAGCAGCGAGACCAGGGTGGCCTCGGCACCTTCCGGGAACACCTGCGCCACATCCTGCGCGGTGTTGTTCCAGCGCTTCAGGATTCGCTCGTTCTCATCGGCGTCGAGCAGATCGATATCGCCGACGGTGATGCCCGCATCATCCAGCACCGCGTCCAGTACGCGCAGGAACCGGTCGGCGAAGGCGCGCACGGTGCTCTCGTCGAACAGATCGGTGGCGTAACCGAATTCGGTGAGGATTTCGGCGGGCGCACCCTCATCGGTGTACCGGTCGTACAGCGTGACGTGCAGATCGGTCTTGGCCAGCTGCGATTCGAACTGGACGGCGCTCACGTGCAGGCCGGGCAGTTCGAACGCGGTCTCGGCCAGGTTCTGGAAGGACAGGCCGACCTGGAACAGCGGGTTGCGGGCGTTGGAGCGCACCGGGTTGAGCACCTCGACCAGGCGCTCGAACGGCACCTCGGCATTGGCGAAGGCTTCCAGATCGCGTTCGCGCACCTCGGCGAGCACATCGGCGAACGGCACCCCGTGATCGATCTTCGTGCGGAAGATCAGGGTGTTCACGAACATGCCGATGAGATCGTCGAGCTCACGCTCACCGCGACCCGCGATCGGGGTGCCGACCGCGATGTCATCGGTACCGGACAGGCGCGCCAGCAGAATCGCCAGCGCGGCGTGCACGACCATGAACAGCGACGCGTTGTTGGCGCGCGCCAGCTCATGCAGTTTGGCGTGCCGTTCGGCGTCGATATCGAAGCGAATCGCCTTGCCGTGGAACGACTGCGCGGGCGGGCGCGGCCGATCGGTGGGCAGTTCCAGCTGATCGGGGAGATCGGCCAGGGCGCGGGTCCAGTAGGCGACCTGCTGTGCGGCAAGCGATTCCGGATCGTCCTCGGTGCCGAGCACTTCGCGCTGCCACAGCGCGTAGTCGGCGTACTGCACCGGAAGCGCCGCCCACTGCGGGGATTCGCCATTGGCGCGGGCCACGTAGGCCGCCATCACATCGCGCGCCATCGGGCCCATGGAGGAGCCGTCGGCGGAGACGTGGTGGATGGTGAAGGCCAGCACATGCTGTTCCACGGCACTGTCGGAGATGCGGAACAGCTTGACGGCCAGCGGCACCTCGACGGTGACATCGAAGGTGGTCATCGCGAATTCGATGACCTTGCCGAGCAATTCGCCCTCGGCGACCGGTTCCGGCACCAGACCCACATCGGTCTGGGTCGCGGGCAGGATCACCTGGTGCGGTCCGTCGGCCGAGCGCGGGTACACCGTGCGCAGCACCTCGTGGCGGCTGAGCACATCGCCGATGGCCAGACCCATGGCGTTCAGGTCCAGCGCACTGGTGAGCCGCACCGCGAGCGGAATGTTGTCCACGGCCGAGGTGCTGGTGTCGAACTGGTTCAGGAACCAGTAGCGCGCCTGCGCCGGGGACAGCGGCAGGTTCTCCGGGCGCTCCCCCGCGACCAGGCGCGGGCGGGTGCGGCCGGAACCGGCATGGCGTTCCACCCGCGCGGCCAGCGCCGCGACGGTGGAGGCCTCGAACAGATCGCGCACGGCCAGCTGGATTTCCAGTGCCGCGCCCAGTCGCGCGGTGACCTGGGTGGCGATCAGCGAGTTGCCGCCGAGTTCGAAGAAATCGTCGTCGACGCCGACGCGGCCGACACCGAGGACATCGGCGAAGGTGCCCGCCACGATCTCCTCGATCGGGGTGGACGGGGCGCGGAAGACCTTGGCCTCGAACACCGGTGCGGGCAGCTGCTTGCGATCCAGCTTGCCGGAGGCGTTGAGCGGGAAGGCGTCCAGCACCACGAACGCGGTCGGGACCATATAGCCGGGCAGGGCTTCGTGCAGTTCGGCGCGCACGCCCTCGACATCGACCGAGCGTCCGGCGGCGGGGATGACGTAGCCGACCAGCTGATCGCCGAGGCGATCGTCGGAGCGGACCACGACCACCGACTGCGCGATGGAATCGATTGCCGTCAGCGCGGATTCGATCTCACCGAGCTCGATGCGCAGACCGCGCAACTTCACCTGGAAGTCGGTGCGGCCCAGGTATTCCAGCTCACCCGCGCCGGTCCACTTGACCAGGTCGCCGGTGCGGTACATGCGCTGGCCACCGTGGAACGGATCGGCGACGAAGCGATCGGAGGTCAACTCCGGACGCGCCACATAGCCGCGCGCCAGCTGCGCGCCCGCCAGATACAGCTCACCCGCGACACCGGCCGCGACCGGGTGCAGGCGCGAGTCCAGCACGTAGACACGGGTATTGAAGACCGGGCGGCCGATCGGCACGGACAGCGTGTCCGCCGCGGTCACCTCGTGATAGGTGACGTCGACCGCGGCCTCGGTGGGGCCGTACAGGTTGTGCAGTTGCGCGCCGGTCAGTTCCAGCAGCTTCTGCGCGGTCGGCGCGGGCAGGGCTTCACCGGAGGCGAAAACCTGTCGCAGCGATACGCATTCGGCGGCCTTGGCCTCGGCAACGAACACCGACATCATCGACGGCACGAAATGCGCCGTGGTGACGTCGTATTCGGTGATCAGGTCCGCCAGGTAGGCGGGGTCGCGGTGACCGTCCGGCTTGGCGACGACCAGCTGCGCGCCGACCTGCAAGGGCCAGAAGAACTCCCACACCGACACATCGAACGTGGCCGGGGTCTTCTGCAACACCACATCGTCGTCGAACAGGCCGTATTCGGTCTGCATCCACACCAGGCGGTTCACGATCGCGGCGTGCGAGACGGCCACACCCTTCGGGCGACCGGTGGAGCCGGAGGTGAAGATCACGTAGGCGGTGTTCGACTCCCGCAGCGGCGCACTGCGATCCGCGTCGGTGAGCGGGGCGTCCGAGTACTCGGACAGATCGATCTCATCGATGCGCACGGTGGCCGAACGGGCGGCGTCGAAGCCGTCGCGGGCGGTGGTGAGCACGCAGACCGGCTGGGCGGTGTCGAGCACGTAGCCATTGCGCTCGTCCGGGTGATCCGGATCCAGCGGCACGTACGCGCCACCGGCGGCGATGACGGCGTACATGCCGATCACCAGATCCAGGGAACGGCGCA
This sequence comes from Nocardia sp. NPDC058058, assembly GCF_042885355.1. NCBI lineage: Bacteria > Bacillati > Actinomycetota > Actinomycetes > Mycobacteriales > Nocardiaceae > Nocardia > Nocardia sp. NPDC058058. The sequence continues at coordinate 158,837 of NZ_JBHVSA010000004.1, read as the reverse complement.
TGCCGAGGGCCACAAGCGAATCCGGTCCCACGCCATTGGCGATCAGGTGCCGGGCGAGCTGGTTCACCCGCGAGGCCAGTTCGCCGTAGGACAGGGTCGTCCCCTCGAACGCCACGGCCGGGGCCTTGGGCGTCTGGGCGGCCTGCACCGCGAACATCGACGCGAGGGTGACATCGGCATCGGATTTGCGGCCCGCCAGCGCGACGCGGGTGACGTCGTATTCGGTGGCGTTCCAGGACCGCAGCACCCGGCGGCGCTCCAGATCGTCCAGGAGTTCGATATCGCCGACCAGGGTGGTCGGCTCCAGCACGATGGTGGTCAGCGTGCGCAGCAGGCGATCGGCGAACGCGGACACCGTGGCGGGGTCGAAAATATCGGTGGCGTAGGCGAATTCACCGGTCATACCGGCGGGCGCGCCGTCCGCGCCGACCCGTTCGGTCAGGTTCAGGTGCAGATCGAACTTGGCGGTCACCACGTCCAGCGGCACACCCGCCACTTCCAGACCCGGCAGTGTGAAGGTGGCCTCACCGGTGTTCTGGAACGACAGCATGACCTGGAACAGCGGATGCCGCGCCTGCGAACGCGCCGGGTTGAGGATCTCCACCAGGCGTTCGAACGGCAGATCCGCGTGCCCGAACGCCGACAGGTCGGTGTCCTTGGTGCGGGCCAGCAGTTCGGTGAACTTCTCGCCGCCGTCGACCGCGGTGCGCAGCACCAGGGTGTTGACGAACATGCCGATGGCATCGTCCACGGCCGCTTCACCACGACCGGCGACCGCGGTGCCGATGGCGATGTCATCGCCGCCGGACAGCCGCGCCAGCAGGGCCGCGAAGGCCGCGTGCACCACCATGAACAGCGACGCGCCGTGTTCGCGGGCGAGGTTGTTCAGGCTGTTCAGCAGCGCGGTGTCGATCGAGAACTCGTGCACGCCACCGCGGTTCGAGGCCACGGCCGGGCGCGGGCGATCCGAGGGCAGATCGATCTGATCGGGCAGGCCCGCCAGTTCGGTGCTCCAGTACGAGACCTGCTGGGCGATCAGCGATTCGGCGTCGGATTCGTCGCCGAGGGTTTCACGCTGCCACAGCGCGAAGTCGGCGTACTGCACCGGCAGCGGTTCCCACTGCGGGGCGGCGCCATTGGCGCGCGAGGCGTACGCGAGCATCACATCGCGGGCCAGCGGGCGCACCGACCAGCCGTCACCGGAAATGTGGTGCACCACGAAAACCAGTACGTGCGTGTCGATCTCGGCATCGGTGACCCGGAACAGACCCGCGCGCACCGGCGGGGCCACGGTCACGTCGAACCCGGTCAGCACCAACTCGGCGACCCGATCACGCAGCTGCGCCTCGGTCACCTCGACCGCTTCGGCATCCACACCGACCTGGTCGGCGGGCAGGATGACCTGCACGCCACGGCCTTCCGCGTTCTCCGGGTACACGGTGCGCAGCACCTCGTGACGCTCCAGCACATCGCCGACGGCCAGGCGCAGCGCGGCCGCGTCGAGATCGCCGGTGAGGCGGACCGCGAGCGGGATGTTGTTCACGGCCGAGGCGGTGTCGAAGCGGTTCAGGAACCACATGCGCTGCTGGGCGAGGGACAGCGGAATCTCTTCCGGCCGTTCCTGCGCCACCAGCTCGCGACGGCGGCCGGTGCCGGACTGCGCCTCGACGCGGGCGGCCAGGGTGGCGACCGTCGGGGCGTCGAACAGGGTGCGCACCGGCACGCGGGTATCGAGCGCCGCGCCCAGGCGCGCGACCACCTGGGTCGCGATGAGCGAGTTGCCGCCCAGCTCGAAGAAGTCGTCGTCGGCACCGACCGGGTTCTCCAGTCCGAGCACCTCGGCGAACACGCTCGCCACGATCTCCTCGGCGGGCGTCGCGGGAGCGCGGAATTCGCGAGCCGCGAACTCCGGCTCGGGCAGTGCCCGGCGATCCAGCTTGCCATTGGCATTGAGCGGGAATTCGGCAACGGCCACGAACGCGGCCGGAACCATGTACGACGGCAGCTGCGCGGAGAGGTGCTCGCGCAGCGCGTCCACATCCACCGCACCGGCGGGCAGCGCCACGGTGCCGGGAGCAGCCGACACGGCGGTGTCACCGGCGGCGGCATCGGAATCGGCGGTCTGCGCGGCACCGGACGGGACCACGTAGGCGACCAGCTGGTCACCGGTGCGGGCATCCGAGCGCAGCACCACGACCGCCTGGGAGACGGCGTCGTGCGCGGTGAGGGCGGCCTCGATCTCGCCGAGCTCGATGCGCAGACCGCGCAACTTGACCTGGAAGTCTGTGCGGCCCAGGTATTCCAGTTCGCCCGCGGCGGTCCAGGTCACCAGGTCACCGGTGCGGTACATGCGCTTGGACGCGCCGAAGGCCGCGAACGGGTTCGCGACGAAGCGATCGGCGGTCAGATCCGGGCGCGCGACATAGCCGCGAGCCAGCTGATCGCCGGCGAGGTAGAGCTCACCGGCCATACCGGGCGCGACCGGGTTCAGTCGCGCGTCGAGCACGTAGACCTGGGTATTGAAGACCGGGCGGCCGATCGGCACCGTCTCGGTATCGGCGTCCACCACATGGTGATAGGTGACATCGACCGCGGCTTCGGTCGGGCCGTACAGGTTGTGCAGCTCGGCACCGGTCAGTGCCCGCAATTGCTGCGCGGTGGTGGCGGGCAGCGCCTCACCGGAAGCGAAGACCAGGCGCAACGGCAGCGATCCACCGTTGGCCGCGAGCTCGGCGGTGAACACCGCGAGCATCGAGGGCACGAAGTGCGCGGTCGTAACACCCTCGGCGGCAATGACTTCCGCCAGATACGCCGGATCACGGTGACCGTCGGGCCGGGCCACGACCAGGCGCGCACCGACCTGCAAGGGCCAGAAGAACTCCCACACCGACACATCGAAGGTGGCGGGGGTCTTCTGCAAGACCACGTCGTCGGCGGTCAGACCGTATTCGGCCTGCGTCCACACCAGGCGGTTCACGATCGCCGCGTGGCTGACCGCGACGCCCTTGGGGCGGCCGGTCGAGCCCGAGGTGAAGATGACGTACGCGGTGTTCGAAGGACGCAGCGGCGCAAGACGATCCGCGTCGCCCAGCGGCGCGTCCGAGAAGCCCGACAGGTCGAGCGCGTCCACCGCGAGCACCGGAACGCTCGCGTGGGTGAACCCATCGCGCTCGGTGGTCAGCACGCATACCGGCTGCGCCGTATCGAGCACGTAGTCGATGCGGTCCGCGGGCTGATCGGGATCCAGCGGCACGTACGCGCCACCGGCCTCCAGCACCGCGTACATGGCCACGACCAGGTCGAGCGAGCGGCGGATACCCAGCGCCACCAGGCTGTCCGGGCCGACCCCGGCCTCGATCAGCTTGCGCGCCAACTGATGTACGCGCCCGGCGAACTCGCCGTAGGACAGACCTGTGCCCTCGAAGCCGAGCGCGGCGGCGTCGGGCGTGCGCGCGGCCTGCGCCTCGAACAGCGCGACCAGCGTGTTCGCCGCGTCACCGGTCTCGGGCAGCTGCCACAGGTCGTGCCGGGACGCACCCGGGAGTTCCAGTGCGGCCCAATCGATATCGTCGCGCTCGACCGCATCGGTCTGCTCGGCGACGACCTCGTCGACGGAGTAGTAGGTGCGGTTCCAGTCCAGCACGACGCGCGACCGCTCACCACCGGCGAGCAGATCGATATCGCCGACCGGTGTTTCCGGCTGTGCCGCAACGGCTTCCAACAGACGGTTGAACCGCGCCGCGAAGCGTTCCATCGTCGCCGCGTCGAAGAGATCGGTGGCGTAGATAAGTTCGGCGGTAATGCCGGACGGGGTGCCGCCGAAGCCGTTGCCGGATGCGTTGTGCGCGGCGGTGGCCTCGGTGAGCACCAGTTGCAGATCGAACTTGGCGGTGTCCAGCGGCAGATCGACGCCGCTCACGGTCAGACCCGGGAGTTCCAGTTCGGCCGGTCCCATGTTCTGGAACGACAGCATGACCTGGAACAGCGGATGCCGCGCCTGCGAACGCGCCGGGTTGAGGATCTCCACCAGGCGTTCGAACGGCAGATCCGCGTGACCGAAGGCCTGGATATCGGTGCCGCGCACCGATTCCAGCAGCTGGGTGAAGCCCGCGCCGGCGTCGATCGGGGTGCGCAACACCAGGGTGTTGACGAACATGCCGATCAGATCGTCGAGGGCGCGTTCACCACGGCCCGCGACGGGCGTGCCGATGGCGATGTCCGCTTCACCGGACAGGCGGGACAGCAGCACCGCGAGCGCGGTGTGCGCCACCATGAACAGCGTGGCACCGCGCTGACGCGCCAATTCGACCAGCTTGGCGTGGGTCTCGCCGTCGATGACGAAGGTGTGCGTCGCACCCTTGCCGGTGGCGACCGCGGGACGCGGCCGGTCGGCGGGCAGGTCCAGCTGATCGGGCAGCCCGCGCAGCTCCCGGCCCCAGTACGAGATCTGCCGTGCGATAACCGATTCCGCGTCGGACTCGTCGCCGAGCACCTCGCGCTGCCACAGCGCGTAGTCCGCGTACTGGACTTCCAGTGGCTGCCAGGCGGGTTCGCCGCCCTCCACGCGAGCGCCGTAGGCGGTCATGACATCCCGGGTGAGCGGGCCCATGGAGAAACCGTCGGCGGAGATGTGGTGCACCACCAGTGCGAGCACGTGTTCGGTAGGGCTCACCTCGAACAGGCGGGCGCGGAACGGCACATCGACGGTGACGTCGAATCCGGTGCGCAGGAATTCCGAAAGCGCCTGCGGCAGTCCGGCTTCGGTGGCGTCGATCGGCGTCAGGTCCGGGATGACCTGGCCGGTGGGCACGATCTCCTGGTACGCGGTCCCGTCGATCTCGGGGTACCGGGTGCGCAGCGATTCGTGCCGCGCCAGCACATCGGCGACGGCGATCTGCAACGCCTGCCGGTCGACCAGACCCGAAAGGCGTACGGCGGCGGGGATATTGTCCACGGCCGATTCGGGATCGAACCGGTTCAGGAACCACATGCGCTGCTGCGCCAGCGAGAGCGGCAGGCGTTCGGGGCGCTCCCGCGCGATCAGCGCCTGACGCGCGTTCGTCCCGGCGTGCGATTCGGCGCGCGATGCCAGCGCGGCGACGCTGGACGCCTCGAAGATCTCGCGCACACCCAAATGGGTGTCCAGTGCGGCGGACAGTCGCGCCGCCACCTGGGTGGCGATGAGCGAGTTGCCGCCGAGGGCGAAGAAATCGTCGTCCAGGCCGACCCGTTCCAGGCCGAGGACCTCGGCGAACACGCCCGCCACGATCTGCTCGATCGGGGTGGTCGGGGCGCGGAACACCGCCGCCTCGAAGACCGGTGCGGGCAGCGCGCGGCGATCCAGCTTGCCGGAGGCGTTGAGCGGGAACTCGTCCAGCACCATGAGCACCGACGGCACCATGTACGCGGGCAGGCGCTCGGCCAATTCCGCGCGCACGCCCTCGATGTCCACGGTGCGGCTCGGCGCGGCGATGACATAGGCGACCAGCTGGTCGCCGGTGTGCTGATCCCCGCGCACCACGACCACCGACTGCGCGATCGAACCCAGTGCGGTGAGCGCGGATTCGATCTCACCCAGCTCGATGCGCAGGCCGCGCAGCTTCACCTGGAAGTCGGTGCGGCCGATGTACTCGATCTCGCCGTCTGCGTTCCACACCACGAGGTCGCCGGTGCGGTACATGCGCTCGGAGGAGCCGAACGGGTTGGCCACGAAGCGATCCGAGGTCAGGTCGGGGCGCGCCACGTACGCGGTGGCGAGCTGATCGCCCGCCAGGTACAGCTCACCCGCGACGCCCACCGGAACCGGGCGCAGGCGCGAATCCAGCACGTAGACCTGGGTATTGAAGACCGGGCGGCCGATCGGCACCGAGTCCACGTCCAGGGCGGTCACATGGTGGTACGTGACGTCGACCGCGGCTTCGGTCGGGCCGTACAGGTTGTGCAGTTCCGCGCCGGTGATCTCGCGCAGCTTGTGCGAGGGCTTGGGCGAGAGCGCCTCACCGGAGGCGAAGACCATGCGCAGGCTGGTGCAGTGCACCGCCGCGGGCTCGGCCACGAAGACCGCGAGCATGGACGGCACGAAGTGGGTGACCGTGACGCCTTCGCTCGCGATGAGCTCGGCGAGGTAGACGGGATCGCGATGCCCGTCCGGCTTGGCGATGGCCAGGCGCGCACCGATCTGCAAGGGCCAGAAGAACTCCCACACCGACACGTCGAAGGTGGCGGGGGTCTTCTGCAACACCACGTCATCGGCGGTGAGCCCGTATTCGGACTGCATCCACACCAGACGGTTCACGATCGCCGCGTGCGGCACCGCCACGCCCTTGGGGCGGCCGGTGGAACCCGAGGTGAAGATGACGTACGCGGTATTCGAAGCACGCAGCGGCACAACGCGATCCGCGTCGGTGAGCGGGGCGGCCGAGTAGCTGGACAGGTCCAGCAGATCGATCCGCACCTGCGCGGTCTGCACCGGCAGATCCTCACCCGAGGTCAGCACGGTCACCGGATCGGCGGTGGCCAGGATGTATTCGGTGCGCTCGGCCGGATGATCCGGATCCAGCGGCACGTACGCGGCACCGGCCACGGTGACGGCATACATGCCGACCACCAGGTCGACCGAGCGCCGCATACCCAGCGCCACAAACGATTCCGCGCCGACACCGCGCTCGATGAGCCAGCGCGACAGGCGATGCACCCGCTCGGCGAACTCGCCATAGGACAGACTTGTGCCCTCGAAGCTGAGCGCGATCGCATCGGGCGTGCGCTCCGCCTGCGCCTCGAACAGCGCGACCAGCGTCTTCGCGGCGTCGGGCTCCGCCCCCGTCATCCCGGCGTGCTTGTGGCCGGGATCCACACGATCGGTGTCAGCCAGCCCGTAGGTCACGGCCAAGGCGGTGTCGACGTCGTATCCGGTCTCGTTCCACTCGGTGGTGACGAGCTCCAGCTCATCGGCGTCGAGCAGTTCGATATCGCCCACTGCCGCTTCGGGTTCGGTGGTGATGGCGGTGAGTACCCGAACCAGGCGATCGGCGATGCGGTGGACGGTGTCCTCGTCGAACAGATCGCGCAGATAACCCGCGCGAACGCGCAGCCGGGTGTCGAGCTGGGCGATCAGGGTCAGCGGGTAGTGCGTGGCATCGGCGGCGTCCAGGCCGGTGACGGCCATACCGTCGATATCGGCGGCCTGGGACCGAATGCCCTCGGCGTCAACGGGATAGGACTCGAACACCACCAGGGTGTCGAAGAGCCCGCCGATCCGCGCCGCGGACTGGATGTCGGCCAGGCCGATGTAGTGGTGATCGAGCAGATCGGCCTGCTCACCCTGGGTGCGGTTGAGTAGCGCCCGCGCCGATTCGGCCGGATCGAACGCGACCCGCACCGGCACGGTGTTGATGAACAGACCCACCATCGATTCCACACCGGACAGCTGCGCCGGGCGACCGGACACGGTGGTGCCGAACAGCACGTCCTCGCGGCCGGTGAGGCGGCCGAGCAGAATGCCCCACGCCACCTGGAGCACCGTGTTCGGCGTGACGCCGATATCGGCGGCCAGCGCGGTCAGGCGCGCGGTCGCGGTCTCGTCCAGATCGAAGAAGTACTCACCGGACAGCGCGGTGATCTCACGTCCGGCGTCCGGGCGGGTGAGCAGCGTCGGCTCGGACACCCCGCGCAGCGCCTGCTTCCAGGCGTCGAGCGAAGCCGAACGATCCTGCTGCGCAACCCATTCCAGGAAGTACCGGTAGGACCGCACCGGCGGCAGCACGCTCACGTCCGAATGCGTGGCGTACAGCACCAGCAGGTCCTGCATGAGCAGCGGCATGGACCAGCCGTCGAGCAGGATGTGGTGGTTGGCCACGGCCAGCTGCCACGCGTCGGCGGCGGTCCGCACCAGCGTGTACCGGATCAGCGGCGGCGCGGTGAGGTCGAACCGGGTCATGCGATCGGCGTCGATGACCTGTGCCACCGCCGCCTGCCGCGCATCCGCGTCGGCGATACCGCTGAAGTCGTGCGCGGACCAGGCCACGTGCACGCCATCCAGCACCACCTGTACCGGAACGCCATTGGCGTCGGAAACGTATGCGGTGCGCAGGATTTCGTGGCGGTCCAGCAGCGCCTGGGCGGCCGCACGCAGGCGGTCGCCGTCCACGCGGCCGGTCAGGGTGAGCACCGCCTGCGCGGTGTACACATCCACCGAGGTGGCGGCGAGCTGGGCGTGGAAGAGCAGACCGGCCTGCAGGGCGGACAGCGGCCACACCTGGTCGATCGCGCCGAAACGCCGTTCCCAGCCGTCGATATCGCGCTGGGTGATGTCGACCAGCCCGAAGTCGGACGGGGTGTGCCCACCGGCCTGCGCCGATTCCGCGTGGTGCGCGACGGCGTTCAGCGCACTGATCCACAGCGCGCCGAATTCGGCGACGGCGGCGGCGTCGAGCAGGGTGCTCGGGTAGCCGATATTGGCGGTCAGCTTGTCCCCGACCACGATCGCGTTGATATCGATCGGGGCCATGGCGGGCATATCGGCGTCGTACGCGCCGCCGAGATTGCCGAGCTCGGGAGCCGGGATCCAGCCGAACCCGCGCAGCGCCTCGGGCACATCGCCCTCGTTGACGCGGCCCAGGTAGTTGAAGCTGACCTGGCCGGGCAACTGCTTGGGCAGCTGATCGGCGGTGGCCTGGTTCAGGTAGCGCAGCAGGCCGTAACCGATGCCCTTGTCCGGCACCGCGAGCAGCTGCTCCTTGACCGCCTTGATGGCGCGGCCCATGGCGTCGCCACCGGTGAGGGCGGCGTCCACATCGATCCCGGAGAGATCGAAGCGCACCGGGAAGATGGCGGTGAACCAGCCGACCGTGCGGGACAGATCCGCGCCGGGCACGACCTCTTCCTCGCGGCCGTGGCCTTCGAGGCGAACGAGGGCGGACTTGTCCCCCGCACCGATTCTCTTGTCCGAGCGCCACTTCGCCACGGCCAGCGCCAGCGCGGTCAGCAGACCGTCGTTGACACCGCCGTGGAACAGCGCGGGCACGGTGGTGAGCAGCGATTTGGTGGTCTCGGCGGAAACCTCGACCTTGTGCTTCTCGACGACGGCGGTGATATCGACGGCCGGGTCCATGGCGCGCTCGGTGAGCAGAGGATCCGGTCCGTCGACGACGCCACGCCAGAAGTCGAGTTCGGCGAGCCGCTCCTCGGTGGCGGCCTCACGCTCGAGGGCGTGTGCCCAGGTGCGCATGCTGGTCGCGGGCGCGACCAGTTCCGGGGTCTGCCCGGCGGAGAGCTGTCCCCAGGCGGTGACGAAGTCCGGCACCAGGATGCGCCAGGTGACACCGTCCACCACCAGGTGGTGCGCGGCCACGATGAGGCGACCGGCGCGGGACTGATCGGTACCGGATGCCGGTGCCAACCAAACGAAACGAACGACCACACCGGCGGTCGGATCCAGCTTATCGAGGGTGGCATCCAGTGCGGCCGAGGCGATTTCGAGGAACTCCTGCGCGCCGACGCTCGGATCGAATTCGGTGCGGTCGATGAGCGAATCCACATCGATCGCGCCCGCCGCGGCGGTCTCCACGACCCAGTCCGCGCCCGGCACCCGCCGCAGGCGTGCCCGCAGCATGTCGTGCCGGTCGATGACCGCGCCGACCGTGGCGGCGATACCCGCCCGGTCGATACCGATCGGGAGTTCCAGCGCCATGGTCTGGTTGAAGCGCCCGAACTCACCCGGCCGCTCCACCATGAACCGCACCACCGGGGTCAGCGGCATGACACCGACGCCGCCGCCGGGCAGCTCCAGCAGCTGCGGAGCCGAATCACCCTGGCCGTCGGCGGTTTCCGCGATGGCGGCCAGACCCGAGACGGTGCGCTGTTCGAAAACATCACGCGGGCTGAAGATCACCCCGCGCGCCTTGGCACGCGACACCAGCTGAATGGAGACGATGGAATCGCCGCCGAGGGCGAAGAACGAATCGTCGATACCGACCCGCTCCAGGCCCAGCACCTCGGCGAACACCTCGGAAATGGTGTGCTCCAGGGTGTTTCGCGCGGCACGGAACACCACCTCGGTGGCGAACACCGGTTCGGGCAGCGCCTTGCGGTCCAGCTTGCCGACCGGGGTCAGCGGCACCCGATCGATGATCATGACCGAGGACGGCACCATGTACGCGGGCAGCCGCTGTTCGACATGCGCGGTCACCGCCGCGATATCGACCGAATGACCAGGCGCGGCAACCACGTACGACACCAGCGAGGTCGCGCCCGCGGCGTTCTTGTGACCGATGGTGACCGCGAAGTCCACACTCTCGTGCGCGGCCAGCGCCGCATCGATCTCACCGAGTTCGATGCGGAAACCGCGCACCTTCACCTGGAAGTCCGAACGCCCGACGTATTCGACCTCGCCCGTGCGGGTCCAGCGCACCACGTCACCGGTGCGGTACATGCGCTCGCCGTCCACATACGGGTTGGCGACGAAGCGATCCGCGCTCAGACCCGGACGCGCGTGGTAGCCGCGCGCCAGCTGAATGCCGGACAGATAGAGCTCACCCGCGACACCGACCGGCACGGGGCGCAGCCGGTTGTCCAGGATCAGCGACTGCATGCCCCGGGTCGGGCCACCGATGGTGACCAGATCGCCCGCGACCAGCGCATCGCTGATGTTGGTCATGATGGTGGTCTCGGTCGGACCGTAACCATTGTGGAAGGCGCGAACAGTGCCGTCCGCCAACGGAATAGCCCACTTGGCGACCAGATCGGCCGGGACCGCCTCACCACCGGCGGACAGTACGCGCAGCGTATCCAGTCCGGCCGGATCGAAGGTGGCCAGCGCGGCCGGGGTGATGAACGCGTGCGTGACGCCCTCGGAGCGAATCAGCTCCGACAGTTCCTCACCGCCGTAGACGCCCGGCGGCACCACCACGAGCGCACCGCCCGCACCGATGGCGAGCAGGAACTCCAGCATCGAGGCGTCGAACGACGGCGAGGCGAAATGCAGTGCGCGCGAGGCGGAATCGAGGCCGTAGCGCTCGACCTGCTCGACACTGAAGTTGGCCAGGCCGGCGTGCGAGACCACCACGCCCTTGGGGACGCCGGTGGAACCGGAGGTGTAGATGACGTATGCCGGATGCTCCGGGCGCAGCGGGCGCACCCGCTCGGCGTCGGCAATGGCATTGGCGGAGAACGCGTTCAGGTCCAGTTCGTCCAGGACCAGCCACTCCACCGAGTCCGGCAGTTCGGCGCGCACCGAGGCGACGGTCAGGCCGACCGGGGAACCCGAATCGGTGACCATGTGCGCGATGCGATCGGCCGGATAGTTCGGGTCGACCGGTACGAACGCCGCACCGGACTTGGTGACCGCCCATTCGGCGAAATAGGAGTCGTCCGAACGCGGGACGGCGATGGCGACCAGGTTCTCGGTGCCGATACCGCGCTCGATGAGCAGGCGCGCCAGGCGATTCGAGCGCTCGTCGAGCTCGGCGTAGGACAGACCTCGCCCCTGGAAGCGGACGGCCACGGCCCGCGGATCCCGCGCCACGGCCTCGGCCAGCAGCTCGGGCAGGGTGCGGCCCGCGATGGCGGGCGCACCGAACCGCGCGACCAGATCGGCGCGCTCGGGCTGATCGAGAATATCGATCGCCCCGACGGTGACCTCCGGATCGGCGGCGACCGCTTCCAGCACCCGCAGCCAGCGCTGCGCGAACCCGGCGGCGGTGTCCGCGTCGAACAGATCCGTGGCGTAGGTCAATGCCAGCGCCATACCGGCATCCTGCTCGGACAGCGTGAATTGCAGGTCGAAGCGCGAGATGTTCTCGTCGAGATCCAGCGCGGCGACGGTCAGCCCCGGCAATTCCAGGGTGGCGCGGTCCAGGTTCTGGAAGGCCAGCATGACCTGGAACAGCGGGTTCCGGGCCTGCGACCGCTCCGGTGCGAGCAGCTCCACCAGACGCTCGAACGGCACATCGGCATTGCCGAAGGCATCGAGGTCGGTGTGCCGGGCGCGATCGAGCAGATCCGAGAAGGATTCCGCCGGATCGATCCCGGTGCGCAGCACCAGGGTGTTGACGAACATGCCGACCAGATCGTCCAGCGCGGCCTCGCCACGACCGGCGACCGGGGTGCCGACGGCAATGTCATCGCCGCCCGAGAGCCGGGCCAGCAGCACCGCGAGCGCGCTGTGCATGACCATGAACAGCGACGAACCACGCTTGCGCGCAATGTCTTCCAACGCGCCGATGAGCTCCGGGCTCAGGCTGCGCTGCAAGGTCGCGCCACGATGGGTGGCCACCGCCGGGCGCGGGCGATCGATCGGCAGCGCCAGCTCATCCGGCACGCCGTCGAGGGTCCGCTGCCAGTAACCCACCTGGCGGGCCATCAGCGAGGACGAATCCTCTTCGCTACCGAGCACTTCGCGCTGCCAGACGGCGAAGTCCGCGTACTGCACCGCCAGCGGGGCCCAGCCCGGCACCGCACCCTGGGTGCGCGCCGAGTAGGCCACCATGACATCGCGGGTCAGCGGGGCCATCGAGAAACCGTCACCCGCGATGTGATGCACCACGACCACGAGCACATGTTCGGACGCGTCCTCGGTGCCGACCCGGAACAGCCGGGCGCGCAACGGAACCTGGTCCGCCACATTGAATCCGAGGGTGGCGAAGGCGGTCACCGTCTCGGTGAGCTCACCCGCCGCGACCGTGACCGGGCGCAGATCCAGGGCGATCTGCTCGGCCGGGACGACCACCTGCATCGGCGTGCCGCCGTGCTCGGGGTACCGGGTGCGCAGCGACTCGTGCCTGCGCACCACATCGGCGACCGCGAGTTCCAGTGCGGCGGTGTCGAGTTCACCGGTGAGGCGAATCGCCAGCGGCAGGTTGTACGCGGCCGAGGAGGTGTCGTACTGGTTCAGGAACCACATGCGCTGCTGCGCGAACGACAGCGGAGCCAGTTCCCCCGGCACGCGCGGACGAGCTACCAGCTTGGCGCGCGAAGCACCATCGGCGTGGGATTCGATGCGGGCCGCCAGCGCCTCGACGGTGCTGGCCTCGAACAGCGTGCGCACCGCGACCGTGGTGTCCAGGGCCGCGCCGATGCGCGAGACCACCCGGGTGGCGATGAGCGAGTTGCCGCCCAGATCGAAGAAATCGTCATCCAGACCGACCCGGGGCAGGTCCAGGACCTCGGCGAAGACAGCGGCGACCGTCTCCTGGATCGGGGTCTCGGACGCGCGGAAGGCACGCGCCTGCACCGCCGGTGCGGGCAGGGCGCGGCGATCGAGTTTGCCGTTGACGGTCAACGGGATTCGATCCATGGCCACCATGGCGGCCGGGACCATGTACGACGGCAGGCGTTCGCCCGCGCCGTCGCGAATCTCGAGCAGGCGGATATCGGTCGGCTCGACACCGGCCTCGGGCACCACGTAGGCGACGATGCGCTGATCACCCGGCGCGTCCTCGCGCACGATGACCGCGGCCTGGGCCACACCCGGCTGCGCCAGCACGGCCGCTTCGATCTCACCGAGTTCGATGCGGAAACCGCGAACCTTGACCTGATCGTCCGCGCGGCCGAGGTATTCGAGCTCACCGAAGCGGTTCCAGCGCGCCACGTCACCCGAGCGGTACAGGCGAGAGCCGTGCGCGCCGAACGGGCTGGCCACGAAACGAGCCGAGGTCAGGTCGGGGCGACCCAGGTAGCCACGCGCCAATTGCGCACCGGCGACATACATTTCACCCGCCACACCGACCGGGACCGGGTGCAGGCGCTCATCGAGCACGTACACGCGCAGACCCGCGATGGCGCGACCGACCACGCTGCCGGTGGCGGCCGCGATGGTATCGGCGTCCAGGACCCGGTGCGAGACGTGCACCGTGGTCTCGGTGATGCCGTACATGTTCACCAGGTACGGCGACGAATCACCGTGGCGCGCAACCCAATCGCTCAGGCGGCGCAGCTCGAGAGCCTCACCGCCGAAGACCACGTAGCGCAGCGCGAGGGACTGTTCGTCGCCCGCCGCGGCGGCGATCCGCTCGGCCTCGGCCAGCTGATAGAACGCGGACGGGGTCTGGTTGAGCACCGTAACCCGTTCGCGGCGCAGCAATTCCAGGAACTGCTCGGGCGAGCGCGAGACGTAGTAGTCGACCACCACGAGCTTGCCGCCGTAGAGCAGCGGTCCCCACAGCTCCCACACCGAGAAGTCGAACGCGTACGAGTGGAACAGCGTCCACACGTCATCGGCGTTGAAGCCGAACTCGCGATCGGTATTGGCCATGAGCCGCACCACATTCCGGTGCGCCACGGCCACGCCCTTGGGGCGGCCGGTGGAACCGGAGGTGTAGATGACATAGGCGACGTGATCGGGCCGCAGCGCGGCGGTGCGATCGGCGTCGGTGATCGGCGAATCATCCGCGTCCACCACATCGCCCGCCTCGACGGTGTACCCGTCCAGCGATACGGTCGGCAGTCCGGCGGGCAGTTCCACCGTCACGGTCGAATCCACGACCACGCTGGTCGGCTCGGCATCGGAGAGCACGTAGGCGATGCGATCGGCCGGGTAGGTCGGATCGACCGGCACATAACCCGCACCGGTCTTGATGACCGCGAGCAGCGCGACAACCAGATCCAGCGAACGCGGCAGCAGCACCGCGACCAGCGACTCCGGACCCGCACCGTCTTCGATCAGCCTGCGCGCCACCACATTCGAGCGGCGATCCAGATCGTCGTAGGTCAGCTCGTCCTCGCCGAACCGCACCGCGATCCGCTCCGGATGCGCCGCGACGGCCCGATCGAACAGGCTCGACAGCGTGGCATCCGCGTCCACGAACGGGCTGGACAGCGCCGCCACCGGATCGGTGAACAACTCACCGACGGCACCGAGCACACCACCGGGTGCGAGCACCTCGGCCAGTTCCTCGGCGGACACGCCGGCTGCCTCGGTGGACGCGCCGGCAATATCCAGGCCGGACGCACCCGTGCTGCCGGTGGCAACGGCCGCGTGCCCATTCGTCGCGATCGACGTGCCGTTCACGCCGAGCGCGGAGTCGGTATGCGGCGCGCCATTGGCACCCGCGTCGGCGATATCGTTCGCGCGCACCGCGGCTCGTGCGACCGCCGCCAGATCGACGATGTCGTCACCGGCGGAGACCCAGCGCTCGGACACCTCGTGCCGCTCGACGCCGCCGAGCAGATCGATATCGCCCAGCAGCACCGACGGATCCTCGGTGACCGCGCGCAGGATGCGGACCAGGCGCTCGGCGAACGAGGCCACGGTCTCGGGATCGAACAGATCGGTGGCGTAGTTCCACGACAGGCTCAGCCCATCGTCGGCGCGCTCGCCGACGGTCAGCTGGATATCGAATTTGGCGGTGCCGGGATCGAATTCGACGGCTTCGAGCTCGAGACCGGGCAGCGAGACCGCGCCCGCGTCCTTGGCCCCGGCGGCCTCGAAGGTCAGCGCCACCTGGAACAGCGGGTGGTGCGCCTGCGAGCGGACCGGGCTGAGTACATCGACCAGGCGCTCGAACGGCACATCGGCGTGCGCGAAGGCGGCCAGATCGGTGCGGCGCACCTGCGCGAGCAGCTCGCGGAAGGTGGCGTCCGGCAGCACCGGGGTGCGCAGCACCAGGGTGTTGACGAACATGCCGATCAGATCGTCCAGCGCCCGATCGCCACGACCGGCGATCGGGGTGCCGACCGCGATGTCGATGGAGCGGGACAGGCGCGCGGACCAGGTGGCCAGCGCGGCGTGCAGCACCATGAACAGCGTGACATCGTGCTCGCGGGCGAGCCCGGTGAGCGCGCGGCGCAGTTCGGCGTCGATCGAGAAGTCGTAGGTGCCACCGGAATTGGTGGCGACCTCGGGACGCGGCCGGTCGGCGGGCAGCTCGATCTGCTCGGGCAGATCGCGCAGCTGTTCGCTCCAGTAGTGCACCTGCTGTGCGGCAACCGATTCCGGATCACTCTCGGCGCCGAGCACCTCGCGCTGCCACAGCGCGTAATCCGCGTACTGCACCGGCAGCGGGGTCCACTCCGGTGCGGCTGCGCCGCTGCGGGCCAGGTACGCGCCCACCACGTCGCGCAGCAGCGGGCGCAGGGAGAAACCGTCGGCGCTGATGTGATGCAGCACCAGCACCAGCACGTGGGTGACGCGGGCGTGCTTGCCCTCCGGGGTCACCGTGAGCACGGTGGCGCGGAACGGCAGCTCGCGGGTGACATCGAAGTAGACGCTCGCGAGTTCGGTGATGCGCGAGGGCAATTCGGCGGCGGCGACCGTCTCGGTGCGCACCTCGAAATCGATCTCGGACAGCTCCAGCACCCGCTGGAAGCCATCACCGGCCACCTCGGGGTAGATGGTGCGCAGCGCCTCGTGCCGCGCCAGCACATCGGCGATGGCGGCGTTGAAGGCCGCGATGTCGACATCGCCGGTGAGGCGCAGCGCCACCGGGATGTTGTTCACCGCGGTGCGGTTGTCGAAGCGGTTCAGGAACCACATGCGCTGCTGCGCCGGGGACAGCGGCGCGAGCGCGGCGGACTCACCGCTGGGCAGCGTGACCGGGGCGGGGCGCTCCTGCGCGACCAGCGGGGCGCGACTGCCGGTGCCGACGCGCGATTCCAGTTGCGCGGCAAGGGCTGCCACGGTGGTGGCCTCGAAGAGCGTGCGCAGCGGCACATCGGCATCGAGCGCGGTGGACAGGCGGGCGACCACCTGGGTGGCGATCAGCGAGTTGCCGCCGAGTTCGAAGAAATCGTCGTCCAGGCCGACCGCGTCGCCGCCGAGCACATCGGCGAAGACACCGGCGACGGTCTGCTGCACCGGGGTCTCCGGGGCGCGGTACACCTTGGCCGCGAAGGCCGGGGCCGGCAGCGCCTTGCGATCCAGCTTGCCGGAGGCATTGAGCGGGAAGGCGTCCAGCACCATGAAGGCGGCCGGGACCATATAGGCCGGAAGCTGCTGGGACAGCGCGTCTTTCACGGCGTCCAGGTCGATATGACCGTCGGCCGCGACCAGATATGCCACCAGTTGATCACCGGTGCGCTCGTCATTGCGCACCACGACCACGGACTGCGCAACCGAGTTCAGCGCGGTGAGCGCGGATTCGATCTCACCGAGTTCGATGCGCAGACCGCGCAACTTCACCTGGAAGTCGGTGCGGCCCAGGTATTCCAGCTCGCCGGTACCGGTCCAGGTGACCAGGTCACCGGTGCGGTACATGCGGGCACCGGCCCCGAACGGGTTGGCCACGAAGCGATCCGAGGTCAGATCGGGACGCGCCACATACGCCGTGGCCAGCTGATCGCCCGCCAGATAGAGCTCACCCGCGACACCCACCGGAACCGGCCGCAGCCGCGAATCCAGCACGTACACCTGGGTATTGAAGACGGGCGCGCCGATCGGCACCGTGGCGACGTCGGCATCGGTGACCTCGTGGAAGGTCACGTCGACCGCGGCCTCGGTGGGGCCGTACAGGTTGTGCAGGCGCGCGCCGGTCAGTGCGCGCAGGCGCTGCGCGGTCGGCGCGGGCAGGCCCTCACCGGAGGCGAACACATTGCGCAGGGTGGTGCAGGCGGCCGCACCCTCGGCGGCCACGAACACCGCCAGCATGGACGGTACGAAGTGCACCGTGGTGACGTGCTCGGCGGTGATGAGCCGCACCAGGTAGGCGGGATCGCGGTGGCCGTCCGGCTTGGCGACCACCAGGCGCGCGCCGACCTGCAAGGGCCAGAAGAACTCCCACACCGACACGTCGAAGGTGGCGGGGGTCTTCTGCAGCACCACATCGTCGGCGGCCAGGCCGTACTGGGCGTGCATCCACACCAGGCGGTTCACGATGGCGGCGTGGCTGACCGCCACACCCTTCGGGCGACCGGTGGAACCGGACGTGAAGATCACGTACGCGGTATTGCCGGGGCGCAGCGGGGTGGTGCGATCGGCATCGGTGAGCGGGGTGTCCGCGAAGCCGGACAGATCCAGCTGATCGATCCGAACCCGGCGTGCGGCAGACCCTTCCAGGTCCGCGACGCCGTCCAGATCATCCCCGGAGGTCAATACGCAGACCGGCTGCGCGGTCTCCAGGATGTATTGCGTGCGCTCGGCCGGATGATCCGGATCCAGCGGCACGTACGCGCCACCGGCGACGGTGACGGCGTACATGCCCGCCACCAGATCGATGGAGCGGCGCATACCCAGCGCCACAAAGGATTCCGGTCCGACACCCGCGGCGATGAGCCAGCGCGCGAGCTGCCGGACCCGTCCGGCGAACTCGGCGTAGGACAGCGATGTCCCCTCGAACGTAACCGCCGTCGCGTCGGGGGTCAGCGCCACCTGCGCCTCGAAGAGCGAAACCAGCGTCGCCGCGGCGCCGACCGAGACCTCGGGCAGCGCGGCGTCCAGCTCGAACGCGGTGTCGTTCCACCCGCGCAGCACCCGCTGGCGTTCACAATCGCCGAGCAATTCCACATCGCCGACCCGCATCGTGGGATCGCTGACCAGGGCGGTGAGCATGCGCTCGAACCGCTGCGCGAAGACCTCGGCGAACGCGCCGTCGAAAAGATCCGTGGCATAGACGAGTTCGGCGTCCATACCGGCTGGGCTCGGCCCGTCCGCGCCGCCGTCCGGCACCTCGGACAGCGTCAATTGCAGATCGAACTTGGCCGACTGCTGATCGATGCCCAGCTCGGACACGCTCAGCCCCGGCAGTTCCAATGCGGTGCGGCCCAGGTTCTGGAACGACAGCATGACCTGGAACAGCGGATGCCGGGCCTGCGAACGCGCCGGGTTCAGCACATCCACCAGGCGTTCGAACGGCACATCGGCGTGCGCGAAGGCGGCGAGATCGCGCTCGCGCACCTTCTTCAGCAGTTCGGCGAAGCTCTCATCGGTATCGACGGGCGAGCGCAACACCAGGGTGTTGACGAACATGCCGACCAGATCGTCCAGCGCCTGTTCACCACGACCCGCGACGGGGATGCCGACCGCGATGTCATCGGTGCCGCTCAGGCGGGCCAGCAGCGCGGCGAAGGCACTGTGCACCACCATGAACAGCGTGGTGCCGTGCGACTGCGCGACCCGCTGCAAACCGGTGATCAGTTCACCGGGCACCCGGAAACGGTGCGTGCCCGCCTCGTAGGAGGCCACGGCCGGGCGCGGCTTGGCGGACAGGCGCAGCTCATCCGGCAGACCGGTGAGCGTGCGCCGCCAGTAGTCCAGCTGTTCGGTGATGAGCGAGCGCTGATCGTCCTCGGAACCGAGGGTCTCGCGCTGCCACAGTGCGTAATCCGCGTACTGCACCGGCAGTTCCGGCCAGCCCGGGGCCTCGCCGTTGCTGCGCGCGATGTACCCGGTCATGAGATCGCGCACCAGCGGGTTCATCGAGAAACCGTCGGCGGCGATGTGATGCGCGACGAGCACCAGCACGTGATCGTCTTCCGCCAGGCGGAAGGCGCGCAGGCGCACCGGCGGTTCGGCGGTCACGTCGAAACCGCGACCGGCGAAATCGTAGACGGCGGCGAACAATTCGCCCTCGGCCACGTCCAGCACGT
This sequence comes from Nocardia sp. NPDC058058, assembly GCF_042885355.1. Classification (NCBI taxonomy): domain Bacteria; kingdom Bacillati; phylum Actinomycetota; class Actinomycetes; order Mycobacteriales; family Nocardiaceae; genus Nocardia; species Nocardia sp. NPDC058058. Next base: position 139,322 of record NZ_JBHVSA010000004.1, on the reverse strand, counting down.
CGAGCTGCGGGATCGCACGGGCGGTGGGCAGCACCTTCTGGTAGGCGACGCCCTCGTAGGACGGGTAGATGGTGCGCAGCGATTCGTGCCGCGCCACCACATCGGCGATGGCACCGCGCATGGCGGCCAGATCCAGTGCGCCGGTCAGCCTTACGGCTGCCGGGATGTTGTTGGCGGCCGAATCGGTGTCGAACCGGTTCAGGAACCACATGCGCTGCTGAGCGAGCGACAGCGGCGGATGCTCCGGTCGCGTGCGGACCGTAAGCGCTTGGCGCACACCGGTTCCGGCGTGTGATTCCACCCGCGCGGCCAGTGCCGCCACGGTCGGGGCCTCGAACAGCACGCGCACGCCGATCTCGGCATCGAGCGCGGCGGACAGCCGGGCGACCACCTGGGTGGCGACCAGCGAGTTGCCGCCGAGTTCGAAGAAATCGTCGTCGACGCCGACGCGATCGATGCCGAGCAGGTCGGCGAAGATCGAGGCGGTGATCTCCTCGATCGGGGTGGACGGGGCGCGGAAACGCCTGGCCTCGAAGACCGGTGCGGGCAGCGCCTTGCGATCCAGCTTGCCCGACGCGTTGACCGGGAAGGCGTCCAGCACGAGGATCGCGGCCGGGACCATATAGCCGGGCAGCGAGCGACCGAGCGCGGCCTTGACCGCGTCCAGGTCGATGACCGCCTCCGGCTCACGGACCACGTAACCGACGAGCTGATCACCGGCATGGGCGTCGGCGCGGACCACCACGACGGACTGGGCGACGCCCTGCTGCGACAGCAGTGCGGCCTCGATCTCGCCGAGTTCGATGCGCAGACCGCGCAGCTTGACCTGGAAGTCGGTGCGGCCCAGGTATTCGATCTCCCCCGCGCCGGTCCACTTCACCAGGTCGCCGGTGCGGTACATGCGAGCGCCGGGAACGCCGAAGGGGTTGGCCACGAAGCGATCCGCGGACAGATCCGGACGGCCCAGGTAGCCGCGAGCGAGCTGATCACCCGCGAGATAGAGCTCACCCGCGACACCCGGCGCGACCGGGTTCAGGCGGGCGTCGAGCACATAGGTGCGGGTGTTCCACACCGGGCGGCCGATCGGCACGAAGACGGTGTCGGCGTCCACGACCTCGTGGTACGTGACGTCGACGGCGGCTTCGGTGGGGCCGTAGAGGTTGTGCAGGCGCGCGCCGGTCAGCTCGCGCAGCTTCTGCGCGGTCGGGGCGGGCAGCGCCTCACCGGAGGCGAACACCTGACGCAGGCGCGGCGCGGCGACGGTGGAGTCACCGTTCTCATTGCCGAGGGTGGCGACGAAGACCGAAAGCATGGACGGCACGAAATGCGCCGTGGTGATGCCCTGTTCGGCGATGATCTGCGCCAGGTACACCGGATCGCGATGGCCGTCGGGCTTGGCAACGACCAGGCGGGCACCGGTCTGCAAGGGCCAGAAGAACTCCCACACCGACACATCGAACGTCGCCGGAGTCTTCTGCAGCACAGCGTCATTCGCATCGATCGGGTACTCGTGCTGCATCCACAGCAGACGGTTCACGATCGCACCGTGTTCCACCGCGACGCCCTTGGGGCGGCCGGTCGAACCGGAGGTGAAGATGACGTACGCGGTGTGCTCGGGCCGGATCGCCTGTCCGCGTTCGGCATCGGTGATCGGCGCGGCCGAATAGCCCTCGAGGTTGAGGGAATCGATCTCCAGCACCGGCACATTGCGGCCGGTGACGTAGTCGTCGCGACCGGTGGTCAGGATGGCGACCGGGCGCGCGGTGTCCAGGACGTAGTCGATGCGCTCGGCGGGCTGATCGGGATCCAGCGGCACGTACGCGCCACCGGCCTCGAGCACCGCGTACATGGCGACCACGAGATCCACCGAGCGGCGGATGGCAAGGGCCACCAGCGATTCCGCGCCGACGCCCTGTGCGATGAGCTTGCGGGCCAGGCGATGCACGCGGCCCGAGAACTCTGCGTAGGACAGAGTTGTCCCCTCGAACGCAACGGCAGGCGCATCGGGGCTGGTCAGAGCCTGTGCCTCGAAGAGCGAAACCAGCGTCGCGGCATCGCCTTCGGGCAGTGCGGGCAGTACCTCGGCGAGGTCGAAGGCCGTGTTGTTCCAGCCCTCGAGCACCTTGTCGCGCTCACCGTCGATCAGCAGATCGATATCGCCGATCGGCTGCGACGGATCGGCGACGACCGCCGCCAGGATCAGATCCAGGCGGTGTGCGAACGCCGCGACGGTGGCCTCGTCGAAAAGGTCACGCGCGTAGGAGAACTCGGCGGACATGCCCGCGTTCTCACCGTGTGCGTCCTGCGCTTCCTGCAAGGTCAATTGCAGGTCGAACTTGGCCAGCTGGGCGTCGTAGTCGATGCCGTTGACCGAGAGTCCGGGCAGTTCCAGGCTGGCCTGCCGGGTGTTCTGGAAGGTCAGCATGACCTGGAACAGCGGGTGGCGGGCCTGCGAGCGGGCCGGGTTGAGCACCTCGACCAGGCGCTCGAACGGCACATCGGCGTGCGCGAAGGCGTGCAGATCGCTCTCGCGCGCCTGCGCCAGCAGATCGGCGAAGGTCTTCTCCGAGTCCACCTCGCTGCGCAGCACCAGGGTGTTGACGAACATGCCGATCAGATCGTCGAGCGCGGCCTCACCGCGGCCGTGCACCGGCGTGCCGATGGCGATATCGCCGGTGCCGGACAGGCGGGCCAACAGTACCGCGAGGGCGCTGTGCAGCACCATGAACAACGAGGCATTGTGCCTGCGGCCCAGTTCCACCAGGCGCTGCTGCGTCTCGGCGGAGATCGCGAACGGATAGGTGCCGCCGCGATACGAGGCGGCGGCCGGGCGCGGGCGATCCGAGGGCAGCGTCAGCTCGTCCGGCAGATCGGCCAGGGTGTCGGCCCAGTACCGAATCTGCTTGGCGATCAACGAGTTCGGATCGTCCTCGGCGCCGAGCACCTCGCGCTGCCAGAGCGCGTAGTCGGCGTACTGCACCGGCAGTTCCGCCCAGGCCGGGGCCTCCCACGAGGTGCGGGCCGCGTAGGCGACCATGACATCGCGGGCCAGCGGTCCCATGGACCAGCCGTCGGCGGAGATGTGGTGCACCACCATGCCGAGCACGAACTCGGATTCGCTGAGTTCGAACAGCGCGGCGTGCATCGGCACCTCATCGGTGACGTCGAACGCCATCGACGCCAGCTCGACCAGGTGGTCGATGAGGTTGGCCTGGGTGACCGGGACCGGGGTGAGGTCGGGCACGATCTGCGCGGCGTCCAGCACGCGCTGCACCGGGCCGTGCGCGGTCTCGGGGAAGACGGTGCGCAGCGATTCGTGCCGATCGATGACATCGATGACGGCGACCTGGAGCGCGGCCACATCGAGTTCACCCGACAGCCGGATGGCGACCGGGATGTTGTTGACCGCCGAGGCGGTGTCGAACCGGTTCAGGAACCACATGCGCTGCTGCGCAAGGGAAAGCGGGATATCGGCGGGCCGCTCGCGAGCGACCAGCGCCTTGCGGGCACCGTCACCGGCGTGCGACTCCACCCGGGCCGCGAGCGCGGCCACGGTGGCGGCCTCGAACAGCATGCGCACCGGCACGCGGGTATCGAGGGCCGTACCCAGGCGGGTCGCCACCTGGGTGGCGATCAGCGAATTACCGCCGAGTTCGAAGAAGTCGTCGTCGACGCCGACGCGCGCGATGCCGAGCACCTCGCCGAAGATCTGGGCGACGATCTCTTCGATAGGCGTTGTGGGAGCGCGGAATTCGCGCACCTCGAACACCGGCGCGGGCAGCGCGCGGCGATCCAGCTTGCCCGAGGCATTGAGCGGGAAGGCTTCCAGCACAACGAAAGCCGACGGCACCATGTACGCGGGCAGCGTGCGATGCAGCAGCGCCTTCACGCTGTCCAGGTCCACCGGGCCGCGGGTCACGACGTAGGCGACCAGCTGATCACCGGCGACGGTGTCGATGACCAGCACCACGGCCTGATTGACCGACGGGTGGCCGAGCAGCGCGGTCTCGATCTCGCCGAGTTCGATGCGCTGGCCGCGGAACTTCACCTGGAAGTCGGTGCGGCCGATGTATTCGAGTGCGCCGGAGGCGTTCCAGCGCACCAGGTCACCGGTGCGGTACAGGCGTGAACCCGGGGTGCCGAACGGGTCGGCGACGAAACGTTCGGCGCTCAGATCGGGGCGGCCGTAGTAGCCGCGCGCGACCTGGGTGCCACCCAGATACAGCTCACCCGGGACACCGGCCGGGACCGGGCGTAGTCCTTCGTCAAGGACGTAGGTGTGCGCGTTCCACACCGGGCGGCCGATCGGCACCTGCGCCGGGGTCGGGTTCCCGATCGCGGCGTAGGTGGCGTGCACGGTGAACTCGGTGGGGCCGTACAGGTTGTGCACGGCCGCGGTGGAGAACCGCCGGAAAGCGGTCACCGTGGCGGGCGGCAACGCTTCACCGGCAACCAATACCGCACGCAGGGACAGGCATTCGGCCGCCGAGGCGCTGCTGGCGAACACGCTGAGCATGGACGGCACGAACGAGGTCATGGTGACCCGGTGCCGTCCGATGACCTCGGACAGGTACATGGGATCGCGATGCCCGTCCGGGGCGGCGATGACCTGCTGCGCACCCACCGCGAGCGATCCGAACAGCTCCCACACCGACACGTCGAAGGTGACGGGGGTCTTCTGCAGGATCACATCGGTGTCGTCGATGCCGTATTCGTTGGTGATCCAGGCGATCTGGTTCAGAACCGCGTGGTGCGGTACCGCGACGCCCTTGGGTCGGCCGGTGGAGCCGGAGGTGTAGAGCACGTACGCGGTGTTCGACGGGCGCAGCGGAGCCAATCGATCGGCATCGGTGACCGGTGCGGCGTCGAATTCGCTCAGATCCAGCGAATCCAGGTGCAGCACGGTGCATTCGGCGTTCTCGACCGCGTCATCGGTGGTGGTCAACAGGACCACCGGACGCGAGCTGCCGAGCACGTACTCGGTGCGCTCGGCCGGATGATCGGGATCGACCGGTACGTAACCGCCACCGGCGGTGAGAGTGGCGTAGATGGCCACCAGCATGTCGATGGAACGGCGAATGCCGACCGCGACCAATGTCTCCGGGCCGACGCCCTCGGCAATGAGCTTGCGCGCCAGGCGATTCACCCGGCCGGCGAAATCGGCGTAACCGAGTTCGGCGGCCGCGCCGAACATGCTGCCGCTGCGCTCGCCCGGATCGAAGATCAGGGCGGTGCCGTGCGGGCGCACCCGGACCTGTTCCTCGAACAGATCCAGCACCGTGCGCGCACCGGGCAGCGCGTGCTCGTTGCGGCTCCAATCGCCCAGCACCTGGGCGCGCTCATCCTCGTTGAGGATGTCGATATCGCGGACCACGGTTTCCGGTGCGGTGACGGCGGTTTCGAGGACGCGCACGAAGCGGTGCCCGAACTCGGTCACGGTCTCGGCATCGAACAGATCGGTGGCATAGGACAGCACCACCGAGAGTCCGGCGGCGGCACCGGACACATCACGCTGTTCGGTGAGCGTCCATTGCAGGTCGAACTTGGCGATGTCGACTTCGAGCTCGTCCGCGGACACGGTGAGTCCGGGCAGCTCCATAGAGCCGTGTGACATTTCCTGGAAGGACAGCATCACCTGGAACAGCGGATGCCGTGCTTGGGAGCGGGTCGGGTTGATGACCTCGACCAGGCGCTCGAACGGCACATCGGTGGCCGCGAACGCCGCGAGATCGGTTTCCCGGGTGCGGGCCAGGAAGTCGGAGAAGCTTTCCGCCCCTTGTACTTCCGAACGCAACACCAGGGTGTTGACGAACATGCCGATCAGATCGTCCAGGGCCTGCTCACCGCGACCGGCGACCGGGGTGCCGATGGCGATATCGGAGGTGCCCGAGAGCCGGGCCAGCAGTACCGCGAGCGCGGAGTGCATGACCATGAACAGCGACACACCCTGCGCGCGTGCGAGTCCGGCGAGTTTGCCGTGCAGCTCGGCCGGGATCTCGAAGGTGACGCGGTTACCGCGGAAGGACTGCACCGGCGGGCGCGGGCGGTCCGCGGGCAGGTCCAGCTGATCGGGCAGACCCGCCAAAGACGAACGCCAGTAGGCGATCTGGCGTGCGGCCATGGATTCGGGATCGGCCTCCGAGCCCAATACTTCGCGCTGCCAGAGGGAGAAGTCCTGGTACTGCACCGGCAGCGGAGCCCACGCGGGCTCCTGCCCACCCACGCGCGCCAGGTAGGCGGCGGTCATATCGCGCGAGAGCGGACCGAAGGAGAAACCGTCCGCCGCGATGTGATGCACCACGAAAGCCACGGCGTAATCGGCAGATTCGGCCGTCGCCTCGCCGACCTGGAACACCCGCACCCGAATGGGCAGCTCGCGTGAGACATCGAAGCCGCGCGAGGCGAATTCGGCCAGCGCGGAGAACAATTCGCTCTCGGCGATGGGCTGCACCTCGATGCCGAGATCCACCTCGGACATGGGCAGCACCTGCTGCAAACCGCCGTCACCGGATTCCGGGAAGACGGTGCGCAGCGATTCCTGCCGCTCCACCACATCGTGCAGCGCCAATTGCAGGGCGTCGAGATCGACGCCGCCGCGCAACCGCACCACGAACGGCAGGTTGTAGGTCGGCACATTCGGGTCGAACTGGTTCAGGAACCACATGCGCTGTTGCGCCAGCGACAGCGGCACCCGGTCCGGTCGCCGCTGCGCCACCAGGGGCAGCCGCGAAACCTCGGACGGGGCGGTGTTTTCCATACGCGTGGCGATACCCGCGACGGTCGGCGTCTCGAACAGCGCGCGCACACCCAGGCGGGTGCTGAACGCGGCCGAGATGCGGGCCACCACCTGCGTGGCGACCAGCGAGTTACCGCCCAGATCGAAGAAGTTGTCGTCGATGCCGACGCGTTCGTGGCCGAGGACGTCGGCGAAGATGCCCGCCACGATTTCCTCGGCGGCGGTGCGCGGGGCGCGGTATCCGGCGGCGTCCACGCTGAACACCGGATCGGGCAGACCCTTGCGGTCCAGCTTGCCGGAGGTGTTGAGCGGGAACGCCTCCAGCACCATGATCGAAGCCGGGACCATGTAGGTCGGCAGCTTCTCGGCGGCGAAACGGGTCAGCTCGGCCGGTTCGATGCTCTGGCCGGGCATCGGCACCACGTACGCGACCAATTGCTGACCGGTCGCGGTGTCCATGACCAGCACGGCGGCCTGGCTCACCGACGGATGCGCGAGCAGATCGGTCTCGATCTCACCGAGCTCGATGCGCTGACCGCGGAACTTGACCTGGAAGTCGGTGCGCCCGATGTACTCCAGCGCGCCGGAATCATTCCAGCGCACCAGGTCACCGGTGCGATACATGCGTTCGCCGGTGTCCGACAACGGATTCGCCACGAAGCGATCCGAGGTCAGGTCCGGGCGGCCCTTGTACCCGCGCGCGAGCTGACGCCCGCCCAGGTAGAGCTCACCGTGCGCGCCGATCGCGGCCGGGCGCAGACGTGAATCCAGTACGTAGACATCGACATTCCACTCCGGCATGCCGATGGGCACGGTGGTGGTGTCGGCGTCGGTGTTCTCCCAGTACGTCACCGAGACCGCGGCCTCGGTGGGGCCGTACAGGTTGTGCAGACCCGCCGAACTCAACGCCCGGAAGCTCGCACCGGTCTCGGGCGGCAACGCCTCACCGATGACGAAGACGGACTTCAGCGAAACACACTGCGCGGCACTGGCGTGCGAGACGAACACGGTCAGCATCGACGGCACGAAGTCGGTGACCGTGACCCCGTGGCGCTGAATGGTTTCCGCGACGTACACCGGATCGCGATGCCCGTCCGGGGTCGCGATGATCATCTTCGCGCCCACCAGCAGCGGCAGGAAGTAGCCCCAGAGCGAGACGTCGAAGGTGGTGGCGGTCTTCTGGAGGTAGACGTCGTCGGCGGTGAGGCCGTACTCGTCCAGCATCCAGAGTTCCTGGTTGACGATGGCGTGATGGGTGACCGCGACGCCCTTGGGGCGACCGGTGGAACCCGAGGTGTAGATGACGTACGCGGTGTTGAGCGGGCGCAGCGGGGCGATTCGATCCGCGTCCGTCACCGGGTTGTTCGAGTAGCCCGATACGTCGAGGGTGTCGATCTCCAAGCGCCGCACCGAATCCGGCAGCGCGAGTTCATCGCGCGCGGTGGTCAGTACACAGACCGGTGCCGCGGACTCGAGGATGTAGGCGGTGCGATCGGCCGGATGATCGGGATCGATCGGCACGTACGCGCCACCGGCGCGCAGTACCGCGTGCATGCCGATGACCAGCTCGAGCGAGCGGCGCATGCCCAGGGCGACAAGCGATTCCGGGCCGACGCCGTCCGCGATCAGGAACCGTGCCAGACGATTGACGCGCTCGCCGAATTCGGCGTAGGTCAGCGTCGCGCCCTCGAATTCCAGGGCGATATTGTCCGGCGTCAGCGGGATCTGCGCGTCCAGCAGCTCCGGCAGCGTGGTGGTCGGGACCTGATGTCCCGCCGAGTTCCACTCCACCAGGGTGCGGGTGCGTTCTGCGGTGGTGGTGATGGGCAGACCCCACACCCGCTGTTCGGCGCTCGCGGCCAGGAAGTTGTCGAAGAACTCCAGGAACCGCGAATGATGCTGACGCGTCTCGTCTTCGGAGTACAGGTTCGGGTTGGTCTCGAAGTCGATGTGGTTCCGGGTGCCGGCCACCGACTGGTAGAAGTTGATGCCCAGATCCTCGATGGAACCGGTGGACAGCACGCTGTACTCACCGGTGACCGGGCCCAGGGTGACCTCGTTGTGGAACAGCATGATGTTGACCCAGGGCCCGAAGAACTCCCGGTTCACCACGCCTTCGCCCGCGCTGTCGCGGCGAATGTCCTCGTGCCGGTAGCGCTGATGCCGCAGCGCGCCGGAGATCTCGACGGTGACCTGTTTGACCAGCTCGTCGATGGTGGTGCCGTGCCCCACCCGCAGGCGCAGCGGCACGATATTCGAGGCCGCGCCACCCGAGCGGCGCATGGCCGCGGTGGTACGCGCGGTCACCGGCAGCGACAGGATGACATCCTCGGTGCCGGTCCACTGCGCCAGATAACCTGCGAAACCCGCGACGAGCAGTACCGCCGGAGACGAATCATGAACGGCCACCGCGGTATCGAGCAGTGCGCTCTGATCATCGCTGAGCGAGGCGGAGGCGACGCTGTTCATCGCGGCCGGGGGCGCGCTGCGCCCGGACAGAGATGTCCCCTCTTCCAGACCGGCCACTCGCTCGGCCCAGTGCGCCTTGTCACCGGTGAAGCGGGTGCTCTCGCGGTACGCGAACTCCTGCTCGACCATGGTGCGCAGCGGGGTCGCCTTGGAAGCGGCGGGTTCCTCGCCGTTGTAGCGCGCGGTGTAGATCTCCGCGACGCGACCCAGGTAGGTCATGGCGCTGAAACCGTCGAGCACGATGTGGTGCACGCGGGCGTACCAGTAGTAGTGGTCCTCGCCCAGCTGGATCAGCGCCGACCGGATCAGACGATCCTCGGTGATGTTCAGCGGCCGGCCGTAGTCGGCGCGCATCCACTCCAGGGCGGCCGCGCGCGGATCCTCGGCAGCGCGGACGTCGATCTGATAGATCGTGCGGTCCAGCGACTCGTCGATCAGCTGCAGCGGTTCGCCATTGCGCTCGATGATGCGCAGGAAGCCCGAACCGACCTCGAGCGAGCCGTCGACCATGGCCTGCTCCAGCAGCGGAACGTCGATCGCCCCGCGCAGTTCGACGTACTGCGCGATATTGATCGGCACCTGCGGGTCGAGATGCTGGGCGTACCAAATGCCCAGCTGAGCAGGCGACAGCGGAAACGCCTCGCCCGATCCCGGCGCGATTTCGCTGCCAGCTTCGCCGTTGCCGCCGAAATCTAGCCGGTCCAACCCAAACCTCGCTTCTGGAACACCACAGCGCTCCCCACCGAAAACCCGAACAGGACGCCACACCAGCCAGGGTGGCGTCCGATGCTCGGGGCTCACTTCACGTATTTTTGAGATCCCCTGGGCTATCTACCCAGTCGACCGAACTTGTTACATGGGCGTACGAACGTCCAATGGACTTCCGGCCGCTATCGGCACAATGCTGCTGAACACCCGGACCAATCTACCGGCAGCTTGCAACCCCTAACGAAGAAGCACCATAGCTGCGAACTATCACCGCATTTCGCGGTCTCAGCCAGTGATATGCGTCCTGTCCCGGGCCGGGTCATAGAGGTGCGACTGGGCACAATCCACCGATTTCGCCAGTGCCCGACCGACCAGGATGACCGCGGCCTGACGCAGCTCGGCGGCCTCGACGCGGTCCGCGATATCGGTCAGGGTGCCGCGCAGGACCAGCTGATCGGGTTGGCTGGCCCGGTAGACGACCGCGACCGGACAGTCGTTCCCATAGTCGGGAATCAGCTCCTCGGCCAGGGCCCGGATGCGGGTGATAGCGAGATGCAATACCAGCGTCGCACGGGTACGGGCGAAGTTGGACAGCGCCTCGGAATCGGGCATCGCGGTGGAACGCGCTTGCGTGCGGGTGAGCACGACGGACTGGGTCAGCTCGGGGACCGTCAGTTCGGCGCCGAGCAGCGCCGCCGCGGCCGCGTAGGCGGGAACGCCCGGGGTCACATCCCAGGGCACACCGGCGGCGTCCAATCTGCCGGTCTGCTCGGACAGCGCCGAATATATGGACGGATCACCCGAACACAGCCGGGCGACGTCCTTGCCCGCGTTCGTGGCGCGTACGCAGTGGCCGATGATCTGATCCAGATCCAGGCCCTGGGTATCGATGAGCTCGGCATCGGGCGCGCAGTGCGCGAGCACCTCGGGGTCGAGGTAGGTCCCGGCGTAGAGGCAGACGGGCGACTCGCGCAGCAGACCCACCGCGCGCACCGTCAGCAGGTCCGCGGCTCCGGGTCCGGCCCCGATGAAGTGCACAGTCATGCGGCCGAGTCTGGCACTGCCCCGGCCCGCCACCATCTCGCACCCCCACGCCCGGGCGCACGGACCGGTCTCAGTCGGTGACGTTGAAGGCGGCGGTCACCTTGGTGGGCACCAGGCGCACCACCAGCTCACCCGCGACGCCATTGCGTTTGCCGAACTCCTCGGCCCGGTCCGCTCCCATATAGCGAGCGCCGATGAGCGTGGCGGTGCGCACCAGTTCGCCCAGGTCCTCGGAGACCTCCGCCTTACCCTGCACCTGGACGTAGCCGTACGGAGCGACCTCGAGATCGACGACCATGGTCAGGCGGCCGTCGCGGGCGATGGACCTGCCCTTGGCCGAGGTCGCGCCGGTATTGAAGACGATGGCGTCACCGTCCAGGACGAACCAGACCGGGGTGACGAGCGGACGTCCATCGGCCGCGATGAAAGCGACCTTGCCGGTGCGGGTGTCCGCGGAGAGGAATTCGCGCACTTCGGGATCGGAGAGGGAGGCCATGAACCCACCGTAGGGTCAGATGGCCCCGCGTTCGCGAGCACGCGCCACGGCGGAGGTCCGCGATTTCACCCCGAGCTTGGCGTAGATGTGCACGAGGTGCGATTTCACGGTGGTCTCGCTCAGGAACAGGCGGCGGCCGATCTCGCGATTGGAGTGGCCGTCCGCGACCAGGCGCAGCACCTCGATCTCGCGCGGGCTCAGCGTGGTGTCGGGTTTGCGGACCCGGGTCATCAGGCGTGAGGCCACCGACGGGGACAGCACGCTCTCGCCGTCGGCCGCAGAGCGGACCGCGGCCAGCAGTTCCGAGGGCGGGGTGTCCTTGAGGATGTAGCCGACCGCACCCGCCTCGATCGCGCCGAGGATATCGGCGTCGGTGTCATAGTTGGTGACCACCAGCACATTCGGCGGATCGGGCAGTTCGCGTACGGCGGCGGTGGCGTCCGCGCCGGACTTGCCCGGGCCGAAGCGCAGATCCATCAGCACCAGATCGACCCGGGTGGTGGAACAGAACGCGACGGCCTCCTCGGCGGTGGCGACCTCGCCGACCACATCGATATCCGCGCCGGAATCGCTCTCCGCCACACCGGAATCCAGTAGGGCGCGCAGACCCGCGCGGACGATGGCGTGATCGTCGGCGAGCAGGATGCGAATCATCTGTCCTCCAGCGGAAGTCACTGCTCCTCCAGCGGGAACGAGACGGTGACGGCGGTGTGCCCGGGTTCGGACTCCACCTCCATGGTGCCGCCCTGCTGCTCCACTCGATTGCGCATGGCGGTGAGACCGAAACTGCCGGAGGGTGATTGGGCCAGCACCTCGGGGGCGATGCCGATGCCGTCGTCGACCACATCCAGGTGTACCGCGTCCCCCGCATAGGTCAGGGTGACGCGCATGCGCTGGGCCTGCGCGTGCCGCACCACATTCGAGACCGCGCCCTGGGCGATGCGCACCAGCGCGGCCTCGATGGGCATGGGCAGTGCGTGCGGATCACCCTCGACCAGCATTTCGGCATGCAGTCCGGGAGCGGTGGCGCGCTGGGTGATTCGGGTGAGCGCGTCCGCGAGGGATTGGCCATCCAGGGCGGCGGGGGTGAGTTCGGCTATGAGATGGCGGGTTTCGACCAGGCTGTCGGCGGCGGTTTCGCGGGCGAGCCGAATCTTGGCCAGCGCCGGGTGATCCGGGGCCGCGCGCTCCACCGCGTGCAGCAGCAATTGGATGCTGCTCAGGCCCTGCGCGACGGTGTCGTGGATCTCCTGGGCCAGGCGTTCACGCTCGGCCATCTTGCCCGCGGTGCGCTCCTGTTCCGCGAGAGTGTTTCTGGTGGTGAGCAATTCGTCGATCAGGCGCTGGCGTTCGGCGGCCTCGCGGAACAGCGCCTCGTAGCCGAGGCCGATGCCGACCGCCACCAGCGCGCCCAGCAGCGGGCCGATGATGCCGCCGAAGGTCCAGCCGCGATGCAGGGCGAACCCGACCACGGACACCACGGTGGTGACGCTGACCGCCACCAGGCCCCAGTTACGCGGCAGCAGATGCAAATACAGGAAGAACAGGCCGAAGACGAGATAGACGGCCTCGGGCACGAAGGCCACCAGCACCAGCCACAGCAGCGTCAGCACCACCAGCCACACCCGGGCGGCCACCAGTCTGCGGCGGAACAGGCCGCCGGCGAAGTACACCCCGAGGAACGCCCCGGACAGCACCACCACCAGATAGGGATGCGCGTCCGCGATGATGGCCCGCGCCGCGACCACCGCCGTCAGCGCCACCACCAGCGCGTGCAGACCCAGCTGCACGGCGGACAGGACGGGGGTGAGGGGCGATCGGTGCACGCCGACCAGCTTATGCCGGGCAATCGGGGCGGCATCCATCGAAAGTAGGAAACGCCGGACCACCCTTGGCTGGGGGCGGATTCGTCCCGCGGCGCGATGGATTCGCCGGGCATCCGCACCAGAGTGGAGTCATGTTCGTAGCACTCCGGGATCTGCGGGCCGCCCGCGGCCGCTTCCTGCTCATTGCCCTCGTGGTGACCATGGTCGCGCTGCTCGTCAGCTTCTTGAGCGGGCTGACCGCCGGGTTGGGGCACCAGAATATCTCGGCCATCCAGTCCTTGCGGACCAGCACGGTGGTGTTCGCCGACACCGGGTCGGCGGCGTCCTTCGACTCCTCGACGCTCAGCGATGAGCAGGTGCGGGCCTGGCAGGCCGCCGCCGGGCCGGACGGCACCGTCGACCCGGTCGGGATCAGCCGGACCCGGGCCACCCGCGATGGGGCCTCGCCCGCTCAGGTCGCGCTGTTCGGGGTGCAGGGGACGCCATTCGGCAATCGGGTGGCAACCGATGCCGGGCAGGTGGTGCTGTCCAAGGCCGCGGCCAAGGATCTCGATGCCGGGCCGGGTGACACCGTCGCGCTGGGCGCGGGGAACTTCACGGTGCGGAGCGTGACCGAGGACGACTGGTACGCGCACACCCCGGTGGTGTGGATGACGCTCGGCGATTGGCAGACGCTCAATCCGCGCTCGGGTGCGGCGACCATCATGGCGGTCTCCGGGGTGCACGACGAGTCCGCGATCAACACGGCCGCGCACACCACCACGACCTCGTCCAAGGGCTCGCTGTCGGCCATGAGTTCGTATCAGGCCGAGAACGGTTCGCTGACCTTGATGACGGGCATGCTGTTCGCCATTTCGGCGCTGGTGATCGGCGCCTTCTTCACGGTGTGGACCGTGCAGCGCACGCCGGACATCGCGACGCTGAAGGCCCTCGGCGCGACCACCGGTTCGCTGATTCGGGACGCACTGGGGCAGGCCCTGGTGGTACTGATCGCCGGTGTCGGGGTGGGCGTCGGAATCACCGCGCTGGCAAGCCTTTTCATCGGCGATGCGATGCCGTTCGTACTGGGCGTGAGCACCACGCTGTATCCCGCCGCCGCGCTGATCGCGCTCGGTCTGCTCGGCGCGGCCTTCGCGCTGCGCTTCCTCGCCACCACCGACCCGCTCACCGCCCTCAATCAGGCGCGCTGATCAGCTTGTCCCACAGGAGTTTCGCGATGACCAACGCATTGACGGTAACCGATCTCACGCTGACCTTTCCCGATGGCAGTGAGCGCATCACCGCGCTGAACCGGGTGAATCTCGCGGTGCGCGGCGGCGAGATCGCCGCCATCACCGGGCCCTCGGGTTCGGGCAAGTCCACCCTGCTGGCGACGGTGTCCACCCTGGTGCGCCCGGACTCGGGCCGGATCGAACTCGAAACAGACGGTGGCACCGTGGATTTGGCGACATTGAGCCGTCGCGCCGCCACCGATCTGCGGCGGCGTTCGATCGGCATCGTGTTCCAGCAGTCGAATCTGGTTCCGGCGTTGACCGCGCTGGAGCAGCTCGAGGCCATGGCGCATCTGGGTGAGACCTGGTTCGTCTCCCCCGCTCGCCGCCGCGAAGCGCGTTCGCACGCAAGGGAATTGCTCGACGCCGTCGGCCTGTCCGGCCATGAGAACAAGCGGCCCGCGCAACTGTCCGGCGGCCAGCGCCAGCGCGTGAATATCGCCCGCGCGCTGATGAACGATCCGGCGCTGCTGATCATCGACGAACCTACCAGCGCCCTGGATCAGGAACGCGGCGCGGCCATCATCGACCTGATCGTCCGCATCGCCCGCGAGCACTATGCCGCCACCCTGCTGGTCACCCACGACCGCGCCCACCTACACCAGATGGACACCGTGCACCGCATGGTCGACGGCGTCCTCACCCCCGAGTCCGCGAAAATCCCCGCCTGAGAACATGCATGCCATGGAACTCGTGACCTCCCTGCCCGCCGTCACTTCGCTATCGGAGGTGGCGGCGGGTATCCGGCGCATCGAGGACCTCGGCTTCGACACCGTGCACATCTCCGAAACCCTGCGCGATCCATTCAGCGTGTGCACCCTGGCCGCCGAACACAGCACCGCCCTGACCATCCGCACCAGCATGGTCGTGGCCTTCCCCCGCAGCCCCATGCTCACCGCCCACGCCGCCTGGGACCTGGCCCGCTTCTCCGGCGGCCGCTTCCAGCTCGGCATAGCCTCCCAGGTGCGAGGCAATATAGTCGGGCGCTACTCCACCACCTGGACCGATCCGGTAGCCCAGCTAGCCGACTACGCCGCAGCCCTCCGCGCCATCTTCGACTCCTTCCACACCGGCTCCCGCCTCGACCACCACGGCTCCCACTACGAATTCACCCGCCTACAGCCATATTTCAACCCCGGCCCCCTCGACGTAACCCCACCCACCCTCTGGATGGGCGGCGTAGGTCCCCGCATGTGCGAACTGGCAGGCGCGACCGCGGATGGCTTCGTAGCCCACCCCACCGGCTCCCATCCCCTCTCCATGACCGACCAGGTCCTGCCCGCCCTCCGCGCGGGCGCACAACGCGCCGCCCGCCCCGACAACGGTCCCCGAATCATCGTGGTCCCCAAGGTAATAACCGGCCCCGACGTCGAATCACTCGCCGAATCCCGCGAAAAACTCCGCTCCGAACTGGCCTTCCTCTATTCCACCCCCGCCTACCGCGGCACCCTCGACCGCCTCGGCCATAGCGAAACGGCCGACGCACTGGCAAGCAGCGCGCAAGCGGGCAACTGGTCCGGCCTGCCCAACCTGCTGTCCGACGATCTACTGGAAGCCCTTGTCCCCCAAGGCACTTACAGCGACCTGCCCGCAATCCTGGCGAAGTGGTACACCGGCCTGTGCGACGGAATCGCCCTCGATGTGCCCCCGGACCCGAGCCACGACAGGCAATTCCAGGACATGCTCAGCGAAGTGCGCGCGATCAGCTAGGAAAGGCGCGACGTCGAATTGGGGGTGGGGCTCACTCCGGGGAGTTGGGGGTGGGGATGAGGGTGAAATGGGGTGTTGGGGTGGAGGTTACGGGGTGGTCATTTTGAGGGAATAGCGTTCTTGGAATTCGCGGTTCTCGGATGAGGAGGGGTTGCGATGAGGGAAGCGCTTCCCAGTAAGAGGCAGGTTTTGCTGGCTTGCCGGGGGTCCAGTTTTCCGGGGCATCCGGTACTTAGTGCGGCTCATGAATTGACGGAGTTACACGGGCGGAAGATGGCTGCCGGGCCGGATGTTCGCGGTGAACTCGATAGTCTGCGCGATGAATTGGTGAATACCATCGATTGCTGGGTTACGTCGCGGTTGCCACCTTCGCACGGTGCCGCCCGCGTGCATACCGAGACGATGGGGGCCGTTATCGATCGGCTGGCGGAATTGACCGCGCATGCCTATGCGGCGCTCGCGCACGCATCGGGGCCGGAGTTGACCCGCATTTGGGAACGGCTGGCCGAATTGGCGATCGGGTATGAGGATTTGGCGTCGGAGGTGTGCACGGGGCGACGGCGACTGCCCGGCACACATTGAGTGGCCGGGCAGTGCAGCGCGGAAAATTGTTGGGGTATCGGCTAATTCGGCGGGGTATGTTGCGCATACCAGGTCAATAGCGCCGGATCGTCCACTGCCGTGGGCGCCACCACCCTGGACAGTTCCGCGCCCTGGAACAGTTTCTTGAGCGGGACTTCGAGTTTCTTACCGGTGCGGGTGTGCGGAATACCGGGGGCGGTGATGATTTCGTCGGGGACGTGGCGGGGGGATACCTCGGCGCGAATGGCGGTGTTGATGCGCGCCTTGACCTCGTCGGTGAGTTCCACGCCCGCGGCGGGAACCACGAACAGCGGCATCCAGTAGCGGCCCTCGGGGAGTTCGATGCCAAGCACCAGCGCCTCGGCCACCTCGGGGAGCGCCTCCACGACCTGGTAGATATCGGCACTGCCCATGCGGATACCGTGCCGGTTCAGGGTGGAATCGGAGCGACCGTGCACGGTGATGCTGCCGTGGTCGTTGACGGTGATCCAGTCGCCGTGCCGCCAGACGCCGGGGTACATGTCGAAATAGGCGTCGTGGTACCGGGATCCGTCCTCGTCATCCCAGAAGCGCACCGGCATGGAGGGCATCGGTTTGGTGATGACGAGTTCGCCGACCGCACCGCGCACGGGGTGCCCCTTCTCGTCCCAGGCGTCCAAGGCCACGCCCAGGTAGGGGGCGGAGAGTTCACCGGGCCAGACCGGGACGGTGCGCACGCCGCCGATGAAGGCCGAGACCACATCGGTGCCGCCGCTGATGGAGGCCACCGGAATGTGCTCACCCACGTTGTCGCGCAACCAGAGTGACGAGGACGGCGGCAGCGAGGACCCGGTGATGCCGACCATGCGCAGCGCCGACAGATCGTGATCGCGGCGCGGCACCACGCCCGCCTTGGCGCAGGCCAGCACATAGCCCGGACTGGTGCCCACCACCGTGGCCCCGGTGCGAGCGGCGATGGCCCACAGCGCATCCGGGGTCGGCGTGGACGGACTGCCATCGTAGGTGACGATGGTCGCACCGGTCAGCAGCCCGGCGACCTGGAAATTCCACATCATCCAGCTCGGGCTGGTGTACCAGAAGAAGGTGTCGTCGCGCCCGATATCTGATTGCAGGGCAACGGCTTTCAAGTGTTCCAGCAGCACCCCGCCGTGGCCGTGCACGATGCCCTTGGGCTTGCCGGTGGTACCGGAGGAATACAGCACCCACAGCGGATGCTCGAAATCCACCGGTGCGATATCGATTTGGCCGCCCGGCGCGGCGAGCAGCTCATCCCAGGCCAGCACATCGGGCAGTGTCCCGCCGATGCGCGACACCAGCACGGTGACGGCCAGCGACGGCAGACCGGCGCGCAATGCCGCGATATCGGCGGTCTTGTCGTGCGTCTTGCCGCCGAAGCGATAGCCGTCCGCGGTGACCAGCACCTTGGGCTCCAACTGACCGAGCCGATCCAGCGCGGCCTGCGCGGAATAGTCCTGGCCGCAGGCACTCCAGACGGCCCCGATACTGGCCGTGGCCAGGAACGCGATCACGGCGTGCGGGATATTCGGCAGGTAACCGGCCACCCGATCACCCCGGCCCACCCCCAGTTCCCGCAGGGCGCGGGCGAAAGCCGCCGTACCGCCCAGCAATTCGGCCCAGGACAGCTCGATGACGCTGCCGTCCTCGTCGACGCCGAGAATGGCGGGCCGGTCGGTGCGCGCCTGGCGCACCACCTGCTCGACATAGTTCAACTGCTGTGCCGGAAACCATTTGGTGCCCGGCATTTCGGTGGACACGAGCA
The DNA here is from genome assembly GCF_042885355.1 of Nocardia sp. NPDC058058. Lineage (NCBI taxonomy): Bacteria > Bacillati > Actinomycetota > Actinomycetes > Mycobacteriales > Nocardiaceae > Nocardia > Nocardia sp. NPDC058058. The sequence goes on along the minus strand of NZ_JBHVSA010000004.1, from coordinate 120,700 downwards.
CCGCGCCGCTGCGCTCCCCCAGCTCGAAATAATCCCAGAGCGCGCCCCAGAAGCCCGCCACATTGTCCACCGACCACTGCCAGAGCGATTGGTAGTCCGGGAACGACTCCCCCGTCCGCGCGGTCACGAACGTCGCGAAATCGGTGACCCGCGCCCCGGCGATATCCGCCGCGGACGGCACCCACTGTGGTTCCACCTGCACTACCTCCTACGACGCGAATCCGGCGCTGTCCGCGACCTGCGCGCGCTGCACGATCCGCTCGGCATGCCGGATGACCGGCATATCCACCATGCGGCCCTCGAAGGTGAATACACCCCGATGGTTCGGCACCTCGGCCAAAAGCCTTTGCGCCCAATCGACTTCCTTGGGCACCGGCGCGTAGGCGCGCCGGATGACCGGGATCTGACTCGGATGAATGGCGACCTTGGCGTCGAATCCGACGGCGACCGCGTCCTGCGACTCCGCCGCCAGTCCATCCAGATCCGGGATATTCAGGAACACCGAATCGAGTGCGAATTTGCCATATGCCTTGGCGGCCAACAGCGATTGCGAGCGCACATGCAGCGCCACATCCCGATAGCCGCCGTCGGCATGCCTGCTGGAATTGCCGCCCAGCGCCGCGACCAGATCCTCCGCGCCCCACATGACGCCGATGGCATTGCGCACCATGACCGCGCGCCCGACCGCCATCGCGCCCAGCGGGGATTCGATGAGCGCGATCACCTCGTAATCGGCCAGCCGCGTAATCTGTTCCGCCGATTCGCATTTGGGGAGCATGAGCCGCCGGTACTCGGTGCGCAGCAGGGCATCGAGATCGAGCATGTGCTCGACGGTGCCCGCCGCGTTCACCCGGATGACGGTGCGTTCGGGATCCTGCGGGGTGGCGATCAGCGCCTCGCGGGCGGCCGCCTTATCCGCTTCGGCCACACCGTCTTCCAGATCGATGATCACCACGTCGGCCGCGGCGGCTGCTTTGGCGTAGCGCTCGGGGCGATCCGCGGGACAGAACAGCCACGCCGGTCCGGGCAGCTCCCAGCTCATCTATTTCTGCTTTCTCACCAGGGTTTTGCGGACGGCCGTCGCCACCACGTCCCCGTGTTGATTACGGCCGGTGTGCGCGAAGGTCACGATGCCCTCCCCCGGACGGCTCTTGGATTCCCGCAGGTCGGTGACCACGGTTTCGGCGTACAGCGTGTCACCGTGGAAAAGCGGTTTGGGAAAGGCGATTTCGGAGAAGCCGAGATTGGCCACGATGGTGCCCTGGGTCAGCTGCGCCACCGACAGGCCCACCAGCGTGGACAGGGTGAACATGGAGTTCACCAGCACCTGCCGGAACGGCTCCTGGGTGGCCGCGAACGCCGCGTCCAGATGCATCGCCTGGGTGTTCATGGTGAGCGTCGTGAACAGCACATTGTCGGCTTCGGTTATGGTGCGGCCGGGCCGGTGCTCGTACACCACACCGGTCTCGAACTCCTCGAACCACAGGCCGCGCTGGACGATCCGGCGCGCCTGCGCCTGCTGTTCGGTCACAGACCCAGCTCCCGCCCGATAAGCATCAACTGCACCTCCGTGGTGCCCTCGCCGATCTCGAGAATCTTGCTGTCGCGATAGTGCCGTGCCACAGCATATTCGTTCATGAAGCCGTAGCCGCCGAAAATCTGGGTGGCGTCGCGGGCATTGTCCATGGCGGCCTCGCTGGCCACCAGCTTCGCGATGGAGGCCTGCTTCTTGAACGGCTTGCCGGACAGCATGAGCGCGGCCGCGTCGTAGTAGGCGGTGCGGGCCATATGCGCGCGCACCTCCATGCGGGCGATCTTGAAGGCAATGGCCTGGTTGCTGCCGATGGGGCGGCCGAACGCCTCGCGCTCCCTGGCGTATTTGACGCTCTCGTCCACGCAGCCCTGTGCCGCGCCGACCGACAGCGCGGCAATGGCGATGCGGCCCTCATCGAGGATGCGCAGGAAGTTGGCGTAGCCGCGACCGCGCTCGCCGAGCAGGTTCTCGGCCGGGACGCGCACATCGGTGAAGCTCAGCGGATGGGTGTCCGAGGCGTTCCAGCCAACCTTGTTGTACGCGGGCTCGGCCACGAATCCGGGGGTGTCGGCGGGCACGATGATCGTGGAGATCTCCTTCTTGCCCTCGGTCGTGCCGGTCACCGCGGTGACGGTCACCAGGCGGGTGATATCGGTGCCCGAATTGGTGATGAACTGCTTGCTGCCGTTGATGATCCAGCTGTCGCCGTCCTGCACGGCGGTGGTGCGGGTGCCACCCGCGTCACTGCCCGCACCGGGTTCGGTGAGGCCGAACGCGCCGAGCGCGCGACCGCTGGCGAGCAGCGGCAGCCATTCCTGCTTCTGCTTGTCATTGCCGAAGCGGTAGATCGGCATGGCGCCCAGCGAGACACCGGCCTCGAGGGTGATGGCCACGCTCTGATCGACCTTGCCGAGCTCCTCCAGGGCCAGGCAGAGCGCGAAGTAGTCGCCGCCCATACCGCCGAACTCCTCCGGGAACGGCAGGCCGAACAGGCCCATATCCGCCATACCCGCGATGACCTCGTATGGGAAGCTGTGCTCCGCATCGTGTTTCGCGGCGACCGGGGCCACCACCTGATTGGCGAAATCGCGGACGGTGAGCGCCAGTTCGCGGTATTCGTCCGGCAGTGTGCCGGTGGACAGGAAGTCGGTCATGACGCGGTGTTCTCCTGGGAATCGGCGGTGATGATGCGGGCCAGCAGCTCTTCCAGCTTGACCTGGGCACCGGGCTCGACGAGCACCTCCACCCGACCGGCCACGGGGGCGGTGAGGGTGTGCTCCATTTTCATGGCTTCGACAATGACGATCGGGGCCCCGGCCTCGACCTCGCTGCCGTGGGCCGCGGGCACGGCGATGACCGAACCCGGCATGGGACTCTTGATTTCGGCATCGCCGACGTGTTCGCCGCCGCCGCGGATATCGGCTTCGGCGACCTCGCGGAGTTGCACGACGCCGGTGGCGTCGGCCACCCACAGTTGGCCGTCGCCGGTGGCGACGCGGTAGCGGGTACGCAGCCCGTCTAGGGTGAGGGTGAGCCACTCGCCATCGGAAGTGGCTGTGAGGGAATACTTTTCACCATCCTCCACCCACGCCCGGGCATTGTCCGGTGTTCCAGACAGATAGACGTGCGCGGTGCGATCGCCACCGGTGAGCCGGAATCCGGTGGGTGCGTGCGCGCCGATGCGCCAGCCGTTCGGTGTCGACCACAGGTCGGCCGCCGCACTCGGCCAGCGGCGCAGCCACAGATCCGTTGCGGCGGCGATGAATTGGGCGTCGGTGATGACCGGCGGGACGTAATCGACCACGCGCAGGTCCAGCAGGGCGGTATCCAGATGCCCCGCGCGCACATCGGTGTCGGCGAGCAGGAAGCGCAGGAAGTCGATATTGTCCCGCACCCCGAGGATCTGGGTATCGCGCAGTGCCGCATCGAGTTTCGTGATCGCGGTGGCGCGGTCCCCCGCGTGCGCGATGACCTTGGACAGCATCGGGTCGTAGTCCGTGCCGACCACGGTCCCCGCGCGCAGGCCCGAATCCACCCGCACGCCCCTGCCTTCCGGCTCGGACAGCGCGAGCACCGTACCGCCGGTGGGCAGGAAGCCCCGGCCCGGATCCTCGGCGTACACGCGCGCCTCGATGGCGTGCCCGGTCAGCTTGATGTCCTCCTGGCTGGCCGCCAGCTTCTGCCCGGCGGCAATGCGCACCTGGCATTCCACCAGGTCGACGCCGGTGACCAGTTCGGTGACCGGATGCTCCACTTGCAGCCGGGTATTCATCTCCATGAAGAAGAACTCGTCCGGCTTATCGGCCGAGACGATGAACTCCACGGTGCCCGCGCCCACATAGTCGACGCTGCGCGCGGTATTGCAGGCCGCCGCGCCGATACGGGCGCGGGTGCGGGCATCGAGCAGCGGTGACGGCGCTTCCTCGATCACCTTCTGGTGGCGGCGCTGCAAACTGCATTCGCGCTCACCCAGATGCAGCACCTGACCGAACTCGTCGGCGAGGATCTGCACCTCGATATGCCTGGGGCGGTTCACGAATCGCTCCAGGAACAGGGTGTCGTCACCGAAGGCCGACCCGGCTTCGCGGCGTGCGCTCAGCAGCGCCTCGGGCAACAGCGCCGGATCGTCCACCCGGCGCATACCCTTGCCGCCGCCCCCGGCGGACGGTTTGACCAGCACCGGATAGCCGATTTCCGTTGCCGCCTCGATCAATTCGGCATCGGTGAGGCCGGGTCGGGCGATACCGGGCACCACGGGGACGCCGTACGCGGAGACCGCGTTCTTGGCGGCGATCTTGTCGCCCATGATCTCGATGGCGCGGGCGGGCGGCCCGAGGAAGACGATATCGGCCGCGTCCAGCGCCGCCGCGAAAGCCGCGTTCTCCGAGAGGAATCCGTAGCCCGGGTGCACGGCCTGCGCGCCCGAGCGCACCGCCGCGTCCACCACCTTGGCGATATCGAGGTACGACTCACGCGCCGGGGCGGGTCCGAGCCGGACGGCGATATCGGCCTCGTGCACGTGCCGGGCGTTCGCGTCGGCATCGCTGTACACCGCGACCGAGCGAATTCCCATGGCGCGCAGGGTGCGAATGACCCGCACCGCGATTTCCCCGCGATTGGCGACCAGCACCGTATCGAAGGCGACGGGGTGAGCTTTGTTCATCAAGGCGATCACATCCTGAAGACGCCGTAGGAGACGTCTTCCAGCGGCGCTTGCGCGCACGCCGAAAGCGCCAGGCCGACAACTGTTCTGGTATCGGCGGGATCGATGACGCCATCGTCCCAGAGCCGGGCGGTGGAGTAGTACGGATTGCCCTGCGCCTCGTACTGATCGCGGATAGGGGCCTTGAACGCCTCCTGATCCTCGTCCGACCACGGCTTGCCGGAGCCGTCCAGCTGATCGCCGCGCACGGTGGCCAGCACTGACGCGGCCTGCTCGCCGCCCATCACCGAGATGCGCGCGTTCGGCCACATCCACAGGAAGCGCGGCGAATACGCGCGACCGCACATGGAGTAGTTGCCCGCGCCGTAGGAGCCGCCGATGACGACGGTCAGCTTGGGCACCCGTGCGCAGGCCACCGCGGTGACCATCTTCGCGCCGTGCTTGGCGATACCGCCCGCCTCGTAATCGCGGCCGACCATGAAACCGGTGATGTTCTGCAGGAACAGCAGCGGGATCTTGCGCTTATCGCAGAGCTCGATGAAATGCGCGCCCTTCATGGCGGATTCGGCGAACAGCACGCCGTTGTTGGCGACGATGCCGACCGGATGGCCGTGGATGTGCGCGAAGCCGGTGACCAGGGTGCGGCCGTATTCGGCCTTGAACTCGGCGAATTCGCCGCCGTCGACCATGCGGGTGATGACATCGCGGACGTCGTAGGGCGTCCGGAGATCTACGGGGACGATGTCGTACAGCTCGTCCTGCGGTGCGATGGCGTCGACGGTGGGCCGAACCTCCCACGGCGTGGCGGTTTTCGGGCCGAGCGTGGCGATGATGTTGCGCACGATGCGCAGTGCGTCCTGATCGCTCTCGGCCAGATGATCGGTGACACCGGAAGTGCGCGAATGCAATTCGCCGCCGCCCAGCTCCTCGGCGGTGACCACCTCGCCGGTGGCGGCCTTCACCAGCGGCGGGCCGCCCAGGAAGATGGTGCCCTGATTGCGCACGATGACGGTCTCATCGCTCATGGCCGGGACGTACGCGCCGCCCGCGGTGCAGGAGCCCATGACCGCGGAGATCTGCGCGATCCCCTTGGCGCTCATATTCGCCTGGTTGTAGAAGATGCGGCCGAAATGCTCGCGATCCGGGAAGACCTCGTCCTGCTTGGGCAGGAACGCGCCACCGGAGTCGACCAGGTAGATGCACGGCAGATTGTTCTGCAACGCCACCTCCTGCGCCCGCAGATGCTTCTTGACCGTCATCGGGTAGTAGGTGCCGCCCTTTACCGTCGCGTCATTGGCGATGATCACGCATTCGCGACCCGAGACCCGGCCGATGCCGCCGATCACGCCCGCGCCCGGACATTCGTCGCCGTACAGCCCGGTGGCCGCCAGCGGAGACAGCTCCAGGAATGGCGAGCCGGGATCGAGCAGCTGATCCACCCGCTGTCGCGGTAGCAGTTTGCCGCGGGCCAGATGCCGCTCGCGGGCCTTGTCCGGTCCGCCCAGCGCGCTCACGGCCAAGCGCTCGCGCAGCTCTTCGACCAGCGCGTGATGCGCGGCCCGGTTCCCGGAGCGCACCTCCCCAGCCACCGTCATGACGTCATCCCTAAGGCTCGGTTAATCACCAATAACTCAAAAATAAGATAATCTTCACTAACTGAGTTGTCCAGAACCGCAGGAGGGAGCCACGGTGAACAGCACGGAAACCGTGCCCCCGGGACCGGCGCAGGCAGACGCGTCGACCCAGGCCGTGGCCGCCGCGGCGGTGCCGCTCACCCGGCGCGAACAGTTGAAGGCGCAGCGGCGCGAGCAATTGCTGGATGCCGGCGCACGACTGATCGCGGACCGCGGCTTCCTCGGTATGCGGCTGGACGATCTCGGCGCGGCGGCGGGCATCAGCGGCCCGGCGGTGTACCGCCACTTCCCCAATAAGGAAGCGCTGCTGGTGGAATTGCTGGTCGGCATCAGCCAGCGCCTGCTGGACGGCGGCCGCGCGGTGGCGACAGCCGCCACCTCCCCCGCCGAAGCACTGGACGCCCTCATCGACTTCCACCTCGACTTCGCCCTCGGCGAGCCCGAACTCATTCGCATCCAGGACCGCGACCTGGAGAACCTGCCCGAAGCCGCCCGACGCCAGGTTCGCCGCACCCAGCGCCAGTACGTCGAGGTCTGGGTCGCGGTCCTGCGCGAACTACACCCCGCCCTCCCCGAGGCCACGGCCCGCATGCAGGCGCACGCCACCTTCGGCCTGATCAACTCCACCCCGCACAGCGCTCCGGCGGTGACCGCGACTCGGGCTCGACCGGTCCTGCGCCGAATGGCACTGGCGGCACTGCTGGGCTAATCCGGTTGTGCCGCTTCGGGTCTGCGGGAAATCTCGGGAATCATGTTCACACGCCGCGGAGTTCGCGCTCGGCGGTGCGCAGCACCATGAGGAAGCCGCCCTTGATGGCGGGGAGGAAGAGGGCGGTGGCTAGGCCCGCGCAGACCGGGGTGGCTATCTCGAAGGTGGAGAACCAGCGGACTCGGGTGCCGCGGGCTACCTCTTCGAAGGCGATGAAGCCTTCCTGATGTCGTAGTGGGGGAACGGATTTCAGGAGTCGGTAGCGCATGATGCGGTGGGGTTCGTACTCGACGATTTCCTCGGTGAGGCGGATCAGCGGGGTGACGATGAGTCGGACTGCGCCGGCGCCGTGGCCGTTGGTGTCGCCGGGGCGGACCAGGGTTACCCGCCGGACCATGGGTACGCGCTGATAGTTGGTCGCATCGGTGAGCCAGTCGAAGACATCCGGGAGTGGAGCCCGGATCGTGCGCTGAACATCGACCGTGCGCATGCCGGCTCCATCCTGATCTCGCCCTAACCTCTGCGCAGCCTACGAGATGGGCCGCCGATCGTAGAACGAAACGCGTGCGAAACGCCGAATCGGATGAGCGCCTTGTGCTTTCGCCTGCAAGGACAGCCCTCCCGAACCCGGCAGGGCGGCAAAAGACCTGGTGACTACCATTACGGGCATGAATGTCGAGGAGCAGCGTGTGATCCGCCGCCGCCCGAAGAACCGGCGCGCCCAGATCGCCGCCACCTCGGCGGCCGCCTTCGGCTCACTCGGCTATCACGGGGTGAGCATGGAGGATATCGCCGCGCGGCTCGGAATCTCCTCGGCCGCACTGTATCGGCACTACCCGAGCAAGTACGCACTGTTCCGCGAGGAGTTGCTGCGACTGGGTCAGCTCACCGTCGACGCGACCACACCGCCGCAGGACAGCGCGGGCCTCGACCCGCAGGCACGCCTGTCCAGCGTGTTGGATCGGATCCTCGCCGAGACCATCGCCAATCGCGCCACCGTCACCCTGTTGCGCTGGGAGCAGCGGTACCTGGACGACACCGATCGGCAGACACTCTCGGATCAGTTCACCGCGGCTCTGAAGGTGCTGCGCGATCTCATCGGCGCGGTACGCCCGGAGCTGGACGAGCAGGATCGCGCCGTGCGGGCGGTGGCCATCTTCAGCGTGGTCAGCAGCATCGGCGACCATCACGCGGCGCTGCCGGTGAAAGCGCTGACCGCGCTGCTGCATTCGGCCTGCGACGCGCTCATCGCCGCCGAACTACCGCCGCCCGGCACCGATGCCAACCCGCCGCGGGCCACCGAGATCCCGCAGTCGTTCAAGCACGAACTGCTGTTGAAGAAGGCCGTCGAGCTCTTCCACCAGCGCGGATATCCCAATGTGAGCGTGGAGGACATCGCTTCCGCGGCCGATCTGTCCGCGGCCTCGGCGGTGTACCGGTACTACCGGAGCAAGGGTGATCTGCTGGCGGCGGCCTTCCGGCGCGCGGCCGATCGGGTGTCCGGGGCGATCGGCCCGGCGGTGTCGTCCTCGGCGACTCCGGCCGAGGCGCTGGGCAAACTCGTCGACCTCTATGTCGCGGGCTCGTTCGCCGAACGCGAGCTCACCTATGTGTATTACGCGGAATTCAGCCACGTCTCACCCGATGAGCGCACGATGCTGCGCAATGTGCAGCGGCTGATCGTGGCCGAATGGGTGCGGCTGCTGGTGGCGGTGCGCCCGGAACTCTCCGAGGGCGAGGCCAGAATCCTGGTGCACGCCGGGTTCGGATTGGTGGTCGATATGGGCCGGGTGTTCGGGGACGATCCGCGAATCTGCCCGCAGGAAAGGGTGATCCGATTGATGGAGGTCACCCTCTTCGGTGCGGCGCGGGCGTAGCCACGCCGCACCGGCGGGGTTCTACGCTGGGGTGAAGACGGACATGGGGGTGAACGGCGCGTAGTCGACCACGTGACCGGCCTCCCACTCCCACAACGAGATCGGATCCACGGCGACTCCGCTCTGCAGGATGAGGCGCCAACCGGCTTCCTCACGCTGCCAGATATCACCGTCGCGGTCCCAGTAGAGACCGACGGTCTGCGGCTCGACCGTAATGCTCCGGCTCATCGTGTTCCTCTCCGTGACCCCTGGCTGCTCAGTGGATTCCGTAACCGTCATCATTGGAAATCCCTTCGTTGCGCCCTATCGAAAAGTATTCGCTCCCACACTTCCGGGCCTGTTACGCGACGACTATGCCTTGCCTTCCGCACAAATATATTTGCCAAACATTCGCGAATGCAGGAAGTGAAGGGGGTGAGTCGAATTCGCGGCGGAATAACGCACAACTTTTCACAGCCGCTATCGACCCGGAATCACTGATCGACGTGCGGAATCGCGTTGAATCCGATCGGCCGCGATGTGCACAGCACGCAATAATGTGTCCGAATTATCCGGTTAGCCACCGCGACTCGCGCTCGAATCGGTCGACACACCGAGCGAACACCTACCGGAGGATGAGCCCGGGAAGCAGCGGGAAACCGCGCCGCTATTAGATACCAATCGGTTGCAAATGGCATGGATCGCGGGCCGAGCGGACCCCGGGAGCGCGAACTCCACAAAAGCGGGCGGCCCAACGCATTCGATGTCACCGGCCCCGCTATCGGATGCGCCGATATCACCGCACTGTATCGATCGACGGGAGCGGGACTACCGAAGCGAGGTAGCTGAGATACTCGGAATGCCTGGACGCCGCGATGTACCGGTCCGGCAGGGAGTGGTGGAACGGTACATCGCGGCGCTTATTCAGGTGGAATGTGGGGTCGCCAGGGCGTTGCGCGCTGGCGGCCTCACGACCTTTCCGGTCGCTACTGCGGCGGAAGGGTGTAGGAGGAGCCGGTGCCGAGCATCTTGGCCAGGGTGGCGAAGAGGTCGTTAACCATGCTGCCAGTGAACATTTGGGCTCCTAGACGACCGGGGTGGTCACCGGCGGGGTGGGCTGGGTGACCGAGGTGGACGAACCCGAGCCGACCAGGTGGGCGAAGGCCATGAGCAGGTCGGTGAAGCCGCTGCCACTGAGCATCTTCTGAATCCTTTCGAAAAGTGTTGGGAGAGCTACTGATCAGTGCGGGGTGTAGCTGGCGGTCGAGCCACCGCTCAGGAACTTGAGCAGGGTGGTCAGGATGCCGCCGATGTCGACGCCGCCGGTGGGATCGGTAGCAGGAGGAGTGGTCATGTGCTTCCTTTCTTCGTTCGCGGACAGACCCCCGAAGACTGTTCGCCTGGATCACCAGTGAATGCGCCGGGACCGCCGCACGGGGCGCGCTCGCGCCCCGAGTCCTTACTGCGGAGTTGTTGGGCCGCAGAGATTTTCGAACCGATTCAGTCGACCTCGGTGGCCATGGCGTCGGCCAGGGACTTGGGGCGCATATCGGTCCAGTGGGTTTCGACGTAGTCGAGGCAGGTACGACGTTGCGCCGGTCCGTGCGCGATGGTCCAGCCACCGGGGATGGCGGCGAAGATCGGCCACAGCGAATGCTGCGCCTCCTCGTTCACCAGTACGTAGAACTGCGCGTCGTCGTCATCGAAGGGATTGCTCATCGCGAAGTGCCTTTCTCACAAGGGATTCGAAGAGTGGTTCAGCACCCGGGCGATATCGGCCAGCGCCGCGGGTTCGGTCATGCGCCAGTGCGTGGCCTGCACCGCATGGGTGTGCAGCACGCCGTCGATGGCATCGGTCCAGGTGGACACGCCTTCCGTGCAGCTCGGATCATCAAGGGCGGCAGCGAAGTACCGCAGTTCACCCTTGAAGCGCTCGGGCCGGTACGCGCCGATGAGCGCGAGCGAGTCGACACCGGTGCGCACCATCCGGGTCAGCCGGTCCGTGCCCAGGGATGCGAACGGTTCGGGAAGTCCGGCCAGCTTCTGGGCCAGCTCCTCCGGATCCATATCACCGTCGCCCAGTTCGACCTGTCCGGCGAACAGACCGCCGAGCACCTCGGCGACCGGAATGCGTACCGGCCCGGTGGCTTCGGTGTCCCCGCCGAGCCAGCTGTCCAGAATGGCCAGCGTCGGCACCTCCTGTCCCAGCGCCTGGAGCTGCACCGCGACCGAATGCGCCAGCACACCGCCGAGCGACCAGCCGAGCAGGTGGTAGGGGCCCTCGGGCTGTACGGCGCGAATCTCCCGCACGTACCGCGCCGCCCATTCGTCGATGGAGGCCGGCAGCGGCACATCCGTGGCCAGGGTGGGCGATTGCAGACCGTAGATGGGCCGGTCCTCGTCCAGGTGTGCGGCCAGTCCGGCGAACGACCAGGAGATGCCGCCGACCGGGTGGATGCAGAACAGCGGTTCGCCGGATCCGCCGGTGCGCAGCGGCAGCAGCACCTGGAAGGCACTCTCGCCCAGACCGCCGGTGGCCCTTTCCAATTCGGCGACCAGGGCCGCCGGGGTGGAAGCGGAGAACAACCAGGTCACCGGAACACGCTCACCGACAGCGGCACTGAGCCGAGCCGCCAGTTGCACGGCAACCAGCGAGGTTCCGCCGAGCTCGAAGAAGTTGTCATCCAGGCCGATTCGCTCGGACTTCAGCACCTCGGCGAAGGCCGCGCAGACCTTGATCTCCAGCTCGGTTTCGGGCGACCGGAATTCGCGGCCGGTGAAGACCGGCTCCGGCAGTGCCCGGCGTTCCAGCTTGCCATTGGCGTTGAGCGGATATGCCTCGAGCACGATGACCTGGGCCGGAACCATGTAGGCGGGCAGGGCCTCCGCCGCCGTGGACCGCAGTCCGACGGGATCGATGACCGCGCCGGGCACCGGCACCGCGTACGCCACGAGCTGATCGCCCAGCGCCGTCGGCACCACCAGCACCACCACCTGACTCACCGCCGGATGCGCCAGCAGCGCCATCTCGATCTCGCCGAGCTCGATGCGCTGACCGCGGAACTTCACCTGGAAGTCGGTGCGGCCGATGTACTCCAGTGCTCCGGCGGCGTTCCAGCGCACCAGATCGCCGGTGCGGTACATGCGCGCGCCGACACCGAACGGGTTGGCCACGAACCGATCCGAGGTCAGATCCGGTCGGCGCTCATAACCGCGTGCCAACTGGTCGCCGGCCAGGTAGAGCTCGCCGGGCACCCCGGCGGGCACCGGACGCAGCCGCGCGTCCAGGACGTAGACCTGGGTGTTCCACTGCGGTAGGCCGATCGGAACCGAGCGGGTCTCGCCGCCGGTCGCCTTCCAGTAGGTGGTCGAGATCGCGGCCTCGGTCGGGCCGTACAGGTTGTGCACCTGCACCCCGGCGCCCAGCGCCAGTGTCGAGGTCACCGTCTCCGGCGGCAATGCCTCACCGATGACGAACACATCGCGCAGGGTCGTCAGCGAACCCGCCGGGGTGTGCGCGGCGAAGACCGTGAGCATGGAGGGCACGAAGTCCACCATCGTGACACGCTGGGCCGCGATGACATCCGCGATGTAGGCGGTGTCCAGGTGCCCGCCGGGCGCGGCGATGACCAGCGTCGCCCCGACCCGCATGGTCATGAAGATGCTCCACAGCGAGACGTCGAAGGTGGTCGCGGTCTTGAACAGATACGCGTCCGCCGGCGTCATCGGATATTCGGCGAGCATCCACTCGATCTGGTTGTGGATGGCCCAGTGCCCGGTGGCGACGCCCTTGGGCCTGCCGGTGGAACCCGAGGTGAAGATGATGTAGGCCAGGTTCTCATCGGTGATGGGGCGCAGCAGTTCCTCCGGCCGTACCGGTGCGGCCGAGAACCGGTCCAGCTCGAGCTCGTCCAGGTTCAGTACCGGAACGCCCGCGGGCGCGCACACCGCGTCGGCGGTGTTGGTGAGCAGGCAGACCGGCTGGGCGGTGTCGAAGATATTCGCGATGCGGTCGGCGGGATGGTCCGGATCCAGCGGTACGTACACCCCACCCGCCGACAGCACGGCGTAGAGCCCGACCACCAGATCCAGCGAGCGCCGAATCGCGACCGCCACAACGGATTCCGTGCCGACACCCTGGGCGATGAGCAACCGGGCCAGTCGATTGACCCGCTCGTCGAATTCGCGATAGGTGAGCTCGATGCCCTCGTAGACCACCGCGATCGCGTCCGGATGCGCGGCCACCGTCCGGCGGTAACCGGCGAGCAGCGGCTCGTCGACGATCTCATGTCGGGTTTCGTTACGGCCCAGCAGGATTCGATCCAGCTCGGCGCGCTCGAGAATATCGATATCACCGACCGGGCGGGTCGGATCCGCCACGATGGCGGCCAGCAGGCGACCGAGTCGCTCGGTGAACCCGACCGCGGTGCTCGCGTCGAACAGATCACCGGCGTATACGAGATTGCCCGCGATACCGGCGGGCGTGCCGTCCTGCTCGTACCCGTCGGACAGAATCCAGTGCAGATCCAGTGCCGCCATCACATTGTCGAAATCGACCTCGGAGACGGTCAGCCCCGGCAGATCGAGCCGGGTGCGCGCCAGATTCTGGAACGACAGGCCGACCTGGAAGAGCGGATTGCGCGAGGTCGATCGCACCGGGTTGAGGACCTCGACCAGACGCTCGAAGGGCACGTCGGCATGCGCGAACGCCTGGATATCGATCTCGCGCTGGCGGGTCAGCAGTTCGGTGAACGCGGCCGCGGCGTCCACCTCGGTGCGGAACACCAGCGTATTGCCGAACATGCCGACCAGATCGTCGAGCGCGGCCTCGCCGCGACCCGCGATCGGGGTGCCGATGGCGATATCGCCGGTGCCGGACAACCGGGCCAGCAGCAGTGCGATGGCGGTGTGCACCACCATGAACAGCGTCGCGCCCTGTGCGCGGGCGAGTTCGACCAGCGCACGGTGGGTTTCGGCGTCGATGAGCACCGGCGTCTTGCCGCCCTCGAGGGACTGCGATGCCGGACGCGGCCGATCGAACGGCAGATCCAGCTGATCGGGCAGTCCCGCCAGCGCCGACTTCCAATAGCCGACCTGGGTGGCGAACAGCGATTCCGGATCGCTTTCGTCGCCGAGCACCTCGCGCTGCCAGATGGCGTAATCGGCGTACTGCACGGGCAGCGCCGTCCAGCCCGGCTGGACACCGCGTGACCGGGCGGCGTAGGCGGTCATGAGATCCCGGGTCAGCGGGCCGACCGAGGAACCGTCGCCGGAGATGTGGTGCACGACCATGGCGAGCACGTAATCGTTTCCGGCGCCGTCGATATCGAGCAGCAGCACCCGGACCGGCACCTGCACGGTGACGTCGAAGGTGATACGGGCCAATTCGTCGAGCACGGCCTCGAGTTCGGCGCCGGGGACGACGCGCAGTTCGAGCTCCGGGGTCGCCTGCGCGGGGGCCAGGATCACCTGGGCGGGGCGCGCGGCGTCCGACTCCCCCGTCATCGGGTAGACGGTGCGCAGAATCTCGTGCCGGGCAATCAGATCCGCGATGGCGGTCCGCAGCGCGGGCACATCCAGCGCACCGGACAGCCGGACCGCGATGGGCACGTTGAAGGCGGCGGATTCGGTGTCGAACTGGTTCAGGAACCACATGCGCTGCTGGGCCGGGGAAAGCGGAATCGCCGCCGGGCGCGACCGGGCCACCAGGGCCCGGCGGTCACCCGCACCCGACTGCCGCGCGACATTCGCGGCCAGTTCGGCGACGGTGGACGCCTCGAAGAGCGCGCGCACCGGAATGCGGCTGTCCAGCGCCGCGCCGATCCGGGCGACGATCTGCGTTGCCAGCAGCGAGTTTCCGCCGAGGGCGAAGAAATCGTCATCCGCGCCGACGCGTTCGACGCCCAGCACATCGGTGAACACGCCCGCCACGATCTCCTCGATCGGCGTGGACGGTGCACGGAATGCCGTGGTCTCGAACTCGGGCTCGGGCAACGCCTTTCGATCCAGCTTGCCGTTGATGTTCAACGGCAGCGCGTCCAGCACCACGAACGCCGAGGGCACCATGTACGACGGCAGGGTCGCCGACAATGCCGACTTCACCTGAGCCACATCGACATTCGCGTCGGAGGAAACAAGGTAGGCGACCAGGCGGTCACCGGTGCGCTGATCCGACTTGGCCAGCACCGCGACCTGCGCGATCTCCGGCATCGTCAGCAGCGCAGCCTCGATCTCACCGAGCTCGATGCGGAAACCACGGATCTTCACCTGGAAGTCGGTACGACCCCGGTAGTCCAACTCGCCCTTGGCATTCCAGGCCACCAGGTCACCGGTGCGGTACATGCGCTCGCCCGCGCTGAACGGGTTGGCCACGAAGCGATCCGAGGTCAGATCCGCGCGGCCGAAGTAGCCGCGCGCCAGCTGCGCACCCGCCAGGTACAGCTCACCGGAGACCCCGACCGGCACCGGGCGCAGCCGTGCGTCCAGCACGTACACCCGGCTGTTCCATTCGGGCGCGCCGATGGACACCGCGGTCTGATCCGCATCGGTGACCCGGTGATTGGTGATCGAGACCGCCGCTTCGGTCGGGCCGTACAGGTTGAACAGCTCGGTGCGCGGACGCTCGGCCAGCACGCGCTGGGCCAGTGCGCCCGGCAGCGCCTCACCAATCGCCAGGATGCGCCACAGCGAATCCGGCAGACCATCCGCCAGCAGCGCGTCCAACATGGACGGCACCACATGCAGCGTGGTCACCCATTCACGAGCCATGAGCTCGTTCAGGTACGCCGGATCCTTATGCCCGTCCGCCTGGGCGATGACCAGGCGGCCACCGCACGCGACCGCGGACCAGAACTCCCACACCGAGAGATCGAAGGTCGCGGCGGTCTTGAGCAGCACCGCATCGGCCGGATCCAGACCGAATTCGGTGACCTTCCAGAGCAACTGGTTCACGACCGCCGCATGCGGCAGCGCCACACCCTTCGGGCGACCGGTCGAACCGGAGGTGAAAATAACGTACGCGGTGTTCGCGGCCGTCAACTCCCGCACCCGCTCGGCCTCGGTGATCGGCTGCTCCGAGTACCCGGACAGATCCAGCTCATCGATCCGCACCACCGATGCGGATTCATGTTCGAAACCGTCCCGTGTCGTGGTCAGAACCACTGCCGGAGCGGCAGTTTCGAGGATGTAACCGGTGCGATCGGCCGGCTGATCCGGATCGATCGGCACATACGCCGCACCGGACTTGGCCACCGCGTACATCGCCACGACCAGATCGGTGGAACGCCGAATGGCGAGCGCCACACGGTCTTCCGCACCGATGCCACGCGCGATGAGCTCACGCGCCAGCCGGTTCACCCGGGCATCGAGTTCGCCGTAGGTCAGCTCCTCGCGCCCGGTGGGCGTATCGGCGACGAGCGCGATCTCCTTCGGATCGCTCGCGACGCTGCGGTCCAGCAGGGTGGCCAGGGTCGCCTCGGTGTCGACCGCCTGCGCGGTGTCGTTCCAGGACTCCAGCATCAGGGCGCGTTCCTCGGGCGCCAGCAGTTCCAGCGCGCCGACCGGGAGCTCCGGGGTGGCGACCACCGCGGCCAGCAGCCGTTCGAAGCGCCGGGCGAATCCGGCGACCGTATCCGCGTCGAACAGCGCGGTCGCGTAGGTGAGCGAGACCGCGAGTCCGGCGGGCGCACCGTCCGCGTCATAGCGGTCGACGACCACCAGGTGCAGGTCGAACTGGGAGATGGCGGTCTCGAAATCGACCGCGCCGACCCGCAATCCGTCCAGTTCGAAGGTGGCGGTCTCGGTGTTGTTGAACGAGAAGCCGACCTGGAACAGCGGATGCCGGGCGGTGGAGCGCACCGGATTGAGCACCTCGACCAGGCGCTCGAACGGCACGTCGGCGTGCGAGAAGGCCGCCAGATCGCGGGCGCGGACCCGGTTCAGCAGGGTGCCGAACCCGCTCGCGGGATCGATCTCGGCGCGCAGCACCAGGGTGTTGACGAACATGCCGACCAGATCGTCGAGCGCGTCCTCACCGCGACCCGCGACCGGTGTGCCGACCGCGATATCGGCACTCCCGGACAACCGGGACAGCAGCAGCGCGAAGGCCGCGTGCACCACCATGAACAGCGTCGAGCCCTGGGCGCGGCCCAGTTCGGCGAGCCGGGCGTGCAGCCCGGCGTCGATGCCGAAATTGATCTCGTCGCCGACGGTGGAAGCCACCGCCGGACGCGGTCGATCGCCGGGCAACTCCAACTGATCCGGCAGCCCGGCCAGGGCCTCGGTCCAGAACCGCAGCTGCTGTGCCAGCAGCGATTGGGCATCGTCTTCGGAGCCGAGCCGATCCCGTTGCCAGAGCGCGTAATCCGCGTACTGCACCGGCAGTGGCTCCCACGCGGGCGCGGCGCCCGCGTGCCGGGCGGCGTAGGCGGCCATGACATCGCGGGCCAGCGGGGCCATGGAGGCGCCGTCGGCGGCGATATGGTGCAGCACCACGACCAGCACGTGCTCATCCACGGCATCCGAGGGCAGGTAGAGCCGGGCGCGCAGCGGTACCGCGGCGGTGACATCGAAGCCCTCGGAAACGAATTCGCTGACGACGGTGAGCAATTCGCTCGCCGCCACCGGAATCGGGCTGAGCCGCGGCCCGCGCGCCTCGGCGGCGGACAGGATCACCTGCACCGGACCGGATTCGGTGAGCGGGTACAGCGTGCGCAGCACCTCGTGCCGGGCCACCACATCGGCGAACGCGGCGTCGAGGGCGGCGATGTCCAGCTCACCGGTGAGCCGGATGGCGAGCGGCATATTGTAGGCCGCCGATTCACCGTCGAACCGGTTCAGGAACCACATGCGCCGCTGTGCCAGCGAAAGCGGCACCGGGCCCTGCTCGCGGCGCGACACGAGCTCCGGACCGGTCGCGACGATTTCGCCGGAGGTGCTGATGACAGCGGCCAATCCGGCCACGGTCGGATGCTCGAACACGGTGCGCATGGCCACCGCGACACCCAGGCGGGCGGACAGCCGGGCCGAAAGCTTCACCGCGCTCAGCGAATTGCCGCCGAGAGCGAAGAAATCGTCATCCAGTCCGACCGGATCGGCGGCGCCGAGCAGTTCGGCCATGACGGTCGCGATGGCTCGTTCGGCGACCGTGACCGGTGCGCGGAACTCCGCGGTGCGGAATACCGGTTCCGGCAGTGCCTTTCGATCCAGTTTGGCCGTCGGGGTGAGCGGAATGGCGTCGATCACCATGATGGCCGCAGGCACCATGTAGGCGATGAGCGAGCGGCCCGCGAAGGCGCGCAACGCTTCGGCGTCCACGGTGCGGCCCGGTGCGGGCACCACGTAGGACACCAGCGAGATATCGCCGGAACGACCGGTGTGGCCGATGGTGACCGCGAAATCGACGCTCTCATGGGTGGTGAGCACGGTGTCGATCTCGCCGAGTTCGATGCGCAGACCGCGCACCTTGACCTGATCGTCGGAGCGGCCCAGGTATTCGAGCACCGGGTAGCTGATGCCGCCGACCGAGCGCCGGACCCAGCGCACCAGATCACCGGTGCGGTACAGCCGCCCGCCGGGCTCGCCGAACGGATCGGCGATGAAGCGGTCCGCGGTGATATCGGCGCGGCCGTGATAGCCGCGCGCCAATCCCGGTCCGCGCAGATACATTTCGCCGACCGCGCCGTCCGGCACCGGGCTCAGCCGGGCATCCAGCACCACCGCGCCGAGACCGTGCGCGAGTCCGCCCAGCACCACACCGTCGCCCGGCCGCAGCGGCGAGCTCATATGCGTGGTGATGGTGACCTCGGTCGGCCCGTACGAGTTGTACAGATCGCGGCCGCCGCCCCAGCGTTCCACCAGTTCCGGACCGAAGCTCTCGCCGCCGACCGACAGGTGCCGCAGGCCCCGCAGCCGGTCCGGATCGAGGGTTTGCAGCACCGACGGGGTGATGAGCGCGTGGGTCACCCGCTCCCGATGGATGAGTTCGCTCATCTCCTCGCCGCCGAAGACGTCGGCGGGCGAGATGACCAGTGCCGCACCGACCGGCAGGGCCATCAGCAGTTCCATCAGCGAGGCGTCGAAGCTGGGCGAGGCCCGGTGCAGGACGCGGGCCGATGCGGAGGTCGGCGCGTGCTCCTGATGAATCGCCGCGACGCCCGGCAGACCGGCGTGGCTGACCACCACGCCCTTCGGGCGGCCGGTGGAACCGGAGGTGTACATCATCCAGGCGGCGTTGCCGATGCGCACCGGGCGCACCGGTTCGGTGTCCGCGATGGGCTTCGCGTCGAAGGCGAGCAGATCGCGGGACAGCGATTCGCCGTCGAGCACGATCCAGGTCGCCTGCGCCGGAAGCTGTTCCAGGTGCGCGGTGAGCGTCAGCCCGAGGGTGGCACCGGAATCGGCCAGCATGTAGGCGATGCGCTCGGCCGGATAGGTGGGGTCGACCGGCAGGAAGGCCGCGCCGGTCTTGGCGACCGCCCACAGCGCCACCACGGAATCGATGGAGCGGGGCACCGCGACGGCGACGAAATCCTCCGCGCCGACGCCGAAGCCGATGAGCAACCGGGCCAGCCGCGAGGAGCGCTCGTCCAGCTGTCCGTAGCTGAGCGTCTCACCGCTCGAAATCAGCGCCGTCGCTTCGGGATTCAGCTCGACCGCGGCCCGCATGAGCTCGGCGAGGGTGCGCGGCGGCAGCGCCCGCGGGCCGCGCCGGGCCAGCAGTTCGGCGCGCTCCACCGGAGCCAGCAGTTCGATCTCGCCGATGGTCACCGCCGGATCGGTGGTGACCGCGCCGAGCACCCGGCCGAAGCGGCGCAGCAGATCCGCCGCGGTCGCCTCGTCGTACAGGTCGGTGGCGTAGGTGACCTCGACGATCAGATGGCCGTCGTCATCGAGTTCATCGCCGATGGAGAAGGTGAGATCGAATTTGGCGACGGTGTCGTCGAATTCGACGTTCTCCAGCACCAGTCCGGGCACGCCGTGCGTATCGCCGTCCAGGTTCAGGTAGTTCAGTGTCACCGTGAACAGCGGATGCCGGGACCGGTTGGTTTCGATGCCGAGCTCGTTCACCACGCGCTCGAACGGCACCGTGGCATTGGCGAAGGCGGCCAGGTCCACGGTCCGGCTCTCGGCCAGCAGATCGGCGAAGGGGCGGTCCAGGGCCGGGCGGGTGCGCAGCGCCAGGGTGTTGACGAACATGCCGACCAGGTCGTCCAGGGCGGCCTCGCCGCGCCCGGCGACCGGGGTGCCGATCGCGATGTCCTCGGTGCCCGAGAGCCGAGCCAGCAGTACGGCCAGCGCGGCGTGATACACCATGAACGGAGTCGCGTTGTGCCGCTTGGCAACCGCGCGCACACGTTCGCCCACATCGCCGCCGATGCGACCGCGCACCACCGCACCCGCATAGGAGGAGACCGCCGGACGCGGCCGGTCGGTGCGCAGCGGGAGCTCGTCCGGCAGTCCGGTGAGCTGTTCGCGCCAGTACGAGAGTTCCGGTGCGGCTACCGTTTCCAGCACGCCGTGCTGCCACAGGGCGTAATCGGCGTACTGCACGGCCAGCGGTTCCCACCGCGGTGCGGACCCGGAGGTGCGCGCCAGATACGCCAGGATCACATCGCGCAGCAGCGGATCCATGGACGCGCCGTCACCGGCGATGTGGTGCAGCACCGCGACCAGCACGGTGCTGTGCTCGGATTCGCGCAGCAGCACCGCGCGCATCGGCAGTTCGGTGGTGATATCGAAACCGGTGGAACCGAATTCGTAGATGCGCGGCAGCACCGAACCCCGGACGAGTTCGACCGGCAACTCGATGGCGGTGCCCGCGGGCAGGATCACCTGGTGACCCTCGCCCTCGGCGTCCATCGGGTAGATGGTGCGCAGCACCTCGTGCCGGGTCATCACATCGGTGAGGGCGGCGCGCAATGCCGGAATGTCGAGATCGCCCATCAGCCGGATGGCGGCCGGGATGTTGTACGCGGCCGATTCCGGATCGAGGCGGTTCAGCAGCCAGATACGAGTCTGCGCCAGTGACAACGGGATTCGATCCGGACGCGGTGCCGCGGTCAGCGGCGGCAGGGTGCGGCCGCCGCCGGTGACCCGGGTGGCCAGTTCGGCAACGGTCGGGGCCTCGAAGATCTCACGCACGCCGATCTCGCAGCCGAAGGCCGCGTTGACGCGCGCCACCAGCCGCATGGCCAGCAGCGAGTTACCGCCCCGGTCGAAGAAATCGTCATCGGCGCCGATCGGATCACCGCCGAGCAGGTCGTGCAGCAGTCCGGCCAGCATCGACTCCGAGCCTTCCCGCGGTGCGCGGAAAGCGGTTGCCGCGGCGGTGAATTCGACCGGCGGCAGGGCCTTGCGGTCCAGTTTGCCGACGCTGGTGCGCGGCATATCGTCGAGCACCACCAGGTGCGCGGGCACCATATACGCGGGCAACTGCTCGCGGATGTGCGCCAGCACCGCGTCGGCGGAAAGACCCGGACCGGAGACGTAGCCGACCAGGGCATCGGTGCCGGCGGAGTCCTTGGCGAGCAGCACAGCGGCATTGGCGACACCGGCGGCCGTCAGCAGGGCCGCCTCGATCTCGCCGAGCTCGATGCGCTGACCGCGCAGCTTCACCTGGAAGTCGTTGCGGCCCAGGTAGACCAGATCACCGGAGCGGTTCCAGCGCACCAGATCGCCGGTGCGATACATGCGCGCACCGGGCACGCCGAACGGATCGGCGATGAAGCGTTCCGCGCTGAGCGCACCGCGGCCCTGGTAGCCGCGGGCCAGCTGATCACCGGCGAGGTACAGCTCGCCGATGACGCCGGTCGGCACCGGGCGCAACCGGGCGTCCAGCACATAGGCGCGGGTGTTCCAGTTGGGGCGGCCGATGGCGACCTCGTAATCCGGATCCGCGTCGGTGAATTCGTGGTAGATGGTCGAGACGGCGGCCTCGGTGGGTCCGTAGGCGTTGTGCACCGCACCGCCGACGTGCTCGCGCAGCGCGGCGAGCAGTTCGGCGGGCAGCGCCTCACCACCGGTGTGCAGATGCCGGAACGAACCCAGCGCGGACCCCTGACCCTCGGCGACCAGGGCGGCCAGCACGGACGGCACATGCTCGGCGATGGTGATGCCGTGCTCGCGCATCTTCCCGGCCAGATAGTCCAGGTCCAGGTGCCCGCCGGGCTTCAGCAGCACCAGCGGCGCACCCACCAGCGCGGGCAGGAAGCACTCCCACACCGAGACGTCGAAGGACAGCGGCGCGCGCTGCATGATGCGATCGGCGGCGGTGACGCCGTAGCGGTGTTCGAGCCAGTACAGCTGGTTGACGATGGCGTGGTGGCTGGTGGCCACACCCTTGGGCAGGCCGGTCGAGCCGGAGGTGAACAGCACGTACGCCAGGTTGTCCGGGCGCAGCGGCACGATCCGCTCGGCATCGGTGACGGGGGTGTCCGGGTAGTCGCTCAGATCCAGATCCGCGACGGCCACGGTGCGCACGCCGTCCAGCGCGGGCGGGAGCAGCTCGTCGACCGCCAGCACCAGGGTGGTTTCGGCGGTGCCGAGAATGTGCGCGAGGCGATCCGCCGGATGCGCCGGATCCACCGGCAGATAGGCCGCACCCGCCGCGACCACGGCGTACAGCGCGATGACCATATCGAATCCACGCTGCGCGGTGACGCCGACGATATCGTCCGGGCCGACGCCCTGGCCGATCAGCCAGCGCGCCAGGCGATTCGCGCGGACGGCCAGTTCGCCGTAGCTCAGGGTTTCATCCTCGAGCACCACTGCCGTCACCGCCGGATCGACGGCGGCGCGCCGGTCCAGCAGATCGGCGAGGGTTTCGCGCGGGATCATCCGCGCGGTGGCGTTGCGATCCGACAGCACCACGCCGCGCTCGGCCACCGACATGAGTTCCACATCGGCGGCGGTGGTGCGCGGATCGGCGAGCAGGGCGCGCAGCACCCGCTCGTAGCGGACCAGGAATTCACCGATGATGTTCTCGTCGAACAGATCTCGGGCGTAGTGCACATGCACGTCGAGTCCGGCGGGCACACCGTCGGCGAAATGCTCGTGCAGGGTCCAGTCCATATCGAACTGGATGGGCGGCACCCCGGCATCGAGTCCGGTGATGGACAGCCGCTGCAACCGGAACTCCGGCTCGGCGTGGTTCTGCAGCGTGAACGCGACCTGATAGATCGGCGAATGCGCCTGGGAGCGTGCCGGATTCAGCGCGTCGACGAGTGCTTCGAAGGGCAGCGCGGCGTGATCGAACGCCGCCAGATCGGTATCGCGCACCTGCGCCAGCACCTCACCCAGGGCAGCGCCGGGGCGAATCTCGGTGCGCAGCACCAGGGTGTTGACGAACATGCCGACCAGATCGTCCAGCTCCTGCTGGCCGCGACCCGCGACGGGGGTGCCGATGACGATATCGGCGCTTCCGGACAGCCGGGCCAGCAGCACGGCCAATGCGGTGTGCAGCACCATGAACGGGGTCACCCGGTGCTCCGCCGCGAATTCCACGATATCGGAATGCAATTCGGCGTCCAGGGTGCCGAGCAGCGCCGCGCCACGAGTGCTCGCCACGGCCGGGCGGGGACGGTCGGTGGGCAGTGTGAGCAGCTCGGGCGCGCCCGCCAGGCGGCGCCTCCAGTAGCGCAACTGCCGGGCCAGCACCGAGTGTTCATCGGTGACCGCTCCGAGCGCGGCGCGCTGCCAGAGCGCGTAATCCGCGTACTGCACCTGCGGCACAGCGAGATTCGGGACGGTATTGGCGCAGCGGGCCACGTACGCCTTGGCCAGATCCCGGGCCAGCGGTGCGAAGGACCAGCCGTCGGCGGCGATATGGTGCACCACGAACAGCAGGATGTGCGTCTGCGGGTGTTCATCGGCGAGCTCGAGCAGCCGCACCCGGATCGGCACCTCGACGGTGACGTCGAAAACGGTGGCGGACACCGATTCCACCAGTGCGGGGAGTTCGGCCGCGGCGATGGTCTCCGGTTCCAGCTCCACCAGATGCGTTCCGGCGGGCAGGATCAGCTGTGCGGCCTCGCCGTCGCGCTCGGGGTACAGGGTGCGCAGCGTCTCGTGCCGGTTGATCACATCGGCGATGGCGGCCTGTAGCGCGGGCACGTTCAGCGCACCGGTCAACCGCAGGGCGAAGGGGATGTTGTAGCCGCCGCCCTGTGCGTCGAAGCGGTTCAGGAACCACATCCGCTGCTGTGCGATGGACAGCGGGATGCGGCCCTCGCGCGGCTGCGAAACCAGCGGGGGCAGTGGCAGATTCGCGTCCGCCTCATTCGCGAGCGCGGTCACCCGGGCGGCGAGTTCGCGCACGGTGGCGGCATCGAAGACGGTGCGCACCGGCACCGGCGCGGTCATGGCCTTGGACAGGCGCGCCGCCAGCTGGGTGGCGATCAGCGAATTGCCGCCGAGGGCGAAGAAGTCATCGCCCGCGCCGACTCGTTCCGCACCGAGCAGATCGGCGAAGATCGCCGCGACCAGCGCCTCGACCTCGCCGTCCGGGGCCTCGAACGCGGCCGCGGTGATCTCGGGAGCGGGTAGGGCGTTGCGGTCCAGCTTGCCGTTGGCATTGAGCGGGAAGGACTCCAGCACCACCAGGGCCGACGGCACCATGTACGACGGCAGCGCCGCGGACAGGTGGGTGCGCAGGGCCGCCACGTCGACCGACCCGGCGGACGGGATCACATAGCCGACGAGCAGATCGCCGGTGCGCGTGTCCGAACGCAGCACCACCACCGCCTGGGCGACGGAGTCGTGCGCGGTGAGCGCCGCCTCGATCTCACCCAGTTCGATGCGCAGGCCGCGCAACTTGACCTGGAAGTCGGTGCGGCCCAGGTATTCCAGCTCACCGTCGGCCGTCCAGACCACCAGGTCACCGGTGCGATACATGCGCTCGCCGGGGGTGAACGGGTTGGCGACGAAGCGGTCCGCGGACAGATCCGGACGGCCCAGGTAGCCGCGGGCCAGCTGCTCGCCCGCGAGGTAGAGCTCACCCGCGATACCGGCGCCCACCGGGTGCAGGCGCGAATCCAGTACGTACACCCGGGTGTTCCACACCGGGCCGCCGATCGGCACGGTGACGGTGTCGGCGTCGGTCACCTCGTGATAGGTGACGTCGACGGCGGCTTCGGTGGGACCGTACAGATTGTGCAGCGCCGCACCGGTCAGCGCGCGCAGTCGCTGTGCGGTCGGGGCGGGCAGGGCTTCACCGGAGGCGAAAACCGTACGCAGCGAGGCACATTCGGCCACACCCGGCTCGGCGACGAACACCGAGAGCATGGACGGTACGAAATGCGCCGTGGTAACGCCCTCCTCGGCGATGATCCGGGTCAGGTAGGCGGGATCGCGATGACCCTCCGGCTTGGCCAGCGCCAGGCGGGCGCCGGTCAGCAACGGCCAGAAGAACTCCCAGACCGAGACGTCGAAGGTGGCCGGGGTCTTCTGCAGCACGACGTCATCGGCGGCCAGCCGGTACTCGGACTGCATCCACACCAGGCGGTTCACGATCGCCGAATGCGGCACCGCGACGCCCTTGGGGCGACCGGTCGAACCCGAGGTGAAGATGACATAGGCGATGTTGTCCGCGCGCAGCGGGCGGCGGCGCTCGGCATCGGCGATCGGATCGGCCGGGTAGCCGGACAGGTCCAGCAGGTCGATGCGCACCTGCGCGGTGTCGATGGACAGATCCGCACCCGAGGTCAGTACGGCGACGGGGTCGGCGGTGGCGAGAATGTATTCGATGCGCTCGGCGGGCTGATCCGGATCCAGCGGCACGTACGCGCCACCGGCGGTGAGCACGGCGTACATGCCGACGACCAGATCCAGCGAGCGGCGCATGCCCAGGGCGACAAAGGAATCGGGTCCGACACCGTGCGCGATGAGGTGCCGGGCCAGCCGGTTCACCCGTTCGGCGAATTCGCCGTAGGACAGACCTGTCCCGTCGAAGCTCACCGCGGTGCGCGGTTCCGAGCGCGCGGCCTGCGCCTCGAACAGCGAGACCAGGGTGGGGGCGACGCCCTCCAGCCACAGGTCGGCATCGGTGTCGTTCCAGCGGTGTAGCACCCGCGACCGCTCCGCGGCGTCCAACAGTTCCACATCGCCGATGCGAGCGGAGGGTTCGGCCGCGACCGCCGCCAGCATGAGCAGCAGGCGGCGTCCGAACGAATCCGCGTACTCGGCGTCGAAAAGGTCGGTGGCGTAGACGAGTTCGGCGCGCATCGTCTCCGAATCGGCGCCACCGCCGAGTGCGAGCTGGAGATCGAACTTCGCACCCTGCTGATCCATGCGGTATTCGGTGACGGCCAGACCCGGCAGTTCCAGGGCGGTGCCGCCCTGGTTCTGGAAGGACAGCATGACCTGGAACAGCGGATGGCGAGCCTGGGAGCGAGCCGGGTCGAGCGCCTCGACCAGGCGCTCGAACGGCACATCGGTATTCGCGAAGGCTTGCAGATCGCGCTCGCGCACCGACTTCAGCAGTTCGGTGAAGGTCGAGCCGGTGTCGACCCGGGCCCGCAGCACCAGGGTGTTGACGAACATGCCGACCAGCGCGTCCAGCGCCTGCTCACCGCGGCCGGCGACCGGAATGCCGACGGCGATGTCGTCGCTGCCGCTGAGCCGGGCCAGCAGTGCCGCGAAAGCGCTGTGCACCACCATGAACGGTGTGCTCCCGTGCGATCGCGCGACGCGATGCAGTGCGGTCACCAGATCCGCGGGCACCTCGAAGCGGTGCGTACCGGCCTGTCCCGAAGCCACCGGCGGGCGCGGGCGGGTGGAGAGCCGCAGCTCGTCCGGCAGCGCGGCGAGCGCATCGCTCCAGTAGTCGAGCTGACGCGCGAGGACGGACTCCGGATCGGCTTCCGATCCCAGTGCCGCACGCTGCCACAGCGCGAAGTCCGCGTACTGCACCGGCAGCGGATTCCACTGCGGCGCTTGCCCTTCGATTCGTGCCGCATAGGCGGCCATGACATCGCGGGCCAGCGGGCCGAGCGACCAGCCATCGCCCGAGATGTGATGCAGGACCACCACGAGCACGTGTTCGGCACCCGAGGGCAGGGTGAAAAGCGCTGCGCGCACCGGGATCTCGGATGTCACATCGAACGGCGTGCCGACGAGTCCGGCAATGCGCTGGGCCAGTTCGTCCTCGGTCACCGGGATCGGGGTGAGATCTCCGATCGACTGCCCGGGCGGCAGCACGACCTGAACACCGCTACCGCCTTCGGTGGCAGGGTAGACGGTCCGCAGCACCTCGTGCCGGTCGATCACATCGCCGACGGCCAGCCGCAGCGCCTCGGTGTCCAGCGCACCGAAACCCGAAGCGTCCGAACGCAACCGCACGGCCAGCGGAATATTGTCCACCGCCGATTCGGGATCGAATCGGTTCAGGAACCACATGCGCTGCTGCGCCAGCGAGAGCGGCAGCTCGGCCGGGCGCTCCCCCGCCACCAGCGGTGGGCGGTTGCTGCCCGCGCCCGCACGGGATTCCAGCAGCGCAGCCAGCGCGACGACGGTGGACGCCTCGAACAGATCGCGCACCGACAGCTCGGCGGTAACTGCGGCCGACAATCGGGCGGTCACCTGGGTGGCGAGCAGCGAATTGCCGCCGAGCCCGAAGAAATCGTCATCGAGACCGACCGAGCCCAGCGCGGGCTCGACGCCGAGCACCTCGGCGAAGGTGCCCGCCACGATCTCCTGGACAGGAGTCGCGGGCGCGCGGAACGCCTTGGCCTCGAACACCGGCGCGGGCAGCTGCCTGCGGTCCAGTTTGCCGGAGGCGTTGAGCGGCATGGCATCCAGCACCACGTACGCGGCCGGAACCATGTACCCGGGCAGCACATCCGCCAGCGCGGCACGCACCTGCTCCACTCGCACGCGATCGGCGGTGGCCGCCGAAACCGGCATAGCGTCAACGACGCCCGCACGAGTGGAGCTCACCTCGGTCGAGGCCGGTACGGCGGAATCCACGGGGACCAGGTAGGCGACGAGCTGGTCACCGAGGCGATCATCGGAGCGAACCACGACCACGGCCTGGGCGATGGAATCCTGTGCGGTGAGCGCGGATTCGATCTCACCCAGCTCGATGCGCAGACCACGCAGCTTCACCTGGAAATCGGTGCGACCGAGGTACTCGATCTCGCCTTCGGCATTCCACTTCACCAGATCGCCGGTGCGGTACATGCGCTCGGAGGTACCGAAGGGATTGGCCACGAACCGATCCGCGGACAGATCCGGGCGACCCAGGTACCCGCGGGCCAGCTGATCACCCGCGAGGTACAGCTCACCCGCGACACCGGGGGCCACCGGGTGCAGCCGTGCGTCCAGCACGTACAGCCGGGTGTTCCACACCGGGCGGCCGATCGGCACGGACAGGGTGTCGGTGTCGGCGATCTCGTGGAAGGTGACGTCGACGGCGGCTTCGGTGGGGCCGTACAGGTTGTGCAACCGGGCACCGGTCACCTCGCGCAAACGCTGCGCGGTCGAGGCGGGCAGTGCCTCACCGGAGGCGAATACCTGACGCAGCGCGGTACGTTCGGCCGTCGTCGGCTCGGCGACGAAGAGCGCGAGCATGGACGGCACGAAATGCGCCGTGGTGATGCCCTCTTCGGCGATCACCCGGGCGAGGTAGGCCGGATCGCGGTGGCCATCGGGCTTGGCGACGACCAGACGGGCGCCGGTCTGCAGGGGCCAGAAGAACTCCCACACCGACACGTCGAATGTCGCCGGAGTCTTCTGCAGCACAGCGTCATTCGCATCGATCGGATACTCCGACTGCATCCACAGCAGGCGGTTCACGATGGCACGATGCTCCACCGCGACACCCTTGGGGCGACCGGTCGAACCGGAGGTGAAAATGACGTAGGCGGGGTGCGACGGCAGCAGCGCGGTGCGGCGTTCCGCATCGACGATCGGCGTGCTCGGGTATCCGGTGAGATCGAGGGCGTCGACCGCCAGGACCGGGGTGAAGCGGCCGGCCCGGAAGTCATCGCGGCCGGTGGTCAGGATGACGACCGGGCGCGCCGTGTCCAGCACGTATTCGATGCGGTCGGCGGGCTGATCCGGATCGAGCGGGACGTAGGCCGCGCCGGACTCCAGCACCGCGTACATCGCGATGACGAGGTCCAGTGAGCGCCGAATGGCAAGGGCGACGGTGGTTTCCGGGCCGACGCCCTGGGCGATGAGATGGCGGGCCAGGCGGTGTACCCGGGTGGCGAGTTCGGCGTAGGACAGAGTTGTCCCGTCGAAGCTGAGCGCGGGTGCGTCCGCACTGGTCAGGGCCTGCGCCTCGAACAGCGAAACCAGGGTCGCCGCGGTGTTCTCGGGCAGCGCGAGCCGGAGTTCGACGGTGCTGGAGTTCCATTCGGAGAGCACCAGATCACGCTCGGCGGTGCGCAGCAGCTCGATATCGCCGATCGGCTCGCCGGTCTCGGCGATCGCGGCGTGCAGCACGCACAGCAGGCGGTCCGCCATGGCCGCGATCGTGTCGGCATCGAAAAGATCCGTGGCATAGGTGAATTCGGCGGCGAGGCCGTCGACACCGGGCACCTCGGAGAAGTTGAGCTGCAGGTCGACCTTGGCCGAGGCCACCTCCACCGGCAGCCCGGTGACGTCCAGACCGGGCACCTCGAAGGTGGTGCTGCCGGTGTTCTGGAACGACAGCATCACCTGGAACAGCGGGTGCCGGGCCTGCGACCGGGCCGGATCGAGCAGCTCCACGAGCCGCTCGAAGGGCAGTTCGGCGTGCTCGAACGCGGTCAGGTCGACGTCTTTGATCCGGGCCAGCAGCTCGGGGAAGGTGGTGGCGGAATCGACGGCGGTGCGCAGCACCAGGGTGTTGACGAACATGCCGACCGCGTCGTCCAGCACCGCCTCACCACGCCCCGCGACCGGGGTGCCGATGGCGAGGTCGTCCTGTCCGGACAGCCGCGCGAGCAGGGTGGCGAAGGCGGCGTGCACCACCATGAAGAGGCTGGCCCCGTGCCTGCGGGCCAGGCCGTTCAGCGCGTCCAGCAGTTCGGCGTCGATCGAGAAGCCGTGCACGTCACCGCGATACGAGGCGACGGCCGGGCGGGGGCGATCGACGGGCAGTTCCAGCTGATCCGGCAGGCCGGCCAGGGCGCCGGACCAGTACGTGGCCTGCTGGGCGATGATCGAATCCGGATCGTCCTCGGAGCCGAGCACCGTGCGCTGCCAGAGCGCGTAGTCGGCGTATTGCACCGGCAGCGGATTCCACTGCGGCGCAAGGCCTTCGGTGCGCGCGGTGTAGGCGGCCATGATGTCGCGGGCGAGCGGATGCACGGACCAGCCGTCACCGGCGATGTGGTGCACCACCAGCGCCATGACGTGCGTCGGCGTTTCGGCGTCGATCACCTGGAACAGCCGGGCGCGCAACGGAACTTCCACCGTCACGTCGAATCCGGCGAGCACCAGCTCACGGACGCGGGCGGGCAGTTCGGCCGCGGTGACCGATTCCGGTCCGAGGTCGGGCAGCCCCCGTCCGGCGGGCAGGATCACCTGCACGCCGTGCCCGGTCGCGGTCTCGGGGTAGATGGTGCGCAGCACCTCGTGCCGGTCCACCACATCGGCGACCGCGGTCAGCAGCGCGTCGACATCGAGTGCGCCGGTGAGCCGCACCGCGAGCGGAATATTGTCGACGACCGATTCGGTGTCGAAGCGGTTCAGGAACCACATGCGGCGCTGCGCCAGTGACAGCGGGATCTCGTCCGGGCGCGGACCCGCGACCAGCGCGGGCCGTGCACCCGCACCGGCGTGATCGCCGACATCGGCGGCCAGCGCGGTGACCGTGCTGTGCTCGAAGAGCGCGCGCAAGGGCACCCGGGTGTCCAGGGCCGCGCCGAGCCGAGCCACCAGGCGGGTGGCGATGAGCGAATTGCCGCCCAGTTCGAAGAAGTCGTCCCCGGCCCCGACCGGGGTTTCCAGCCCGAGCACCTCGCCGAAGATGCGGGCGACGATGCGCTCGGCCCGGGTCGCGGGAGCCTGGAAGGCGCGGGAGGTGAGCACGGGCGCGGGCAGCGCGCGGCGGTCGAGCTTGCCGGAAGCATTGAGCGGCAGCACGTCCAGCACCACGAAGGCGGCGGGCACCATATAGCCGGGCAGCCGCCGATCGAGGGCGATCTTCAGCAGATCGATCTCGACGCGGGCATCGGCCTCGGGTACCAGATAGGCGACCAGGCGGTCACCGGTGTTGTGGTCGGAACGCACCACGACCACCGCCTGTGCGATGGAATCCTGTGCGGTCAAGGCGGATTCGATCTCGCCGAGTTCGATGCGCAGACCGCGCAACTTCACCTGGAAATCGGTGCGGCCCAGGTATTCCAGCTCACCTTCGGGGGTCCACTTCACCAGGTCGCCGGTGCGGTACATGCGCTCGGACGCGCCGAACGGGTTGGCCACGAAGCGATCCGAGGTCAGATCGGGGCGAGCGGCGTACGCGGTGGCGAGCTGCGCCCCGGCGAGGTACAGCTCACCGGGAACACCGACGGGAACGGGATGCAAGCGCGCGTCCAAGACGAACAGACGGGTGTTGAACACCGGCGCGCCGATCGGCACCGACACCGCGTCGGCGTCGGTGACCTCGTGATGGGTGACGTCGACGGCGGCCTCGGTGGGGCCGTACAGATTGTGCAGCGCCGCACCGGTCAGTGCGCGCAGCTGCTGCGCGGTCGGCGCGGGCAACGCCTCACCGGAGGCGAAAACCATACGCAGCGAATCGCATTCGGCGGCGGTGGGCTCGGCGACGAACACCGCCAGCATGGACGGCACGAAATGCGCGACGGTGACACCCTGGGCGGCGATGATTTCGGCCAGATACGCCGGATCGCGATGCCCGTCCGGCCTGGCCACGATTAGTCGCGCACCGATCTGCATGGGCCAGAAGAACTCCCACACCGAGACATCGAATGTCGCGGGGGTCTTCTGCAGGACCACATCGGCGGCGGTCAAGCCGTACCGTGCCTGCATCCAGACCAGGCGGTTGACGATGGCGGCGTGCGAGACCGCGACACCCTTGGGGCGCCCGGTGGAACCGGAGGTGAAGATGATGTACGCGGTATTCGACGGCCGCGGCGAGGTGACCCGCTCGGCATCGGTCAGCGGGGCAGCGGAATAGCCGGACAGGTCGAGGTTATCGATGCGAACCTGCTGTGCCGCAACCTCTTCCAGGTCATAGCCGGAGGTCAGCACGCACACCGGGCGCGCGGTCTCGACGATGTAGCGGGTGCGCTCGGCCGGGTGATCCGGATCGAGTGGGACGTAGGCGCCGCCTGCGGTGATGACGGCGTACATGCCGATCACCAGGTCCAGGGAGCGGCGCATGCCGAGGGCCACTGATGATTCCGCGCCGACGCCCTGGGCCACCAGGTAGCGGGCCAGCCGGTGCACGCGGGCGGCGAACTCGGCGTAGGACAGGACTGTCCCCTCGAATTCGAGTGCGGGGGCGTCGGGGCTGGTCAGGGCGCGGGCCTCGAAGAGGGAGACGAGGGTCGCGGTGCTGTCGACGGGGGTGGCGGTGTCGTTCCAGCCGTGTAGAACCAACTCCCGCTCGGCGGTGTCGAGCAGGTCGATATCGCCGACGCGGACGCTCGGGTCGGCCGCCACCGCCGCCAGGACGCGGGTGAGGCGGGTGGTCAGGGCGGCCGCGGTGGCCGGGTCGAAGAGTTCGGTGGCGTAGCGGAGGCTGCCGGTGAGGGCGTCACCGGGGACGGTCGAACGCTCGTTGATGACGAGCTGGAGGTCGAACTTGGCGACCGCGTCGGGGAGTTCGACGGGGGTGACGGTCAGGCCCGGAAGCGTCAGATCCGTTGTCGTGCCGCGATCTTCGCCGAAGCTCAGCATGACCTGGAAGAGCGGATGCGCGCCGGTGGAGCGGTCCACCACCAGATCGTCGACCAGGCGCTCGAACGGCAGGTCGGCATTGGCGAAGGCGGCCAGATCGGTATCGCGGGCGCGGGTCAGCAGTTCGGTGAACGGCGCGGCGAGGTCGACCTCGGTGCGCAGCACCAGGGTGTTGACGAACATGCCGATGAGCGCGTCCAATTCGCGCTCGCCACGGCCGCCGACGGGCGTGCCGATGGCGATATCGGTGCTGCCCGCCAGGCGGGCCAGGGTGGCGGCGAAGGCGGCGTGCAGCACCATGAACAGGGTGGCCTGCCGGGTGGCGGCGAGGTCGCGCAGCGCGGCGAGGACGTCCGGGCCGAGCTCGAAATCGACCGCGCCACCGGTGTTCCGCGGCTGGGCGGGACGCGGGCGGTCGGTGGGCAGGGCCAGCTGGGCGGGCAATCCGGCGAGGGTGTCGCGCCAGAATTCCAGCTGCTGATGGGCCAGATCGCCCGGGGTGGCGTCCGAACCGAGCAGCGCGCGCTGCCACAGGCTGTAATCGGCGTACTGGACCGCCAGGGGTGCCCAGCCGGGGGCCTGTCCGGCCAGGCGGGCGGTGTACGCGCGCACCACATCACCGAGCAGGGGCGTCATGGACAGGGCATCGCCCGCGATGTGGTGCAGCACGATGACCAGCACGTACTCATCGGAGTCGAAGGGCGCGTCCGCGCCGCGATCCACCACGAGCAGGGCGATGCGCGAGGGGAGTTCGCGGACCACGTCGAACGGGGCCTCGGCGATGGCGGTGACCGCGACGACGATCTCCGATTCGAGCACCGGCACCGGGTTCAGGGTGAGACCGACGTCGGCGGGATCGAGGGTCTTCTGGTACGGACCGAACTCGGTGTCCGGGTAGTAGGTGCGCAGTGCGTCGTGCCGGGCCAGCAGGTCCAGCATGGCCTGCTCCAGCGCGGTCACATCGAGCCGGCCGGACAGGCGCAGCACGATCGGCAGGTTATAGCTGCTGGGGTGTTCCTGTTCGCTCTCCAGGCGATTGAGGAACCACAGGCGCTGCTGCGCGGAGGAGAGTGGCACGCGGTCCACGCGCGGCTGCGGGACGAGTGCGGGACGCCGTGCGGCACCGGCCAATTCGCCTACGGCGGCGGCGAAACCCGCCACGGTGCCCGCGTCGAACAGGGTGCGCACCGGAATGCGCACGCCCAGTTCGGCTCCGGCGCGGGCGGTGACCTGGGTGGCGTACAGCGAACTGCCGCCGAGGGCGAAGAAATCGTCGTCCAGGCCGATCCGGTCCAGACCCAGCACCTCGCCGAAGACGCGGGCGACCAGGCGCTGCGCGGCATCGACGGGGGCGCGGAAACGCTTGGCGGCCAAGGTCGGCACGGGCAGCGCGCCGCGATCCAGCTTGCCGCTGGTGCCGAGCGGGAACTCGGTGAGCTCCACGATGACGGTGGGCACCATGTAGGCGGGCAGCTGTGCGGTGAGGCCGGCGCGCAGCGTGTCGGTGTCGAGTTCGGTTCCGGCCGTGCGGATCACGTATCCGGCGAGGTAGTCGCCGGTATCGCCCGCGATCACCCGGACCGCTGCCTGCGCGACCTCGGGGGCGGTCAGCAGCGCGGTCTCGATCTCGGCGAGCTCGATGCGCTGGCCGCGGAACTTGACCTGGAAATCGATGCGGCCCAGATAGACCAGCTCACCGTCCTGAGTCCACTTCACCAGGTCGCCGGTGCGGTACATGCGCTCGCCGCCGGACCCGAAGGGGTTGGCGACGAAGCGATCCGAGGTGAGGTCGACGCGGCGGTGGTAGCCGCGCGCCAGCTGCACACCGGCCAGGTAGAGCTCACCGGGAACGCCGATGGGGGCGGGGCGCAGGCGCGAATCCAGGGCGTAGACCTGGGTGTTCCACTCCGGCTCGCCCATGGGGACCGCCTGCGGCTCATCGCCCACCGCGCGGTAGGTGACGGTGACCGCGGCCTCGGTGGGGCCGTACAGATTGTGCAGTTCGGCGTCGCAGACCGCGCGGAACGCGGTGACGGTCTCCGCCGGGAAGGCCTCACCGGCGACGAAAACCGCACGCAGGGAATCGAGTTCGCCCGATTCGGCATGGGTGGCGAAGACCGACAGCATGGACGGCACGAAGTCGGTGAGCGTGACGCCGTGCGCGGCGACGGTCTCGGCGAGGTAGCGGGCATCGCGATGCCCGTCCGGCGCGGCCAGCACCATGGTGGCCCCGGCGCGCAGCGGCAGGAAGTAGCCCCACAGCGAGACGTCGAAGGTGGAGACGGTCTTCTGCAGGTAGACGTCCTTGCGGCCGATACCGTATTCGGCCTGCATCCAGGCCATCTGGTTGGCGATGGCACGGTGGCTCACCGCGACGCCCTTGGGCTTGCCGGTGGAGCCGGAGGTGAACAGCACGTAGGCCGGGTGCTCGGGATGCAGCACCGCGCGGCGCTGCCGATCGGAGATCTTGGCGGCGGAGTACTCGGTGAGATCGAGCTCGTCCACCCGGTGCAGCGGGACGTCGATATGCGCGGGCAGCGCGAAACCGTCACCCGCGGTGGTCAATACGAGCTGCGGCTCGGCGGTGTCGAGAATGTGGCCGATTCGCTCGATCGGATGCGAGGGGTCGACGGGGACGTACGCGCCACCGGCGCGCAGCACCGCGTACATGGCGACGATGAGTTCCACCGAACGGCCCATGGCCAGCACGACCAGGGATTCGGGACCGACTCCGGCCTCGATGAGCAGGCGGGCCAGTCGATTGGCGCGCTCGTCGAGTTCGGCATAGGTCAGCTCGGTCGCGCCGAACACCAGGGCGCGCGCCGCGGGGGTGCGCTGCGCCTGGGCGTCGAAACCGGCGTGCAGGAACAGATCCGGGACCTTGTGGCCGGTGGCGTTCCAGGAATCCACGACGTAGTCGAGCTCACCGGCGTCGAGAAGTTCGATATCGCCGACCGCGCGCTCGGGCGCGGCGGTGGCGGCGGTGAGCAGGCGGATGAATTTGGCGGCGAACTCCGCGACGGTCGGCTCGTCGAACAGTTCTGTGGCGTAATTGAATTCGGCGCGATAGCCGTCGCCGTCCTCGGCAACGGTGAGCTGGAGATCGAATTTGGCGAAACCGGCGTCGAATTCGACGGTCTCGGTGTCCAGACCCGGGAGTTCGGGGGTGGCCACGCCCAGGTTCTGGAAGACCAGCGCCACCTGGAACAGCGGGTGGCGATTGCGGGCGCGGGCCGGATTGAGCACCTCGACCAGGCGCTCGAACGGCACATCGCGGTGCGCGAACGCGCGCAGATCCCGTTCCCGGGCAACCGAAATCAGGTCCGCGAAGGATCGGTCGCCGCGCACCTCGGTGCGCAGCACCAGCGTGTTGACGAACATGCCGACCAGATCGTCGAGGGCGCGTTCGCCGCGACCCGCGACGGCGGTGCCGATGGCGATATCGGTGGTGTTCGACAGACGCGCCAGCAGGGCGGCCAGCGCGGCGTGCATGACCATGAACGGGGTGGCCCGGGCCTGGGCGGCGAGGGTGTCGACGGCGGTGCGCAATTCGGCGTCGAGCGCGAACCCGACGCTCGCACCGCGATATCCGGAGACCGCCGGGCGCGGACGATCGGCGGGCAGATCCAATTGCGCGGGCAGCTCCGCGAGTTCCCGGGTCCAGAACGAGAGCTGGCGCGCGGCAAGCGATTCCGGATCGGCGTCATCGCCGAGCAGGCGCTGCTGCCACAGGGCGTAATCCGCGTACTGGATCTCGAGGGGAGCCCGGTCCGGCCGCTCCCCCGCACGGCGCGCGGTGTACGCCTCGACCAGATCGCGCACCAGCGGGGACATCGAGACGCCGTCGGCGGCGATATGGTGCACCACCAGCACCAGGGTGTGATCGGTGGCGTCGACGCGCAGCAGGCGCAGGCGCAGCGGAACCTGTGCCGCCACATCGAATCCGCGCTTCGCCTCGGCCTCGATGGCGGCGCGCAGGGCGGCGTCGGTGGTGTCGGCCGGGGTCAGCTCGGCGGCGATGGGGTGCCCGGGCGCGGTCGAGCCGAGCGGCGCCGCGTGCACCAGTTGGATCGGACCGGCGGGAGTCTGCGGGTAGGAGGTGCGCAGCACCTCGTGCCGGACGATCAGATCGGTGACCGCACCGGTCAGCGCGGCGGTGTCCAGTTCACCGCGCAGGCGCAGCGCGACGATCACATTGTCGACCGCCGCCGCGTCGAAACCGTCGGCGGGCGTGGCGGATTCGTCGTGCGCGAGACGATTCAGGAACCACATGCGCTGCTGGGCGGGTGAGAGCGGGACCAGGGCGGGCCGCTCCACCGCCGCCAGCACCGGGCGATCGGCGTCGAATTCGGCCGGGCCGATCAGTTCGGCGTCCGAATCCAGCTGTGCGGCCGGATCATCCGACAGCAGCGCCAGCGCGGCCACGGTCGGGCGCTCGAAGAAATCCCGCACGTCCAGGGTGATGCGCAACGCCTCCCCCACCCGGGCGATGGCCCGGGTGGCGATCAGCGAATTGCCGCCCAGGGCGAAGAAGTCGTCATCCGCGCCGATTCGGTCGGTACCGAGCAGATCCGCGAAAATGGCCGCCACCGCCAGTTCGGCGGTGGTCTCCGGCGCCCGGAATTCGACCGCGGCATCGGTGAATTCGGGCTCCGGCAGCGCGCGCCGATCCAGCTTGCCGTTCGGGTTGAGCGGGAATTCCGACAGCGCCATGAGTACGGCCGGAACCATGTACTCGGGCAGCCGATCCCGCGCGGCCGCCAGCACCGCGGCGGTGTCCAGCTCATCGGCGGTGGGCACCACGTAGCCGATCAGATGGTCGCCGGTGGCGGTGTGGTGCAGCAGCACCGCGGCCTGCGCCACCTGCTGATGGCTCAGCAGGGCGGCCTCGACCTCGCCGAGTTCGATACGCAGACCGCGCAGCTTCACCTGGAAATCGGTGCGGCCCAGGTATTCCAGCTCGTTCGGGCCACCGTCCACGGCGGGCTGCCAGCGCACCAGGTCACCGGTGCGGTACATGCGATCACCGGGCGCGCCTTCGGGATTGGCGACGAAGCGCTCGGCGGTCAGGCCGGTGCGCGCGACGTAGCCGCGGGCCAGCTGCACACCGGCCAGGTAGAGCTCACCGACCACGCCGGTCGGGACCGGGCGCAGATTCTCGTCCAGCACCAGCAGATCGGTGTCATCGGCGGCCGCGCCGATCGGCACCTGCACGGTGTCGGCGGCGGTCACCTCGTGCGCGGTCACGTCGACCGCGGCCTCGGTGGGGCCGTACAGATTGTGCAGCGTCGCACCGCTGACATCGCGGAATCCGGCCGCGGTGGCGGCGGGCAGCGCCTCACCGGAGGCGAAAACCGCACGCAGCGAATCGGATACGCCCTCGTGTGCGGCCTCGGCCACGAACACCGACAGCATGGACGGCACGAAATGCGCGACGGAGATGCC
This sequence comes from Nocardia sp. NPDC058058, assembly GCF_042885355.1. Lineage (NCBI taxonomy): Bacteria > Bacillati > Actinomycetota > Actinomycetes > Mycobacteriales > Nocardiaceae > Nocardia > Nocardia sp. NPDC058058. The sequence goes on along the minus strand of NZ_JBHVSA010000004.1, from coordinate 82,509 downwards.
GTAGTCGGCGATGGTGCGCAGCAGATAGGCCGGATCGCGATGACCGTCCGGCTCCGCGATCACCAGGCGCGCACCGATCTGCAAGGGCCAGAAGAACTCCCACACCGAGACGTCGAAGGTGAAGGGGGTCTTCTGCAGCACCGCGTCATCGCCGTGCAGCCGGTACATGCGCTGCCGCCAGCGCAGGTTCGCCACGATGGCGCGATGCGAGACCGCGACGCCCTTGGGGCGGCCGGTGGAACCGGAGGTGAAGATGACGTAGGCGATATTGTCCGCCATCGCCTGCGGCACATCGGGATCCGCGATCGGGGACCGCGCCGTGTTCGCGGCGGTGCGCTCGGAATTCGGTGCGGTGCGCTCGAACTCGTCGATGCGCAACACCGGGACGGCGGTCTCGAAATCCGGTTCATCGGCCGTGGTGGTCAGCACCACGGCGGGATTCGCGACCGACAGCACGTACGACAGGCGCTCGGCCGGATGATCCGGGTCCAGCGGCACATATGCGCCACCGGCCTTGATGATCGCGTACATGCCGACCAGCAGTTCGAACGAACGCCGCACGGCCAGGCCGACCAACACATCCGGACCGACACCCGAGGCGATCAGGCGCCGCGCCAAAGTATCGGCGCGAGCGTCGAATTCGGCGTAGGTCAGGCTTTCGCCGCCGAATTGCAGCGCCACCGCGTCGGGCGTGCGGCGCACCTGCTCCTCGAACAGCGTCGCCAGGGTTTCGACCGGGGCCAGATGCGGGGTGAGCACGGCGGCCGCGGCCTCGATGGCGTCATCGAGCAGGTCGTCCAGGACGGCGGTGAGCGCGCCCTCCTCCCCCTCCATGAGCGCCGGCAATTGACCCGAGATGACGACCTGCACCAGGGCCTCGGGTTCCAGTGCGCCGCCCATGGCCTCGGCCAGCGCACCCAGTTCGGCCGCGAGCGGGCCGTAGGCGACGGTGAGCTCCCCGTGCCGGACCGCGATGCGGTCCGGGTCCAGGGCTGCCACCGTTTCGATCAGATTCGGCAGGTCCGCGGCGCCGTAGGCGCTGCGCAGCGCCGCATGGTTACCGAACCGGTTGAGGGCGACCGACTCCACACGAGACATCAGAGGTCTCCTTCTGACTGAACCAGCGCCTGCGCCGCGCCCGAAAGCGTGTGCAGGACTTGGGACAGGCCACCCGCACCGAGGGCGGCCAGGATGCCGGGCACCAAACCGGCGAGCGCGATATTCACCAGGGCCTCCGGCTTCGCCGCGGCGCCCATGGCCCGGGCGACGGCGGCGATCTTGGTGGCCAGATCGCGGTAGGTGACGCTGTGCGCGCCGTGCGTGACGGCGACAGCGTCGGGAGCGAGCTCGGCGGCGGCTGCGATGAGCGCCGGGAGTTCGGCCGCGGGCACCTCGGCGGGTGCCCGCTCCGCCCCGGCCGTCGCACGCGACGGCACCGGGGTGGACGCCGGACCGGAGTTGCCGCTGCGAGGCCGCTCCGATTCGGTACGAATATCGATGGCGCGCACCGTGATCGCCGGATTGTCGGCGATCGCGGTGAGCACGCCCAGCAGCCGCTCCGCCAGCAGGCGAATGGTGGCGGCGTCGAAAATATCGGTCGCGTAGGCGAATTGCATGCGCAATCCGGTGACGCGACCGCGCGGATCGTACTGCTCCAGCGCGGTGAGCTGGAGGTCGAACTTGGCCTCGGCCAGGCGCGGTTCCAGCACCTCGACATCCAGGCCCGGCAGGGCGACCGTGCCGGTGTTCATGTTCTGGTAGGTGAACATGACCTGGAACAGCGGGGTGTAGGCGGTGGAACGGGCGCGGCCGGACGCGGCCAGCACCGCCTCCACCACCCGCTCGAACGGGGCGTCGGCCTGGGCCAGGGCGGCCAGATCGCGGTCCCGGACCTGGCGCAGCAGATCGGTGAACGGCGCTCGGGTGTCCACCTCGGCGCGCAGCACCACGGTATTGACGAACATGCCGATCAGGTCGTCCAGGGCGCGTTCACCGCGACCGGCGACCGGGGTGCCGACGGCGATATCGCTCAGGCCCGACAGCTTCGACAGCAGTACCGCGAAAGCACCGTGCAGTACGCCGAACAGGGTGGCGTTGTGCTCGCGGGCCAGCGTGGACAGGCGGTCGATGAGTTCGGCGGCGATCTCGAAATCAACCGTGTCGCCACGCATTTCGCGGCGAGCCGGGCGCGGGCGATCGGTGGGCAGCGGGAGCTGCTCCGGCAGACCGGCCAATTCGGTGCGCCAGAAATCCAGCTGGGCATTGAGCAGGCTGTGCTCGTCGAGCTCGGCGCCGAGCACGGTGCGCTGCCAGTCGCTGTAATCGCCGTACTGAATGGCCAGCGGCGTCCAGGCCGGAGCCGTGCCGTCGAGGCGACTCGTGTACGCCGACACCAGGTCTCGCGCCATCGGTGCGACCGAGTAGCCGTCGGTGCTGATGTGGTGCATGACCACGACCAGCACATGATCGGTCGGCGATACCGACAGCAGCGCGATGCGCACCGGCGGCGCGATCGTGACATCGAAACCGGCGGAGACGATTTCGGCGATTCGATCGTCGATACCGTTGGCGGATACCGGAACCGGGGTCAGATCGAAGTGCACGTCATCCACCGCGAGCACCTGCTGCACCTCGCCGCTGTCCAGCTTGGGGTAGCGGGTGCGCAGCAATTCGTGCCGCCGCACCAGATCCCGCAGGGCCGCGGCCAGGGCCGCCCGGTCCAGGGTGCCGGTCAGCCGAATCGCGGCGGGCACGTTGTACGCGCCCGACTCCGGGTAGAGCTGGTTCACCACCCACATGCGCTGCTGTGCCAGCGACAGCGGGGCGGGTCCGGTAGCGGTCCGGCGGACCAGGGCGGGCCGGGTGTCCGACGGATCGATCGCGGCCAGCCGCTCGGCCAGCGCCAGCACGGTCGGGGCCTCGAACACCGCCGCCACCGGCACCCGCACACCCAGATCCGCGCCCAGGCGGGCCGCGAGCCGGGTCGCCATGAGCGAATTACCGCCCAGGGCGAAGAAATCGGCGTCGAGGCCGACTGCGGCACCGGACTCCGGGGTCGCGGCTACCTCGGCGGCAGCCGCATCGGTCGCGGCGAGGCCGATGACCTCGGTGAACGCGGCCGCCACCAGGCTCTCGATCCGCGACACCGGGGCGCGGTACGCGGCGGCGGTGAAGGCCGGCTCGGGCAGGCGCGCCCGGTCGACCTTGCCATTGGCATTGAGCGGCAACGCGTTCAGCACCACCAGGGCCGCGGGGACCATGTAGTGCGGCAGCTCGGCCGCGAGTCCGGCGCGCAACCCGGCCGCCACCTCGTCGTAGCGGGCCGGGTCGGCACCCGGCACGGCCGCATAGGCGACCAGCCTGGCTCCATTGCCACTGTCATCGCGGGCCACCGCCACGGCGGCGGTCACCCCGTCCTGTCGACGCAGCGCCGTTTCGACCTCACCGAGTTCGATGCGGAAGCCGCCGATCTTCACCTGGAAATCGGCGCGATCGACGTATTCCAGTGCGCCATCGGCACGGTGGCGCACGATATCGCCGGTGCGGTACAGGCGGCCCGCGCCGAACGGGTTGGCCACGAAGCGATCCGCGGTCAGGCCGGGACGGCCGTGATAGCCGCGCGCCAGCTGCGCACCGGACAGGTACAGCTCGCCCGGCACCCCGATCAGCACCGGCTGCAACCGCGAATCCAGCACGTACGCACCGCTGTTCCAGGCCGGAACACCGATCGGGACGACCTGGCCCGGCTGCTCCGACACCTCGAACGCGGTGATGGACACCGCGGCCTCGGTCGGGCCGTACAGGTTGAACAGGCGCGCCGAACCCGAGGCGTGCAGCCGCAGGAACTCGGCGGCGGTGGCGGTGGGCAGGGCCTCGCCGATGGCCAGCACCGTGCGCACCGAGGCCGGGAGGGGGCCGGTGGTGAGCAGCATGCCGAGCAGCGACGGGACCGGGTGCAGGACGGTGACGGCGTGGGCGTCCAGCAATTCGCGCAGGCGATCCGGATCGCGCTCGTCACCGGGGGCGGTGACGACCAGGCTGCCGCCGCTGGTGAGCGGTGACCAGAACTCCCACACCGAGAGATCGAAGGTGGCGGGCGTCTTGAGCAGTGCGCGATCCCGCGCACCCAGGGCGAAGGTGTCACCCAGCCAACGCAATTGGTTGGCGATGGCGGCGTGCGGGAGGGATACGCCCTTGGGCTTGCCGGTGGAGCCGGAGGTGAAGATCAGGTAGGCGGGGTTGTGCGCGCGCAGCGGACGCACCCGCTCACCGTCCACGATCGGCGCGGCCGAGTACGCGGTGGTGTCGAGGCGGTCCACCTCGTGCACCGGAACCACGGTCTCGAACGGGATGCCATCGGCGACCGTGGTGAGAACCGCTGCGGGAGCGGCGGTCTCGACGATGTACGCGATGCGATCGGCCGGGTGGTCCGGATCGATCGGCACGTACGCCGCACCGGACTTGACCACCGCGTACATGGCGATCACCAGCTCGACCGAGCGGCGCATGGCCAGTACCACCGTCTGCTCCGGACCGACGCCGTCGGCGATCAGGCGGCGGGCCAGCCGGTTCACCCGGGCGTCGAATTCGGCGTAGTCCAGGGCGGTTTCGCCGTCGGCGCTCAGCAGCGCGGCCGCGTTCGGTGTAGCCGCCACCTGGGCGTCGACCAGATCCACCAGGGTGACCGGAGCGACCGCGTTCGCGGTGGCATTCCACTCCGTGAGCACCCGTTCGCGCAGGTTCGCGCCGAGCAGATCGATCGAGCCGACAATGCTGTCCGGTTCGGCCGCAACGGTTTCCAGCACTCGCCGCAGGGCGGCGGCGAAGCGGAGCGCGGTGGCCTCGGTGAACAGATCGGTGGCATAGCCCAGGGTCAGTTCGACACCGGCGGGCACACCGGCGTCACCGTAGTGATCGACCGCGAACAGGTGCAGGTCGAACTGGGCGATCTCATTGTCGAAATCGACCTCCGAGACCGTCAGACCGGGCAGCTCCAAGGCCGCGCGCTCATGGTTCTGGAAGGAGAAGCCCACCTGGAACAGCGGATGCCGGGCGGTGGAGCGCTGCGGGTTGAGCACCTCCACCAGACGCTCGAACGGGACGTCGGCATTGCCGAAGGCGGCGATATCGGCGGTGCGCACCCGGCCCAGCAGGGCCGAGAACGGTTCCGCCGCATCGATTTCGGTGCGCAGCACCAGCGTGTTCACGAACATGCCGATGATGTCGTCCAGGGCGGCCTCGCCACGCCCGGCGATCGGGGTGCCGACGGTGATGTCGGCGGTGCCGGACAAGCGGGCCAGCAGCGCCGAGAACGCCGCGTGCACCACCATGAACAGGGTCGCGCCGTGGCGGCGGCCCACCTGGGTCAACTCGGCGTGCAACTGCGCGTCGACGCCGAACGCAATGCGCTGACCGCGCAGGCTCTGCCGCGCCGGGCGCGGGAAGTCTGCGGGCAGGTCCAGCTGATCCGGCAGCCCGGCGAGGGTTTCGCGCCAGAAGGTGAGCTGCTGTGCCGCAATCGATTCCGCGTCGCTCTCGGCACCGAGCAGGGCGCGCTGCCACAGGGCGTAATCGGCGTACTGCGCCGCCAGCGGTGACCACGCCGGCGCGGCACCGGCCAGGTGCGCGTCGTAGGCGTGCATGAGATCGCGCACGAACGGCACCAGCGAGGAACCATCGGCCGAAATATGGTGCAGCGCACCGGCGAACACGTATTCGGCGGCCGGTGCATCGGTGATCCGGAACAGCGCGAAGCGGACCGGGACAGCGGTGGTGACATCGAATTCCGCGCCGGTGAGCTCCAGCATGCGCTGCGGCAGTTCGGCTTCGGTGCACTCGATGACATCCAGCGGCTGAGCGGCCTGTTCGGCGGACAGTACGACCTGTACCGGTCCGGCGGCGGTCTCCGGATAGACGGTGCGCAATGTCTCGTGCCGCGCGACGAGTTCGGCCACGGCGGCGCGCATGACGGCGATATCCAGATCACCGCGCAGGCGCAGTGCCAGCGGAATCGTGTACGCGGTCGAGCTGCCGTCGAAGCGGTTCAGGAACCACATGCGCTGCTGCGCGGGCGACAGCGGCAGGTTCTCGGGCCGCTCCCCCGCCACCAGCGCGGGCCGCGAAAGCCCCTGCGGCGCAACCTCTACCCGGGCCGCCAGGGTGCCGACGGCCGATGCCTCGAACATGGCCCGCACACCCACGGTGGTGCCCAGCGCCTGCCCGATCCGCGCGACCGCCTTCGCGGCCAGCAGCGAACTGCCGCCCAGCTCGAAGAAGTCGTCGTCCACGCCGACGCGCTCACTGCCGAGCAGATCGGCGAACACACCCGCCACGATCTCCTCGACCGGAGTGGACGGAGCCCGGAACACCTTGGCCTCGAACACCGGCGCGGGCAGCGCCTTGCGATCCAGCTTGCCGGAGGCATTGAGCGGGAACGCGTCCAGCACCACGAACGCGGCCGGGACCATGTAGCCGGGCAGTGCCGCCGCGAGTGCGGAGCGGATCTGATCCAGCTGTACGCGATCGGCGGCGGCCGCCGAAACCTGTGCGCTGTCAACGGCACCCGCGCCACGAGTGTTCGCGGCGGTGTCCGCGATGCCTGTGCCCGCGGTCGCGGCGCTTTCCGGGGCGTTCGCGATATTCGCGACGGGGGCGGCGGAGATCGCGGGGACCAGATAGGCGACCAACTGGTCACCGAGACGGTCATCGGAGCGGACCACGACCACGGCCTGGGCGATGGAATCCTGTGCGGTGAGCGCGGATTCGATCTCACCCAGCTCGATGCGCAGGCCGCGCAGCTTCACCTGGAAATCGGTGCGGCCGAGGTATTCGATCTCGCCCTCGGCGTTCCACTTCACCAGGTCACCGGTGCGGTACATGCGCTCGGAAGCACCGAAGGGGTTGGCCACGAAGCGATCCGCGGACAGATCCGGGCGACCCAGGTAGCCACGGGCGAGCTGATCACCCGCGAGGTACAGCTCACCCGCGACACCCGGTGCGACCGGGTTCAGGCGGGCGTCGAGCACGTAGGTGCGGGTGTTCCACACCGGGCGGCCGATCGGCACCGACAGCGTGTCGGCGTCGACAACCTCGTGGTACGTGACGTCGACGGCGGCCTCGGTGGGGCCGTACAGGTTGTGCAGGCGCGCACCGGTCAGCTCGCGCAACTGCTGCGCGATGGTGACTGGCAGGGCTTCACCGGACGCGAACACCTGACGCAGGCGAACCCCTTCGTCATCCCGGCGTGCTTGTGGCCGGGATCCACCCTCCGCTGTGGATCCCGGCCAAGAACGCGCCGGGATGACGGGGGCAGTCTCGCCCAGCGCCGCCACGAACAGGGCCAGCATCGAAGGCACGAAATGCGCTGTGGTGATGCCCTCTTCGGCGATCACCCGGGCGAGGTAGGCCGGATCGCGGTGGCCGTCGGGCTTGGCGACGACCAGGCGCGCGCCGGTCTGCAAGGGCCAGAAAAACTCCCACACCGACACATCGAACGTGGCCGGAGTCTTCTGCAGCACAGCGTCATTCGCGTCGATCGGGTACTCGTGCTGCATCCACAGCAGACGGTTCACGATCGCACCGTGCTCCACCGCCACACCCTTGGGGCGACCGGTCGAACCGGAGGTGAAGATGACGTACGCGGTATGCGACGGGCTGATCGCCTGTCCGCGTTCGGCATCGGTGATCGGCGCGGCCGAGTACTCCGCGAGATCCAGGGTGTCGATCTCCAGCAGCAGGGCACCGCTGGCGGTGGCGACGGCATCGCGACCGGTGGTCAGGATGGCGGCCGGGCGAGCCGTATCCAGCACGTAGTCGATGCGGTCGGCGGGCTGATCCGGATCCAGCGGAACGTAGGCCGCACCGGCCTCGAGCACCGCGTACATGGCGATCACCAGGTCGACCGAGCGGCGAATCGCCAGGGCGACAGTCGCTTCCGCGCCGATGCCCTGGGCGATCAGGTGCCGGGCCAGGCGGTGCACCCGGGCGGCGAACTCCGCGTAAGACAGTTCCACGCGAGCCGGTGCCTGCTCGGGCATCGCCTCGAAGACGATGGCTCGCGCATCGGGGGTGGCCGCGGCCTGCGCCTCGAACAGCGATACGAGGTTGGCCTCGGCCCGCCCGGCCATGAGACCCGTTGCGTCTCCGGCGAATTCACCCGGGCTCACGGCGGCGTTGGCCCGAGCCTCGGTCAACGCGGGAGCGCCGGACCGATTGCCGGGCAGCACGGTGGTGATGTCGCGGGTGGTGGCGTTCCAGTCGGTGAGGACGCGGCGGCGTTCGTCGGCGCGGAGCAGGTCGATATCGCCGACGGCGATCATGCGGTCGGAGGCGACCGTGGCCAGCACCTGTTCGAAGCGGCGGGCCAGCAGGGCAATGCTGTCGGCGTCGAAAAGATCGGTGGCGTAGGTGATCTCGACGGCCATGCCGCCGGTGCGCCCTTCGGCGGCGAAGGTTTCGGTCACCGTGAACTGCAGGTCGAACTTGGCGATGCCCGCCTCGATCTGCGCGGGGTGCACGCGCAGACCGGGCAGTTCCAGGGTGGGCAGCGGGAAGTTCTGGAAGGTCAGCGCCACCTGGAAGAGCGGGTGCCGGTTCTGGGCGCGGGCGGGGGCCAGTGCCTCCACGACGCGTTCGAACGGGACATCGGTGTGCGACAGGGCCGCGATATCACCGGCGCGGACCTGACCGAGCAGGGTGTCGAATCCGGTGCGCGGATCGATCTCGGTGCGCAGCACCAGGGTGTTGACGAACATGCCGATCAGGCCGTCCAGCGCCTGTTCGCCGCGTCCGGCGACCGGGGTGCCGATGGCGATATCGGTCGCACCGGAGAGCCGGGACAGCAGCACCGCCAGCGCCGCGTGCACGGTGCTGAACATGGTGGTGTCCAGCTTCAGCGCCAGCGCGGCGAGATCACCGTGCAGGCCGGCGTCCACCGTGAAGTGGTGCGCGCCGCCGCGCTGGGTCGACACCGCCGGGCGCGGGCGATCGGCGGGCAGGTCGAGCTGTTCGGGCAGTCCGGCCAGCCGGGTGCGCCAGTAGTTCAGCTGGCGCGCGGCCTCGGACTCCGGATCGGTGTCCGCGCCGAGCACCTCGGCCTGCCACAGCGTGTAATCCGCGTACTGCACGGGCAGCGGCTGCCAGGCCGGGAGCTGACCGGTGTGGCGCGCGGTGTACGCCGCCATCAGATCCCGGGCCAGCGGGCCGAGCGAGAAACCGTCGGCGCTGATGTGGTGCAGCACCAGTGCCAGTACGTGTTCGGTGTCCGACAGCCGGAAAAGCTCGGCACGCACCGGGGTTTCGACGGTCAGGTCGAAGGCGTGGGTGGCGGCGGCGACCAGGCGGGCATCCAGTTCGGATTCCGCGAGCTGCTCCGCGACCACGGCCGGAACACTCTGTGCCGCAGGCAGAATCACCTGCTCCGGACCGTCCACACCATCGGGGTAGACGGTGCGCAGGATCTCGTGGCGCTCCACCAGATCGGCGAGCGCACCCGCCAGCGCGACCGCGTCGAGCTGTCCGGAGAACCGGATCACCAGCGGGATATTGTCCGATGCCGCACCGGGTCCGGCGGTCTCCTCGGCCGCCCAGTACCGGTTCAGGAACCACATGCGCTGCTGCGCCAGGGCCAGCGGCAACCGCGCCGGGCGCATGCGCGGCAGCAGCGGCGTGCGCGCACCCGCACCGGAGAGCTCGTGCGCGTACTCGGCCAGCGCTGCCACACTGCGGGTTTCGAACAGCGCGCGCACCGGGATCTCACAATCCAGCGCGGCGCCGATGCGGGCGACCGCACGCGCCGCCAGCAGCGAACTGCCGCCGAGCGCGAAGAAATCATCATCCACACCGGCCCGCTCGAGGCCGAGCAGTTCGGCGAACACACCGGCCACCGCGATCTCGGCGGGCGTGCCGGGCTCCCGGTACGCCGCACCCTCGAAAGTCGGGGCTGGCAGCGCGGCGCGATCCAGTTTTCCATTGACCGTCAGCGGAATTCGATCGATCACCACGATGGCGGAAGGCACCATATGCTCGGGCAAACGACGGGCGATCGCCTGCCGGAGCACGGCGGTGTCCACGGTCCGCTCGGCCACCACGTAGCCGACCAGGCGGTCCTCGGCGACGATATCGTCGTGCCGGACCACCACAGCCGCCTCGCGCACACCGCGCTCATCGAGCAGCGCGGCCTCGATCTCACCGAGTTCCACGCGGAATCCACGCAGGTTGACCTGCTGATCGGCGCGACCCAGGTATTCCAGCTCCCCGGTCGCGGTCCAGCGGGCCAGGTCGCCGGTGCGGTAGGCGGCGGTACCGGCGGGGCCGAACGGGTCCGCGACGAAGCGTCCCGCCGACAGCGCCGGGCGCGACAGATAGCCACGCGCGAGCTGCCCGCCGGAGACGTAGACCTCACCGGGCACACCCGGCGCAACCGGGCGCAGCCGCGAATCCAGTACGCGCACAACCAGGCCCGGCAGCGCACCGCCGATCACACTGGCCGAACCGGTGTCCGGGGTGATGGGGCGGTACGACACGTGCACCGTGGTCTCGGTGATGCCGTACATGTTCACCAGTGCCGGAGCCTGCGGATGCCGAGCGAACCAGTCGCGCAGCCGCTGCGGCTCCAGGGCCTCGCCGCCGAAGATCACCACGCGCAGCGCGAGATCATCGGCCTGCCGCTCCTGATCGGCGGCGATGAGCTGATAGAACGCCGACGGGGTCTGGTTGAGCACCGTAACCCGCTCGGCGGCAAGCAGTTCCCGGAACTGCTGCGGCGAACGCGAGGTGAAGTAGTCGACCACCACCACACTGCCGCCGGACAGCAGCGGACCCCACAGCTCCCACACCGAGAAGTCGAAGGCGTAGGAGTGGAACATGGTCCACACATCGGACGGGCCGAACGCGAAATGCCGGTGCGTATTGTCCAGCAGCCGAACCACATTGACGTGCGGGATGAGCACGCCCTTGGGGCGGCCGGTGGAACCGGAGGTGTAGATGACGTAGGCGGTGTTCGCCGGATTCAGCGCGGCACGGCGATCGGCGTCGGTGACCGGGGCGTCCGAATAGCCGGACAGATCAGCCGAATCCAGATCCAGCACCGGACCGCCGAACCAGCCCGCGGGCAGATTCGCGGCCGCGCTGGTGAGCGCGCACACCGGACGGGCGTCATCGAGCACGTACTCGATGCGGTCGGCCGGGTAGTTCGGATCGATGGGCAGGTAACCACCACCGGACTTGAGCACCGCGAGCAGCGCGACGACCAGTTCGGCGTTACGCGGAAGCGCAACGGCCACCAGCGATTCCGGACCGACACCGGCGGCGATGAGACGACGGGCCAGCCGGTTCGCGCGGGCATCGAGCTGGGCGTAGGTGAGGGTGGTGTCGCCCGAGCGGATGGCCGTGGCGAACGGATCGATCAGCGCGACGGCGGCGAAACGATCCGCCAGCGTTGCGGTTTCGGCGATATCCGCGCCGGTGGCGGACCACTCGTGCAGCACCAGCTCGCGCTCATCGGCGTCCAGGACCTCGATATCGCCGACCGGCAGCAGCTCGTCATTCGCGACCGCGGTGACCACGCGCTCGAAACGGCGAGCCAACGCCGCGATGCCCTCGGCATCGAAAATATCGGTGGCGTAGGTGAATACGGCGGCCAGGCCACCGTCGGCCTGCTCACCGACGGAGAGTTGCAGATCGAATTTCGCGGTGTGGGTGTCGATATCGAGCCGCGACACCTCCAGGCCCTCCAGTTCGAGGGCCGTGCCCGCGATGTTCTGGAAGTCCAGCACCACCTGGAACAGCGGGTGCAGACCCTGGGTACGCACCGGGTTCAGCGCCTCGACCAGCCGCTCGAACGGGACATCGGCGTGCGCGAAGGCGCGCAGATCGGCATCGCGGACGGCGGTCACCAACTCCGCGAACGAGTTTCGCGGCGCGACCTCGGTACGCAGGGCCAGGGTGTTGACGAACATGCCGACCAGGCCGTCCAGCGCCTGCTCACCGCGACCGGCGACCGGGGTGCCGATGGCGATATCCGACTGTCCGGACACCTTGGCCAGCAACGTGGCGAGCGCGGCGTGCACCACCATGAACAGCGAGGCGTTCGAACGCTCCGCGATCTCCCGCAGCCGCTCGTGCACTCCGGCATCGAGGGTGAACTCGTACCGCGCGCCATGCCCCGAGGCGCTGGCCGGACGCGGCCGAGCCAACGGCAGCGACAGCTCCGGAGCCAGTCCGGAGAGCTCCGCGCGCCAGAACGAGATCTGCTGCGCCAGCAGCGACTCCGGCACATCGGCATCCCCGAGCAGCTCCCGCTGCCACAGCGCGTAATCCGCGTACTGCACCGGCAGCGGAGCCCACAGCGGCACATCGCCGCGGCGGCGCGCGGCGTACGCGGCCATCAGATCGAAGGTCAGCGGCGCGACCGACAGACCGTCGGCGGCGATGTGATGCACCGCGAACACCAGCGTGTGCTCGGCCGCGGAGGTACGAAGCAGATTGAGGCGCAACGGAACCCGGGTGTCGACGGCGAACGGGGTGAGGGCCAGTTCGCGGATGCGGGCATCCAGATCGGCGGCGGCGACATCCTCGGTACGCAGGCCGACGGCCGCTTCGGCGAGTGCGAGCACCCGCTGGCGGCCGATGCCGTCGGTGGCGGGGTAGATGGTGCGCAGGGTTTCGTGGCGCTCGATGACATCGTGCAATGCCGCCGCGAGCGCCTCGCGGTCGAGGTCGCCGGACAGGCGAATCGCGGCGACCAGGTTGTCGGCCACCGAGGCGGTGTCGAAGCGGTTCAGGAACCACATGCGCTGCTGCGCGTAGGACAGCGGCACCGTGTCCGGGCGCTCGCCCGCGAGCAACGGCGGGCGACCGCCGGTACCCGCGAGATCGGCCAGGGCGGCGGCCAATTCGGCGACCGTGCGGGCGTCGAAGATGAGCCGCACCGGAACGCGGGCGTCCAGCGCCGCGCCGAGGCGGGCGGTCAGGCGGGTGGCGATGAGCGAATTGCCGCCCAGGTCGAAGAAGTCGTCGTCCGCGCCGATGGCGGCGCTGCCGCCGAGCACCTCGGTGAACGCGGCGGCCACCAGGCGCTCGGCCCAGGTGCCGAGCGCGCGGAATTCACGGGCCGCGAATTCCGGTGCGGGCAGCGCCCTGTGGTTGAGCTTGCCGTTCGGGGTCATCGGCAGTTCGGCGATGACCGTGTAGGCGGCGGGCACCATATGCGGGGCCAGGCGACCGGCCAGGCTCGCCCGCACCGTTTCGGTGCGCACGCCCGCGGCGGCGTCGGCGGGCACCAGGTAGGCGGCGAGCTGATCACCGCGCACCGGGTCGGTGTGCACCACCACGACGGCCTGGCGCACCTGCTCGTGCGCGGCCAGTGCGGATTCGATCTCACCGAGTTCGATGCGGTAACCCCGCACCTTCACCTGGGAGTCGTTGCGGCCCACGTAGACAACGGAACCGTCGACGGCCCAGCGCACCAGATCGCCGGTGCGGTACATGCGTTCGCCCGGCGCCCACGGGCAGGCCACGAAACGATTCGCGGTCAGCTCCGGACGGCCGTGGTAGCCGCGCGCCAATTGCGTTCCAGCCACATACAATTCGCCGATCGCGCCGACCGGAACGGGCGCCAGCGCGGCATCGAGCACCCATTCGCGCACACCGCGGATGGGGCGGCCCACGTGCACGGGCTCACCCGCGCGCAGCGGCTTGGACATATTCACGATGACCGTGGTCTCGGTCGGGCCGTAGGCGTCGACGATGGTCCGCCCGGCCTCGACCCAGCGGCGCACCAGTTCGGCCGGTACGGCCTCACCGCCGACCGCGACCGACTGCACATCGGGCAGATCCGCCGGATCCAGCGAGGCGGCGGCGGACGGCGTCATGGCCAGGTGCGTGACCCGTTGCACCCGAGCGAAATCCGCGAGCTCCTGGCCGACGGTCGCACCGGCCGGCGCGATCACCAGGGTGGCCCCGGAATTGACTGCCAGCAACAGTTCGGCAACCGAGATATCGAAGGACGGCGAGGCCACGCTCAGCACGCGCGCGCCCGGATGACCGAAGTAGTGCACGGTCTGCTCCGCCGCCAGGCTCACCAGCGCCTCGTGCGTGACCAGCACGCCCTTGGGCAGACCGGTGGAACCGGAGGTGTAGATGGCGTACGCGATGTGCTGCGAGTGCAGCGGGCGCGGCCGATCGGCGTCGGTGATCTGCTCGGCCGAGTATCCGGCGCAGGCCCGCTCGAATTCGGGATCGTCCAGCAGCAGCCAGGGCAGCGGCCCGGGCAGCGCGGCCCGGGACGCGGCCGTGGTCAAGCCGAGTACCGCGCGGGAATCGGTCACCATGTGGGTGATGCGGTCCACCGGGTAGGCGGGATCCACCGGCAGCCAGCCCGCACCCGATTTGGTGACGGCCCAGACGGCGGTGACCTGCTCGATGGAACGCGGCACGCCGATCGCGACCAGATCGTCCGGGCCGATGCCGCGCGCGATCAGCAGGCGCGCCAAACGCGAAGAGGCGGCGTCGAGTTCGGCGTAGGTGACCGAGCGGCGCTCATCGCACAGCGCGATATCGTCCGGATCGGCCTCGGCGACCTCGGCCAGCACATCGGGCAGCAAACCGGTCGCGACGACCGGGCCACCGGAACGGGTGGTGAGGTTGGCGTATTCGCGCGGGGACAGCAGCGGTAGATCGGCGACGAGGGTCGCGGGGGCGGCGGTGACGGACTCGAGCAGGCGCAGGAAGCGCGCGGCGAGTACGGAGACGGAGGCGGAATCGAAGAGGTCCGTGGCGAAAGCGAACTCCGCCTGGATCCCCGCCGGTGCCGGACCTTCCCCGGGACCGGCACCGGCGAAGCTTTCGGTGACCGCGATCGATAGGTCGAACTTGGCCACTCCGGTGTCCAGCGTACCCGGCATGGCAAGCAATCCGGGCAGTTCGATGTCGATATTCCCGGTACCGGTGAAAGACAGCGTCACCTGGAAGACCGGATGGCGGGCTTGTGAGCGGGCCGGATTCAGGGTCTCGACCAGCTGCTCGAACGGCACATCGGCGTGCGCGAAGGCGGCCAGATCGGATTCCCGTACGGCGCCTAGCAATTCGGCGAAGGTGCTGCGCGTGTCGATGTGCGTGCGCAGCGGGAGGGTGCCAACGAACATACCGATCAGTTCGTCGAGATCGCGTTCACCGCGGCCGCCGACCGGGGTTCCGATGACGATGTCATCACCCCCGGACAACCGCGCGAGCAGCACCGCGAGCACCGCGTGCATGAGCATGAAGGCTGAAACCCCATGTTCCTGAGCGGTTTCCAGCAATTTAGCGTGCAGACCGGCCGGTATTTCCAATTGGAGCGTGCCGCCGCGGCCGCTCGCCACCGCCGGGCGCGGACGGTCCGAGGGCAGATCCAACTGCTCCGGCGCACCCGCGAGGGTGCGCGTCCAGAACTCCAGCTGCTGCGCCAGCAGGGAATTGGGATCGGCCGCGTCGCCGAGCCGTTCCCGCTGCCACAGTGCGTAATCCGCGTACTGGAGCGGCAGCGGGGCCCAGCCGGGCGCGTGACCCGCCAGCCGGGCGGTGTACGCGGCCACCAGATCCCGCGCCAGCACGGGCAGCGACAGACCGTCCGCCGCGATGTGGTGCAGCACGACGGCGAGCGCGAAATCCGCTTCGCCACTGTCCTGTTCGTCCCGAATGTCGAAAAGTCGGGTGCGGAACGGGATCTCGGTCTCGAGATCGAAACCGCGCGCGGCGAACTCGAGCAGCTCGGCCTCGAGGTCGGCGGCGGCGATCTCCTCCACCACGGCGATCAGATCGGTGCCCGCGATCAGACCCGTCGCGGTGCCGTCGAACTCGGTGACCACATCGGCCGGCAACTGATCGGCGAGCGTCTCCAGCGCCCCGCGCGGGGACAGCGAGGCCGCCGGAATCACGCGCTGGCACGGACCCTGCGGGGTCTGCGGGAACACGGTGCGCAGCACCTCGTGCCGGCCCACCAGATCCGCGATCGCGGCCCGCATGGCGTCCGCGTCCAGCTCACCGCGCAGGCGCAGCACGAACGGCATGTTGTAGTCGGCGCTGCCGGTGGCGAACCGGTTCATGAACCAGATGCGCTGCTGGGCGGGCGAGAGCGGAAGCACCTCGGGGCGCTCGCGCACCGCGAGTTCCGGTACCTTCGTGCCGAATTCGGCATCGTCATCGAGGAACTGCCGCTCCACCAGCTCGGCCAGCGTCGCCACCGTCGGCGCGCCGAAGAGCTCGCGCACCCCGATCCGACAGCCCAGATCACCGCTGATGCGCGCCGCCACCCGGGTGGCGATCAGGCTGTTGCCACCCAGGGCGAAGAAGTCGTCGTCCAGACCCAGGCCATCGCGCTCGAGCACCTCGCCGAAGACCCGCGCGACCGCCTGCTCCACCACCGACACCGGGGCGCGGTAGACGGTGACGGTCGGCTCCGGCGCGGGCAGCGCCCGGCGGTCCAGCTTGCCGGAAGCGTTGAGCGGCAACGCGTTCAACACCACGTACGCCGACGGCACCATATAGGAGGGCAGCGCCTCGGCGGCCCCGGCGCGCAGGGCCGTCACATCCGGTGCCTGTCCGGCGGCCGGAACCAGGTAGGCGACCAGCTGTTCGTCGCGGACCACCACGACCGCCTGGCGCACGGAATCCAGTGCGGCGAGCACGGTTTCGATCTCGCCGAGCTCGATGCGCAGACCGCGCAGCTTCACCTGGAAATCGGTGCGCTCCAGGTAGACCAGTTCGCCCTGGGGCGTCCAGCGCACCAGATCGCCGGTGCGGTACATCAATTCACCCGCGTCGCCGTGACCGTCGCGCCCGGTGAAGGGATCGGCGACGAAGCGCTCCGCGGTCAACCCCGGCCGTGCCACGTAGCCCCGGGCGAGCTGAACCCCCGACAGATACAGCTCACCCGGGGTCCCCACGGGGACCGGCCGCAGACGTGAATCGAGCACGTACAGCCGGGTATTGGATACGGGCGCGCCGATCGGCACCACCTCGGTATCCAAGTCGGTGACCGCGTGGAAGGTGACGTCGACCGCCGCCTCCGTCGGTCCGTAGAGGTTGTGCAGTGCCGCGCCGGTGAGCGCGCGCAGGCGCTGCGCGGTGGCGGCGGGCAGCGCCTCACCGGAGGCGAACACCAGACGCAACCGCATATCCCGCGCGGACGCCGCGACCAGCTCGCCCAGGAAGACCGCGAGCATGGCGGGCACGAAGTGCGCGACCGTGACCCGTTCGCGGACAATGGTTTCCGCCAGATAGCCGGGATCGCGATGCCCGTCCGGGGTCGCCACGATCAGCGTCGCGCCGATCTGCAACGGCCAGAAGAACTCCCACACCGAGACATCGAAGGTGGCCGGAGTCTTCTGCAGCACAATGTCTTCGGCGGTGAGGCCGTACTCGGACTGCATCCAGGCCAGCCGGTTCACGATGCCGCGATGAGTGACCGCCACACCCTTGGGAAGACCCGTCGAGCCCGAGGTGAAGATGACGTACGCGGTATTGGAAGGACGCAGCGGCGCAAGCAGTTCCGCCGCCTCGATCGGCTTCGCGGAGTATCCGTCCAGCGCGAGCTCGTCCAGATTCAGCACGGGCACGCCGAAGTCGGCGGCGGGCCGGTCGGCCGAGCCGGTCAACAGCACGGCCGGACGCGCGGTCGCCACGATATGCGCGGTGCGATCGGCCGGATGATCCGGATCCAGCGGCACATAGGCCGCGCCCGCGGCCTGCACCGCGTACAGCGCCGTCACCAATTCGGCCGAACGGCGCAGATGCAGCGCCACCATGGTCTCCGGGCCGACGCCCAGCGAAATGAGGTGCCGGGCAAGACGATTCACCTGTGCGGCGAGTTCGGCGTAGGTCAGTTCGACGGCCGGTTCCCCGGCGTACCGCAGCGCCACCGCGTCCGGGGTGCGCGCGGCCTGCGCCGCGAACATCGACACCAGCGTCGCGTCGTCCGCCACCGCCGGTTCCGCCGCGGCGAAGTCCCGCCCGGTGTCATTCCAAATCCGCAGGCTCACTTCGCGTTCCAGCTCGGTGATGACCGGAACCTCGGCCAGCGGGGCCGCCGGATCCAGTTCCAGCAGCCGCTCCAGGAAACCGGTGAAGCGTGCGTGATGCCGGGCCAGATCGTCACTGCCGTACAGATTCGGATTGGCCTCCAGCTCCAGATGCAGCTGATCGGTGTCGGCGTAGTAGACCTGCAAGCTCAGGTCCTCGACCGGACCGGTGGTGAGCACGTGATAGCGCGCCGTCGCGGCGCCGAGCGGCAGCGCCATATCGAAGAGCATGAAATTGGCCAGCGGGCCGAACAGTGCGCGCCGGGTCTGCTGCCCGTCGCGATCGGCGTCCCGGCGAATGTCCTCGTGCCGATACCGCTGATGCCGCACCGCGTTCGACAATTCCTGCCGGGCTCCGGCCAGCACCGCGCCCCAGCTGTCCTGATCGCCGACGGCCAGGCGCAGCGGCACGATATTGGAGAGCATGCCCGCCGAACGCCGGGTGTAGTCATCGGTGCGCGCGGTCACCGGCAGGCTGACCACCACTTCGCGCTGATCGGTGAGCCGGGCCAGATACGCGCCGAAGGCCGCCAGCAGCACCACCACCGGCTTCGAATCCCGTTCGCGGGCAACCTGGTTCACCCGATCGAGCACCCGCTGCGGCAACTGCCTGCCGAACCGCAGATTGGCGGCGGCGGGCGGGGCGGTGCGGCGATCCAGGGTGGTGGCCTCGAGGCCCAGCACCCGATCGGCCCAGTACTCGCGGTCCCCGGCGAACTGTGCGCTGGCGCGATAGCGCTGCTCGGACTCGACCAGCACCGGGATATCGCCCGGATCGATGGTCGAGGGTTCGCCGCCGGTCATCAGCGCGTTGTAGCGATCGGCCACGCGCAGCGTGATGTTCAGCGCGCCGAAGCCGTCCAGCAGGATGTGGTGGCAGCGCAGATAGAAGAAGTATCGATGGTCCGCGACCTGCAGCACCGCACCGTTGAACAGCCGGTCGCGCAGCAGATCCGCGGGCGCGGAGAAATCGGCGTGCATCCATTCGCGGGCGGCGGCGATCGGATCGGCCGCATCGCGCATATCCAGGTACGGGACCGGAACCGGCAGCGTGGGATCCACGATCTGCTTGGGCTGGCCGTCGACCTCGATCAATCGGGTGACCAGCGCCTGATACTCGCGCATGGTGTGGCCGGTGGCCTCGGCGATGGCGGCCGGATCGAGTTCGCCCTGCACGTCCACGTACTGCGCGACATTGATCGGCACATCCGGATCGAGCAGCTGGGCGTACCAGAGTCCGAGCTGACCCGGGGTGAGTTCGAAGGCCTCCGGCGCGGGGCCGTTGCCCACCGCCCGATCGCTGCCCGGTCCGAAACCACCCAACTCCGTACCCTGCACCAGAGCCTCCTCGATTTGCCCGAATTGCTTTGTGGCCGAACGCTTTCGGGCATCGCGAAATAGACCTGTGCGCGCCGGTGGGAAACCGGCCGCCAGGTCGCGGAAAACCGCACTGCCCTGGGTGATTCGACGAATGCGCGGCGTCGGGGATGACGCTTTCGCGCGTGATTCCTACTGGTTCTCGCTCCGGCCGGGTGCCCGTTGTTCTCGGCCGGGATGCGGGTGCCTCCGGGTCATCCGCATCGGTTTGTCGTGCTGTCGATCTCCTCCAACTTCACCGCGCCCACTCGATCTTGGTGAGCGATGCCCTGTCGCCTGCATCACATGGATGCCGTCCATGCATTGCGAAGACTAGGGGCAAAGTGAATAAAACGGAACTTTTTCCCGAAAAAAAGTTGGACGAGCGTCTAGTTGGTTCCGGAGATTACGCGGAGACCGCAGAGAATGTGGGTGCAACCACATGGCGAGGCCAACGTGTGACCGAGCGCACTTTCGGTTGCGAAGACTATGAGTCGAAACGTTGCATCTGCGTTGCATCGGCGCCCATGCGCCGATCGAGCACGCGGATCTTCGCCTCGATCTGTGAATACAGTGGCGAATCACGGTCCACGGTCGATCGATACACCGCCCACGCGGCCGCATCGTCCCGGCCTTCCGCACCCGCGGTCCACTTGCTCAGGACGGCCGCTTCACCGGAACGCAACACGGCGGTCCGCAGGCGTACTCGCAATTCATCGCGAATGTCTATAACTCCCGGCGCATTCGAACGCGGCAGCGCCGGACCCGCATAGAGCCGCACGGCCGCATCGACATCACCGGAATCCAGCGCGGCCCGCAAAGCCTCCACATCCGTGGCGATCGGAACGCGCAAACGGTAAGGGCGCGAACCGAACACATTCGGACCCACCACCGAGCGCAATCGCGACATGGCGGCGCGAATCGTGGCGTTGTCCAGATCCGCGTCATCGAGCAGCAGCGCCAGATGATCCGCCGACAAACCCTCGGGATGTTCGGCGAGCAGCAGCAGGATCTCGGCATGGCGCTGCGACAACGGAACTCGCTCACCCGCCACCGTCAACTGCGGCTGACCCAGGCCGAGCACCTCGAGACCGAGCCGCTCCGGCATCGGGGCATCCGCGCCCGCGCGGCGATCATGACCCGAACGCACCGCCGCCAGCAGCAGATCCATCTCCGCCGCCGTCGCCGCCGCCTTCACCAGCGCCAGAATCTCCGGGCGCGCGACCCGCACGCCACCCGCGATCATCAGCACACCCACCAGGCGGCCGTCCGGATCGTGCACGGGCGCGGCCGCACCGGTGATCTGATGCATGCGATGCAGGAAATGCTCCGGACCGTGAATCCACGCGGCGCGACCGGTACGCACCACCAGCCCAACGGCATTGGTGCCCACCCGGCGCTCACTCAGATCATTGCCCTCGCGCAAACCGGCATCGGCGGCCGCCTGCACACGATCGGGATTACCGTGCACCGACAGCACCCGGCCGAATTGATCGGCGATAACGACGATCAGACCGGTACTGGTCGCGTCGCGCAGCAGCAGCTTGTCCACCAGGGGCATGACCGCCGCGATCGGGTGCGCGTCGCGATAACGTTCGAGATCAGCGCCGCGCAGTCCGCGGCCGTCGTTGTCGTCCATGGGATCGACGCCGCCGCGCACACTGCGCAGCCACGACTCGAGCACCATCGGTCGCAACAAACCAGGCAGCTGACCCAATTGTTCGCCGCCCACACTGAGATATCCGTGGGCTTGCGCGGCATAGGCCTCGAGCGCACCCAACTGAGTGCCCGGTTCGGCACCGTGCTGCGGACTGCTCCCACCTGCGAGATTGCTGACCATTTGCCTTTCTTTCCGTACCCGAAGAGTACCGACCGGCTACCGCACACAACTACGAGACCGATCGTTTGTCCCGCAGGTCACACCGGAAACCGAACCACGCAGAATGTGAGCCCCGTCTAATTGCGGATCCGCCACGGGACTGCGTCATACGGTGTAAGCACGGGGTTGTGGAGGATATCGACCTGACCGCACTGGACCTGTTCACGGCCGGGTTTCCACACGCGCTCTTCGACCGGCTCCGGGAAAACGCCCCGGTCCACTGGCATTCGCCCACCCCGCACACCCCCGGCGGCGAAGGATTCTGGGTACTGAGCCGATACGCCGATATCGTCGGCGCGGCCGGAGATTCCGCGACCTATTCCTCACAGGGCGGCGGAAACCGTTCCGGCGGCGGCACACTCATCGAAGACCTGCCCACCGACTGGGCCGCCGGAGTTTTGCTCAACATGATGGACGACCCCCGGCACGCACGCGTACGGCGCCTACTGACACCCGGTGTCGCGCCGCGCACACTGCGGCTCATCGAGAACGAACTGCGCGAACGGGCATTGGCCATCGTCGCGGCGGCGGTCGCCAAGGGCGAGTGCGACTTTCTCATCGACCTCGCCGCCGAACTTCCGCTCCAGGCGGTCGCGCACTTGCTGGGGGTGCCGCAGGAAGACCGGCATCAACTGTTCGGCTGGGCCAATGTGGCGCTGGATTACCGAGATCGCGAACTCGGCGAAGTCACCGCGCGCACCCGGCAGGCGGTCGCCGAGACGCGGGCCTACGGAACACGATTGCTGGCGGCCAAGAAACGCGATCCCGCCGACGATCTGCTGTCGGTCGCCGCCACCGCCACCATCGACGGCGCACCGCTCTCGGATATGGAGCAGGCCATGCTGTTCAGCCTGCTCATGGCCGCCGGCAGCGAAACCACCCGCAACTCCGTCGCATTGGGCATGGCGGCGCTCATCGAACGACCCGAACTCTGGCGCGCGCTTCGGGACGATCGTTCGTTGCTGGACGGGGCCATCGAGGAAATACTGCGCTGGGCCTCCTCCACCCCGTACAACCGGCGCACCGCCACCCGCGACCACGAACTGCACGGTCAGCTCATCCGGGCCGGGGACAAGGTCACGCTCTGGTGGGCCTCGGCCAACCGCGACGCGGCGGTCTTCCCCGATCCGCACCGCTTCGACATCACCCGAAAACCCAATCCGCACCTGGCATTCGGGCGCGGCGGCCACTTCTGCCTCGGCTCGGCCCTGGCCCGGATGGAGATGCGCGTGGTGTTCACCGCGCTGCTCGATCAGGTCGAGAAGGTCGAACTCACCGGGGCGATCGAATACACGCGCAGCAACAAGCACACGGGTGTGCGGCATATGCCGGTGCGGTTGACCGCGCGCGAGTGAGTCACGAACGGCCGGTGCGGGGCGTGGATCCCGGCCGCAAGCGCGCCGGGATGACGGGGCGAAATCAGTTGGGGGGCAGGGTGGGTCGCAGGGCGGCGAGGTCGCGGAGTTTGGCCGCGCCCCACCAGAGGCCGGTGCCGTAGGCCACGTCCTCCAGGCGTTTGCAGGCCACGTAGCGGGTCGGGTCCAGGCTGCCGGTCTCGCGGTGGATGAACCAGTCGGCCAGGCCGTCGGCCACCGCGATCGTCACCGCGAGGTGGCGGATGCGGCGCGAGCACAGCATGCCCAGCAGGGTCACCGGCCAATAGTGGCGGCACAGGGAAGAGGCCAAACGCCAAAGGCCGCCGGAGAATCCGCGCGCCATATATATGGCGGACACGCGGGTCGGGTTGTCGAGTTCGGCGAATACCCGGCGTAGTCGGAAGAGCGTGGCGACCAGGGTGAGCACACCGCCGACCGCACCCCAGCGGGTCAGGGTGCCGAAGAGCAGGGCGGCCACGGCCGTCCAGATCGGGATGGACAGCGGTGCGGCCATACCCGCGTGCCGCTGACCCAGGGGCGCTACGCCGGTGCCATGGGTTACTTTGTGCGCGAACCACTTTCGCAGCGAGACCGGGTTGCTGTGCGCCACCCGGGCCGCCGGTTCGTAGCGCAGCCGCCAGCCCGCGCGATCCAGCCGCCAGCACAGGTCGATATCGCCGCCCGCCGCCATGGACTCGTCGAAACCACCCTCGGCCAGTAACGCCAAGCGGCGCACCAGCAGTGCGGTGCTCGGCACGTACGGCACCGGGCCGTGCGCCTGCACCGCCGATTCCCGGCGGCCGCGATGCAGTGAACCGCGGGTGTGCTCGTAGCGGGCCAGCAGCGTGGAATCCGGATCCATGGCCAGGATGCGCGGGGCCACCAGCGCCACCTTCGGATCGCTGAAATGGCCGAGCATGACCTCCAGCCAGCCGGTGCGCGGCACCACGTCCGGATCCAGGAAGGCCACGAATTCGGTCGCGGCACAGCGCAATCCGAAATTGCGGGCGGCGGCCGCGCCATGGCGTCTATCGCGGCGCAGCACCGTCACCCGGCAGCGATTGGCCCGCGCCAGCGGAATACGAACCGGTTGGTCCGATCCGTCGTCGACCACGATCACCGCATAACCGCGCAATGCGGACAGCAACCGAGTCAGACCATCCGGATCATTGTGCACCGGAACGATAACCGTGACGTCCTCCAGCGAAGGCAGCAATCGCGGCCGCGGATTAGCCACACCGGAATCGAGCAGACGTCTGGCAACCTTCGCAGACGTCGGATCCTTCACTTCGAGGTACCCGTCACCGATCATGGCCGCAGCCTCCGGCGCAAGGCGGAGCAATCGGTTCGGCGTGCCGCCGACCAGGAACCGTCCACCGGAGTAAGTGCGCACCCGCGGATCGATTCGCACCCCGAAACCATCGGGAAGGCGATCATGGCGCATTCCTGAAATGCTAGGTCAGCACACCGTCGGCAATCATGATTGGCGCGCCGCTCACTATCACCGATAGTCCATAAGTCCGTGCGGATCACAGCGGCGGAACCGATCGAACACCCGGCGCTCTACACTGCGGGGGCGGAAAAACCGGCAGGTGAACAGGCAGGAACGGAAATCCGGTGGCATGGGAGTAGGACGTATGCAGACCAGCGGGGGCGGGAGTAACACTCTCTCCGAAGCAGAGATCGTCGAAGCCGCATTGCGGGTGGTTCGTCAGGACGGCGTGGAAAAACTCTCCATGCGCCGGCTCTCCCGCGAACTCGGCGTCTCCCCGATGGCTCCCTATTACTACGTCGCCGACAAGCGCGAGCTACTCGATCTCGTCGCCACCGCCGCCCTCACCGGAGTACGCAAGCAGCCACCCGAATTCGGGCCCTGGCAAATGCGATTGCGCGACCTCATCGATCAGATCGACGAAAAACTGCGCAGGCACCCGGGACTCGGCGATGTGCTCATCGAGCAGATGCTCGGCAAACAGCTCGACCTCATCGCCGCGGTGATGGAGATCCTGTTCGACGCCGGATTCAACGAACGCAATGTGCTCGCCGCCTATGCGACCATCCACACCTATCTGTTCGGGCGCAGCAAGGTGAATCCGCGCGATCGCGGGGCACTGCAGGATCGCGCGCTGCCCGAAGCGGTGGAAAGAGCCATGAAACACCTGGGCGACCTGCGCGGAAAGTATTCCTACGACTTCTCGATGGATGTGCTGGTCGCCGGTCTCGAAGCTCAGCTTGTCCGGCAGCGAGACAGCACCGTATAGTTAAACTAGAACACGTTCTAGTTTGGGCACACTGGGCCGGAATCCCATACCGCGCCGGGTTCGAGAGGACACTATGACCACCGTCGACGTACCGCACAGCTCACGATCGGTTGTGCTGCGGGTCTCCGCGGTCATCAACGAGACAGCCGACGCCGTATCGCTGGTATTCGACGTCCCCGAGGATATGCGCGAACGCTTCGCGTACCAGCCGGGCCAATTCCTGACCCTGCGCATTCCCAGCGACCTCACCGGGTCCGTCGCGCGCTGCTACTCGCTCGCCAGCTCACCGCACACCGACGACAAGCCCAAGGTGACCGTCAAGCGCACCGTCGACGGCTACGCCTCGAACTGGGTGTGCGACAACCTCGTCGCGGGCAGTGAGATCGAAGTACTGCCGCCCTCCGGCGTTTTCACACCAAAGAACCTGGACGAGGATCTGCTGCTGTTCGCGGCGGGCTCCGGCATCACACCGGTCATGTCGATCCTGAAGTCCGGGCTCTCGCGCGGCAACGGGCGCATCGTGGTCGTGTACGCCAACCGGGACCACGAATCGGTCATCTTCGCCGCCGAGCTCCGCGAACTCGCGGACAAGCATCCGCAGCGGCTCGTGGTCATCCACTGGCTGGAGCACCTACAGGGCCTGCCGACCGCCGACGCGCTCGCCACCCTCGTCGCGCCCTACTCCGGGTACGAGGCGTTCATGTGCGGGCCCAAGCCCTTCATGGATCGCGTACACGACGCGCTCGCGCAGAACGAGATGCCGCGCAACCGGACTCACGCCGAGGTCTTCAACTCGCTGTCCGGCGACCCGTTCGCCGATGTCGCGCCCACCGAGATCAGCGATGAGGAAGCCGCCGACGCGGCGACCGTCGAGGTCGAACTCGACGGCCAGACACACGAACTCACCTGGCCGCGCAGCCAGACGCTGGTGGACATCATGCTCTCCAAGGGCTTGGACGTGCCCTACTCCTGCCTCGAAGGCGAATGCGGTTCGTGCGCCTGCACCGTGGTCGAGGGCTCGGTCGAGATGGAGAACGCGGAGATCCTGGATCCCGAGGACATCGCCAACGGCTACATCCTCGGCTGCCAGGCACGGCCGACCACCGATCGGCTCAAGATCCAGTTCTAGCCTCGGACAAAAGAATTCGGCCGTCGCATCAGCGTGATGCGACGGCCGATTCTCGTCAGTACGCCGAGAAGACGTTGGCGATGGTGCCGTAGCGGTGGGCCGCGTAGTTGCAGGCGGCGGTGATGTTGGCGATCGGGTCGTAGATGTCCCAGGAGGTGCCTTCGACGTGGTACGCCTGGAAGGTGGGGTCGATCACCTGGAGCAGGCCCTTGGAAGGGATGCCCGCGGCCGCGTTGGAGTCGTAGAGGTTGATGGCGCGCGGGTTGCCGCCGGACTCGCGGATGATGTTGCGGAAGATGCTGTCGTAATCGCCCGGGATGTTGTTCTTGCCCATGACGTAGAGCGCGTTCTTGATCCAGCCGTCCAGATCATCGGTGAAGGTCGGAGGCAGCAGCTCGGTGTACGGCGCGGGCAGCGTCTGGGTGAACTGGCGGATCTGATCCTGCTGCGGCGCGGGCAGCGTGCGAGCGAACTGCTGCGCCTGCTCGACGGGCTGCTGCAGCTCCGCCGGGACGCCGGGGACATCGGCATGCGCCTGGACGGGCACGACCGCGAGCGCGGCGAGTACGGCTAGGGGAAACAGTTTTCGCATTCTGATGACCTGCTGACTTATGTGGTGAACACCGCCGCCGGAGGCGTCTCGGATCGCGGAGGATTCCGCATGAAGGTCGAGTACGTCCGGCTATAACCGGACGCGCGGTCTGTTCTTGGTAAGTCACAGAATGATTGCGCTAGGTTAACGTAAACTTAACTGAAGATGAACAGATAGATCGGCGGGCAGGCGCGACTGCTACGCGTTCCACCGATTCCCCCGCTCAGCGCAGGGATCGGTAGTGCACCCGCTGCTCAGAAGTCAGGTGTTCTGTGGCGTAGCTCAAAGCTGTCCGGCCCATAGCCGGTGCGTGTGCGTCGAGAAATCCGGTGAGAATCGCGCGATCCACCCGCTTACCGATTTCGCGCAGCATCCAACCCACCGCCTTCTGAATCAGATCGCGTTTGTCATCCAGGAACCGCTCGCACAGTTCCAGCGTCGTACCGGTATCCCCCGCCTTGATGAACGCGAAAGTCGTCAGCAAAGCCACCCGCCGCTCCCAGAGCGAATCAGCGGCTGCCAACTCGAACAGCACATCGCGCGGCCGCTCCAGCAACCACGGGCCGAGCACGAACTCCGCAGACGCGTCCACCAGATCCCAGTTGTTCACCCGGCCCCGGCGCACCGCCGCCAAATACAGCTCCGTGATGCGCTGCTGCGCCGCCACATCGGAACCCCGTTTACGCGTGGCCCGCGCCATCTCCCCATTCAGAATGATCAGACCCGCCAGCCGATGCTCGTGCACCGCGCTGTCGAGCAATAGATCGATCTCCGAAAGCGGCATCCCCGCGAACGGTTTCACCACCGCCCGCGTCTTGGGCACCCGCACCCCGATGAACACATCCCCCGCGCCGTACTCACCCGGCCCGGTTTTGAAGAAGCGCTGTAGATGCACAGCGTCCCCGGCATCGGCGACCTTCGACAATTCCCCCTGTACCGCCGCCGCGGTCAATTCGCCAGTCACCCCACCATGATCGGGTAGGGCACCGACACCAACGCCGCTCCACGCCGGAGCGGTAAATCGTCAACCGGCATCATCTGGTCCCTGCTCCGCGAATTCGAGGAGCGCACCGGACGATGCGCGATATCAAGCGGTTTCAGCCGCGGCCTGTAACAGCACCTCGCCGAATCGGCGCATATGATCCGGACCGCCGTACCAGGCCGCCACCAGATCCACCGCGGCCGTACGGGTGCGGCGCGCCGCCTCGGCCAATTCCGCGACCGAACTCGCACCGGACTCCGCGGCCTGGGCCGCGACCTCCAGGTCATGGCTGGCCACCAGCAGGCCCATGATGTGATGCAGATCGATATTGGGGGCGTCCTCGGCGCGGAACTGCCGGGCGCGCTCGCCATCGGCGTTCGGAACCGGCTGCGGCAGTTCGGGTTCCGGCGCCGCCCGGCGGCCCGACGCGGCGTTCGACCGATCCGCGCGACGCGAGATCCCGTTCGTCTCCGGCGCGGCGTGACCGGCGGGCGAATTCACCTCCGGGGCGGCACGCCGGGCGGGCGCTTCCACCTCGATCGAATGCTGGGCTGCGAGTTCGGGTTCCGGGGCGGCGCGCCGGGACGGGAGATCGGGCTCCGGAGCGGTGCGCCGGGGGGCGGGCTCGGGCTCCGGAATCGCACGCCAGGACGCGAGCTCCGGCTCGGGCGTCGCGCGCCAGGAGGCGAGCTCCGGCTCCGGAATCGCACGCCGCGATACGGGTTCGGGATCCGCGAGGGCCTGCGGGGCGGAATCGGATTCGGCGGCCGCCCGGCGCACCGCCGCCTCGAGCTCGGCCGCGCGGCGCAGCGACGCCTCCAAATCCTGTGCGGCGCGGCGCGAGGATTCCAGATCCTGGGACGCGCGACGCGAATCCGCCTCGGTGATCGCGTGCCCATTGGCGGCCGGGGGGAAATCCGCGGTGAAGTTGGGCGCGGCATCGAAATCCTGCACCGAGCGACGCGCGGGCGTATCCACCTCCGGCGTCGACAGACGCGGTGTCGAGGAGAAATCCTGTACCGAACGCCGCTGCGGCGGATCCGATTCGGCGGTGCGGCGGGTCATCGGCGACGACCACTGCACCGGCTGTTCGGGCTGGTCCAGGGCGGTACGGCCGAGCGTGGCGTGGGAGCCGGTATCGACGCCGGTCAGCGCCGGAGAGCCGTAACCGTTCGAATCGGCGCCATTCGGATTGGTGAGGCGGTAGTTCTCCTGACGCGAGTTCCGCGAAGAACTCGAGCCGTTGGTGAAATCGGCATCCATGGGCGACATTCTTACCGCTCCACCGGGGCCCATGCGAGTCGGGCCGCGGCGAAAGCGATTCACGAGCAACAGTATTGGGGGATTGACGGTATATCAGCAGTTCGACGGCGCGGGCTCACCCCGCAACCGCGCATCCAACCAGGCCAGCGCCGACGGCACCCCGAACACCGCGGCGGACAGGTGCTCGGGCGAGGCGTTCACATCCATTTGCAACCGCACCCCCGCCGCACAATAGCGTCGATCGGTATTGACTATGGCATCCACCGGAATCAGCGGATCACTCGGCGAATGCCATTCGAACACCGGCATATTCGGCACCCCGTCGAACAGCTCCAGACTGTTCTCCCGCAACACGTCCTGAACACCCGGATCATCGATCATCGAAGTGCTGGCGGCGAATTCGCGAGCGCTGTGACCGGCGCCGACCGCCATGATCTCATTGGTGCAGCCATTGGCCATGGCATCGCGCGCGGCCAGGCCCTGGCGGTTCATCTGGGTGCTGACGGGCAGCCGATCCGGATACTCGCGCTCCAAACCGATCGCCGCCGCCATCGCCAAACCGAAGGCCGGATGCGGTTGCCAGCCGAGCGAAGTCACCATCTTCACCATATTCATGGGCACACCACCGGTGGCCGCGCCCGCGATGCGCAAACCGGGCGCATACGACGCGGCCAGGGCCGCCGCCCACGCCGTCGCCATCCCGCCGCCCGAATAACCGGCCATCGCCACCGGACTGCTCGCCACCGCCAGTTCCGGCAGGCGCTGCGCCGCGCGAATACCGTCCAGGGTGATCTGACCACCCAATTTGGCTGCGCCATAGGCGAAATTCGGGCCCAGATGATCGGGCAGCGCCACCGACCAGCCGCGCCGCAGCGCCACATTCAAGGCGACCGATTCCTTGACGAACAGATTCGGGTCCGAGGTGTACAGCACCTTCGAGACCGCGCACTGACTACCCAGGCCATTGATGATGTGCTGATACGACAGCAGCGGACCGTCCGGGCGATGCTCGCGCGGGGTCAGCACCGTGGTGATCGCCGCGATCGGCGCGCCCCGCGAATTCGTGGAACGAAATTTGATCAGCGTGACGGTGGTCTCCGGAAAGAACGGCAGCGGCGGCATGGTTCGGGAATCCAGCACATCACCCGGTTCGTGTCCCGCCAGATCGGCGGGCTGCGCGTAGAAGGGGTCCGGATCGGGCCGCGGGTACACGGGATCCGCCGTGGCGGCCGGAGCGGCGGCGATCACCACGCCTACCGTGACCGCTCCCGCGAGCCTTAGTGTGCGTAGCAACCATCTAGCCCGCATCCGCGCCTCCACCATGATTCCGCTGTTGGCGGGATATTTCCCACCTACAACGAGTGTCGTAGTGAAACGTTTCAGACGGTGCAGCGACACACCAGCAAATCAACTAACCCAGCTGCGCCATACCGGCCGCGACCACCTGCGCCACATTGAAGATCTCATCCGAGGTCGGCAACGGCAGACCGTCCAGCGCATGCAATCGATCGGTGCTCGCGATCGCGAACATGGCCGAGACGAAGGCCGCCGCGCAGGCCCGCAGGGTGTTGGGCTGCACCGGATCCGGCGCACTCGCCTGCAACACCCGAGCGGTGATATCGAGCATCTGATCACGCATGCGCCGCAACTGTTTCCGCACATCCGGGTGCGTATCGGCTTCGCGCCACATGATCACCCGCAACACCCCGGAGCGGGTATCCCGAAGATTCAGCGCCGCATCCAGATTCACCAGGCTCTTCACCGGATCGCCCGGGGCGACCAATGATTCGATGTCATCGATCGGCTGCGCCGGGACCCGCTCCGCCATCAACGCCGACAGAATGGCGTCCTTGGCGGGGAAATAATAGAAGACCAAACCCTTGGGAACCCCGGCCGCCGCGGCTATCGCGGCGGTCGGGGTCGCATCGAATCCCTGTGCCGCGAAAAGCTTTTCCGCGGCATCGAGAATGAGCTGACGAGCGTCGCCGTCCAGCTTCCTGGTCCGGCGGCGCCCCGCTCCCGGTCGACGCATCTGCATCAGTGGCTGGCGCCCAGGTGCAGACGGCCCGTCACCGCGGGCATGGCCGACAGTGCCATCACGACGCTCAACGCGCCGACGACCCACGCGGTCCACGAGGCCCCGCTGTAGGAATCGAAGCTCATCACCCAGGGGGAGATGAACAGCAGTGCGCCCAGTACCAGCAGCGCGTAGTCGGCGATGCCGCCGAGCAGATCGCCGATCAGGCCCAGACCGGTGAGGGCGATCAGCACGCCCAGCACGACCAGGGACCACAGGGCCTTGTCGTTGTGGCCGACCCACAGGGGCGACAGGGCGGCGACGGCGCCGAGGATAACGGTCACCGCGTGGGAGCGGCTCTCGGTGAACATGGGGTGCCTCCTAAAGGCTGAGGATATGTCCTACTTTCCGGTTTAGTCCTGATTGACCGCCCGATCAATAAAGTCCCGGCTACGATTCAGCACCTGATCGGATGTGACCCGTGACACAGCGTCAAGCCCCCTCCGGAACCGATATGGTGAGCACCATGTCGCAATCGGTAGAACACGTTCTAATTGTCGGGGCCGGGCTGGCCGGACTGCGAACCGCCGAAGAGCTGCGACGCGCAGGTTACGAAGGGGAACTGACCCTGCTCGGCGACGAGCCGCACGCACCCTACGACCGGCCCCCGCTGTCCAAACAGTTCATCCGCGGCGAAATCGACGACACCGCTCTGCGACCCGCCGAATTCTTCTCCGAAAACCGCATCGACCTGCGCCTCGGAGTCACCGCCACCGGCGTGGACACCGCCGCCCGGCAGGTGCGCCTCGGCAACGGCGACACCATCGGCTACGACCGGCTCGTCATCGCCACCGGACTGCGGCCCCGGCGCATTCCCAGCTTCCCGGACGCCACCGGCGTACACGTGCTGCGCACCCATGACGACGCCAGCGGGATGCGCGAACAGCTCGCCACCGCACGGCACGCGGTCGTCGTCGGCGCGGGATTCATCGGCTGCGAACTCACCGCCAGCTTCCGCGCGCGCGGGGTCGACGTGACGCTGGTGGAACCGCAGGCCACTCCCCTGGCCGCCGCGCTCGGCACCGAGATCGGCGAACTCGTGGCGCGCATGCATCGCGAAGAAGGCGTCGATGTGCGCTGCGGCATCGGCGTCGAAGCCCTGCTGATCACCGATTCCGCTGCCTCCCAAGATGATTCGCGTCCCGCGGTGACCGGCGTGCGACTCGGCGACGGCAGCGTCGTCGACGCCGACCTGGTCGTGATCGGCGTCGGCTCGGTACCCGTCACCGAATGGCTGGCCGACTCCGGCCTCCCACTCGCCGCACCCGCCGACGGCGGCGGCGTGCTCACCGACGAGAACGGATACACCGGCATCGACGGCGTCTGGGCGGTCGGCGATGTCGCGGCCTGGCGCGGCGCGCACGAAGCCGGGCGCAACCGGCGCGTCGAACACTGGACCAACGCGGGCGAACAGGCGCAACTGCTCGCCGCCGCGCTGCTCGGCACCGAACCGCCCGCCGCCGTGCGGGTTCCGTACGTGTGGAGCGATCAGTACGACGTCAAGATCCAGGTGCTCGGCACCCCCGCCCTCGCCGATGAGGTACAGATCGTCGAGGACAAGGGGCGCAAGTTCCTGGCCCATATGTTCCGCGACGGCACGCTCGTGGCCGTCGTGGGCGCGGGCATGACCGGCAAGGTCATGAAAATGCGCGGACAGCTCGCCGCCGCGCGCCAAACCCCGGTCGGCTGAGCCATCGTCAGTGCTGTTGAGCCCGGGCGCGCAGCTTGGCCGCGCGCTCGCTCGGGTCGTAATCCGGGCCCACGCCCTCGATCAACAAAAGGTCACCGTCGATGTGATCGGTCCGCAAATGCAAGATCTCTTGATATGCGGGCGAGGCGTACCAGGCCCGCGCGCGCTCCATGCTCGGGAACTTCAGCAGCACCATGCTGCCCGGCCACTCCCCCTCCACCACCTCCACCGGCTCACCGTGAATGACGAACCGGCCGCCGAACGGATCCAGGGTGGCCTGAATCCGTTCCAGATACTCCAGAATCTCCGGATGCGGACGCCGAACCCGCAAATGCGCGAACCCATACGCGGACATGGGGCACTCCTTCGCTCGAACCTGCCGCCACTGGACGACGACCACCTCGAACGCTAGAACCGCCCCGCGCCGAACCCAATTACCTCCCAGGTAAAGCCGCAATCCGGACCCGCGGTTCGCGAGCGCCGACAGGCTTTCACTACCGTGGCAGATGTGATCGTCGCGCTCATCGATTCCGGACTCGGGATGCTGCCCACTGGGGCGTGGTTGCGCAAGCTGCGGCCCGATATCGATCTACTGCTGCAAATGGACCCCGACGGCGCGCCCTGGGGACCCAAACCCGAGCCGTGGGTGATCGACCGCGTGCTCGAGACCGCCCGCGCATCCTTGCGTGAAGGCGCGGAAGTCATTGTGGTGCCCTGCAATACGGCCAGCGTGACCGCGCTGGAACCGCTGCGTGCCGAGGTCGGGCCCGGCATACCGGTGATCGGCACCGTCCCGGCCATCAAACCCGCCGCCGCGGCCTGCCGGAAGGTCGCCGTCTGGGCGACCGCCGCCACCACCGCCAGCGCCTACCAGGCCGACCTCATCGCCCGCTTCGCCGGCGAAGCCGAGGTCACCGGGGTCGCCTGCCACGGACTGGCCGACGCCATCGACCGCGGCGATCTGCCCGCCGTCACCGCGGCCATCACCAGCGCCGCCGCCCGCACCCCCGCCGATACCGAGGGCATCGTGCTGGGCTGCACGCACTATCCCCTGGTCATCGACGCCATCCTGGCCGCGCTGCCGCCGGGCATCCGGGTCTTCGACAGCGCCGAAGCCGTTGCCGCCCAAACCCTGCGGCGCATGGACGCGCTCGGCCGCCCCACCGCCGGCACCGCCGTCACCCGGGTGCTCACCAGCAACCGGCCCGGCGCCATGCCCGCCGCCGCCGCGGCCTTCGACTCCGGCCGCCTGCTCGGCGCGACACCGCATCCGCTCGGCTCGGTGCCCACCGCCTGAGGTTTGGCCGGCGCGGGGCCGGGCAGACCCCAATATGAGCACAGCGGAGGAAGAACAGGCCCGGCCCGTCGTTCCAGAACCGGAAGTAAGCGACGAACACCGGCGGCGAGCGGCGCAGATCGCCGAAAGCTACAACGAGGATCGGCCGACGACCATTCTGCCCGGCAGCGGCGGCACCGTCTCCGGGACAGCGGTGAACGACTGGGTCGACGAAAACGGCGACCCCATCTACGGACGGGACGAACCCGGTCCGCCGGACTCCGACTGACCCGGTACGGTGGCGATCACCATATTCGCGGCCGGGTCCGCGCGGGCGATGAGTGTGCCGTCCGGAGACCAGAAACCGCTGCCACCGGTGGTCGAATTCCCTTCGAATTCACCGGTGTAGGCGGAAAGCACTGTCCAACAGTCATTTTCGACGGCCCGGTCACGCAGGTGCCCATCTCGGCGAGATTCCTTACCGGACAGGTAGAGCGCGCCCGCCAGGTAGATCTCCGCGCCCGCGGCCACCGCGCCACCGGCGTGTTCGGGGTAATTGAGATCCGCGCAGATGGCCAATCCGAGCCGATGTCCATCCACCTCGAATGTCGTGAAAGTCGTTCCGGGGACGAATATTTCAGCTTCCACGCCGTGCAGGTGATGCTTCGCGTAGGTGGCGGCGAGCTCGCCATGGTCATCGAAAACCAAGGCGGACAAGGCATATCCGTCATCGACCGGAAGTATCGCACCGACAACCGCGTACACGCCGTATCGCGCGCACGCGGCGCGCAACGGTTCCAGGCGCGAATCATCCTCGCGCACAGCGAGTTCCGAAAGCCTCGGGGCGATCGACTCCAGCTCGTAGCCGACCAGCGACAGCTCGGTGAACAACACCACCCGCGCGCCCGCCGCCGCGGCCTCGGCCAGCACCGCCACGTGCGCGGCGACGTTCTCATCGATATCGACGGGCACACAGGCGAGCTGGGCGGCGGCGAGAGTCAGCGGTGAGCGCACCGGGAAAGTCTTTCAGACAGCGAAAAGGGCCGCTCCCCAAGGGGAACGGCCCTTCTCAGCGATTCAGCGGACTAAATCACTTGACGATCTTGGTGACGCGACCGGCACCGACGGTGCGGCCACCCTCACGGATCGCGAAACGCAGGCCCTCGTCCATGGCGACCGGCTGGATGAGCTTGACGCTCATCTCGGTGTTGTCGCCGGGCATGACCATCTCGGTGCCCTCGGGGAGGGTAACGACGCCGGTCACGTCCGTGGTACGGAAGTAGAACTGCGGGCGGTAGTTGTTGAAGAACGGGGTGTGGCGGCCGCCCTCGTCCTTCGACAGGATGTACGCCTGGCCCTCGAACTCCGTGTGCGGAGTGGTGGTGCCCGGCTTCACGACGACCTGGCCGCGCTCGACATCTTCACGCTTGATGCCACGAACCAGCAGGCCGACGTTGTCGCCCGCCTGGCCGTTGTCGAGCAGCTTGCGGAACATCTCGATGCCGGTGATGGTGGTCTTCGTGGTCTTCTCGCGGATGCCGACGATCTCGACTTCCTCGTTCACGTTCACGATGCCACGCTCGATACGACCGGTGACGACGGTGCCACGACCGGTGATCGTGAAGACGTCCTCGATCGGCATCAGGAAGGGCTTGTCGGTCTCACGGACCGGGTCCGGGATCGACTCGTCGACGGCGTTCATCAGTTCGATGATCGACTCGGCCCACTTCGGGTCGCCCTCGAGCGCCTTCAGACCGGAGACGCGCACGACCGGCGCATCCTCGTCGAATTCCTGAGCGGCCAGCAGTTCGCGGACCTCCATCTCGACGAGCTCGAGGATTTCCTCGTCGTCGACCATGTCCGACTTGTTCAGCGCGACCAGGATGTAGGGCACGCCGACCTGACGGGCGAGCAGCACGTGCTCGCGGGTCTGCGGCATCGGGCCGTCGGTGGCGGCCACGACCAGGATCGCGCCGTCCATCTGCGCGGCACCGGTGATCATGTTCTTGATGTAGTCGGCGTGGCCGGGGGCGTCTACGTGGGCGTAGTGACGCTTCTCGGTCTGGTACTCGACGTGGGAGATGTTGATCGTGATACCACGAGCCTTCTCCTCCGGCGCCTTGTCGATCTGGTCGAACGCGAACGCCGCGTTCAGGTCCGGGTACTTGTCAGCCAGCACCTTGGTGATCGCCGCGGTCAGCGTGGTCTTGCCGTGGTCGACGTGACCAATGGTGCCGATGTTGACGTGGGGCTTCGTCCGCTCGAACTTCGCCTTCGCCACTGTGGTCCTCCTGGACTAGTTAGTGCGTGCTTTTTTGCAGCAGTGCAGGTTTGAATAACTGGGGGTCGATCAGGAAACCGGAGGCTATTCGCCGGTCGCCTTGGCGATGATCTCCTTCGACACATTGGCCGGAACCTCTGCGTACGAATTGAACACCATGGAGAAGTTGGCCCGGCCCTGGGTCTTGGACCGCAGGTCACCGATGTAGCCGAACATCTCCGAAAGCGGAACCAGCGCCTTGACGACACGGGCACCACTGCGCTCCTCCATGGCCTGGATCTGGCCACGGCGAGAGTTCAGGTCGCCGATCACTTCGCCCATGTAATCCTCGGGCGTGATGACCTCGACCGCCATCAGCGGCTCGAGGATCACCGGACCGGCCTTGCGGGCCGCTTCCTTGAGGGCCGCGGAACCGGCGATCTTGAACGCCATTTCCGAGGAGTCGACCTCGTGGTAGGCGCCGTCGAGCAGCGCGGCACTCACGTTCACCAGCGGGAAGCCCGCCAGCACGCCGTACTGCATGGCGTCCTGGATGCCGGCGTCCACCGAAGGGATGTACTCGCGCGGAACGCGACCACCCGTGACCTTGTTCTGGAACTCGTAGGTCGCGCCGTCCTCGGCATCGACCAGCGGGGCCAGAGCGATGATCACGCGGGCGAACTGACCCGAGCCACCGGTCTGCTTCTTGTGGGTGTACTCGTGCTTCTCGACCGTCTTGGTGATGGTCTCGCGGTACGCGACCTGCGGCTTACCGATGTTCGCCTCGACCTTGAACTCGCGCTTCATGCGGTCCACGTAGATGTCGAGCTGGAGCTCGCCCATACCACCGATGATGGTCTGGCCGGTCTCCTGATCCAGCTTCACATTGAAGGTGGGGTCCTCTTCGGCGAACTTCTGGATCGCGCCGCCGAGCTTCTCCTGATCGGCCTTGGTCTTCGGCTCGATCGCGACCTGGATAACCGGGTCCGGGAAGGTCATGGACTCCAGCACGATCTGGTTCTGCGGATCGCACAGGGTGTCACCGGTGGTGGTGTCCTTGAGGCCGATGACCGCGTAGATGTGGCCGGCGACGCCCTCGGGAACCGGGTTCTCCTTGTTGGAGTGCATCTGGAACAGCTTGCCCAGACGCTCCTTCTTGCCCTTGGTCGCATTGATGACCTGGGCGCCGGAGTCGACGCGACCCGAGTACACGCGCACGTAGGTCAGCTTGCCGAAGAACGGGTGCGTGGCGATCTTGAACGCCAGCGCCGCGAACGGCTCGTCGACGGACGGCTTGCGGGTGAGGACTTCGTCTTCCTTGCCCGGCACGTGGCCCTGCACGGACTCGACGTCCAGCGGGGTCGGCAGGTAGTCGACGACGGCGTCGAGCATGGGCTGAACGCCCTTGTTCTTGAACGCCGAACCACACAGCACCGGGTACAGCTCGGAGGCCACGGTCATCTTGCGGATGGCGCCCTTGACCTCTTCGATCGAGAGCTCTTCGCCACCGAAGAACTTCTCCAGCAGCGCCTCGTCCGACTCGGCGACGGTCTCGAGCAGCTCCTGGCGGTACTGCTCGGCGCGCTCCTTGAGGTCGGCCGGGATCTCGACGACCTCGTAGGCCTCACCGAGCTTGGTGTCGCCGCGCCACACCTTGGCATTGTTCTCGACCAGGTCGACGATGCCCTCGAAGGTATCCTCGGCGCCGATCGGGAGCTGGATCACCAGCGGGCGCGCGCCCAGGCGGTCCTTGATGGTCTGCACGGTGAAGTAGAAGTCCGCACCGAGCTTGTCCATCTTGTTGACGAAGCAGATACGCGGCACGTCGTACTTGTCGGCCTGACGCCACACCTGCTCGGACTGCGGCTCGACGCCCTCTTTACCGTCGAAGACGGCGACGGCGCCATCGAGGACGCGGAGCGAACGCTCCACCTCGACGGTGAAGTCGACGTGCCCGGGGGTGTCGATGATGTTGATCTGGTTGTTGTTCCAGTAACAGGTCGTCGCGGCCGACGTGATCGTGATGCCGCGTTCCTGCTCCTGCGCCATCCAGTCCATGGTGGCGGCGCCATCGTGAACTTCACCGATCTTGTACGTGATGCCGGTGTAGAAGAGGATGCGTTCGGTCGTGGTCGTCTTACCCGCATCGATGTGGGCCATGATGCCGATGTTGCGGACCTTGTTCAGGTCTGTGAGCACTTCCTGTGCCACGGAAATCTTCCCCGCTCGTAGCTAGTTGGGAACTTCGGGAACGACCCTGGCTTCTCCAGCGGTCATCACTGTGTCAACGCCCTGCGCGGCGCATAGGTGCCGCGCAGGGCTGCGACTCGACTCCCGGCCCATCCCCGGAAGGGGACGGGCCGGGCGTCCAATCACCAGCGGTAGTGCGCGAACGCCCGGTTGGACTCGGCCATCTTGTGGGTGTCCTCGCGACGCTTCACCGAAGCGCCCAGACCATTGCTGGCATCCAGCAGTTCGTTCGCCAGACGCTCGACCATGGTCTTCTCACGGCGTGCGCGGGAGTAGTTGACCAGCCAGCGCAGCGCCAGGGTGTTGGCGCGGCCCGGACGGACCTCGATCGGCACCTGGTAGGTGGCGCCACCGACGCGGCGGGGCTTCACCTCGAGGGCGGGCTTGACGTTGTCCAGCGCGCGCTTGAGGGTGACGACCGGATCGGTGCCGGTCTTCTCGCGCGCCTGCTCGAGGGCGCCGTAGACGATGCGCTCGGCGGTGGACTTCTTGCCGTCCAGCAGGATCTTGTTGACCAGCTGAGTGACCAGCGGGGACCCGTAGACCGGGTCGTTGATCAGCGGACGCTTGGGTGCGGGGCCCTTGCGTGGCATATCAGCTCTTCTCCTTCTTGGCGCCGTAGCGGCTGCGAGCCTGCTTGCGGTTCTTCACACCCTGGGTGTCGAGCGAGCCGCGGATGATCTTGTAGCGCACACCCGGGAGGTCCTTCACACGACCGCCGCGAACGAGCACCATCGAGTGCTCCTGCAGGTTGTGGCCTTCGCCGGGGATGTACGCCGTGACCTCGACCGCGCTGGTCAGGCGAACACGCGCGACCTTACGCAGCGCGGAGTTCGGCTTCTTCGGGGTCGTGGTGTACACGCGGGTGCACACGCCACGACGCTGCGGGCTCCCCTTCAGGGCCGCGGTCTTGGTCTTGGAGACCTTGTCGCGACGACCCTTGCGGACCAGCTGGTTGATGGTTGGCATAGACCGGCTTTCCTTATTAGTAACCAGGTGTCTGGAACTTCATGTCTTGGTCATTCGAGCTTTCCGCCCAGTTCCCACGGCATTTCCTTGCCACGAGGTCGGGCGTGTCATGCGCAGCGCGTTTCCCGGAATCCGGGCACGCTGGAACGGTCAGCCGCTCTCGCTGGCCTACGTACTGCGCACAAACCTGCCCGAATGCTTCCGGGCACAGCGGTCCACGATACCCGCACGCTTTCAAGGGGGCAAAAAGGGGTACCCACGCCGAGGCTGGTAAAGGGGCTATCGCGCGAGATTGAGAGTCAACTCCACCAGCTTGCGG
Source organism: Nocardia sp. NPDC058058 (assembly GCF_042885355.1). NCBI lineage: Bacteria > Bacillati > Actinomycetota > Actinomycetes > Mycobacteriales > Nocardiaceae > Nocardia > Nocardia sp. NPDC058058. Next base: position 42,774 of record NZ_JBHVSA010000004.1, on the reverse strand, counting down.
GCCGCTTCGCACGGATCGCCGTGACTGGAACCGGCGCGATAGTTCACCCACCAACCGACGATCCCGGTGTCGGCGGCGGGTGCGCTGACACCGCAGGAGTCCGGGTCATTGGGGCGATGCGTCTCCAGTGAGCGACGGCCCTGCACGGTTATGTCATTGGTCACATATCCGAGCCGGTCGTTATTGGACTTCTCGTTCGCGAGCGAACCCTCCTCGTACCAACTGAGGGTCACCATGCCGCTGCCCGAGGTGCCGCCGGACAGATCCCACATGCAGACCGCGCCGTTGAAGGACGGGTTCGCGTAGGTGCCCTCGCCGACGGTTTTGGCGATGTCGTCATTGGAGACGACCTCGCATTCGCGCAGCAGCTTGTCGAAATTGGTGTTGATCTTGCCGCCGCCGGTGCTCGTGGTGCCGCCCGCGGGGAGCGCGGTGCCGGGCACGGTCTTACCGCAACCGGCGACCACGGTGGTCAGGGCCAGCACTGCGAGCAGCGCCGCGCCCCGGGTTCGCCGCATGCCCGTACTCCCCCTCATCCGAGCCGCTGCACGGTCAGTTCGGCCATCTTGTGGGTGCGGTCGCACGGATTGCCCAGATTGCCCGCACCGAAGACGCCGTAGGACATGGACCATTCGAAGAAGTCGTCATCGAGTTGCACCGCGAGATCGCAGACGCTGCCGCGCGGGTCCAGGGCCTGGAAGCCCTTCTTACCGCCGACGTCGATGGTCTGCGGATCGCGGCCGACGCTGGCCACCCACGCCTTCTCACGATCGATGGGACTGCCGCGGTAGGAGGCGAATGTGACGCTGGCCGAGGTCATTCCGGCGGCCTGCCAATTGCAGCCGACCGCGTTCTTGAAGACCGAGGACACGGTGCCCAGACCGCCGAGATCGCGCACTTCGTCGTCGGTGAGGTGACCGCATTCACCGACGAACGGACCCAGCGTGGCCACCTTCGGAGGTGGTCGCAGAGGTCCGCTCGGGGTGTCCGAATCGCCGCTTCCCCCACACGCCGACAACAGCAACGCGAGGCTCAGCCCCGTGACGATGGCCGACGTCATCCGCATGGCCTGAACTCTACTGGGTTCGGCCCCGGGCGCTCGGCTCAGAGGTTTCCGCGGGCCTCCTGCTCGCGTTCGATGGCTTGGAAGAGGGCTTTGAAATTGCCCTTGCCGAAGCCGAGGGAGCCGTGTCGTTCGATGAGTTCGAAGAAGACGGTGGGGCGGTCGGTGATGGGTTTGCAGAAGATCTGGAGCAGGTAGCCGTCCTCGTCGCGGTCGACCAGGATGCCGCGGCTCTGTAATTCCTCGACGGGTGCGCGGACGTGGCCGATGCGCGAACGGAGTTCGGCGTCTTCGTAATAGGTGTCGGGGGTGTCCAGGAATTCGACGCCCTCGCGGCGCAGGGTGTCCACGGCGGTGAGGATGTCGCCGGTGGCGAGTGCGATGTGCTGCACGCCCGGGCCGCGATAGAACTCCAGGTATTCGTCGATCTGGGAACGCTTGCGGCTCACCGCGGGTTCGTTGAGCGGGAATTTGACGCGGTGATTGCCATTGGCGACCACCTTGCTCATGAGCGCGGAGTATTCGGTGGCGATATCGTCGCCGACGAATTCGGCCATGTTCTCGAATCCCATGACGCGGCGGTAGAACTCGACCCAGGTGTCCATCTGCCCGAGTTCCACATTGCCGACCACGTGGTCGATGGCCTGGAAGACGCGTTTGGGCGCACCCGGGCGCGGCTCGAAATTCGAACGGCGCGTGACGAAACCGGGGAGGTAGGGGCCGTCGTAGCGCGAGCGGTCGATGAGGGTGTGCCGGGTTTCGCCGTAGGTGGCGATGGCGGCGGAGCGGACGGTGCCGAATTCGTCGGTGTCGTCGTGTGGTTCGACCAGGACGGTCGCGCCCTGTGCGCGGGCCCGGGCGATGCAGCGGTCCACATCGGGGACCTCGAGGGCGATATCGGTGACGCCGTCGCCGTGCCGGTCGTGGTGGGCGATCAGTGGACTGTCCGGGTCGACCGCGCCGCGCACCACGAAACGTGCTCCGCCGCTGCGTAATACGAAGGCCTTGTGATCGCGGTTTCCGGTTTCGGGGCCGGAGTAGGCCTCCAGGCGCATGCCGAAGGCGGATTCCAGGAAGTGCGCGGTCTGGGTGGCGTTGCCGACCGTCCAGACCAGGGCGTCCCAGCCGATCACCGGGAACGGGTCGGCGGCCGCGTCGTGGTCTATCAACCCGACCAGTTGGCGAAGATCATCGGACTCTGTCTCGGCGAGCCGCTGTGCAGCAACCTCGATGCTCATGTGTCCAGGTAATCGCCACGGGGGTCAGCTGGGCAATATCGGCGTGTTCGAGTAGACACCCTGGCGGATTACGCCACCATCTCGGGCCTCGTGCTGGACAATTTGAATACCTCGACACCCCGAAGCGGAGGTCCCGCCATGGCACGCACTCCGGCCAAGCTGGACGAATTGGATCTGGCCATTCTGACCGCCATGCACGAATACCAGAAGGCGGGGATTCTGGAGCTTTCCAGGCGTACCCGGGTCGCGCGCGCGACGGTGCAATCCCGCATCGCGCGCATGGAGGAGGCGGGTGTCATCGCCTCCTATGATCCCCAAATCGATGTCACCGCAGCGGGTTTCGACGTGCAGGCGTTCGTAACGCTGGAAATCGCGCAGGGCGCGCTGGAGGCGGTCGCGGCCGATCTGGAGGCCATCCCCGGCGTGCTGGAGGCGTACGCCACCACCGGATCCAGCGATGTGCTGTGCCGGATCGGGGCGGATTCGCATGCCGGATTGCAGAGCGTGCTGCTGAGCATCGATCGCAGCACGTCCATTTCGCGGTCGCACAGTGTGATCGTGCTGTCGACGGTGGTCACGCAGCGCACGCTGCCGTTGCTGCGCACGCTGGCCCCGTCCGGATCGAGTAAGGCTCCGGCGTATCGCAATTCGCACTAGCGAGGTGTGGATCCCGGCCGAAAGCATGCCGGGATGACGGGGGCGCTCAGAGCCGGGTCATGCGGGTTATCAGGCCGCAGACGTGGGCTTCGGCGGCGGTGCGGGCTTCACGGGGGTCGCCGGATTCGAGGGCCTCGAGGATGCGGCGGTGTTCGCGTAGGGCGGTGCGGCGGTTGCGGGGGTGCGTCCACAGGTCGCCGCGGTAGAGGTGGGCCTGGGCTTCCAGACGGGCGAGTTCGTCGGCGAGGGTGCGGTTTCCGGACCGGTCGCGGATGAAGGTGTGGAATTCCAGGTCGAGGGTGGCGTCGCGGGCGGGATCGGCGTTATCGCGGAGATTGGCTTCCTGCCCGGTGAGCATGGTGCTGAGTTTGCCGAGATCGAATTCGGTGACCCGGGTCGCCGCGCCCGCCGCGGCGAGACCGTCCAGCACCGCGCGCACCTCGAGGACATCGCGGATCTGGCCGTCGTCGACGACGGCGACGCGGGCCCCCGCGTGCGGGACGTTCACGGCCAGACCCTCGTAGATGAGCTGCTGTACGGCCTCGCGGACCGGGCTGCGGCTCACCCCGAGGCGGGCGGACAGGGCGAGCACGCTCAGCGGTGCGCCCGGTTCGAGTTCACCGGACAGGACGAGCTGGCGCAGCTGCCGGTGCACGGAGGGGCCGAGTAGCTCGCTGTCCGCTTCGGTCATGGCCGTCCTTTCCTGATTCGGTACGAAATTACCCTTGCGGCCGGTAGTTGGCGCGCACCCGCTCGGCGAGGAAATCGGCGGCGGTGACGGGCGGGTAGACGCCCTGCGGGCCTTGGATTACGGCGTCGCGGTCGGCCTGGGCGAAGTAGGCGATGCTGTAGCGCTCGCCCTGATATTCGTCCGCGCCGGGACTGCGCACGCGATGGAAGTTCGACGGCAGCAGGTCATCGCTCCACCGGGTGAGCATGTCACCGATATTGCAGGTGATGAGCGCCGAGGACGGGGTGATGGAGGTCCACTGCTGTTCCGCCATCTCCTTGCCGGGGCAGACCTGGAGGCCGCCCTGTCCGTCGCGCTGGAAAAGCAGTGTGAGGCAGTCGAAGTCGGTGTGCGCGCCCGCCCGCCAGCGGCCGGGGACATCGCGCAGTTCGGCCGGGACGGCGAAGTAGTGCAGTAGCCGCAGCGTGGATTGGTAGTGCTCGGAGCCGGGATCGTGTGCGGCGGTGAAGTGTTCGCGGGGCAGGCCGAGCCGGTCGGCGAAGCAGGACAGCACCCGCATGGCGACCTGCCAGCACTGGTTCTCGAAATCCAGTATGGCGGTGGTGAATCCGGCCAGTTCGGCTTCGCTGGGCCAGCGGCCGGTCATATGCGGCCGGGTGATCTGATAGGACTCCTTCTGGTCCGGGACGCCGATGGAGGGGCGCACCTGACTCAGGCTCTCCCACCCGGCGTTATCGGCTTTTACCAGGGGGTACTGGGCTTTCACCGGTTCGGGGAGTTCGAAAAACCCTGCGGTGAGCGCGAATACGGCGTCGATCTGTTCCTGCGGGATGCCGTGGCCGGCGAGTTGGAAGAAGCCGATCTCGGTGGCGGCCGTCCACAGCTGGTCGGTGATCTCGGCGCGGCGTTCCTCGAAATCGGTGAGGTCGATGACGGCGATGGCACGGGTGGCTTCGGCGCCGAGTCCGCCCATCTGCTTCTCGCGGGCGATTTCCGCGGTGTCGTTGCTCATGGGATTCCTTGTCCGGTAGTCGTTTTCGGTCAGCTGGCGGTGACGGTGGTGTCGAGGAATTCCTTGTCGACCAGGTCGCGGGCGGTGAGTCCGGCGGGGACGGTCGAGCCGCCCTTGCGCAGGATGGGCGCGAACTGGTCGATGAGGCGTTGCACCCGGGCCTCGTCGAAGCTGCCGAGCACGCCGTCGGTGTCATTGCCGATGAGGCCGTTGTCGATCAGGGTCTTGGAGCCGTAGGCGGCCTGGCCCGCGCTGTACGGGGTGAAGTTGGCGCTCTTGGCGACCACGTCGACGACGAGATCGTTGACCCGAGTCGGGTCGGCGCGGAATTGGGCTGTGGCCCTTTGGATCATGGGCACCAGCTTCTGCAGGCAGGGTCGCAGTTCGTTCAGTTTGTCCTTGCGGACGTTGACGGTGCGGGCGTAACCCTCGTACCCCGTATCGCGCAGCAGTTGGTAGGCGATCGGCTTGTTCCACGCGGGTACCTCGTGCTCGTACACGTACGGCTCGGAGTTGGCGAAACCCTGCTGGGCGATGCGGGGATCGGCGACGAAGCGGGAGGGGCCGTTGTCGAAGGAGTTGTCGATCTGGTCGGCGCGCAGCAGGCCGCGCGAGACCAGCCAGTCCGGGTAGAGCTGGCCCTGGGAAACCACCACGGGCACACCGGCTTTGCCCATATCGGCGATACCGTGCCAGTCCGGATGGGTCTTCGGATCCCACATCAGCATTTGCGGGCTGCCGCGCAGCAGGGTGGTCACCGCGACGATGGGCTGTTTGTCCGCGGCGGCGATGGCGTGCTCGGAGTGACTGAGCCCCAGCGTGATCGAGGAGTCCACGTACATCTGCGAGGGCACGGTCTGGAAGCCGATGGCCGGTCCGCCCGCGCGGATCTCCAGTTTGACGCCGGTGTCCTTACCGTCCACCACCAGTGGGCCGACAACCTTGTTGTTCTCCGAATCCACCCGATAGCCGGGTCCGAGCAACCCGAAGATGGGGCCGGAATCGGTCTCGGGTTCCCACTGCAACTGCACCACGACCGAGGCGGGACAGACGCCCGCGAGTTGTTGTTCGGCAGGTGCGGCGGGGAGTTGAACCGCGGCAGCATCGTCCTCGGAGCTGGAACAGGCTGCGGCGGTGACGATTACGGCGGCGGCGAGGGCGGTGGTGCCGAGTCGGCGCAGGGAGGTGTGCATGAGTTCTCCACAGGGTGTTGATAGAGGAGAGGAAAGGTGGGGATGATTCAGCGACCGGAGGCGTGCCAGCGGCCGACGGTGAGGCGTTGAATGGCGGTGAACAGGGCGAATACGGCGACGCCGAAGAGTGCGGCCAGCAACAGCGCGGCCAGCAGATCCTCCGATTGCAGCCGGGCGCGGTAGGTGTCGAGCAGGGTGCCGATACCGGGTTTGCCCTTGGCGAAGAACATGTCGCCGATGACCGCGCCGGTCACGGCCAATCCGGCGGCGGTGCGCAGGCTGGTCATGATGGACGGCAGGGCGGCGGGCAATTCCAGGGATATCAAGCGGCGCAGGCGATTCGCGCGGCCGAGTGTGAAGAGTTCGCGAAGATTGCCGTCGACGGATTGGATGCCGAACAGTGTCATGGCGATGATCGGGTGCACCGCGATCAGCACGCACACCATGGTGCGGGCGGTCAGGCCGTAGCCGAACCAGAGTCCGATCAGCGGGACCACGGCGAGCACCGGAATAGCTTGCAGCACAACCGCATACGGATACACCACGCGTTCGACCGCTTTCGCCTGGCTCATCAGCACGCCGACGGCGATGCCGATCAGGGCGGCGAAGAACAGGCCGGTGACCGCCACTCGCGCGGTCACCGCGAGGGCGCGCAGCATCACCTCCAATTTCGCCGGGTCCGAGAGGGATTCACGGAACACCTGATGCGGCGGCGGCAACAGGAAACGACGCTCGGGGGCCAGCAGCACCAGCGAGACGGTGTACCAGGCGGCCAGCGCCAAACCGGTGCAGACCAGCGGTACAACGGTTTTGCGCAGCAGGTGATACGGGATACGCCAGACGGGAGCCGAGCGCAGCGGGGCGGAGACGGCCAGTCCTACCATCACGAAGCCTCTTTCAGGGAATGCGAGACCCGGGCCACCAGTTCGGTGAAGGCGGGCTCGAAGCGCAGCTCACGGTCGCGCGGATACGGCAGATCGATATCGAGGATCTGGTGGATACGGCCGGGGCGGGCCGACATGACCACCACCCGGTTCGCCAGGAAGACCGCCTCGGAGACCGAATGGGTGATGAACAGGGCGGTGAAGGCGTTGTCGCGGTACAGGCGCAGCAATTCCTCCTGCATGCCCAGGCGGGTGATCTCATCGAGTGCGCCGAACGGTTCGTCCAGCAGCATGAGTTCGGGTTCCAAGGTGAGCGCGCGGGCCAGCGAGACGCGCATGCGCATACCGCCGGAGAGTTGACCGGGGAGTTTGCCCGCGAAATCGGCGAGGCCGACGGCGGCGAGGGCGCGATTGGCGCGCTCGCGCCGGGCGGTGCGGTCGATGCCGCGCAGTTCGGCGCTGAGTTCGACATTGCGCAGCACTTTGCGCCAGGGCAGCAGGGTGGCTTCCTGGAAGATGAAGCCGACCGAATCGGTCTGCACCGCAACGGTTCCCGAGGTCGGTGCTTCCAGGCCCGCAGCCAGCCGCAACAGCGTGGACTTACCGCATCCGGAAGGACCTACGACGGCGACGAATTCGCCGCGCCGGACCTCCAGGTCGATATCGGTCAATGCGACGACCGCGCCGGAACCTTTGTCCGCGAAGCGTTTACCGATGCCCGCGAACGAAATCTCCGGGGAGTCCGGGGTATTCGCCGCCGGGTTACGCGGACGGGTTGCGGCCGGGCCGGGCACCGTGTCGTACAGGACCACCGCGCTCACCTTCTCTCTCGGATCGGGTACCTCGCACTGCCGGGCGTTGCGTGCACCGTGTGCATGAGACCAGTGTTGTCGAGCTGAATTACATGCAATCGTGTGACTGTTTCCAGTTGATTAACTGTCACTGCATGTGACTGAGCATCTTCACGAGCTCTCGCTCGTCCACCCGGGTGCTGCGGCCGTCGCGGATCACGGGCTCACCGTCCACCCAGACCGTGTCGACCACACGCGGTGAACCGGTGGTGAGCAGCGTCGCGCCCGGGTCACGGACCGGCAGGCAGGCGAAATCGCGGTCGAAGCGCAGCAGGGTGAGGTCCGCGCGGTCACCCACGGCTACGCCGGAATGCGTTGCGGCAGAGCCCAGTGCGCGGGCCGCGCCCCGGGTGGCCAGGCGCATCATGTCGTGGAAACCGAGCAGATCGGCGCGCTGATGCGCGGCGCGTTGCAGGTACGCGCCCATGCGCAGCGCCAGCAGCATGTCCTGGGTGTCATTGGAGGCCGCGCCGTCCACGCCGAGGCCGATATCGATTCCGGCGGCGAGCATGTCGGGTATCGGTGCGACACCGCTGCCGAGCCGCATATTGCTCAACGGGTTGTAGGACACCGCGACTCCGCGTTCGGCGAACACCGCGCGACCGCGCTCATCGAGCTTGCAGCAGTGCACGGCGAGGGTGCGCGGGCCGAGCAGGCCGCCCGCGTCCAGGTACTCGACCGCCGAACAGGCTGCATGCAGTCGGCACATGTCCTCGTCGGTGCTGGTTTCGAGCAGATGGATGGAAATGGTCTTACCCGTGCGATCGGCGTAGTCACGCACGGCCGCCATGCCCTCCGGGGTGAGGCAGCGTGGATTCGGCACGGCCAGCGCGGTGCCGATACGCGACCCCGCCAGATCTTTGTCCAGCTCGTCGATGTGCTCGAAGACCTCCGAAAGCGGTTGCACCAGGCGCGGATCCATCCCCCACTTGCGGGTCGGGTCCGCGCGATCGGCGATGCCACGGCCGAAAACCACTCGAATGCCGAGCTCGTCCAGCGCCCGCAGCGCCGCCGCGTGCACCTGCTCCGACGGATTCGGCCACATATGCTCGACCACGGTCGTCACCCCGCTACGCAACAGTTCGAGTCCGCCCGCGAGCGCCGCGATATACGTCTGCTCCGGTGTCGCCGCCACCGTGAATTCGCCTACGCAGTGCAACCATTCGAGCAGCGGCAGCCCCTCCCCCGCCCCGCGCAGCACGGACTGTTGAAGATGGGTGTGCGTATTGACGAACCCCGGAATGAGGTAGCCGCCGCGACCGTCGACGCGGAGTGCGGGGCGGTCCGGCCCGGGAGCGAAAGCCCCGGCAGCGATCGACGCATCGGCCGTTGGGCCGATCGCGATGATCAGGCCGTCCTCGACAACGACATCCCGCCCCGAAACCCATTGTGGGCCGGACTCTGTCGCGGCATAGACGGTGACATCAGAGATGACAGTGGACAGGGCTGCGCTGGGCACCATGCGGCATTCCTCCGGGAAATGCGGCTGGTTCGCCCGCCCTGCTGGAGCGGTGCACATGCGTCCGTTTCAGCCATGAACGCCGTGAATCGAGCCTATCGAGCATGTATTGCATACCGGTTAAGCCTGGATGCCACCCACGAAACCTGAATTGCATCCAACAGAGTGCGTGCGATCCGAGACCCCTCCGTCATCCCGGCATGTTTTTGGCCGGGATCCACACAAGCAGCTGGACCACCGCCCGGTGTGGATCCCGGCCAAAAGCGCGCCGGGATGACGGGGGTGGTGGTGCGGTCAGGGTTTGAGATCTGCGCCCGGGGCGAGGATTTCGACGGAGGGGGTGCGGTCGGGTTCGACGAAGGACAGCAAGGCGTGGGCTTCGGCTTCGATGTCGGCGCGTTCGGGGCGGGTCAGGGTGCGGGTGGGGCTGATGCGCAGGCGGGCGGTGTCGCCGGTGGGGAAGGTTTTGTAGAGGGCGGAGAGGTGGCCGTCGACCAGGATGGCGGAGACCTGGGAGGCGAAGGCGCGCAAGGGCGGTGCCGCGCCGTCGGGGATGATGCGGGTGCGGTCCTGGTGCGAGAGCAGGGCGTTGTCGTACCAGCCGAGCAGGCGGACGGGGGCGGGCAGGTCCGGGTCGGCGAGTTCGGCGTCGGCGGCGTCGTAGAGGGTGCGGCCGCGGTCGTCGGTGTAGGTGCGGACGCGGTCGCCGAGTTTCGCGACGGCGGTCTTCAGGCCGGTGAGCCGGGACCAGGTCTGCATGTCCATGGTGGTCGCGGGGCCGAAGGCGCGCAGGTAGCGGAGCAGCAGTTCCTCGACCGGATAGCCGGGGTCCAGGGGTGCGCCCAGCCAGGGTTCCACGCGGGACCAGACCGGGCGGCTGCTGTCCTTCCAGCGTCCGCGCGGCGGGGTTTGCAGGACGGGGAGCTGGTACAGCCAGGTTTGCAGCACCGCACCGGGATCGCGGTCCGGGTACAGCGCCGCTGCCTGGGCGCGCATATCGGCGGCGCTCATGGGTTCGTCGCCGAGCACCTTCTCGCCGTGCGCGCGCACCTCGTCGGGGTCGAGGCCGACCATGGCCCCGTAGTTGAATCCCTTACGGAACGGCACCTTTTCGAGCTCGGGCTGGATATGCGGTGCGATGCGCAACGCGTCCGGCGGTGTGACGAGGTGAATGGTGCCGCGCATCAACGTGATTCGCACCAGTGACCGGTCGTCCAGCGCCGCCGACACCACCGTGGGATCGAAATCGACCGTGCGACTCCATAATGCGATGAACGGCGGCAGCATGTCCTGCGCCTGCAGGCCGATCAGGTGGTCGCACAGCTGCGGCGCGGTGAGCGTGGAGCGCTCCAGCAGGTGCTGGCGCGCCAGCAGTGCGCGATTCAGAACCCGGTTGGTGAGCTTCACAATTCACGCACGCTACGGGAGTCCGGTGGTCCGCGGGCGCTCAGCGCAGGGTGACGACGACTTTGCCGGTGGCGGTGCGCTTGTCGAGCGCGGAGACCGCCTCGGCGGTGTGCGCGAGGCTGTACAGCACCGGTTCGGGCGGCGCGATATCGCCGTTGGCGAGCAGCGGCGCCACCTCGGCCCACTGCTCGGTCAGGTACCCGGGATGCGACATCACCCATTCGCCCCAGGCCGCGCCGATCACCTCGACGTTCTTGAGCAGCAGGCGATTCACCTTCACGGTGGGGATATCGCCCGCGGTGAAGCCGACCACCAGCACCCGGCCCGCCGAGGCGAGGGAGCGAATGCTGTCGGTGAAGCGGTCGCCGCCGACCGGATCCAGCACGATGTCCACGCCGCGTCCGCCGGTGAGTTCCTTGACCGCGGCCAGCCAGCCGTCGGTGAGCACCACATCGGTGGCCCCGTTGGCGCGCGCGACCTCGGCCTTCTCCTCGGTGCTGACCACCGCGATCACCCGGCCCGCGCCGAGCGCTTTGGCCATGCGCAGCGTGGAGGTGCCGATACCGCCGGCCGCGCCGTGCACCAGCACGGTCTCGCCGGGTGCCAGGCGGCCGCGCTTGGTGAGGCAGAAGTGCACGGTCAGGTCGTTGAAGAGCACGCCCGCACCGGCCTCCAGCGAGACGTTGTCGGGCAGTTTGAACACCATTTCGGCGGGGGTGACCGCGAGTTCGGCGGCGGCATTGCCGAGCAGGGTCAGCGCCACCACCCGGTCACCGGCGACCACGTGCGTGCCCTCGGGCGCTTCGCGCACGATGCCGGCGACCTCGCAGCCGACGATGTACGGCAACTGCGGCTTCATCTGGTACTGCCCGCGCGTCATGAGCACGTCCGGGAAGGCGATTCCGGCGGCGTGCACCTCGATGACGACACCGCCGGGGTATGCGGCGGGCTCGGGCATATCGAGCACCTCGATGCTCTCCGGGCCTTCCAGCTTGCTCACCACGGCTGCGCGCATGCCAATACTCCGATCAATCCACCTTTGGATACTCCGCCGAACGTAACCCATGGACCTGCGGCGTGTCACCGTCGGCGTGCCGGAGATTCGTTCGGTCAGCGGTGCGAGTATTCGATCATCGTCTCGTTCGCCAGCACATTCCCGCCCTTCACGATGGTCAGGGTGGCCGCGGAGATCCGATATTGCGTGCCGTCGGCGGGATTGGTGGCGGTGAAACCGCCGCTGCCGTCCGGGACCGGATCATCGAGTTCGATGCCCGCGCCGTCACTGTTGCGATAGCCCTTGTAGTAGTAGCGGCCGACGCCGGTGCGGCAGACCAGCACCCGGGAGGCGGCGGTGCGGCCGATGGCATACGCGGGATTGTCGGCGTTGCAGCGCGGGCTGCCCGCGAAACCCTGTGCGTCCGTACCGGATACCGATCCGATGAAGGGCGACAGCGCGGGACTCGGGGTGGTGGTGACCGGGGTGGTCGGCCGCGATATCGCACCGGCGGTGGCGCTGCTCGCATTGGTGGCGGTCAGCATGGTGGACGGCGCGACGGAGGTCCCGCCTCCGCCCGCCGTGCCGCCATTGTCCTTGCCGGACAACAGCAACCAGCCCAGAATTCCGCCGAGCACCAGCACCATGCCGACCAGCGCGCCGACCACCACCGGCATACTGCTGCGCACCGGAGGCGGCAAAGGCAATGGGGCCGAGGGATGTTCGCGCGGCAGCCCGGCCGGAACGCCGTACCGGGTCGGCTGCGACGCCTGATGGTCGACCGGCCCGGACGGATGCCCGCCGTATCCGAGCGTTCCGCCCGGACCGGCGAAACCCAGCGGACCCGAACCCGGATCAGCGAAACCCCGTGGACCCGAACCCTGCCCGGACAGGCTCTGCGGACCCGAACCGTAGCCGGGGTGGCCGACGGGTCCGGACCCCGGATCGGCGGTGCGGTGCGGTTGCGATGGGTGCGCGGGGCCCGGGTACGTGGGCGGGACCACCACGGTCGCCGGGGCGGAGATGCGGGTGACCTGGTTCTCGGCGTGCAGTAGCGCGGTGCGGGCGGCGCGGGCGAGCTGTCCGGCGGTGGCGTAGCGATGCGCCGGATTCTTCGCCATCGCGGTCGCGATGACCTGGTCGAAACCGGCGGGGACACCGGCGCGGGCGCTGGGGCGCGGCGGCGGGGTCATCATGTGCGCGCGAATGGTGGCGAGATTGCTGTCGGTCTTGAAAGGTATTTCCCCGGTGAGGCTTTCGTAGAGTACGCAGCCGAGCGCGTAGATGTCCGCGCTCGCCGAGACCGCGGCGCTCTGTTCGAAACGTTCGGGGGCCATGTACGCGAACGATCCGATGGCACTGCCCATACTCGTCAGCTGCACATCGGATTCCGCGTGCGCGATCCCGAAATCCACCAGGTACGCGAACAATTCACCGGTCAGCAGAATGTTCGCGGGTTTGATATCGCGATGCACCAGCCCGATCTGATGCGCGGCGTCCAGCGCGGCGGCGATCTGCTCCGTCACGGTGACCGCGGACTGCGGCGGCAGCGGGCCCTCATCGGACAGGTAGGCCTTCAGATCCCGGCCGCGCACCAGGCGCATATCGATGAACAGCACACCGTCCACCTCGCCCCAGTCGTGCACCAGGATGACGTGCGGCTCCTGCAGGCGGGCGGCGGTATGCGATTCGCGGCGGAATCGCTCCACGTAGGTGGGCGATTTCGCCAGTTCCACATCCAGCAGTTTCAACGCGACCGTGCGATCGCGGACGGTGTCGTAGGCCTCGTAGACCTCGCCCATCCCCCCGACGCCGAGTAGGCGTCGCAATTCGTATTGTCCGAACCGAGCTCCGGCCCTGTCTCCTGCGGCCACGGGCGCAGCCTCCCCTGTCTGTATCCAGCCCCAGGAAAAAGGCTACGGCGCTCGAGCCCGGCTGTCATGACCCTGAAGGAACCGGGTCAGCGATGCGCGTATTCGATCATCTGCTCATTCGCCAGCTGGGTGCCGTCCTTGTCGATGGACAGCGCGGCCGCGGACACGTGATACCGGGTGTTGTCGGCGGTGTTGACGGCGGTGAAACCACCGGACCCGTCCGGCACCGGATCGTCGATCTCCTGCACCGCGCTATCGCTGATCCGGAAGCCCTTGTAGTAGTAGCGGCCCGCGCTCGTGCGGCAGATCAGCACCCGGGACGCGGCGGTGCGGCCGATGGCGTACGCCGGATCGTAGGCGTTGCAGCTCGGCCCGGCGGTGAAACCCTGTGCGTCCGTGGCGGATACGGATCCGATGAAGGGCGCGAGGGTGCGGGTGACGGGGCCGGTGGTGCCGGTCGCGGCGGTCCCGCCCCCGCCACCGCTACCGTGCACCAGCAGCCAGGCGAGCACGCCACCGGTCACCAGCACCCCCACCAGCAAGGCGCCGATGAGAATCGGCCGCGAGCCGCGGTCGCGCGGCGATGCGGGCAACGGGGCGGACGGATGCTCACGCGGCATAACCGGGTGCGGCGGCACGGGACGTTGAGCTACCGGCTGCGGACGCCCATGCGGAAGTGCCTGGGAGACAGCGGATTCCGGCGGCGTGGTGATCTGCGGCCGGGTTTCGGGGAGGGGCTGCCCGCCGCCGGGGTGCGCCGGTGCGGCGAATTCGGAGAGGGCGGCGCGCGCCGCGCGGGCCAGGTCGCCGGCCGAGGCGTACCGGTCGGCCGCGTCCTTCGCCATGCCGGTGGCGACCACCCGGTCGAAACTCGGTGGCACGCCCCGGCGGTCGCTGGGGCGCGGCGGCGGGGTGAGCATATGCGCGTGCACGGTGGCCAGATTGCTGTCCCGCAGGAAAGGCGGCCGCCCGGTGAGGCTTTGGTACAGCACGCAGGCGAGCGCGTAGATATCGGTGCTCGCGGAGACCGCGGTGTGGTGTTCGAAACGTTCGGGGGCCATGTACGCGAAGGAACCGATCGCACTGTTGGCGCTGGTGAGCTGCACATCCGATGCCGCGTGCGCGATACCGAAATCCACCAGGTACGCGAAGAGCTCACCGGTGAGCAGAATGTTCGCGGGTTTGATGTCGCGGTGCACCAGACCGCTCTCGTGTGCGGCGTCCAGGGCGGCGGCGACCTGTTCGATCACCTCGACGGCCTGATGCGGCCGCAGCGGTCCGTGCGCGGTGAGATGGTCGTGCAGATCCTGGCCGCGCACCAGGCGCATATCGATGAACAGCACGCCGTCCACCTCGCCCCAGTCGTGCACGGGAATGATGTGCGGTTCCTGTAGCCGTGCGGCGGTGCGGGATTCGCGCCGGAAACGTTCCACATAGGTGGGTGATTTGGCCAACTGGGTATCGAGCAGTTTCAACGCGATCGTCCGATCGCGGACGGTGTCGTAGGCCTCGTACACCTCGCCCATACCGCCGACGCCCAATAATCGCCGCAATTCATATTGCCCGAATCGCGTTCCGGCCCTGTTCGTTGCGGCCACCCGTGTGCCCTCCCATGGTGCTGTCCTCAACAGGAAAAGGCTACGGGCCGGGCCCGCGACTGTCATTCCCGGGCGCTCGTCGGTCCCGGCTGATAGGAGTATCGGACGACTCGACGCGAGTGTGTGACGCACGCCCCGTAAAGTCATGTCACAGCAAGCACCGCACGAAACGCGGCACACCGTGCAGCGCGAGGAGCACCAGTGTCACACGATCAGCCACTAGCCCCGCTTCCCCAGGAGGGCATGGGCTTCGCCTCGGCGTGGCCCGTCCGGGCTGGCGACGTGGACCCCTACCAGCGGTTACGGTTCGACGCCGTCGCCCGCTATCTGCAAGATATCGCCTGGGAGGAAATGCATTCCGGGTTCTTCCATCGCACCGATCCGGCCTGGATCGTACGGCGCACGGTGGTGGATGTGGTCAAACCCATCCACTGGCCGGACCGGGTGGAATTGACCCGCTGGTGTTCGGCCATGTCGACCCGGTGGACGAATATGCGGGTGCGCATCACCAGCGAGAACGGCGGTCTCATCGAGACCGAGGGTTTCTGGATCAATATCAACGAGTTCACCAATATGCCGACCCGCATCAGCGATGAGGGCCTGGCCGAACTCGCCCGCACCACCAGTGAACATCGATTGCGCTGGCGGCCGTGGCTCGTCGATCACACGCCGCCGGAATCGGATACCGATCTGACGTATCCGGTGCGCGCCACCGATATCGACCAGTACAACCACGTGAACAATGCCGCGTATTGGCAGGCCGTGGAGCAGTACCTGGTGGACTATCCGAAACTGGTGGCGGGACCGCATCGCGCGGTCATCGAATACATCGCGCCGGTGCTGGCCCGTCAGCACGTGACCGTGCGCAGTCGCTACGAACCCGGTGACCGGACCGGGCATCCGGTGCTGCGACTGTGGTTCGTGGTGGGCGGCATCACCACCACGACGGTGCGGATCGGCCCGCTGCCCACGGAGTGAGGCGCGGCCGAAACCTCTGGATTGCCGGACATTCCCGGCAAAATCGCGATCACTGAATGTTTGCCTGACACACTCTCGGCAGGCCGATCGCCATCCGGTGATCGAAGACAGGAGATCGCCGGTATGAGAGTCACCCACTGCGCGCTGATCGTGGTCGCGCCCGCACTGATCGCCCTCACCGCGTGTAGCCATTCCTCGGATTCGGCGAAGAGCAGCGCGACTTCCACCGCGAAGCCGACCGCCGCGATAACCACCACCACGATCGCCGGTAAGCCCGCACCGCCACCGACCTTGCCGCCCAACCCGACCCGGCCGCCGGTGCCCACCACGCAATCGCTCTCCGATGTCGATTGCGGACCAATAACCGGAGCCAATGGCGCGAGCTCGAATGTGATCGCGTACGCCAATCAGGCCGGCCGTCCCGGCTGTACCGAGGCCATCACCGTCGCAAGCGATTACGTCAACGCCACCCGCACCGGCGATGCGGTCCAGGTCGACGGCTGGACCTGTGAACCGCAGCCGGACACCGTGATTCCGCGCATCTGCTTCAAGGACGGCTTCCTGATCGGCCTGCGCGGCGCGGCGGCCCCCAACCCACCCGTGGCCCCGACCACGCCACCACCCACCACGACCCCGGCGAAACTCGATGACGTCAACTGCGGCACCGTCACCGACGCGGGCGGCGGCACCCGCACCGTCATCGCGGTCGCCTCCCCCGCCGGGCGGGTCGGCTGCACCGAGGCCATCAATGTGGCGACCACCTACGCCCAGACCATCAGCGATACGGACGCGGCCACCATCGACGGCTGGTCCTGTAACTCCCAGCCCGATCCGGCCACTCCGTCCGCCTGCGCCAAGGACGGCCTCACCATCGCCCTGCGCGCGAACTGATCCCGACACGAATATGACTGCGGCCCATCCGATTCGGACGGGCCGCAGTCATATGATTGTGCTATGACTAGCCTTTGGCGGCCTTCAGCAGGTCTGCCAGGCTGGTGAACTTCACGCGGGGGCGGCCGGCGGCCTTGCCCGCGGTGCGCTCGGCCTGATCGATGGCCTTCCAGCCCTCGCGGCCGACCATATCGGGCTGCCGCTCGGACAGCAGGGCGTCCAGGTCGGCGCGATTCGATTGCGGGGCAGCGAGTTTGCCATTGGTGAAATCGGCGATCAGGTGATCGACGGTCTCCTGCGAATCGACCCGGTTGGAGCCGATGACGCCGCGCGGGCCGCGCTTGATCCAGCCCGAGACGTACACGCCCTGCACCGGATTGCCGTCGGCGTCCACGACCCGGCCCGCGGCATTGGGCACCACGCCCCGGGTGTCGTCGAACGGGATATCGGCGATGGGCGCGCCGCGGTAGCCGATGGAACGCAGCACCAGCGAGGCTTCCAGGTGGTTGGTGCGCTCCGAGGGGCGGGCCACGGTGCGGCCGTTCTCCTCGACGAGTTCGTTGTGCACGTACTCGACCGCCTCCACCTTGTCGTCACCGGTGATGGCGGTGGGCGAGACCAGGTAGTGGAAGACGATGCGCTTATTGCCCGGTGTGGCCGCCGCGCCCGCGTACTCCTTGGCGAGGGTGTACTTGAGCGCGAGTGAGGGTTCCACCTCGGCGTGATCCAATTCGGCCTGGCTGGCCGGATCGAGCACCAGATCGTCGGGGTCGACGATCACGTCGACGCCCTTCAGGTGCGCCAACGCCAGGAACTCCGAGGAGGTGTAGGCGGCCTGCAGCGGACCTCGGCGGCCCAGCACCACCACTTCCTTGATATTGCTGCGGCGCAGCGCGTCCAGGGCGTGATCGGCGATATCGGTCTTGGCCAGCTCGTCCGGATCGACGGTCAGCACACGCGCGACATCCAGGGCCACATTGCCGTTGCCGACGATGACGGCCCGCTCACCCGAGAGGTCGAATTCGCGGTCCGCGAAATCCGGGTGCCCGTTGTACCAGGCCACGAACTCGGTGGCGGAGTGGCTGCCGGGCAGGTCCTCACCGGGTACGTCGAGTTTGCGGTCGGTGGAGGCGCCGTGCGCGTAGAGCACGGCGTGATGATGCGCGAGCAGTTCCTCGTGCGAAACGTGCTTGCCCACCTCGACATTGAGGCGGTACTGCAGCGCGTCCCGGCGGAAGGCGGATTCGAACAGGCTCGCCACCGATTTGGTGCCCGGATGATCCGGGGCGACACCCGCGCGCACCAGGCCGTACGGGGTGGGCAGCCGATCGAACAGCTCGACCTCGACATCGGCGCGGCGCAATAGCTCCTCGGCCGCGTAGCAGGCGGCCGGACCCGCGCCGACGATCGCGACCCGCAGGGTGCCCAGATTCTTGGGCGCGCGGGTCGGCGGCACCAGCGGTTCGAAGTTCGATTCCAGGGGATGCCGCACGAAGTACGCGGCATTGATGTCCTTGAATCTCGCCAGCGACGCCAGTAGGTCGTCCTCGGAGAAGATGGCGTCGACCGGGCAGGCGTCTACGCACGCGCCGCAGTCGATGCAGGTATCGGGGTCGATGTAGAGCTGTTCGGTCGAGGCGAACTCGCGTTGCTCAGGGGTGGGACGAATGCAATCGACCGGACACTCGGGTACGCAGCTGGCGTCGTTGCAACAACGCTGCGTGATCACATAGGCCATATCTCGCAGATCCTCGAAACAGTCGCGTGGTGCTACTCCGCTCGGGGTTCGAGCAGGGCGGGTAGAACACGTTCTAATATATCGGCGCTCCGGCGCCTTGCGGCACGCAGGTGTGACACCACCATTCAGTGTGCCTCGAGTGTGAGGCGGGTCTCCTGCCGGGAGCGGGATCAGCGGTTGTGAGACCAGTCTCGGCAGGTAGAACGGCGGGGCATACCGTAGTGCGCATGGCACGGACCCTTATCTTGATGCGCCACGGCAAATCCGGCTACCCGGACGGCGTGGCGGACCATGAACGACCGCTCGCGCCGCGCGGTCTGCGGGAGGCTGGACTGGCCGGAGACTGGCTGCGCGCGACCCAGCCGCCCATCGACGCGGTGTACTGCTCCACCGCCACCCGGACCCGCGAAACGCTCGCCGCGACCGGCATCACCGCGCCCGTGACGTACGAGAAATCCATCTACGAGGCGTCGCCGCACGCGCTCATCGAATTGGCGCGGCTGGCGGACGACGCCGTGCACACGCTGCTGATGATCGGCCACTCCCCCGGAATGCCGTGGACCGCATGGGAACTGGCCGCCAACCGGGATTCGGCCGCGGCGGATCAGCTCAGCACGAAATTCCCCACCTCGGCGCTGGCCGTACTGGAATTCGACCGCCCCTGGGCGGACATCGACACCGGCACGGGCGAGCTGGTCACCTTCCACGTGCCGCGATAGCACTCCGCGACCCGAAGAGGCGGTGATCGCGGGTGCTGCCGGGAGATGCGGGCTAGCCGAGTAGTTTGCCCCGCCAGACGACCACGCCGCCCACCACGAGCAGCAGCAGGAGCGCCGGGAAGAACCCGAGCAGCCACCACACGACGCCGAATACCGCCACCACCGGCAGTGCGGCGATGGCCGCGATGACCGGCTGTTCCTTCACCGACTCCAGCGCGGAGCGCGCCCGAACCCGATCAATGTCTTTTGCCATGCCCCCAGCGTAGGCGCGTATCGGCGGCTGTTCAGCCCGGAAACGAACCTCGCACCCCGGCACGCCGGAGCAATCGCGGCCCCGGCCGAATCCGGGCAGAATGGGCTTGCTTGGAGTGCACTCCAGGTCGGTAGCGTCGATACCGGGGCCGAGTGCCCCGGCGGCGGCGAGATTCCAGGCACGGAAGGGCGGGCAGATGGGTTCGACAGCATCGTTGGAGGCGTCGGTTCAGCACGGTCCCGAGTACGAGCGGCCGCGGTATTCGATCGGTGAGGTGTCCGAGCGCAGCGGGCTCACCCGGGACACGCTGCGCTGGTACGAGCGCATCGGCCTGCTGAACTACGTCGGCCGCGATCACGCCGGGCAGCGCCGGTTCAACGATCGCGATCTGGATTGGCTCTCACTCATCGGGAAACTGCGCCGCACCGGCATGTCGGTGGCCGATATGGTGCGCTACGCCGAACTCGTGCGCGCGGGCGAGCACACCTTCCCCGAACGCCTGGACATGTTCCGCCACACCCGCGCCGAGGTGCTCGCGCAGATCGAAGAGCTGAAACAGACTGTCGCCGTGCTGGATTGCAAGATCGCCCACTACGAAGGCGTTCCGGGACCGGACTGGCGCACCGTGCTCGCGTGCACGCCGATCGCCGATCAGGAACTCGCCCGCACCACCTGAGCGCGCCCGCCGCCGGAAGGCGAAAAAATGAGCCCGTCACCGGAAAGGTGACGGGCTCAACGCATTTCGACCATTCAGCCCGCGAGGCTGATGGTGTGGCCGGTGTGGTCGATCTTGGCGCGCAGGTAACGCAGGTTGTCCGGCGTGGAATGCACGCCGGTCGGCACCGTATCGCGCAGTCGCACACCGAGTTCGGTGAGCTGGCGCGCCTTCTCCGGATTGTTGGTGAGCAGATCCAGTTCGCCGACGCCGAGCGCGCCGAGCATCTGCGCGGCGGCGGTGTAGTCGCGGGCGTCTTCGGGCAGGCCCAGGGCCGCATTGGCCTGGTAGGTGTCCAGACCGCCGTCCTGCAGGGCGTAGGCGTCGAGCTTGTTGTAGAGGCCGATATCGCGGCCCTCCTGGCGCAGGTAGAGCAGGATGCCCCCGGCCTCGCTGATCAGCTGCACGGCCTCGCGCAGTTGCGGTCCACAGTCACAGCGCGCGGATCCGAAGACGTCGCCGGTCAAACACTCCGAATGCAGTCGCACCAGCGGGGTGTCCCCCGCCTCGCCCAGGATCAGTGCCAGGTGTTCGCGTCCGTCGGCGAGACCGTCGAAGGTGACGGCCTCGGCGGTGGTGGCGTAGCCGTCGGCGAAGGTCAGCGGTATCCGTACGCGGGTGCGGACCTTCGCACCATCGCTCGCTGTGGGGCTCATGGCCGCTCCGAGATTCGTGATCGACATTCTGCGGTGTCGCAACCTCGGCGGGCCGCCGGGTATTCCGAACACGCCCTTGTTCAGAATCACAGGCCGTGATCGCCGAACCGGAGGGCGGGGTTCGGCTTCGCGGCATACGATGCCCCCACTATGCAGTCGCTCGTATCCCATGACCGTGTCTGGATAGACAAACAGACACCAGAGGTCTTCCACGCGCTCAACAGTGTGGCCGCCGCGGTGCGAACCGCCGCTGCCGCAGTCGATCTCGGCCGGGCGGTGATGGAGTTGGTGAACGTGCGCGTCTCCCAGCTCAATGGCTGCGCCTACTGCCTCGATGTGCATTTCCGGGCCGCGCGGGAAGCCGGGGTGACCACCCAGCAACTCGCCGTACTGGATGCCTGGCAACGCAGCCCGGACCTCTACTCCGACCAGGAGCGGGCCGCGCTCGTCCTGGCCGAAACCGTCACCGCACTACCGGGCGAAGCGGACATCGAACGTGAGTATGCTGCTGCGCGGCAACACCTGTCGGATGACCAGGTGTCCGTCCTCATCTGGGCCGCGACCACGATCGGCGCCTTCAACCGGGTCTCGATCATGAGCAAGCATCCGGTGCGGGTACGAAAGGAGAACTGAACAATGAGCGAACAAGCCGTGGCGGCGACCGTCGTCCGCAATGACTCGCAACACCGCTATGAAGTCTGGTACGGCAACTCGCTCGCCGGGTTCACCGAATACCGCGAACGCGATAGCGACACCATCTTCATCCACACCGAGGTCGACCCCGCGTTCGGCGGCAAGGGCCTGGGCAGTGTGCTCGCCCGCCAGGCCATCGAGGATGTGATCGCGCGCGGGCGCGTCATCGTGCCGCGCTGCCCGTTCATCAAAGCCTGGCTGGACAAGCACCCCGACTACGATGAGCACGTGGTCGGCAAGGGCATCAAACGATGAGTGACCTGGAATCGCATCCGGAGGAATCGCTGTGCGAGGCCTCCGGGCGACCCGGGCCGCGCGCGGTCTTCTTCCCCGCCCGTGAGGTGCCGCTCGGCGGTGTGCGCGGGGTGACGGTGTTCCGGTCCCTGCCGCAGCGCGATCTGCCGACGGTGGGCGCGTGGTGCTTCCTGGACAATTTCGGCTCCGGATCCGAGGCGCATCCGGACGGGCACGATATCGATCCGCATCCGCATATCGGATTGCAAACCGTCACTTGGCCTTTGAACGGGCGCATCCGGCATCGCGACAGCGTCGGGTCGGATGTGGAGATCCGGCCGGGGCAGTTGAACCTGATGACCTCCGGGCGCGGCATCTCGCATTCGGAATATCGGGTGGCCGGGCACGAATCGGGGGCGGGGCTCCAGTTGTGGATCGCGCTGCCGCGGGAAAGTGCCGGTGTGGCACCGCATTTCGAACAGCACCGGGATCTGCCGGAGTTCAAGCTGGACGGGCTGCACGGGGTCGTGTTGATCGGCTCGCTGGCCGGGCACACCTCACCCGCCACCGCCTACACCCCGATCGTCGGCGCGGATCTGAATGTCGACGCGGGCGCGGATCCGACGCTGCCGCTGAACCCCGAATTCGAGCACGCGCTGCTGGTCATCGAGGGTTCGATCACCGCGGACGGCACCGAGGTCACCCCGGGCAGTCTGTTCTACCTGGGCAGTGACCGCACCGAACTGCCGCTCACCAGCGGCGCGGGCGGGCACGCCATCCTGGTCGGCGGCGAACCCTTCGCCGACGACCTGGTCATGTGGTGGAACTTCGTGGCGCGCAGCCACGAGGAGATCGAAGACGCCCGAAATGCTTGGGAGGCACACGATCTCGCGCGCTTCCCGGATATCGCGGGCCACACCCCCGACCAGCGCATACCCGCGCCGCCGCTGCCCCCGCTGCACCTGAAACCCCGCAAACGCCGCTGCTGACCCGACCGGTTGGCACCGCAGCCACCCGCCCGTCATCCCGGCGCGCTTTTGGCCGGGATCCACACTCCCAGTGGCACAGCAGATTTCAGTGGATTCCGGCCAAGAGCATGCCGGAATGACGGGGTGGGCTGGTCAGTGGTGGGCGTTCAGGTTCTGCGTACCTATGACACGGAGTAGATCCAGCTTCTCCTGGGTGTCGGTGCCGGGCTTGGGGTAATAGACCAGCAGGCGGCGGGTGGCGCTGGGGGTGAGCAGGGGTTCGCAGACCAGTTCCAGCAGGCCGACTTCCGGATGGATCATGCGCTTGTCCTGACCGGCGCGGTCGCGGATCTCGTGCGCGTTCCAGAGTTCCTCGAATTCGGCACTGGCGGAACGCAATCGGGCCACCAGCTCGGTGATGTCGGCGTCACCGGCGCGGGCGGCGGCGGTGGCGCGCAAACCGGCAACGTGATTGCGGCCCATGGTGTCCCGATCCTCGGCCGGGAATTTCTCGCGCTCGGACGGGGAGGTGAACCACAGCCACGGGATACAGCGATCCAGGCCGCGCCGCTGCGAATAATCGCCGGAGATCAGCGTGTGCATGCGGTTCTGTACCAGGAACTCGCCGAGGTCCGAGACCACGCAGGCGGGCGTGTCATCGAGCTTGGTGAGCACATGCAGAATGCCCGGGCCCACATGGGTATCGCCGCCGCGCGCGGGCGGCTGCTGCCCCGCCAGGTGATAGAGGTGATCGCGCTCGTTATCGGTGAACCGTAGCGCCCGCGCCAGCGCCGCCAGCACCTGGATGGACGGCCGCGGCCCGCGCGCCTGCTCCAGCCGGGTGTAGTAGTCGGTCGACATGCCCGCGAGCATCGCCACCTCATCGCGCCGCAACCCCGGCGTGCGCCGCCGCGCGCCCTCGGGCAGGCCGACGGCGGCCGGTTGCAGGGCCTCTCGATGCCGCCGCAGGAAGTCGGCTAATTCGTCGCGATTCACTCCCCCACTCTCCCGCGTCCGCGCCCACCTATCCAGGTACCAACGGTCCCTGCCTCCCCCCGCACCGCCCCGAATCCCCGGATGCCGCCACACCCGCGCCCGAACACCACCGGGTCTCGGCTCGAGAATCGCCCGGTCCCGGCCGGATGACGACCGGCCCTGCCACAAGGACGCCCCGGTATCGGCCCGAGGACGACGAGTTCAGGCGAGAGGACGCGGGGTTCGGGCACAGAATGCCCGGTCCAGACTCGGGAACGCCAGGGTTCAGGCGTGGGCGGAACCAGGGATCGGCGATCCCTGGATGAGCGGTCCTCTCCCGGGACCGGGTTCCAGGGCGCAGGCTCGTGTCATGACCAAGAACCTCAGCACCGTTCAGCTCGGCACGACCGGGCCCGTCGTTTCGCGCATCGGCCTCGGGGCCATGGGGATGTCCGGGATGTACGGGGCCAGTGACGAGGCGACCTCGATCGCCACCGTGCACGCGGCCATCGACTCGGGCGCGAATCTTATTGATACCGGCGACTTCTACGGTATGGGGCATAACGAGTCGCTGATCCGGCAGGCGCTGACCGAGCGCAAGCGGGAAGACGTGCTGCTCAGCGTGAAGTACGGGGCGCTGCGCGGGCCGGGCGGGGAGTTCGGCGGGGTGGATACCCGGCCCGCCGCCACGCGTAATTTCCTGGCGTATTCACTGCAAAGGCTCGGCACCGACTACATCGATATCTACCGGCCCGCGCGGCTCGACCCGAACGTGCCGATCGAGGAGACCATCGGCGGGCTCGCGGAACTGGTGCAGGCCGGATACATTCGGCACATCGGACTGTCCGAGGTGGGCGCGGATACGCTGCGCCGGGCCGCGGCCGTGCACCCGATCGCCGATCTGCAAATCGAGTACGCGCTCATCACGCGCGGTATCGAGAAGGAAATCCTGCCCGCCGCAAGGGAACTCGGCATCGGCATCACCGCGTACGGGGTGCTCTCGCGCGGGCTGCTCAGCGATTCCCTGCGCGGCGGAGCGCAATTCGCGCCGAGCGACTTCCGCGCGCACAGCCCGCGCTTCCAGGGCGAGAACCTCACCGCCAACCTGCGGCTGGTGGAGGCGCTCGCCGAGATCGCCGCGCGGCACGAGGTGAGCGTGGCGCAGCTGGCCATCGCCTGGGTGCTCTCGCGCGGCGACGATATCGTGCCGATCATCGGCGCGCGCCGCCCCGAACGCTGGACCGAAGCCGTTGCGGCCGTGGATATCCAGCTGTCCGAGGCGGAACTGGCCGCGATCGAGGCGGCGGTTCCGGCCGACCAGGTCGCGGGCGGGCGCTACGCCGAAGCTCAGATGGCCATGCTGGACAGCGAGCGGTGATCGGCGGATAGCTGTGGATCCCGGCCACAAGCACGCCGGGATGACGAGGGTGCGCCGAGATTATTTGCGGCGGGGGCGGATGACGGCGGTGAAAGCCGCCGAGGCCACGGCCTTTCCGGTGCTGTCGGTGATGGTGACCGGCACCTCGAGTTCGATTTCGGTCCGGGACTGGATATCCGCGCGGGTCGCGGCGATCAGTTCCGGTTCGAGCACCGAGGTCGCGGTGAACGGGCCGAGTTCACCCTTGGCGCGGGCCAGATAGGTGATGCGGCCGTCCCGGGCGACGATGAAGGTCTCGCCCATCAGGTCGACGATGCCGGAGATGGACGCGCCCATGGCGGCGGTCTCGGCGAGGCCGAACAGCAGGGCCGCGTGGATATCGCCATTGTGGTTGAGGTGTTCGGGGCGCGGAGCCATGGCGACCACATTGCGGCCGCTGGCGAATTCCACCGCCTCGATACCGGTGAACTGGATGAAGCCGAGCTTCTTGAATCCGGCCATCACCAGATCGCCCATGGTGGCGCTGTCCATCGCATCTCCTACAGAAATTGAAACGTGTTCCAATTTCTATACCGGGTGCGAGGCGATGTTGTCCATGGCCCGGTCACGGCAGATTGTCCGGGGCCACCAGTCCCAGCACCTCCGCCGTCCGCGACATGGTGTGCCGCGCCAGCCGGGTATCGGCCGCCAGACTCTGCCCCAGCGAGGGGATCAGATCACGCAGGGACCCCGCCCACAATCCGCGATAGCGCGGGAAGCAACGCTCCAGCACATCCAGCAGGATCGACACCGCCGAGGACGCCTCGGACGACGCGCCCAGCACGCCCGCGATACTGCCGTCCGCCGACGACACCACCTCGGTGCCGAATTCCAGCACGCCCCGGCCGTTCGCATCGCGCTTCACCAGCTGGGCGTACTGCCCGGCCTTGATCATCGTCCAGTCCCCGGTATTCGCGGCGGGCGCGAACTCGCGCAGTACGGCCATCTTCCGGCCCCGGGTGGCGGTCATCTGGGTCAGCAGCAGCCGGATCAGCCCGGAATCACCCTTGTGCACCGAGGCCAGCGAACCCACATTGTGCGAGCGCAACGAGACCGCCGTATCCAGCATCGAACCGTGCTTCAGCAGTTTCGGATTCGCCCCGGCATAGGGTCCGAACAACAGCGCGCGTTTACCGTCGATCACGCGAGTGTCCAAGTGCGGCAGCGATATCGGCAGCGCCCCGCGCTTGGCCCGGCCATAGACCTTGGCATGATGCTGCGCGACGAGTTCGGGATTGTCGCAGCGCAGGAAACGCCCGCTCACCGGCAGCAGGCCGTAGCCCTGCACCTGCGGAAGTCCGGCATTCTGCAGCAGTTTCAGCGCCCAGCCGCCCGCGCCCGCGAATACGAATCGGGTATCCACCCAGCGGGTGAGGCGATCGTTATCGGTGAACTGGTGAATGCGCAATTGCCAGGAGCCGTCATTGTTCTTGCGCATCCCGCGCACTTCGCACCGCCGATGGATCTCCACCCCGGACGCTTCCAGATAGGCGAACATCTGCCGGGTAAGCGAACCGTAGTCGACATCGGTGCCGGTGACATCGCGGGTCGCGGCGAACGGCTCGTACAGCCCGCGGCGCTCGGTGAGCAGCGGCGACCAGCCTTCGATGGTCTTGGATTCGGCACTGAACCGCATTCCGCTGAAAAGCGGCTGGGCGGAGAGGGTTTCGAATCTGCGACGCAGGAAATCCACATCATCGGTGCCGTGCACGAGCGCCATATGCGGCACCGGACTGATGAAAGTGTCCGGCTTACCCAGTATTTCGGCCTCGACCAGCGACGCCCATAATTGCCGGCTCTGCTGGAAATGCTCATTGACGGTCACCGCCCGCGCGATATCGATACCGCCGTCCGGATTCTCGCTCGTGTACTCGAGTTCGCACAGTCCGGCATGCCCGGTTCCGGCGTTATTCCACGGGGCGGATGCCTCCGCCGCGAGTTCGGGCAATCGCTCGTACACCGCAATCGACCAGGTCGGTTCCACATGTTTGAGCAGGATGCCGAGTGTCGCGCTCATGATCCCACCGCCGACCAGCACCACATCGTAAGGACGCAGGGCCGCTTGCGTATTCATAGTCATGTCTCCGGAGAACCCCAATGGACTTGTAGAGCGTTCGGAGCACGCTAACAAGCATCGGGGTCGAGCGCCCGTCGGTCGTTTCCCACCGCGCGAACCATTGCCCGAGCTGTCATACGAGCGTATGGTCCATGTTCATACAGTCGTATGAGAGGGGTGGGATCATGCTTCGCATCATCGAATTTCTCGGACTCTGCGCACCGGTGGTCGGGGCCGGGCTGGTGCTGTACTACCGGCGGCGCATGGGGGCCGCACTGGGCTACGCCCTCGTCGCCGCGGTGCTCGCACTACTCGGCTCCGCCATCGGCATGCTCACCGAACGCGCCATGTGGTTCGGTGGCGGCGGCGCCCACGGCATCACCGAACGCATGGAATTCGGTGCGGGACTGCGCAATCTGTTCCTCGCCGGAGCCTGGCTGCTACTGCTCGTGGCCGTACGACTGCGGCGGCAGGTGCGGGCATGAGCGCGCCACTGCTGTTCGAGGTGAGCGAGATCGCGGTGCTCACCCTGGCCGCCGGTACGCTCGGGGCCGGAGTGAGCATGCTGCGGCGCTATCCGGTCGCCGGGGCCGCACTGCTGCTCGGCGCGCTGGCCTGGCTGCTCGCCGAGGGCCTGCACTGGTTGCAGATCGGCGTCATCATGCCGGGACTGGAAGGCGAGGAACATGATTCGGCGCGATTCATGGTGAGCATGATCGGCGACGCGCTGTATTTCGGCGTCGGCGGCATCGGACTGCTGCTGCTGTTCTTCGCGGCCGTGGCCGACCGGGAAACGCGCGGGGATCAACGCCGCGAACCGCTCGCGCTGGCCCAGCAGGTGGGGG
Source organism: Nocardia sp. NPDC058058 (assembly GCF_042885355.1). NCBI lineage: Bacteria > Bacillati > Actinomycetota > Actinomycetes > Mycobacteriales > Nocardiaceae > Nocardia > Nocardia sp. NPDC058058. The sequence continues at coordinate 14,715 of NZ_JBHVSA010000004.1, read as the reverse complement.
CGCAGGCGTGGCGGTACTACCGGAGTGCGCGGGGCCGTGGTGGCCGCTACTAGCCGCGAAGCCGATCGGCGCGGCGATCTGCTGGAACGCCTCGCCGACGCCATCGCCGAGAACGGCATGGAGGGCGTCAGCATTCGCGATCTCGCCACCCGCGCCGGCGTGTCGATCGGCACCGTGCAGTACTACTTCGCCACCAAAAGCGATCTGCTGCAATCGGTCTGGCTGTACGTCCGGGAACATGCCGCGCGCCGCTTCACCGACTCCGGGGTCGCCGATATGGCCCCGGCGGATCAATTGCGCAAGCTGACCGAACTGCTGCTCACCCCGGCCCATGACCATCGGCTCTCCCGGGTGTGGTTCGCGCTGGCGGCGCGCGCGGCACACGATCCGCAGATCGCGGCACTGCATCGGGAACAGTGGCAGGGCACCGAAGAACTGCTGAATCGCGTACTGGCCCGGGCGAATCCGGAACGCGAGCGCGAAGCCGCCGATGCCGCGGCGGCACTGCTGGCCCTGCTCGACGGACTCTCCATCTCGGTCATCACCGAACCCGAGCGTATGCCGCCCGAGCGCGCGGCCCGCATCGGGAACGCCTGGGTGGAAGCCTGGCTGACGTAGGAACTTTCAGCGCTGGCGGGCGCGATATGCCGCCACCGCGTTGCGGTTGCCACAGGCGGTGCTGCAGTAGCGGCGGGAACGGTTGCGGGACAGGTCCAGGACAATGCCCTCGCAGGTGTCGTCGGCGCAGATCGCGAGGCGGCTGAGCTCGTTCGCGCGGATCAGGTCGATCATGGCCATGGCGGTCTCCACGGCGATGCGGACCGGCAGCGGGGCATCCGCCGCCACCGCGTGGATGTGGTAGTCGAGGTCGTCGTGGCGGACCAGCTGCGGGACGGCGCGGTGCTCGGCCAGGATGTCGTTCACCAGGTGCACGGCGGTATCGCGGTCGCTGGTGAGCAGGCGGCGCATGGGCGCGCGCTGGGCTCGGACGGCGTCCAGTTCGGCGGTGCCGCCGGTGCGGGTGCCGGTGTAGCCGTGCCGCAGGAAGAAGTCCTTCAACTGGGCGGTTTCGGTCATCGTGTCCGGGGGTTCCGCCGAATTCACCAGATCTACGGCGGCGGCGAGCGATGCCACCGTGTCATCAGCAAAAAGCATGTTGACATATTACACACATCCCGCTTAGCGTCATTAGTCATGGCGACGTTGACACATGACACCCCCGTGCGCGGCCGACTCGGCAACGGGCTGCTCCTCGCGGCGCTGTCCGCATCGTCCTTCGGACTCTCCGGGGCGCTCGCCCGCGGGCTCATCGATTCGGGCTGGAGTCCCGCCGCGGTCGTCATCGTGCGCGTGCTGATCGGCGCGGCCGTGCTCGCACCCGTCGCCGTCTACCAGCTGCACGGCAACTGGGAACTGCTGCGCCGCAACAAATCCCTGCTCATCGGCTACGGACTGCTCGCGGTCGCCGGAGCCCAGCTCTCCTACTTCAACGCCGTCGCGCACATGGACGTCGGTGTCGCACTGCTCATCGAATACACCGCGCCCATCGCCGTCATCGCCTGGCTGTGGCTGCGGCACAGCCAAAAGCCCGGCCGCGTAACGATTCTCGGCGCACTCATCGGCATCGCCGGACTCATCCTGGTGCTCGACCTGAACTCCGAGGTGCCGACCAGCTGGGTCGGCATCCTCTGGGCGCTGGGCGCAATGGTCGGCGCGGCAGGCTATTTCATCCTCTCCGGCAGTGCGGGCGACGCCGTGCCCGGCACCGTGCTCGCCACCGGCGGCCTGCTGGTCGGCGGCGCCGGCATCCTGCTGGCCGGACTCATCGGCATCGTCCCGCTGGACGCGAGCACGAAACCCGTTGCCTTCCACGGATTCACCACGTCATGGTGGCTGCCGCTGCTCGCGCTCGCCGTCATCACCGCCGCGCTCGCCTACGTCACCGGCATCGCGGCCACCCGCGCGCTCGGATCCCGGCTGGCCTCCTTCGCGGCCCTGTCCGAAGTGCTGGCCGCGATCATCTTCGCCTGGGCACTACTCGGCCAGACCCCGCACCTCATCCAATTGCTCGGCGGCGTACTGATTCTGGCCGGTGTCGTGGTCGTGCGACTCGGCGAACCCGCCGAGATCGCCGACGAACCGACCCTCAGCGAACCGCGCTGAAGAAGACACGGACGTCAGGAAGCATTTAGGACCGATTGGGTCCTAGTTTCGCGGCATCATGGGAACCATGAACGACACACCTGCCCGACTGCTGCGCCTGCTGTCCCTGTTGCAGACACCGCGTGAATGGCCGGGCAGCGAACTCGCCACCCGGCTCGGGGTCACCGATCGCACGGTCCGGCGCGATATCGACCGGCTGCGCGACCTCGGCTACCCGGTGGAGGCCACGCTCGGGGTCGCCGGCGGCTACCGGCTGGCGGCGGGCGCGGCACTGCCCCCGCTGCTGCTCGACGACGAGGAAGCCGTGGCCATCGCGGTCGGCCTGCGCGCGGCCGCCGGACAGGCCGTGGCCGGCATCGAGGAGGCCTCGGTGCGCGCCCTCGCCAAACTGGAACAGGTACTGCCGCAGAAACTTCGGCGGCGCGTGCGCGTGATCGGGGCCGCCACCACCACCTTCGGCGGCGATGGCCCGGTCGCGGATCCGGAGGTGCTCGCCACCCTGGCCGCCACCGTCACCAATCGCGAGCGGGTCCGCTTCACCTACCGCGATGCCGCCGGAACCGAGACCCGGCGCAATATCGAACCCAATGGCCTCGCCACCGCACATCGGCGCTGGTACCTGGTCGGATTCGATATGGATCGCGAGGCCTGGCGCAGTTTCCGAATAGACCGCGTCGAGAAGCCGCAGCCGACCGGCGCACGATTCACACCCCGCGAATTGCCCGCCGTGGATGCCGCGGCCTATGTGATGGGTGACCGAACCGATTGGGGCACACCGCCTTATCGGGTCGATATCACCATCCACGCCCCGGCGTATCGGATCAGCGGGCGACTCGGCGAGACTCCCGGTGCGCTCGACGCCTCGCAGGATCGAAGCTGCCGACTTCGGGAGGAACGCGATGACGACCCGGAATGGCTTGCCACGCGGCTGATTTCGCTGAACATACCGTTCGAGGTGCGCGATTCCCCCGAACTCGAGGCGCGGCTGCGCGCGGCGGCCGACCGGATAGCGCGGGCGGTGTCGAATTCGACCGGGAAATCGGAATAGCGCTGCGGATAGCCGAATTCGGAGCGAACTTCGCGTATCCGGCGGTGTGGGGAACGGCGCATATGCGACGAAAGGGTTTCGCTTATCGACCGCCCCCGGTACCTTCGTCAGCAAATCTCGGGCTCCGCGCAGCCCGCAATCGCTAGGGGCACCACCATGGCTATAACCAAGACCATTGCGCCAGTGCTACTCAGCCTCACCGCTGCGGTCGCACTGTCCGCCGCCGGACTACCGGCCACCGCGACCGCCGAACCCGCACCAGCGCAACCACTCCAGATCAACGGCACCGACCACGGCGTCGGCTATCAGGTCGCGCTCACCGACGACAAGCGCGCCACCGTCAGCACCCTGCAGGCCGGACGCTTCCTGGCGACCTGGGACGGCGAAGCCGTCATCGCCACCGACGACGGCGGCCGCGTACTCGCCACCATCCCCCTGAAATACGACATCGCCGGTAAGAACCTGGAATTCACCCCGGTCATCGGCGCGGACCACCGGAGCCTGACCCTCACCCCCGTCGCCGAATCCCCCACCCCGCTGCGGAATATCGACGCCCAACAGCGTTTCTTCGAGGTGGTACAGGCCAATATGCCGACGGTCCTGCAGGGTGCGGCCATCGGGGCGGCCATCGGCTTCCTGCTGGGCTTCCCCGCCGGTCTCTTCGTCTTCGACATCATCACCGCCCCCATCGGCGCGGTGGTCGGCGGCCTCGTCGGCGCGGCCATCGGCCTCCAGCAGGGCGGCGGGCAGCAGGCGGTGGACGCCGCCCTCGACTACGCCAACTCCATCGTCCCGGGTGCGTCCCAGACCTTCGGCCCGGCCTTCGAGGCCCTCCCCGCACCGCAACAGGGCAACTGACCCCGCTACTCCAGGAACCTCGCGCCCACGACCGCCATACTGTTATCGGTGTAATACCAGTCGCCGTTCATCGGCATCGACAGCTGGAATTGCACGGTATGACCGGTCGCGGGCCCGGAGGTGATGGCCCACAGCGTATTCGGCAATCCGGTCGCCGTGCTGACACTCCCATCCGACCACGTGAACGTCGCCGCGGTCGTGACACCGAAAGTGTTCCAAGGCAATTCGCCACTGAACCGCCCCGATACGATCCCGGGCAGCAGCGGACTCGAGCACTCCCACAGCTCCGCCGTGCGCCGCACGCTCTGCCCCGCGCTCCCGGTTCCCGGCACCCGATTCGAGGTGAGCACAGTGCCCTTCGAACAGCCGCCGAGCCCGTCCCCCGGGGCCGCGGCAGCCGTCCCGGCTACCGATGCGGACAGCAGCGCGGCACCGAGCAGCACCGCGTGAACACGCCGAAACGCTCGCACGCCAACCCCTCTCGCTGCGGAATCTCCAAGTCCAGGCAATCAGCAGCGTACTCGCCGCGATCCCCCGCGTGATCGAAAAGCACGAGGTGAGAGGCCCGGAAATACAAAAGGCCCCCGCTCCGAAACGGAGCGGGGGCCGAATGCTGTTGTCCAGCTAAGACTTAGCGGTAATCGCTGAAGCCGTAGTCGTCCAGCGGAACCGCGGCACCGGTGGTGGTGCCGAAGCCGTCCGGGCTGTAGTAGGTGTCGTCGTAGGACGGCACCGCGTACGCGGCCTGGCGAGCTTCCTCGGTGGGCTGCACCTGGATGTTGCGGTAGCGGTTGATACCGGTACCGGCCGGGATCAACTTACCGATGATCACGTTCTCCTTCAGGCCGATCAGCTTGTCGGAGCGGCAGTTGATCGCCGCGTCCGTCAAGACACGAGTCGTCTCCTGGAAGGAGGCCGCCGACAGCCACGAATCGGTGGCCAGCGACGCCTTGGTGATACCCATCAGCACCGGACGGCCGGAAGCCGGCTCGGCACCCTCGGACACCACGCGGCGGTTCGAGTTCTCGAACTCGGCGCGCTCGACGAGCGAACCGGGCAGGAACTCGGTCGCACCCGAATCGATGATGGTCACGCGACGCAGCATCTGGCGAACGATGACCTCGATGTGCTTGTCGTGGATCGACACACCCTGCGAGCGGTAGACCTCCTGGACCTCGTGGACCAGGTGGATCTGCACCTGACGGGGGCCCATCACGCGCAGCACCTCGTGCGGATCCGCGGAGCCCTCCAGCAGCTGCTGGCCGACCTCCACATGATCGCCGTCGGCGAGCAGACGCTCGGAACCGTCGTCATGCTTGAACACGCGCAGACGCTGACGCTTCGAGAGCTTGTCGTACAAGACCTCTTCCGAACCGTCGTCCGGAATGATCGTGATCTTGTAGAAGCGATCGTCGTCCTCGAGCCGCACGCGACCCGAGACCTCCGCGATGGGCGCCTTGCCCTTGGGCACACGAGCTTCGAAGAGCTCCTGCACTCGGGGCAGACCACCCGTGATGTCGTCACCCGCGACACCACCCTGGTGGAAGGTACGCATGGTCAGCTGGGTACCCGGCTCACCGATGGACTGGGCCGCGACGATACCGACGGCCTCGCCGATATCGACGAGCTTGCCGGTGGCCATCGAACGGCCGTAGCAGGTCGCACACACGCCGGTGCCGGTGGTGCAGGTCAGCACGGAGCGGACCTTCACCTCGGTGATACCGGCGTCGAGCAGCGTCTCGAGGGCCGGGTCGCCGAGATCGTGACCCTTCTCGATGATGACGTTGCCCTTGGCGTCGAGCGCGTCGGTGGCCAGCGTACGAGCGAAGGTGCTGGTCTCGACGTGCGCGTCACGGATGAGCGAGCCGTCGGCCTGCCGCTCCGCGATCGGCACCACGATGCCGCGTTCGGTGCCACAGTCGGTCTCGCGCACGATGACGTCCTGCGACACGTCCACCAGACGACGGGTCAGGTAACCCGAGTCGGCGGTACGAAGCGCGGTGTCGGCCAGACCCTTTCGCGCACCGTGGGTGTTGATGAAGTACTCCAGAACCGTCAGACCCTCACGGAAGGAGGACTTGATCGGCTGCGGGATGAACTCACCCTTCGGGTTCGTCACCAGGCCCTTCATACCCGCGAGGGTACGAGTCTGGGTGAAGTTACCCGTGGCGCCCGAGTCGACGATCGTGATGATCGGGTTATCGGACGGGTAGTGCGCGCGCAGCGCCTTACCGACCTCTTCGGTGGCTTCCTGCCAGATCTTGACCAGGGCGTTGTTGCGCTCCTGGTGGTCCAAAGCACCACGCTGGTACTTCTTCTCGATCTGATCGGCCTGCGCGTCGTAACGCGCCATGATCTCCGCCTTCTCCGGCGGAACGAGCACGTCCGACATGGAGACGGTGACACCGGAACGAGTCGCCCAGTAGAAGCCCGCGTCCTTCAGCTTGTCGACGGTCTGCGCCACGACAATCATCGGGTAACGCTCGGCGAGATCGTTGATGATCGCCGCCTGACGCTTCTTCGGCATCGGCTCGTCGATGTACGCGTAATCCGCGGGGAGCAGCTCGTTGAAGACCACGCGACCCAGGGTCGTCTTCGCGGTCCACGCGTCGCCACGCTGCCAGCCGTTCGGGAACAGCTCGGCCTCGATCTCCTTCGGCGGACGCTGCGTGGTCAGGCGGACCTTGATCAGCGAACGCACGGTGAGCTCACCACGGTCGACGGCCATCTGCGCCTCAGCCGGCGAGGAGTACACGCCGAACTCGGCGGAATCCTTTGCGGCCGAACGGTACTCGCCCTTCGCGCCCTCTTCGAGGCGAGTCAGGTAGTACAGACCGGTCACCATGTCCAGTCGCGGCATGGCGAGCGGACGACCCGAGGCGGGCGACAGGATGTTGTTCGAGGACAGCATCAGGATGCGAGCCTCGGCCTGCGCCTCCGCGGACAGCGGCAGGTGCACGGCCATCTGGTCACCGTCGAAGTCGGCGTTGAACGCCTCACACACGAGCGGGTGCAGCTGGATGGCCTTACCTTCGACCAGCAGCGGCTCGAAGGCCTGGATACCCAGGCGGTGCAGGGTGGGCGCACGGTTCAGCAGCACCGGGTGCTCGGAGATGACCTCTTCCAGGACATCCCACACCTGAGCGCGCTGACGCTCGACCATCCGCTTGGCGGACTTGATGTTCTGCGCGTGATTGAGATCCACCAGACGCTTCATGACGAACGGCTTGAACAGCTCGAGCGCCATCAGCTTCGGCAGACCACACTGGTGCAGCTTGAGCTGCGGACCGACCACGATGACCGAACGGCCGGAGTAGTCGACACGCTTACCGAGCAGGTTCTGACGGAAACGACCCTGCTTGCCCTTGAGCAGATCGCTCAGGGACTTCAGCGGGCGGTTACCCGGACCGGTGACCGGACGGCCACGACGGCCGTTGTCGAACAGCGCGTCAACGGACTCCTGAAGCATGCGCTTCTCGTTGTTGACGATGATCTCCGGCGCACCCAGATCGATCAGTCGCTTCAACCGGTTGTTGCGGTTGATGACGCGACGGTACAGATCGTTCAGGTCGGAGGTCGCGAAGCGGCCACCATCGAGCTGCACCATCGGGCGCAGCTCCGGCGGGATCACCGGAACGGCGTCCAGGACCATGCCCATCGGCGAATTGCCGTTGGTCTGGAACGCGGCGACGACCTTCAGACGCTTCAACGCGCGAAGCTTCTTCTGGCCCTTGCCGGTACGGATGATCTCGCGCAGGTTCTCGGCCTCGGCCGGGATGTCGAAGTTCTCCATCAGCTTCTGGATGGCTTCCGCACCCATGGCGCCGGTGAAGTACTCGCCGTAGCGGTCCTGCAGCTCGCGGTAGATGACCTCGTCGATGATCAGCTGCTTCACCGAAAGCTTGGTGAAGGTGGTCCAGATCTCGTCGAGACGGTCCAGCTCACGCTGGGCGCGGTCGCGCAGCTGACGCATTTCGCGCTCGCCGCCGTCCTTCACCTTGCGGCGCACGTCGGACTTGGCGCCCTCGGCCTCGAGCTCGGCGATATCCGCCTCGAGCTTCTGGGCGCGGGCCTCGAGATCGGCGTCGCGCTGGTCGGCGACGTTCTTCTTCTCGACCTCCATCTCGGCTTCGAGGGTGGAGAGTTCGTTGTGCCGCAGTTCGTCGTCGACGCCCACGATCACGTAGGCGGCGAAGTAGATGATCTTTTCCAGATCCTTCGGCGCCAGGTCGAGCAGGTAGCCCAGACGCGACGGGACACCCTTGAAGTACCAGATGTGCGTAACCGGCGCGGCCAGTTCGATATGGCCCATCCGCTCACGGCGCACCTTGGCGCGAGTCACCTCGACACCACAGCGCTCGCAGATGATGCCCTTGAAGCGGACGCGCTTGTACTTACCGCAGTAGCACTCCCAGTCCCGGGTGGGACCGAAGATCTTCTCGCAGAAGAGGCCATCCTTCTCGGGCTTCAGCGTGCGGTAATTGATGGTCTCCGGCTTCTTCACCTCGCCGAACGACCACTGGCGAATGTCTTCAGCGGAAGCCAGGCCGATCCGGAGTTCATCGAAGAAGTTGACGTCTAGCACGTAACTTCCTTTCCCCTGTTCGGGTTGAGTATGAGCAAAAGTCGCTAAATCCGTTGCCTGGGAGCGCTTTTCGCAATGCGCTCAGAGCGCTCCCAGACCGATCGCTCTTACTGCGCCAGGTCGTCGACCGTCGCAGCCTCGTTGCGGGACAGGTTGATGCCCAGGTTCGCCGCGGCGCGCTCCAGGTCCTCATCATCGCCATCGCGCATTTCGATCGCGGCGCCGTCCGAGGACAGCACCTCGACGTTCAGGCACAGCGACTGCAGTTCCTTGAGCAGAACCTTGAACGACTCCGGAATACCCGGCTCCGGGATGTTCTCGCCCTTGACGATCGCCTCGTAAACCTTCACGCGGCCAACGACATCGTCGGACTTGATGGTGAGCAGTTCCTGCAGGGTGTAGGCGGCGCCGTACGCCTGCATCGCCCAGCACTCCATTTCACCGAAGCGCTGACCACCGAACTGGGCCTTACCACCGAGGGGCTGCTGCGTGATCATCGAGTACGGACCCGTCGAACGCGCGTGGATCTTGTCATCCACCAGGTGGTGCAGCTTCAGGATGTACATGTAGCCGACCGAGACCGGGTACGGGAACGGCTCGCCGGAGCGGCCGTCCAGCAGCACCGCCTTGCCGTTGTCGTCGATCATCTTCTCGCCGTCGCGGTTCGGCAGCGTCGAGGCCAGCAGACCCGTCAGCTCCTCCTCGCGCGCACCGTCGAATACCGGTGTGGCGATATTGGTGTCGGCTTCCTGACCCAGCATCTCCTCGGGCAGGCGCTTGGCCCACTCCGGCTCACCCTCGACCTGCCAGCCGGTCTTGGCGATGTAACCCAGATGGGTTTCCAGCACCTGACCGATGTTCATACGACGCGGCACACCGTGCGTGTTCAGGATGATGTCGACCGGGGTTCCGTCCGGCAGGAAGGGCATATCCTCCTGCGGCAGGATCTTGCCGATGACACCCTTGTTGCCGTGGCGACCGGCGAGCTTGTCGCCGTCCTGGATCTTGCGCTTCTGTGCAACGTAGACGCGGACCAGTTCATTCACGCCGGGGGGCAGATCGTCGTCATCGTCACGCGAGAACACGCGGACGCCGATGACCTTGCCGGACTCACCGTGCGGCACCTTGAGCGAGGTATCGCGAACTTCGCGAGCCTTCTCACCGAAGATGGCGCGCAGCAGGCGCTCTTCCGGGGTCAGCTCGGTTTCACCCTTGGGGGTGACCTTGCCGACCAGGATGTCGCCGTCACGAACCTCGGCGCCGATGCGGACGATGCCGCGCTCGTCGAGATCCGCGAGGACCTCGTCGGAGACGTTCGGGATATCCCGGGTGATCTCCTCCGCGCCCAGCTTGGTGTCGCGAGCGTCGATTTCGTGCTCCTCGATGTGAATCGAGGTGAGCACGTCATCCTCCACGAGGCGCTGCGACAGGATGATCGCGTCCTCGTAGTTGTGGCCTTCCCACGGCATGATCGCCACGAGCAGGTTCTTGCCGAGCGCCATCTCACCGTTCTCGGTGCACGGACCATCGGCGAGCACATGCCCGGCTTCCACGCGGGTGCCCTCGTCCACGATCGGACGCTGGTTGGCGCAGGTGCCCTGGTTGGAGCGCTCGAACTTGCGCATGCGGTACGAGCGGCGGGTGCCGTCGTCATGCATGACGGTGATGAAGTCGGCCGAAACCTCTTCCACCACACCGGCCTTCTGGTTCACGACCACGTCACCGGCATCGACGGCGGCGCGCAGCTCCATACCGGTGCCGACCAGCGGCGACTCGGAACGGATCAGCGGCACGGCCTGACGCTGCATGTTCGCGCCCATCAGGGCACGGTTGGCGTCGTCGTGCTCGAGGAACGGAATCATGGCGGTCGCGACCGACACCATCTGGCGCGGCGAGACATCCATGTAGTCGACTTCTTGCGCGCCGACGTATTCCATTTCCTCGTTGCCGTGGCGGGCGAGGACGCGCGCCTCGAGGAAGTTGCCGTCCGCGTCGACCGGCGAGTTCGCCTGGGCGCGGATGTGGCGGTCTTCCTCGTCCGCGGTGAGGTACTTGACCTCATCGGTGACGCGGCCGTTCTCGACCTTGCGGTACGGGGTCTCGATGAAACCGAACGGGTTGACCCGCGCGTACACCGACAGCGAACCGATCAGGCCGATGTTCGGGCCTTCCGGGGTCTCGATCGGGCACATGCGGCCGTAGTGCGACGGGTGGACGTCACGGACTTCCAGGCCGGCGCGCTCACGGGACAGACCACCCGGGCCCAGCGCCGACAGACGACGCTTGTGGGTCAGACCCGAGAGCGGGTTGTTCTGGTCCATGAACTGCGACAGCTGGGAGGTTCCGAAGAACTCCTTGATCGCGGCCACCACGGGACGGATGTTGATCAGGGTCTGCGGCGTGATCGCCTCGACGTCCTGAGTCGTCATACGCTCGCGGACGACGCGTTCCATACGGGACAGGCCGACGCGGATCTGGTTCTGGATCAGCTCGCCGACGGTACGCAGACGACGGTTGCCGAAGTGGTCGATGTCATCGACGCCGACCGGAACCTCGGAGCCGCCGGGGGCGGTCATCAGGCGATCGCCCTGGTGCAGACGGACCAGGTATTCGATCGTCGCGACGATGTCTTCCTTGGTCAGCGTCGAACCGGTGACCGGCTGGTCCAGGTTCAGGCCGAGCTTCTTGTTGATCTTGTAGCGACCGACGCGCGCCAGGTCGTAGCGCTTCTCCTTGAAGAACAGGTTCTCCAGCAGGGTCTGCGCGGACTCCTTGGTCGGCGGCTCGCCCGGACGCAGCTTGCGGTAGATATCCAGCAGCGCCTCGTCCTGGCCCGGAGTGCTGTCCTTCTCCAGGGTGGACATCATGATCTCGGAGAAGCCGAAGCGCTCCACGATCTCTTCGGCGGTCAGGCCGAGCGCCTTCAGCAGCACGGTGACCGGCTGGCGACGCTTGCGGTCGATACGCACACCGACGGTGTCGCGCTTGTCGACGTCGAATTCCAGCCACGCGCCACGCGAGGGGATGACGCGCACGGAGTGCAGCGTCTTCTCGGTGGACTTGTCGATGGAATCGTCGAAGTACACGCCCGGCGAACGCACCAGCTGCGAGACGACAACACGCTCGGTGCCGTTGATGATGAACGTGCCCTTGTCGGTCATCATCGGGAAATCACCCATGAAGACCGTCTGAGACTTGATCTCACCGGTGTTGTTGTTGATGAACTCCGCGGTCACGAAGAGCGGCGCCGCGTAGGTCATGTCCTTGTCCTTGCACTCCTCGATGGAGGCCTTGACCTCTTCGAAGCGCGGGTCGGAGAAGGACAGCGACATGGAACCGGAGAAGTCCTCGATCGGAGAGAGCTCCTCGAGCACCTCCTCGAGCCCGCCGAAGGGGTTGACGTCGCCTCGGGCGACTGCCTTTTCCCGCCAAGTCGGTGCACCGACCAGCCAGGCGAACGAATCGGTTTGTAGATCGAGAAGACCCGGAACCTCGAGGGGCTCACGAATCTTCGCGAAAGACACCCGCTTCGGGGCTCCGGGAATACCGGCCTTGGTCTGGGTGGAGACTGCCAAGATGCGTCCTTCCAGCACCTCACGCGCGTCGCGTGGTGGTCCGCGACCGTCGCTTGTCTGCTACGAATTCCGCTGGTGACGACCCAACCGAAACCGAGGCAGCAAACAGCGGAAGTAACACCGGAAGGTGGAACTTTCGTCGATGCGATCAAGGTATGGACAGGAGGCAGCCAGCGCAACGTCCAAAACTACACCCAAACCTACGGGGGTGTCAAAGTACCACCCGTGGCGAGCCCCGGAGGGCTAACGCGCCGAAGCGTGTCGCGGTGGTGACCACACCGCATCCCTGCGGTATGAAGACCACGTCGCGGCCGGATCGAACACCGCTACCGCGATGAGATCGGTGCCGCATAGAGGCGGTGCCAAACCTTCTGCCGACCGGGCTCGGTGTCCGCTGGCTGCGTTCCTCGAGCTCCTCGCCGGCGTCTTGTCCCCTGTGACAGCCGCCGCTGTTGTGAATAGCGTGACGGGTCGGACGAAACTCGTCAAGTGGCGCGAGAAGTTGACAAACCGCGAGATCCCCTGCCCCAGTACAAGATCACCCGGCTACGTCGCGCAATGCGCCCGGAAACGGCGCGACGGCCCCCGGAAATCGGGGGCCGTCGCCGGGTATGTCATGTCCGGTCACCGGATACCACCGCCCACCGGCGGATTCACCGAATGCGGCGGGGTCAGCGGTCGGCTATCTCCGCGGCGAGCCATTTATCGCCGACCTTCTGCATGCGCAGCACGATCGGGCCCGCGGCCAGGGGCTGCGGCTTGCCGTCCTTGATGGCGGCGATATTCAGGTTGACCAGCAGTTCCGCGTGGTCGCCGGTGAGAAGGGTCACGCCGATCGGGTCGGCGGTGGCCTTGGTATCGGTCTGGGTCTGCTTGATGGCGTCGATACCGGTGTCCAGGAGCTTGTCCTTGTCGAACTCCTCGAGCATCTTGCCGGTCATGACCGCGCGGGCGGTATCGCGGAACTTGTCGATGTCCTTGGCGTTGTAGCCGTAGATCGTGGTGAGGGCATTGCGCGCGGCGGCCTTCACCTCGTCGGTCGAGGAGTTGTCGACGTAGGCCCGGTTGCCGTCGTCCACACCCGGTTTCAGGGCCCCCACGATGGCCAGGGCGGCCAGCAGGACCGCCGCGGTGCCGCAGATGATCGCGAGCCGCCAGTTGCGCCAGAAATCGCCCGGACGGGCCGGTGGGCGCTTCGCGGACGCGGACTGGGTCTTCGAGAGGCTGGGGCCACGCTGGGACGCGACGGAGCGTCCGGTGGCGCGGGTGCCGCCACCCGGCGTGGACGATGCCGCGCCACGGGTGGAACCCGTTGTGCCGCGCGATGATTCGGTCTTCTGGACGTCGGCGGCGGTGGTGCGGTTGCCGCTGCCGCGCTGGGCGGCGGGGCGGCGCTTGGAGCTGACGCGATTGACGGGGCGTCGATTGGCCATGATCGCGGTCTCCTAGTTGCCCGGCTGCGGGGCCGGGGTGGTCGGGTCGGCCGGGGCCTGCTGGGCGGGGGCGCTGCCGCCGATCGATACCGGATCGGCCACCGCCTCGACCTGATCGGCCTTCCAGACCCCGTCCTTCAGCACGACGTCCACCGACCAGGTGTAGCGCAGGCGGCCGGTGGGCTTACCCGCCCCGGATTCGGTGACCTCCAGCACGACCAGCGCACCGGCCTGATCCCGTTCGGAATTGAGCTCGGTGAGCGCGCCGCCGACCACCTTGGAGGTGGTGTTCACATTGGAATCGGTGGCGGTCTTCTTGATCTGGGCCTCGTTCTTGGTGGAGGCGTCCAGCAGATCGCCGGTCATCGACGAGCGGGCCAGTGCCAGCGAGCCGTCGATATCGGTGAGGTTCATGGAGGTGATGTTGATGGCGGCCTGCTGTGCGGCCGCCAGGGCGGCGTCGCGGGCATCGGCGCGCGGCTTGTCCCGCAGCAGTCCGCCGACGATCCAGGTGCCGCCGAACCAGGCCGCGGCGACGGCCGCGACGGCCAGCAGCGCGATGGACGCGAGGGTGACGACCCGACGCGGGGTACTCGTCTCGGCCGCAGCCGAATTCGCTACCGGCGCGTCGGATTTCTTTGCCGCGGAAGCGTTTTCGCCCTTGTCCCGAGCCTTGTCACTCGATACCGCGGCATCCGGGTCGGCCTTGTCGAGGGCGACGGTGGCGTCGGCGGCAGCCGAGTCGACGGGTGCGTCCGTCGGCGCCGAGCCAGCTGGGGAGTCGGTCTCCAGGGTCGGGTCGGCCGGGGTTCCGGTCGGGTCGCCGGGGCGTTCCTCCTGGTTGCTGTCCTTTTGCTGGCTCACGCCGCCACCATACTTTCCTCTCCGCGCCGAACCACGTCGGCTATGCGCATTTCCACGCCTGAGGCGTGGGGCCGCGGGGGGGGTGGGGCCCCCCCCGGGCGGGGGGGCGGGCGCGCCGCGGGGCCGCCGGCGCCGCCCCTGGCCCCCCCGGGGGGGCGCCGAGGAGGGGGGGGCGGTGGGGTGGGGCCC
>NZ_JBHVSA010000003.1:1490197-1614620 GCF_042885355.1 Nocardia sp. NPDC058058 | reverse complement strand
GCGCGTGACCTTTTCGGGGTACGGCGTGTAACCGACGGTATTGCGTCCGCGCAACAGCATCTGCAGGTTGATGTTCGGCACCGCTTCACGCAGCGCCGTCAGACGCTCCCACGGATCCTCGTACAGGAACCGAAGCGCCACGTCATACGTTGCGCCACCCCAGCATTCGATGGATAGCAGCTCGGGAGTCATGCGCGCCACGTGTCCGGCGACCGCGAGCAGTCCGCTGGTACGCACCCGAGTGGCCAGCAGCGACTGGTGCGCGTCACGGAACGTGGTGTCGGTGACCGCGACGCCCTTGCGTTCGCGCAGCCAGCGCGCGAATCCCTCCGGGCCGCGCTCGAGCAGGATCTGCCGGGTTCCCGGCGGCGGAGTGGCAGCGAGATCGATGGCGGGCAGTTTGTCGTGGGGATACACGGCGGTGGGGCGGTTGCCGTGCGGCTTGTTCACCGTGACATCGGCCAGATAGTCCAGGATCTTGGAGGCTCGATCGGCCGAGACATTGCGGGTGAGCAGTTCGGGTCGCTCATCGATGAACGAGGTCGTGGCACGTCCCGCACGGAACGCGGGATCGTCCAGAACGGCTTGCAGGAAAGGGATATTCGTGGCCAAGCCACGGATGCGGAACTCGGTGACCGCGCGGCGGGCGCGACCAATGGCGGTGGGGAAATCCCTTCCACGGCACGTGAGTTTGACCAGCATCGAGTCGAAATGCGCACCGACCTCCGCGCCCACGTTCGCACCGCCGTCGAGGCGGACGCCCGCGCCACCCGGGGACCGGTAACCGGTGATACGACCGGTATCGGGCCGGAAACCATTGGCCGGATCCTCGGTCGTGATCCGGCACTGCAACGCCGCACCACGAATAACAATCGAATCCTGGCTCAACCCAAGATCTTCCAACGACTCACCCGAAGCGATCCGCATCTGCGACTGCACCAGATCCACATCGGTGATCTCCTCGGTCACCGTGTGCTCGACCTGGATACGCGGATTCATCTCGATGAACACATGATTGCCACGCTCATCCAGCAGAAACTCCACGGTACCCGCGCAGGAGTAGCCGATCTCCTTGGCGAACGCCACCGCGTCCGCGCAAATCCGGTCCCGCAGTTCCGGATCGAGATTCGGCGCCGGAGCCATCTCGATGACCTTCTGATGCCGCCGCTGCAACGAACAATCCCGCTCGTACAGATGAATCACATTGCCCTGCTGATCAGCCAGAATCTGCACCTCGATATGACGAGGATTGATCACCGCCTGCTCCAAGAACACCGTCGCATCACCGAACGCGGACTCGGCCTCACGCGCCGCGGCCTCGATGGCCTCACGCAACTGCGCCTTATCGGCCACCCGGCGCATACCGCGCCCACCACCACCCGCGACCGCCTTGACGAAGACCGGGAACTCCATCGATTCCGAAGCCGCCATGAGTGACTCCACATCCGAGGACGGCTCACTCGAGGCCAATACCGGCAGCCCCGCGGCCTTGGCGGCGGCAATGGCCCGCGCCTTGTTACCCGTCAGCTCCAGCACATGCGCCGAGGGACCGACGAACGTGATCCCCGCGGCAACGCACGCGGCGGCCAGATCCGGATTCTCCGAGAGGAATCCGTACCCCGGATAGATCGCGTCCGCACCGGATTGCCTTGCAGCCGCGATGATCTCACCGACCGAGAGATACGCCCGGACCGGATGCCCGATAGCGCCGATCTGATACGACTCATCGGCCTTGAGCCGGTGCGGAGAATTGCGATCCTCATGGGGGAACACCGCGACCGTGTGCGCGCCGAGCTCGTACGCGGCACGGAACGCGCGAATGGCGATCTCACCGCGATTGGCCACCAGGACTTTCGAGAACATAGGGCGGTCCACCTCAATGGTTCAGGGCGGCGACGGTATGCCGCAATGGAAAAGAAGGACGGCCCGCACGGGTGAGTGCGGGCCGTCCGGGAATGTCGTGCCGGGGGCTGTCAGGCGACGACGGAACGCTGTGGCACACCGACGTATTCGCTCAGCGGCCGGATCAGGGCGTTGGATTCGCCCTGTTCGATGATGTGCGCGGTCCAGCCGGTGATGCGACTCATCACGAAGATGGGCGTAAACACCTCGATATCGAATCCGAGCAGGTAATACGCTGGGCCGGTGGGGAAGTCGAGGTTCGGCTTGATGCCGGTGGCCTCGACCATGGTGCGCTCGAGGATCTCGTACATGGCCACCCACTGCTGCCCGCCGGTGGCGGCGGCGATGTCCACGAAGGCCTTCTTCATGGTCGGCACCCGCGAATCACCGTTCTTGTAGACCCGGTGGCCGAAGCCCATCACCTTTTCCTTGTGCGCCAGCTTGTTTCGCATCCACTCCGCCGCGAGCGCCGGATCGCCGATCTCGATCATGTCGTGCATGACCGCCTCGTTCGCACCGCCGTGCAGCGGGCCCTTGAGCGCACCGATGGCGGCGGTAACCGCGCTGTAGATATCGGACAGCGTGGAGGTGACCACGCGCGCGGCGAAGGTGGAGGCGTTGAAACTGTGCTCCGCGTACAGGATCAGCGAAACCTCGAACGCCTTGACCAGCTCCGGGGCCGGAACCTTCCCGAAGCACATGTTCAGGAAGTTCTCCGCGAATCCCAGATGCGAATGCGGGGCAATGGGATCGAGGCCGTGACGCCGCCGATGATCGGCGGCCACGATGGTGGGCAGCACCGCCATCATGCGAAGCGCCTTGGCGCGGTTGGCCTTCGGCGAATTGTCGTCCTCGGCGGGATCTTCCGCGCCGAGGTAGCTGATCGCGGTGCGCACCACATCCATCGGATGGCAGTTCTCCGGCAGCTTGGTCACCAGCGACAGCAGTGAACGATCCGCGCGCCGCGACGCGCGTTCCTGCTGCAGGAACTGCGCCAGCTGTGTGTCATTGGGCAGTTCGCCGTACCACAGCAGGTAGGCGACCTGTTCGAAACTGCAGTTGGCAGCCAGATCCTGGACCGCGTAGCCACGGTAGGTCAGCGAGTTGGTCTCGGGCACGACCTTGGAGATCGCGGTGGTATCGACGACAACGCCGGCGAGACCCTTGTAGATGGCCGGTACCGTGGTATCCGTCATCACTGATTCCTTCCCAGAGTGAAATTGAAGATGTCGGAATCGAATTCGTTGTAGCGCTCGTACTGCAGCAACTCGTAGAGGCGGCTGCGGTGCTGCATCCGATCGAGCAATTCGGCCTGGGTTCCACTGGCGAAGATCTCGCGCAGTCCGGTCTCGGCGGCGTACATGGCCAGTCGCAACGTGGTCACCGGGTAGATGACCGCGTTGTAACCGATCTTCTCCAGCGTGGCCGCCGCGATGAGTTCGGACTTGCCGAACTCGGTCATGTTGGCCAGCAAGGGAATCGAGACCGCGGCACGGAACTTCTCGAAGTCGGCTTCGGTATTGAGCGCCTCGGTGAAGATCAGGTCCGCACCCGCGTCGGCATAGGCCTTGGCGCGTTCGATGGCCGCGTCGATGCCCTCGATCCCGGCGGCGTCGGTGCGGGCACAGATGATGAAGTTCGGATCGCGGCGCGCTGCCACGGCCGCGCCCAAGCGGCGCAGCATATCCTCCACCGGCACAACGGCTTTGCCGTCGAGATGCCCGCAGCGCTTGGGATTGACCTGATCCTCCAGGTGCATGCCCGCGATCCCGGCGTCTTCCATCACCGTCACGGTGCGCGCCGCGCTCATGGGTTCACCGAAGCCGGTGTCGGCGTCGATGAGCACGGGCAGATCGGTGACCCGGGCGATCTGCTGACCGCGCCCGGACACCTCGGTCAAGGTGGTCAGTCCGATATCGGGCAGCCCCAGATCCGCCGAGAGCACCGCGCCCGAGACGTAGACGCCTTCGAACCCGATCTCCTGGATCAGCTTGGCCACCAACGGATTGAACGCACCGGGCAGGCGCTGAATCCTGCCCGAGTTCAGCCCCGTCTTGAAGGCGAGTCGCTTATCGGCGGCCGATGTGGTGGCAGCGAGCAGTCCGGTCATGTCAGAACAATCCCTTCGGGGACTTGGGCGCGCGGGCGAGCACATCCGCCGAGACAGTGAAGGTGAGCTCCGACAACTCACCCGCGGACAGCTCGCCCGCGCGCTGGGCCACCTCGAGGAAACGATCCTGTTCGGCGGTCTCGATAACACCCTCGGCCAGGGTGCGGAATTTGGCGATGTACTGATCGCGGGCAAAAGGCTTGGCGCCCAGCGGGTGTGCGTCCGCGACCGCCAGCTCGTCGATAATGACCTCACCGCTCTTGAGGGTGACCTCGGCGCGCGCGCCGAAGGCCTTCTCGTTCGGATCGGTCGAGTGGTAGCGCCGGGTCCATTCGGCATCCTCGGCGGTGGCGATCTTGTTCCACAGCTCGATGGTGTCGGGACGCTGGGCGCGCTCGGGCGCGTAGGACCGCTCGTGATGCCAGGTGCCGTCCTGCAGCGCGACCGCGAAGATGTACATGATCGAGTGGTCGAGGGTTTCGCGAGAAGCCTTGGGGTCGAACTTCTGCGGGTCGTTCGAGCCGGTGCCGATCACATAGTGGGTGTGGTGGCTGGTGTGCAGCACGATCGAGGCGATCTGGCTCAGATCACCGATGCGCTCGCGCAGCCGGAACGCCAGATCGATCGGGGCCTGGCTCTGGTATTCGGCGGAGTGTTCCTTGGTGTAGGTGTCCAGGATGCCGCGCTTGGGCTCGCCCGGACCGGGCAGCGGCACCGAGTACTCGGCGCTCGGACCGCCCAGCAGCCACGCGATCACGCCGTCCTCGCCCTCCCAGATGGGCGAGGGCGCACCTTCGCCGCGCATGGCGCGGTCCACGGCCTCCACGGCCATCTTGCCCGCGAACGCCGGGGCGTACGCCTTCCAGCTTGAGATCTCGCCCTTGCGGGACTGGCGGGTGGCGGTCGTGGTGTGCAGGGCCTGGCCGACGGCCTGGTAGATGGTCTCGGTGTCGAGGCCGAGCAGGGTGCCGATACCGGCGGCGGCAGACGGGCCCAGGTGTGCGACGTGGTCGATCTTGTGCTCGTGCAGGCAGATCGCGCGCACCAGATCGACCTGGATCTCGTAACCCGTTGCCAGACCCCGGATCAGGTCCCGGCCATTGCGTCCAGTGTGCTGGGCCACCGCGAGGATGGACGGGATGTTGTCACCCGGATGCGAGTACTCCGCGGCCAGGAAGGTGTCGTGGAAGTCCAACTCGCGCACCGCGACTCCATTGGCCCACGCCGCCCATTCGGGCGAGTACGAGCCGCCGACGCCGAAAACCGTTGCGCCGGGCTGATACGCGTGGCTCAGCGCCTGGGCGCGAGCGTTGGCGACCGGGCGGCGGGTGATGGACGCGGCGGCGACGGCGGCATTGTCGATGATCCGGTTGACGATCATCTCTTCGGTCTCCGCGCCGACCTCAACGGCGTCCGCGGCAACCTCGGCGATCCGCCAGGCAAGGTGCTCTTCGCGGGGGAAGGTCTCGGCGGAGCGGTGGGTGCGAACGAGATGATTCTTCACGGTCAGAGTCCTCCAGGGATTTGTTTTCACCGATGCATTTCGCACGCTACACAGCGCCGCGACCGGCGCATATCCCCCGCAAATGCCTATTTTTGTGGAAGCGAAGTTGTGAAAGTGTGAAAGTTGTGGAAATCGGTATTGCTAGATTGGGGTCATGCAGAAGATGTATGCGGGGGCACGCTTGCGCACGCTGCGGGAACAGCGTGGCCTGTCCCAATCGGCGATGGCCAAGGCGCTCGAGCTCTCGGTCAGCTACATCAACCAGCTCGAACATGATCAGCGGCCGTTGACGGTGCCGGTGCTGCTGCGCCTGAACTCACGCTTCGACCTCGACATGGGGTTCTTCGCCGCCGATACCGATGCCAGGCTCATCGCCGATCTACAGGATGTGTTCGCCGAGGATCCCGACGGGACGACGATCACCACCGCCGAGATCGACGACCTGGTCGCCCGGGTCCCGGCGGCGGCTCGGGTGCTGGTGGGGCTGCATCGGCGGCTGCGCGGGACCACCGAGCAGATGGAACGGGTCTCAGCCGGAATCGACGGTGCGACAAATGATTCCACGATCGCCATGCCGTACGAGGATGTGCGCGACTACTTCTATGATCGGCGCAATCACATTCCCGAACTCGATACCGCGGCCGAGGAACTGTTCTCCCGCAATGGATTGAGCCTGGGCGGGATGGATTTGCAGTTGACCCGGCTGCTGCGCGAGCAGCATGACATCACCGTGGTCATCCGGACCGACGATCCGAATCAGCCCGGCCCCAAACGGGTTTACGAGGCCGCCACCCGAATCCTGACCCTGGCACGGCGGCTCACCACCGGCCAGCGCGCGTTCCAATTGGCCACGCAGCTGGCGTTTCTCACCCAGCCCGCGGTCATCGCCGACCTCATCGACGAGGCCGAGACCATGCCCGAACATTCACGTGGGCTGCTGCGCATCGGTTTGGCCAACTATTTCGCGGGCGCGCTCATCCTGCCGTACACCCAGTTCTGGGATGCGGCCGAGACGCTGCGCTATGACATCGAAATGCTCGCAACGAAATTCGAGGTCGGGTTCGAAACCGTCTGCCATCGGCTCTCGACCCTGCAACGCCCCGGCAAGCGCGGGGTTCCCTTCTTCTTCGTCCGCACCGACCGCGCCGGGAACATCTCGAAACGTCAGTCCGCCACCGCATTCCACTTCTCGCGTGTCGGGGGCAGCTGCCCACTGTGGGTGGTGCACGAAGCTTTCTCCACGCCCGGCAGCATTCGCACCCAGATCGCGCAGATGCCCGATGGGCGCAACTACCTGTGGCTGGCGCGCACCACCGATGAGAAGGCACCCGGATACCTGTCCCCCAAACGCGATTTCGCCATCGGCCTGGGTTGCGATCTCGCTTACGCCGACAAGCTCGTGTACTCCCACGGCCTGCCCATCGAGGATCCGCGCACCGCGGTTCCCATCGGCGCGGGTTGTAAGGTCTGCGAGCGCACCGACTGCGCGCAGCGCGCTTTTCCGCAGCTGGGTCGGCCGATCAGCGTGGACGACAACAGCTCTCAGAACATCCCTTACGTTCCGACCTCGGCCGCCTGACCGCACACTACTGCCGCGAACGGAGGTAATCGGCGAGTTCGGACAGGTGATCGGTGGAGAGCCGGTCGACACCGGCGTCGAATTCCTCGTCCCACAGGGCTTTTCGGGCCGGTCCGGGCTCGTCGGGAGCACCCCAGAAGCGCACCCGCTTACCTTCGCCGTGCGCGCGATCGACCAGGTCTTGCAGTGCCCGTCGTTGTCCCTCCGGCATCGGGCCGACGCCGCCCCAGGAGAACAGCCTGGTCCAATCGGCTTCGACCTCGGGCATCAGGGTGGCGGGCAGGCCGGTGCCGAGATCCTCGGGCGCGCCGACCGCGAAGGCGCTGCGCGTGGTTTGCGCGGCCATGGTCGCTCGCATCTCGGTACCGCTGGTGAACGCGGTCAGCACGCTGACGGTGACCGGACCGCGCTCGACTCGACCATCGGTGTAGCGGGTGAACAACCCGTCGTAGGCCGGGTCGCGCAGCGTGGCATCGAGGACCCGATAGACATCCGGCGCGTCGAATTTGATTTCGATGAGCAACTGGAACTCCCCGTGATACCCGGGAAGGACGGTCCCGCCGTTCTCCGCGACCAGCCGTCGCAGCGGATCGAGGTATAGCGTGCGCAGCGTACGGTCCAGGCGAATCTCCCACGGCGCGTGCGCCACCGGCAGGTCACTGGATCCCAGCGCCGGGTACACGTCCGCCTCGACGCTTGTAAAGCCTTGTTCCACAGCGTCATACAGCGGGCGGCCGTGCAGATAGTCGTTATGCGCGTGCGCTCGCGGCAAGGGCAGCACGGGTACTTCGGCCACTGCGATTCGGGGTGCGGCGATTGATGCCGCGACCAATGCGGCGCATACGACCCAGATCCACATCATCGGTTCGAGCGACCGATATCCGGAAACCACGGATGCGTATCGTGCGGGCTTGGGCATACCGCGAGCGAACCCGCGGCGATGGCCGTCGCGCAACCCCGCGTTGGCAGACTTCACCGAAAGTTCACGCGATATCCGAATCGCCGGATCCCTTCGGATCGCAACTGGATCGAGCACCACTGCGGTGTCCCGATACTGATAAAGATGGCCTCCGAGTCTCAAATACCTGAACATCGCAACGAGTCAGATCGGCACGGTCCGTTGACCTTTCGAGGAGTCGCCTCATCGGTCGTGTCATCGGTATCGAGTACATTTGCTGCCGCACGCGTGTTCGGCGCGTTGTACGCGAGTTAGGGAGTTGCTTTGGTACGGAACGTTTTCCGCGTGGGGGTGCTGGCGGCGACGCTGGTGTCGCTGGGAATCAGCGGAGCGCAAACAGGTTTCGCGGCGAATTCGGGTAGCGGGTCCACCCCGGAACCGCCGCTGATCACCCTCATGCCGGGCGGTGTCATCCACGTCGACGCCCCCGCCGACGGCTCGGGCTGGACCTGCAAGGGCATGAGCCTGCTCCCACCCGTCACCCAGTCCGCCCGCATAAGCCGTAAACCGATATCCACGGGCTCCGCGATGCTGGATTCAACGCCGTGGCAGGCATCGGTGGACCTCCAGTTCCCACCCAGCGCAACAGTGCTCTGGGAGTGCAGTACCCCGGGTTCGGGCAACCGGACAATCAAATCCGAGGGCATCCTCCAAACCCTGCCCTAGTCCCCGATCACCGTCTGATCGTCCACGGCTCTGCCCCGACCTATTCGGTCAGGGCAGAGCCGTACCAGGCGGTTCTCTTCCGCGATGCGCCGCGCAAAAGACTTCTCGCAGTGCACAATTCGAGCACAGAAAGTTTGCTCGTCGGTAGGAGTGAAAACTCATGTCCAGTCCCAAGGGAGAAGCCGCTCCGAAGGCCCCTACGACCGATACTCCGCCCGCGCCGCCTGCCCCAGACGCGCCCTTGGCCACCGAAACCCCCACAGTCCCAGCACCTACGACAACAGGCACCGGCGTGGCGACAGCCGATGACGCCGGCATTCCCGACGCTCCCCCCGTCGATGTGGACGTCGCAACCAGCTTCCGGCAAAGCGCGCGAGCACAGACGTACCACGCAACGTGGGAAGAAACCTACAACCGCTGCGTTGGCAGGGGCCGCCGACTGGTCGCTGCCATCGCTACCGCCGCGACGCGGTCCGACACCACACGCGAGGCGCTTGTCAGCGCCAAACAAGCCGTGTTCACGAGCAGGTACGGGATTACGACGATCGACAAGCCCATCACAAAATCGCCGACCGGCAGGGCAGAGGAAGTGCGATGGACGGGCTCCACCGAATCGCTCTACGACATCACCGCGCTGCCCGCGGCCAATCGCCTGCTCGTGTGGGGGCTCAATCGGGTCGACGGTGAGCCGTTGAACTGTTCGGACATCTACTTCTACCTGTATCGGCGCGCGGCAACGACCACGGGACCACTGCCCGTGCTGCACTCGGTGGTGCAGGAGCAAGCCACCGGCGGCACGATCGTGGGGGTCCACAATCATCTGCGCTACCTCGCCGATTCCGATGACGTGCCGCTCGATACCTGGTACCCGACCGATGAGCAGTTCTACGCGCTACTGGGTTCGACCAACGGCAGCGGACCGGCCTATCTGGCAATCGATCACGGCCACAAGCTCGGTATCGGCTCTATCACCTCGATCACTCTGGGCGCCTCGCTGGAACTGACGGTGAACTTCGCCCCGCCCACGACCACCGCCGCGGCATCGACCGCATCGTCCTCCTCGAGCTCCTCTTCGTCGAGCTCGTCGTCCTCGAGCTCGAGCAGTTCGTCGTCGACCAAGAGCACGTCGAGTACCTGACACCGATGGGGTCGGTCGCTATTCGGTGGCGGCCGACTCGGCGTGTGCGTCGTTGACGCTGTTGGCTTGATCGATTTCGGCCATGTGATCCTCGGCCCAGGTGCGCAACGCCGCCAACGGGATCTCCAGGGACAGGCCCAATTCGGTGAGCCGGTAGTGCACGCGCGGTGGCACCGTCGGCTCCACCCGACGGGTGACCAGACCGTCCCGCGCCAGGTTGTGCAGGGTCACCGACAGCATCTTCTGCGATACGCCGGGCATACGCCGCCGCAGCTCGGCGAAGCGCACCTCGCCCGGGTCGGCCTGGGCGAGGACCTTGACCGCCATCGATGTCCATTTGGTGCCGATGCGGTCCAGCAATTGGCGGGTCGGGCATTGGCAATCGAACAGATCACCGCGAGCCGGTGCCGTCGCGTGCGCTGCTCGGGTAGTCACCTGAACCTCACCACCTGTCGTCGAAGTGCCTTCTTGGCAGGGCACCGGAGGTTACCTACCGTTTTCTGGTAACCAATCGTAACCACCTGGAGGCCTCATGACCCACACAACACCGCCAGCCACCCCCATCGAACTGCGCCAAGTCGACACCAATGGCATCCGCGCCAACGTCGCCCTCGCCGGTTCCGGCCCCGCAGTCGTTCTGCTGCACGGCTTTCCGCACACCTGGCGACTCTGGAGCGAGATCATCGGCCCACTGTCCGAGCAGTACCGGGTCATCGCCCCGGACCTGCGCGGATTCGGCGCGACCACCCGCGCACCCGACGGCTACGACGCGGGCACACTGGCCGCCGATATCGCCGGAATCCTCGATGCGCTGGGCGAACCCACCGCGTCCGTCGTCGCGATCGACGCGGGCACCCCGGTCGCGGTCCTACTCGCCCTGACCCACCCCGACCGGATACACCGGCTGGTGGTCATGGAAGCACTGCTGGGCAAACTCCCCGGCGCCGAACACTTCCTCGCCGCCGGTCCGCCATGGTGGTTCGGCTTCCACGCCGTCCCCGGCCTCGCCGAAACGGTCCTACTCGGCAACGAGGCACGGTACATCGAATGGTTCCTCACCACCGGCACCCGCGGCCGGGGCGTGCGCGCGGACATCCACGACGCCTCCATCGATGCCTACACCGAACCAGACGCCCTACGCTGCGCCTTCTCCTACTACCGCGCACTCCCGACCACCGCCCACCAACTCGAGCACGCCGCGCAAGCCACCCGCCTCACCACACCCACCCTGGCAATCGGCGCCCACCCCGTCGGCGACGCGTTGGAACGCCAGCTCCGCCCCTTCACCGATAGCCTTGTGGGACAAGTCATTCCGGATTGTGGCCACATCATCCCACTGGACCGCCCCCAAGAACTCCTCAACCTGATACTGCCCTTCCTGGCGGAATGAACCGATCCCCAACTTCACAGGCGGCCAACCCAATCGGCGTCCAACCGACCGACCGATATTGGCAATACAGAACATTCCGGATTGCTTAGGATTCAACAGTGACGGACACCGTACTCGAATCCGCGCCATACCCAATCCATTGCAGCGATTGCCAAACAGTGTTCGACTCTTCACTGACCGAGGCACTCGTAGGCAACGATCACCGATGGGATCTCGAGGCCCAGTGCCCAACCTGCGAATCCCTCTGGTGGGCCTGCGGCATCGATCCAACACCGTCCATGCGCGACGCACTACTGAAAACGAACGGCTCCACCGTGCTCCAGGTCGAAAACGGCAGCATCACAACAGCATCCGCCATGAAGGCCCTACGCCACGCGCGCTCCCTCTCCCTAACCGAGGCCCGCTCCCTCGCCGATCAACTCCTGGGCCTCGGGATCGAAGGGACACTTGTCGAAATGGAAGTCATCGCACGCCTTTTGCTCGCCGCCGGAGCGACGCTGAGCACACGAACCAACCCGTAAGCGACTTCGGGATATTTCGGTCCCAACATTCATTGCCTCCCGACCAGGTCCGATGAATGTTAACCAGGCAAGACTCTGATACGTTCGATTCGTGGACGATGGACTCGGAGACCTACTGCATCGCGTGGTGTATCTGCTCGGGGAGGCCGCGCGGCGGCGCGGGGGCGAGGACGGGGTTTTGACCTATAGCCAGATCCGCCTGCTGGGAATGCTGGAGGAGATCGAGCCGGTGACCCAGCATCAGCTGGCGCAGGCGTTGGCGGTATCGGATCCAGCGGTCAGCCGGGCCTTGCGGCCGCTGGAGACGGCCGGGTTCGTCGCGGTCGAGACCGACCCGGAGCATGCGCGGCGACGGTTGGTGCGCACCACTGAAGCCGGGCGCGATGCCTTTCACGGCAGCGACAGGCCGCTCCAGAACGAGTTGCGCGACGCGTTGCTCGAAGCAGGGTTCCCGTATGAGCAGTACCTGCGCGACACCGCGGCGCTGGCAAAGCTTCTGGAGCCGCGGCGGTAAACCTGCCCCGATGGACATAGTGTTGCGTGGTTAATATTAACCATGCAACACTCGAGGTATGAACGCGATGTCGTACCTTGCCCAGTCGGCTTTCCCCTTGGTGTGGATAGTGATCGCGATTGTCGGCGCACTGGTCCGAACCCGGCACAGCCCCTCGCGCGCAGCC
The DNA here is from genome assembly GCF_042885355.1 of Nocardia sp. NPDC058058. Classification (NCBI taxonomy): domain Bacteria; kingdom Bacillati; phylum Actinomycetota; class Actinomycetes; order Mycobacteriales; family Nocardiaceae; genus Nocardia; species Nocardia sp. NPDC058058. The sequence continues at coordinate 1,602,172 of NZ_JBHVSA010000003.1, read as the reverse complement.
ACTCTCGAAACCTGGCAGCGCTGGTGGGCCGTGGCGGCACTCGGCTGCGGAAGCCTATGGATGACCTTCGCCTTCCTCACCGCCCCGGACGTAATGGCGACCGCGATCGGCTTCGACCGCACCCCGTTCCAGTTCGAGATCGCCTTCGCCAACTTCGGACTCGCGGTCATGGGTTTCCGCGCCGTCTCGGCCGGCGCCCGTGAGCGCATCACCATCGGCCTCGGCGCCGGAATGTTCCTGTGGGGCGCGGCAATCGGCCACGTCTACCAGTGGTTCGCCAACGGCGACCACGCTCCTGGCAACACAGGCGGAGTTCTGGTCTGCGACATACTCTTTCCCGCTGTCATGATCATCCTGGCGCTCCGTTCACAGCGGCTCGCCAACGCCGAGCAGCCCTCGCTCGCCACCGCCCGCGCATAACCCCGGGAGACTCCGATGTCGCTTCACCACGACGCGAACGGCCACGCCACCGGCTGGTCACCGCACCGCATCGGCGCATTCGCCGACGCCGTCCTCGCGATCGCGATCACGCTGCTGGTCGTCGAGATCAAGCGGCCGCAGGACGAGGACCTGGTCGATACCGGCGCCCTGGCGTCATTCCTCTGGCACGAGCGGGCCTCGTTCGTGGCGTTCGTAGTCGCGTTCTTCCTGTTGTGGTCGGTATGGCGTCGCCATCACACGTTGATCTACGAGGTGTCGCTGCTGGATAGGCTCACCCTCGCCTGGCACGCGCCCCTCTTGCTCCTGGTCGCGATCCTTCCCTATTCGACAGCGGTATTCGGCCACGCGACGGACAACAGTCTCGCCGTCTGCCTCTTCGCCGTGACGGCAGGACTACTGTTCGCCAGCGAAGGCGTGGTGCGGGAGCTGGCCGCACGACGATCCGTACTCGCCGAGGGCATCGCCGCGGCCGACATCCGTTCCAGCGCAGACGCTTCGTTCGCGGTCGCCGCAGTCTTCTTCGCCACGGCCGCACTCGCCTGGCTCAGTCCGTACGTGTGGTACGCCTGGCTTTTCGCACCATTGTCGGCCACGTTCGGCGGCCGCCTGATCTACCGATTGCGCGGGGGCTCATCGACTGACTGAAATCTGTTGCTACCGTTCATACTTCGAAACTTCACGCCCCAATCGACCTATTCCATCGATGAAAGACAGTGCGTTTCGATCGCTACCATACTTGGGATCTCGACTACCCGGCGTCGAGGTGAATCCACCAAGGTCTACGCATATTTCGCGATCTCATCAACTTTGGCAGTCAAATAGCTGTACAGGTCCGGGTAGGTGTCGTTGTCCTCGGGCGGTAGCTGGACAACGGAACCGGTGGGCAGGGATGCCGATTCACCAACGAATACGAAGGCTGTGCTGAAGTAGCCATTGTCGCTGGTTACCAGCTGGTGGTAATCCTCGGCATCGGTGCGTGCACCGATCTCTTCATCCCATTCCTCGGTCTCGAACCAAATTCGCGCTGATTCCACACCCGACGCCCACCGCGCGCCCACACCGATCTCAGCAGTGCCGAGCAACGAGTAGAAGAGGTTGAAGTACCCCCAACCGTCGGCCACCGACAGCAGTTCTCGATGTTGCGGGTCCAAAGGGCGGCCGAGCCGCTGCTCCGCAGCCACCAATTGAGCCTGTGTCGCACCAGTATTCGGATGGCTGTCCTCTTCGAGATCGCCGGCTTCCCGAAGCCGCCGCTTCTGCTCGGCGAACCGCTCGAGCAAATCAAGCCATCTGTCTCTGCCAACAGGTGAACTCATCCCGTCCTATCCAACGTTCCGACCGATCAACAGACTAGCCAAATCGGACTCCGAAATCGGCAATAGCAGAGGTTCGCGCCTTCCAGCTGACTTTCCGCGGTGCCACGCACGACGATGAGATCCGCGAATTCTCTGCCGGGCACGCCGTTGCCGCGTGCCCGGCGCAGGGCCCCTGATCAGGCAAAATCAAGACAGGTGTGGCGGATTCGGCGGGCGAAACGAGGAGGAGTTCCGAGTGATTTCCCGACAAGCTTTCCGGCTGGTCAGCGGCGTATGCCTGGTCGTTGTCATTCTCGGCGTTCTGTTGCCCATGCTGATCACCGCAGGACCCAGCGCCACCATCGGATGGGCCCTGGCTCTGGTCGCACTCGTTGCCTGGTTCGTGTTGGCAATCATGCGGTACCGCTCATCCGACCGCTGACGGCCCCGAGATGCCCCGGGGCCGTTGATCTTCAGCGTGCTGGCCACCTTCAGTCACGCGGGGTGCGGCCTTACAGGTCTGCGAGGAAATTCCTCGCGCGACCGTTTTCGACGATGTACGCGCCACTCGTGATTGGCGCGTGGCCGTAGGAATCGTCCTCGTAGGTGGTCCGGACCAGGCGCTGGAAGAGCATGGCCTGTTGCGGATCGAGGTCGAAAGGTACTGCCATCAGGCAGGTTCGACGCGGGAGGGCGACCAAGAGTTTGTCCGTACCCAAAGCCCGATGGGCACGGAGCATGTGCTGCGGGTCGAGCACCTTCTCAGCCGAGAAATCCTCGCCGGAGGACGTGGCGATCGGGAGGCCGTGGAGTTCCGAGACGTCCCAGTCGTATTCCAGGTCAGCGAGATTCGCCATCGCCTCGGCCAGCAGCGCATCGCTGTCGACGTCGTCGCCGAAACCCTCTACCTGGTAACCGGAGTCGGTATTGACGGCAAGCACGATGATCGGCACGATGCCAGACGTGGTGGCCCAGTGGGTAATCCGGTGACGGTGTTCCTAGTCGGCGGGCTTCAGCAGCGGGTACCACGGCCCGCCCGGCGTCTCCGGTCCGGAGGCGGTGGCGGAGGCAGGCGGATATGTCGCGACCTGACAGTCCCAGTCTTCATCGATAATCATGCGCACGTACTGCACCTGAATTCGGCCCGCCGCAACACCTTTCGGCACGTCGGGCCGTCGTGCGGCAAGATCAGGATCGGCCTCGACTATAGCGAACAGTTGGTCGTATTCCATCTCGGCGGAATCGACCTGCAACGAGGGATAGTCCGCCATCGACTCGATATCGAGGTAGACATCGATCACCACCAGCAAATCGGGTTCGGCGAGAGCGATGATATCGGCGGTCCGGTCGCGCACCGGCCATGTCTTGTCACCGCCGGACAGCACCTGGTACCCGTTGTGGGTGCAGTAGCGCAGGGCCGCGTCCATACGCGCTTCGTGCGTCTGCCTCGCGAACGCGACTTTGGCGGCGATGTCTTCACGACGCCCCTGGAGAAATTCGCTGATCGGCTGCGGCCCTTGCGCGCTCAGATCGTCGCGACTGAGTAAGCCCGCCAGTCCGCCGGTATCGAACTCCTCATCAGTGCCGTCGATCCAGCCCACGGCGGCGGTTTCGACGGCGAGCCCCAACCCGAATTCGCCGCGGAGCACCGCGGCCACCGCGTTCACCAGGCCGCTGTATGCGTCGTGCCGGATCGGCCACGACAGGACCTGGACCCAAGCCTCCGGATGACCGGCCGCCGGGGGCGTCCATCCGTTCGCCCGGAGGAAGTCGCACCCTTGCGGAGAAAATTGACGCGAGCCGCCGACGAGTTCACATCGCAATCCGTCATCACCCCAGCCGAACTGCGCGTATCGAATCCCGTTGCCGTCCAACGCCACTCGCCCGGAAGACGGCAGCGAAAACAGCAACCACGTCAATTCCTCGGCAAACCACTCCCACGACTCTGCGGCCACACTCGGCCACATCTCCTCCGCGCCGCGCGCCATACTCCGCTGACCCCGCCACCCGTCGACAATCCCCATGCCACGCTCCAAACAGTTAATGCGAACACCGAAATCTACATGATCAACTCGGGTTCCCCTGACCTGTGCGCTCACGATCACCTGGTCAGTACGTCGAAGCAGCAACCGGTAACCCCGTTGCGGGACAACGCGATGTGTCTGGTGTTTGCGGGCCGGGTCGCGATCATGTGCGTCCCGGCCAGGCCCGTGGCGGCCGGCGGGGCCCCGAGATATCAGGTCAGGGAAGTCCGCGTTTCTCACGTTCTGCTTCGACCAGTTCCTCCAGGAACTCCTCCGGGTCCACCGTGAGCCCGGAGTCGTCGAGGGCGTCAAAGTCCTGAGTGCTCAGTGACAGGCCGAGCCCGGCGAGTTCGGTGGCCAAGCGCGCGAACGCGATTCGCTCGTCGGGCTCGTTCTGGTAACCCGCCTGCTCGGCAGCCACTCCCTCGGCGAGGCTGAGGCCGGGCAATCCCCAGAAGGTGAACTCGGTGTCCAAAACTATGGGGCGCCAAGCGCGTTCGGAAGGCTCGTCCGGATGCAACCAGTAACCGACCCAACCCTTTCCACCCTTGGCCACGAGCTTGAGATACCTGGCCAACTCCGCGGCTCCGGCGTTCTCGGCCTGCGTCTCCGGATCCGCGAGCGACGCTTCGCTCATGTAGCTGGTGTCCAGGAGCGGGTGAACCTCCCCCGCCTCGAAGAAGTCGAGGTCGAGCAGATCAGAGAACTCAGTCCGGCCTTCCCACTGAGCCACCAGCAGCACCCGCAGATCGTCTGGGATTGGCCGACCGTCCAGCCGCTCGCGGGAGAACTCAGCAAGCCGTGCGTCGTACATGCACCCTCTCCAAGGGTTTGAAGCGAAATCCTCGTGTCAACGTAACAGCGATGTCTGACAGCATTCCTCTGCCGGTTCGGTCAGCGCGACAGGAGTGGACACATCAATGGCTCACCCGTGGTTCGAACTTCCACACTGCCAGAATCGGATCATGGTGCCGGAGAAGCTCTTCGACGTTCGGGGTGGCTACACAGAGCTGTCGGAAGAACACGCGGGCAAGATGACGGCCGCGGTGGCGGGAGCCCTGTGGTTGATCGACGACGTCCAAACAGCGCGTGGGATTGTGGAATTGGTGGATCTGCTGACCCGGCTCACCCGCAGGGATCACGTCGACGCCGCGGAGATGTACGAGCAATCCGGCAATGGATGGTTCGCGGTGATCACCGAGACGGACGTGACACTGACGGGTCGGTACTACCGCGACCGTCCACCGTTCGTGCTCTCTCATGAGGACGCGTTGGCGATACTCGGCCAGTACTGGGATTGCCGTCGGCTGTCGGGCGGGCGTGCGAGGTTTCGTCAGGAAGTCGAGCGGTTCACGAATGTTCGTGGACGTGCGCCAGAGATTCCGTTCGTCCTCGAGCTCCCCCGCATCCGCAAGCGCAGGCGATAGCTGCGACTTGTCGACAATCGATCCAACAGTGCGTTCCGTGTTGGGTCGGGCATGACACGTCCATGGACCGACGACATCGGACTCGATCCGCCAGGAACCTAGACAGCTGTCATCCCACGGAAGCCGAAACGCACAGTCGCTGCCGTTCTTCCGACAGTTCACCGACGCCTGGACCACCTGGCTTCACACATTCGGCACTCCAGCGGCCAGGACTGCCGCAAACACGTTGATCGATGCGGTCGTGCGGGGCAAGCTTTGGCGGTGACGAACAGTTCCGATGATCTGCGTTTGTGGAACACCGCCGCCACCGCCTACACCGAAACGGTGTCCGGACCCGGGGATAGCTTCTATCGGCGGATGCACGGGTTCTTGTGGTCCCGACTGGGTTCCGTCGACGATCTCGACATTTTGGACCTGGGGTGCGGGCACGGGTGGCTGGCCGAACAGATACGACAGGCAGGAGCGCGTGTCACAGGCATCGACGGCAGCCAGTCGCTGCTGACCACTGCCCGATCGGACTATCCCGAGATCGACTTCCATCAGTACGATCTCACCCTTGGACTACCTGATCCGGCTCGCCGATACGACAGAATCGTCGCGCATATGGTCTTGATGGACATTCCGGTTCTGGACCGCCTGTTCGCCGATATCGCCGCGGCGTTGCCGGACACAGGTGTGTTCGTGTTCTCGATTTTGCATCCGGCTTTCTTCAACCACAAGGTCATCGACGACGACTCCGGCAGGGAACGCTATCGCAAGGTCACCGGTTATCTGGAGCAGGAAACGCGCTGGATCGAGTCCTTCGGTGGGCACCGTCACTACCATCGCCCGTTGTCGTGGTACGCCGAGAAACTGACCGCGCATGGTTTGGTCATCACCGGTATTCATGAGCCACTTTCTTTGCCGCGCAATGATATTCCGGAGAGCGAATGGACGGACTATCAGCGGTGGTTCAGCACAATTCCCACGATGCTGGCGATGTCGTGCGCTCCCGCACGGCAGATGGTGGATCGGCGGCGCGGCTGATGACCGCGCTCCACGCATCGATAGCGTGCGTTCGCTGGGTCCGTATGATGGCACCATGTTTGACATGAACTCCAGCCGAAAGGCCCATGCCGCGTAACCGCCCACGCGCGATCCGCGCCCGCGTTGCGTTGCGACCCAGATCCCATAGCGACACGCCGGTCATCGACGGATTGTCTCCGTCAGCGCTAGCCGAAATCAGCCGCCTGGAACGCACCCGGAACTACCTACAGCCGGGGGACGTCGGACGGGCCGTGCGCCTATGGAAGAACCACGTTCGCCTTCCAGCGCGCGAACTGTGGCTCTACTACGAGTACGGCGATGTGCACGACTTCTGTTGTGGCAGTCCAGTAGAAGCCCGACAACTCCTCGACGTCGTGATCGCGGCAATGTCACCACGCGGGGCCCGTGAGCTCCGCGCGATTGTCGGTCGACTCGATGCCCTGATGGAATGTTGACCGACCCGCTCGGAGATCTCCGTCTCGCCGAGATACGCTGCGAGGCAATATTGTCGGCGAGCAGATCGCTCACCATGTGCCTCAAGGGAATTCGCGAGCGTGTCCAGCCCAGCTTTCGACGCCGACCATCTACAGGCGATGCACGCGAAGATCGCGCTCCTCCGCGAACGCGGCGCGGTCGACGTGCTGGACCGGCTCACGACTCGCCGTATCGCAGAGCAGTCCGGCCGCCGCCTCGGTCTGAGACCGGGCATCTCCCTACCCGAGCACTACCCGGACGGACTTCGCGCCCTCTACGAAATCTCCGATTGCCCAACCTTCGGTGACCTGGACTTCCACCCCGCCAACAACTTTCGCCCCCGCCAGCCGATCGATGCCTTCGGAGAAATCGCCCGCCCCGGCGACTTCATCGAGATCGGCCGGGCCGGAGCCGAGTACATCCTGCTCGATCTCGACACCGGCAGCGCGTCGATCTATGACTACCTGTATTTCCGCCACAACATGGACAGCGGCTTCGTCATCAGCTGCGACAGCATCCCCGAGTTCATCGACACCGTCGCGTTGGGCGCGCGCTACCCCGACATCCACGGTCCACGCAAAACCTGGAGCACGCGATGGTGGCGCACAGATCCCTGGTATAAGTACCTCCGCGAAGTCGGCATGGTTCCGCGCCTCCGACCGCGTTCGTAGTCGACGCGATATTCGGCAGCGGTGCTCAGTCTCCGAAGCCGCGGAATACTCCGTCAGCGTCAACGGAATACGCGAAGTCTTCGAAGTCCATGTTCGCCAACGTGAGATTGACTTCCACCAGGCCTACTTCGCGCGGCAGAATTCGAAACGTCGGCAAGCCCGGGCCGGGCTCACCCAAGCCAGTGTGATCAACGACGAGGATCGGATGCTCCGGATGCCGGATGGCCTGCTCGTCAACGATGTAGACATAGGATTGCGACGTCAGCAGCTTCTCGAAGCCGTCGATCGTGACATTGGCGAACGCGGGATCGTCAACCACGGTGAGCCCATACATCAGCTCGAGCCCCTCGGGCTGATACGACTTATTCACCGCCTCCACTATCGCGCGCCACGCAGCGTCATCAGTGAAATCTGTTCGCACAAAAAGTGATTCATCTTCAGGCAGCACACCATTCACTGAATCATTCTGCACGACTTGCGATGTCCTCACTGCCGAATTGTCGCCGCTGGGTTCACTGGCGCAGCCCACCGTTGCCTGCGCAATCACCAGCACCCCCAGCGCACTGAGGATCAACCTCGTCATCGCACATCCGATCCTGGCACAGCTCGTAGCATGAGCCAACAGGCTCGATGCCCGCAAATCGCGTCCACCACTGGCCGGTTCGGTCAGTGGTGGACGGCATAGCAGTGCGTTCGGCTCCGCTCGGTCGCGCGGTTCGGTCCAGCGGGCTCGAGGCACTCCTGTGTGATCAGTCAGCGGGCTTGTAGGAGCCGCCCTGCTGACGGACAATAACGCCGAGTCGGTTGGCGGCATTGATTTGCGCGACCAGGGCGACCAGGGCCGCCGTTTGGTCGCCGTCGTAGTGCTTGCGAACTTGAGCCCAGGTCTCGTCGGAGACGCCGGGGTGGGCGTCGGCAATGCGGGTGCCTTCCTCGGCCAGTGCGAGTGCGGCCCGCTCGGCGTCGGTGTAGACCGTCGCCTCGCGCCAGGTGGCGAGCAGATTGAGGCGCACCGCGGGTTCACCGGCATGTGCGAGATCCTTGCTGTGCACATCGGTGCAGTAGGCGCAGCCGTTGATCTGACTGACGCGCAGCATCACCAGATCCTGTGTGGCCCTAGGCAGTTCGGACTGCACGATCACCATGCTGGCATTGCCGAATCGCTTCGCGAACTTGGCGCCGAGGTCGTTGGTGAAAAGGTTGAAACGGGGTTCCATGACATCGTCCTTCGGGTCGTGTCGTTGTGCTTGACGACCATGAGATGCCGACCGTGCCAGCCGCGTGACAGGGCTACGCTGTGAGCCATCCCACTGCGCCGGACTGTCACAAAGCGGCCGGGGCCGGCATCTCATGTCCGCGAGAGGAACGATCGAACGGACGGGAAGTACTGATGAGCGAGCCTGGCAACACCGCCACAGAAACGTTTGTGGCACACCGGAATCTGCTGTTCACCATCGCCTACGAGATGCTCGCCTCGGCAGCCGACGCCGAGGATGTGTTGCAGGAGACCTGGTTGAAGTGGATCGGCGTCGACCTGTCCACCGTGCGGGAGCACCGCGCATATCTGGTCCGCATCACCACCCGCCAGTCCCTCATGCGGCTGCGCACCCTGGGCCGCCGCAGGGAATCCTACGTCGGTCCTTGGCTACCCGAACCGCTGCTCACCGCACCCGACGTGGCCGAGGATGTGGAGCTCGCCGACAGCGTGTCGATGGCCATGCTGTTGGTTCTGGAAACCCTTGCCCCGACCGAACGAGCTGTCTTCGTCCTCCGCGAGGTCTTCGACCTCGACTACGACGAAATCGCCGACGCCGTAGGCAAATCCCCGGCCGCGGTCCGTCAAATCGCCCACCGCGCAAGAGGACACGTCACCGCCCGCCGCCCCCGCGGCAGCGTATCCCCCACCGATGCACGCGACGCCGTGGAGGCATTCCACCGCGCCATCGAAACCGGCGACGTCCAAAGCCTTCTCGACAGGCTCGCCCCGGACGTCGTCTTCCTCGGAGACGGCGGCGGCATCAAACAAGCTGCACTGCAACCGATCACGGGTTCGGATGCGGTCGCCGCCCTACTGGCGGCCTCCCTCCCCCGGCTCGGCCGCGAAATGTCGGCCGAGCCCGCCGCCATCAACGGCTACCCTGCCCTGGTCCTGCGGCTCGACGGCGAGATCGACACCGTGATCGCCGTCCACGTCAACAACGGGCTCATCGCCGGCCTCTACTCCGTACGCAACCCGGAGAAGCTGTCCCGCGTGGCGCGGGAGACCATCCTGCGCCGCTAGTAGCCTGGCCCGCCGAGCCAGGGCAACGCGCCGCTGAAGGACTCGCCCATAGGCATGTGCGGATACTGCGACGGCTCCGAAATGCCTAGGCACCGTAGATCTTCAGCCGCAACGTACTGGCCGCCGTGGACCCCGCGGGAAGCGGCATGTGAGTATGTCGCGTACTGCAACCGTTCACTTGCTGAATCACCGCTGGGCCAGTGTCCCCGAGGGGCTGCGCCACATGTATGACCAAGGTGATCGAGCGGCTGCCCGCGTCCCACGACGCGGGATGGGGAATACAGTTCGTACCGCCTGGTTGGAAGAGATCGACTGGACAACCCGACAGGAGGTCAGATGACGACCGCGGCCGAGATCATCCCCGAGGAGCTTCGGGATCTGTTGCAACGACCCTTGTTCGCCAACCTCGCGACCGTGCGCGAGGATGGCGGCCCGCAGGTCAACCCGATGTGGTTCTCGTGGGACGGTGAATTCATTCGCTTCACACACACCAGCTTTCGTCGCAAGTATCGCAACATCAAGGCGACCCCGGCCGTGGCGATCTCAATCATCGACCCCGAGAACCCTTACCGGTACCTCGAGGTGCGCGGTATTGTCGAGCGCATCGACCCGGACCCTACGGGCGCGTTCTTCCGAGAGCTGAACCAGCGATACAACGGCCCGTTCGGCCCGGAGCACCCGAAGGATGCGCCCGATCGTGTCATCTTCGTTGTCCGGCCCACCGCCGTCGGCAAGCGCTGAGTCGCACCCTCGGGCTAGCCGGTGCCGATGAACCGCTCATCGGCAGTAGCGTGCGTTCCACAGCCTCGGATCGCCACGGCCAGTTGGCCTTTCACCGCATCGCGCTGGCCGGTTCGATGAGCCCGCAGCCATTACCGCGCGTACGCCTCTGCATTTCGGCGCGGCGCGAAATTGGGGTGCCGATGAGATGAGCTGGGTGTTACCGTCGCCCGGTTCACCCGATCGACCGAGGAGGTCATCATGTACCACGACGAGTTCCAGACTTCGTTTTGAACGAACCAGCAAGCGCCGCAAGGGGTTCCCTCTAGCGAGTCCAACGTCAAGCGAGGCGCCCGCATAGTGGGCGACGACACCGAGCTCATCGAAAAGCTCGGAGGCAAGGACCCCTGCCCCTGTGGCTCCGGCCGCCGGTTTCCGCCGGTGCTGCCGTCCCGCGGGTCGTTACGACGACACAATGGGCCACTACTACGTCCGTGAGTGACTGTGCGGACACCGATTCACGCGTACGGCCCCGGTCCCGGATTCGCTGCTATCGGCGATCACCCCGGCACCGGGTTCGTGCGCGCACCACGCGACGTCCGCGGGTATCAATTCACGCAGCGGCGGTTCCGGACACCCGCCCGGCGGCAGAGGAATTTGGTCCGGGCCGTACCGGTCTGCATCGTTCGGCTTGGCTGAGATTGCTTCGGCGCGTTGATCTTCGGTCCTGCGGTGTGGCCGTTTCGAACCGCACGCCACGCGGCAGTTGAGTGCGTTCGTGAGAGGCCTATTCGCCGGTTGAGCCGTAGTCGGCGGCAGGTGCGGTCTGGACCCGGAGGATCGCGGGAATCCCTAGCTGCGAAAGAGCTTGGGACAGTATCGGGAGTAGCTGGGTTTCACCACGGTCCAACTCGTGGACGACCAACCTGAACAAATCCAAGCGGATTCCGTCGAGCTCTTCCCCTGCCACGACAAGATAGCGGTAGCCACTTGGCGCGGTCTCGTCCGCGAAGACTTGCCACTCACAGCCGAAGCGACAAGACAGAACGGTGAACAGATACGCGATCACGTCGGTCTTCAATGTGATCCAGTCGCTGTGCTCGAACTCCTCGAACGGCAGGCGATCCAGATAGTTCTGCCACACCGGGAACGCGGAAAGCGGGTCGGTGGTGTAGTCGTGCTCGTCGGCTCCCAGCGCCGCCGACATACTTCCCGCTCGGGCCGTACATTCCGCAGTCCAATGGGGAAGGTCGTGTCGGGCTTGCTCGATCTCGACCGGGCTAGGCCCCGAATCACCCCTCCGCGCACTCACATTCAGTCTGTTGCACACTCACCGTTGCCCAATGAGCAGAAGGCAACGCTTCTAGGTATCCGATCGAGTGACATTCGGCAGTTCTCCCAAAACACGCTCGCCAGTATGCACTTCGGACGCCCTGAATCGCGCGGGTCGCGGCAGAAGCGAACACCCAACTGTCCGATCGGCCTGTTAGCGTCCGCCAGTATGGAGATCCCTGGTGTCGGCACATTGCGCTATGCCAGCCGATTAGGTTGCTACATAGGCGATCCCGTCGCCGTGCCCCTGTTAGACGGAAGCCACAGCATGCTCGTGAAACTCGATGACGATCCCGCACCCGGAGATTTCGCAGTCGCAATCCGGAACTACCTGTCGCTGCAGCCTGGCGCACTGCAGGACAGTGCATCAGCGGTGTTCGCATTGCCGCGATGTCACCGCTGCCGTTCTCGATGCGGGCGACGACAACTGGTATGTCGAAATCGCAGCCGAGGATAAGGTTTTCGACCATATTCAACTCCCCGCCAACCGGGATGCCGAACCACTACCCGACGGGGAATACGCTGCGGCAGTGGAATTCTCCGAAGTCATGCGGCAACGACGAATGGTTCGCCGCTACACCACCCAGCCACTGGAACGAGAAGTCATCGACCGGGTGGTGAGCGCGGCACTACGCGCCCCCTCAGCCGGATACTCCCAGGGATGGGCGTTCCTGGTGCTCACCGGCGAGGCCGACCGCGAACGATTCTGGAACTACGCACCCCATGCGCACCGCGCGAACCCAGAGATCCAGAACGCCCCACTCATCGTGATCGCGATGTCGCACAAGAACGCCTACCTCGATCGATACGCCCAGGCGGACAAGGGATGGACCGACCGAGACCAAGCACGCTGGCCGGCGCCGTACTGGCACATCGATACGGGCATGGCCGCGTTCGCGATGCTGCTGACCGCGGTGGACGAAGGACTCGGGGCGTGTTTGCTGGCGATCATGCCCCACCACCTCGACGCGTTCCGGGACGAGTTCGGGGTGCCGCACGAGTACGACCCGATCGGTGCGATCACTGTGGGCTATCGAGCCGACGAACAACCCCCGGCACGCTTGGCGCACCGGCGACGGGGTGCCGCGGAGGTGGTCCATGACGGATCATGGGGCCGCCCATGGCACGACGTCTGACAAGTCCGCGAACACTCGGCATTCGGAGTATGCCGCGCCACCAGTCCGGTGCGTGGCACTCGACTACTACCCCCTTGGACCGGGGTTACGCCCCTGCTGACAGCGAACGCGTCTGCGGTCGAGGCAGCAGCGTGGTGTTGGACGCAACTCGACGTCCCTGGTGCCCGATAACCGGTTCAGTCAGCTCCGTAAGCGGCAGTGGCGGATATCGTGCAGAATCCAGGATTCGATCACTCGGTCAGCGTGGCCAGCACCGCAGAGGTGTCGTAGTAGTACGGGCGAAATTCGGTGATCAGGCCGTCTCGAAAGCTGATCCATTGCAGTAGTGACGTATTCAATGTTCGGCCGGTGCGTCGTGCGCGCAGTCGGCCGCGGCTGTAGACCACGACCCGATTCTGGTCGCTGAGGAACTGCTGTTCGTCGAACCACAGACCGTCCCAGTTCTCGCCCATAGCGGCAATGAACTTCCGGAAACCCTCGTGCCCACGCCATTCGCCGCCGTAGGGCAGGCTCGACGCCTGGTACATAACGACGTCCGCGGCCAAGTGCGCGGCCATCCCCTCGAACTCGGCGCCCTCGGTGAGGTACGCGGCCTCGGCCGCGTAGAAGGCGCGCAGAGTAGCCATCACATCAACTGACATTCTCTCGATTCTCACAGCGACCGGTTCGCCACGCTGGCGGGATTCTGACTTCGCGATTCGAGACCGGTGTCGGTGTCCGGATTCGCGCGCATCGACATGAGTGTGCGTTCCGCGGCCTCGGATCGCCACGGCCAGTTGACGTTCCACCGCGCCGCACTGGCGAACTCGGTCGGCGCGGCGTGTGCGGATGTCTGTGATGCTGGTGTCTTGGACAGAGCTGATGACTGCTAGAAGACTAGAGTTGAGTCATGAAAGACCGGCCTGTCCTCCTCGCGGCCCTGGTCGGGGGCTTCGTCGGCGTACTGCTGTCGAGTCCGTTCGCCATGTACTTCGGTTTCGGCACTCCTGTGCTCGCTACCGTCATTGTCGGCGTGGGAATCTTGCTGGCTGGCGGCATAGGTATCGGCGGTTTCTGCGCTGCATTGGTGTGGGCTGTCAGGGCTGATCGGCGTAACGGTGGGTACCGCTGCCATAGTCAGAGCCGGGCATAGCTTTTCGAAGCTACGGCACTGCCAGACTCACCAGAGCTGCCGGTGAAGCACACGGGCCAGAGTTCGTGGGCTCATCGCGATCGGCGGGATGAGCGGGGTCGGGTCGAAGTTCGCGTGCCTTCGGCGCACTTTGTCACCATCGAGCGTGATGCGGTCGACGGAGATCCATTCCACGGGCCGACGACCGATCGTGCCGTACAAACGCAGTTCGATGAAGAGGACATCGCCGCGGTACGCCCAGCTGATCACCTCGCCACGCAGGTCCGGGATGATCGTGAAGGTGCGATTCAACCAGTGACCAATCTTCTTGTGGCCGACGACGTTTCGACTGAAGGGTTGAATCAGTTCCGCGTCGGTGTGGACCAGCGCGATGAGGCGTTCGGAAGTCGGGTCCGCCCAGGCGTCCGCGAATCGCTTCACGAACGTCTCGACAGATACGAGCGTGTTGTTCGACATAATCTGTTGCTCCCCTACGTAATTGCCGGACCCTTCGGTCGACACTGGTCCGTATCGTTGCCGACATGGCCTCCGCCGCGCTGTCAGAAACGTGCCATCCAGCTCAGCCGCTCATGGTGTGGTTGCGGCTGGGGCATGTGGTGAGCGTGGGAGCGTCGATGGAACTGGACACCCATTCCAGCGCGCTGGCGTGTCTGGGCGTCGGGGTGGACGAGCCGTTCACCGTTCGGCCAGACGGATATCCGGATATCACTGCGCGCAGCTTCCTTTTTCGAGCCCGCGAGCGACACAAGGTGGTTCGGAGCGCGGGTCGCTTGCTGTTCTGTTACTTCGACCCGACCTCGGCGCGAATGACCCGCAGCCTCGGGGGCATGCGGCGCAACGTATTCGGGTTCGGAATCGATCACCACAGAGAAGCCGAACTCATCGAGCTCTGCAATCACCCGCGCTTGGACGTCGACCGCGTACTGGAGTTGGCGAGTGTTCCCGGCATTACTGTTCGCGACCAGAGAATCGCTCTGGCGGCCAACATCATTCGGGCCGATCCGGCAAGCCGATACCGTGCGGCACAACTTGCTGCCGAGGTCGGTTTGTCACAGGCTTACTTCCTGCGGCTGTTCGCCGAGCAAACCGGCACCAGCTTCCGTCGCTACGTGCAGTGGGCGCGCATGCTCCGTGCCGCTCACGGTTATCTATCGGGCCACGACGCCACCAGGTGTGCGATCGACGCGGGGTTCTCAACACCATCGCACTACACCGACGTTTTCCACCGCATGTTCGGGTTCACTCCGACTCACCTGGCACGCATGGACGCACGGCTCCATATCGATGATCGGTATGACCGATCTACCACCACGCCGGTCACCATCCGTTCCCAATGATGTTGCGCGAGTTGGGATGCCAACCGGTGCTACCGGAGGGGTCCTGCGCACCGTCGCCGCCGTAGCCGTACCAGCGCAGGTCCCCGTTTTCCTCGACGCCCCACAACGTGTCATAGCCGACGTCGATGGCATCGGCGCTGGCGATGGAACTGGGTCCGGCGAACAGAGATCGGAATCCGTCCCAGCCTCGGCCGATCTGATTGCCGTTGTTCGCATGTGCACCGGTGGCTCCGGACGGATCATTTTCACCGTCGCCGGTGTACCGGTACCAATGCAGGGCGCCGTCGTCGCGTACACCGTAGATCTCCGGCCCGACTCCGACGATGAATTTGAAACCGAACCAGCCGTTGCCAATGATGTTGCCTGAGTTGGGATGCCAACCGGTCGCACCCGACGGATCGTGCTCGCCTGAGCCCAGATACCGGTACCAGTGCAGGAATCCGTCCTGATCGACCGCGTAGATCACTCGCTCGGGTGCGAATCCGAGCGGTCTGACGAACGCGGCCCGTACGAATACGTGCAGGAAGTTCTGCCAGCCGTTGCCGATGGTGTTGCCATTGTTGGCGTCCGCGCCCAGCGCGCCCGAGGGGTCCTGGGTGCCGTCGCCGGTGTAGCGGTACCAGCGCAGGTCACCATTGTTCTGGATACCCATGAGCACGCCGTCGCCCATGCCGAGAATATGCTGGAAGTCGGTCCAGCCATGCCCGATTGTATTGCCGGAGTTGGTATCCCAGCCGGTGCTCCCCGAGTGGTCGGCGGTTCCGTCGCCGAGGTATCGGTAGTAGCGCAGATGGCCGTCGGGTTCGATCCCGAAGATGCGCCCGGCGAACGGCGCGGACAACCCCGAACCTCCGTGGCAGATGAGCCGGAATGACATGGCGTCCTCCTTGGATCGACCGATGATGTCCCCGACCCTTCACATCATGGCGCGCGGTGCCGCGGCGGGCCTGAGTATCGGGCCACTCGACTTTCTCCGCCTGCGTTCGGCACCTCCCCCGCATATCCGCTTGCGACACTTATCCCATGGCTGAAAGCGACCGTCAGATGCATCCGGCGATCGCCGTCGTGCTCTCGGGCATATCAGCGAACGATGGACGAGCCCGGGTGATGGGCTCTGTCATTCGGGAGGAAGACGGTGCGGTGGCGGTCGTCGTTCACACCGACCACCGGCGCTACGTCATCGTTGTTCTCCGCGAGGGCGACTGCTGGCTCGAACCGGGTCTGGTCTTCAGTGGCGTTCTTCCAAATCCGGACCGACTGGAAACCAACTCTCCCATGATGCCGTTGGCGCAACAGTCGGGTGATATCCGGTCCAGTCTCGACGGAGAGTTCGTGTGGTACGCGGTCGTCGGGACTGCGGCATTGGATGCGATTTCGGTGCGCGTATTGACCACGCTCGAATCCCGCTATCCCGGGATCGGTGACGGCGGTCTGGTATTGGAGTTGGTCCGCGCGCAGAGAGGTGAACGACCGCTCGTCACCGTCACAACCCGAGACGGGCGCGAAGAAAGTGACTACCGTGAGGAATAGCCCACACGAGCTGCCACACGACGGCAATCTGGGTCGTCGGGATGCCGTGTCGGTGAAATCGGAAGTACCAGTGCGTCATTCATGTCGGTACATTCGTGGGCAGGGTGCAAATGGGGAGGAACTATGGTCGGCGAGCCTGTTACCACGCTGTACGACTATCAACTGGCGATGCTTCACCCGATGAACGAGAGCGCTCCGGCCCAGGCCGCGGAGCTACTCGACCGCATCGGCGCTACCCGGGTTGATACCGCGATCGCCGAGAAGCGGTGGTTCTACGGAGAGGCCGTCAACAACTTCAGGTCGATCGACGAGTACGTAACAGCCTGGGGCGCACCGGCATACGAGCGGACCGACCAACATGGCGATCGCGAGGTGCGGTATGCGGCATGGGATCTCACGTTCTGGCCGGGATTACAGCTCGAATTCATGGAGGTCAACCGCGGGTACAACATATTCAGGCGGTTGGTGCGCAGACCCGACATGCCGCCCCCACGAATCGACTCCATAGCTGATCTGACGCCCTGGTCGTGCACATCCGAGGAACTGCAAGGGTCACCCCTGGGCCCCATCGATTACATCGACGGCTTCGGCGCGGTCGGAGATGTGGCAGTCTTCACCGCCGCTGACCCCGACACCGGAGATCAGCGCCCGTACTTCGTCTACATCGATTGGGCCCTGGTGCAATCGGTCGAACCGGCACCACGCTGGTACACCGACAAACATCGACCCGCTTGATGACCTACGACCGCCCGCATCGGATCGCCACGGCCATAGGTGCGGTTGATGACTGATCCCCTGGCATGCTCCGTGAGTATGAGGACCACAGGCAACGCGGTGCCGCCCGACGATGGTGATGAACAGGCGTTCATCGAGTTTGCCCACTCCTACAACGGATACGTGACCTTTGGCGAGGGGCCGGAAGGCCTCGCCGCTGCGGTGCGGAGAGTATGGGTGGCCTGGGATGGGACCGGCGAGTTGCCGAATGATTTGGACCTGCTGCGGGGATGCCTGTTCCTTCAGGTCAGAAGCCATCGCCATCGTGGTGACGAGGAATTGTTCAACGAGCTCGCATTCGTTCGCGCGTTAGTCGGCCGAATCCGGGAAGTCTCGGGTGGACGCGTGGATTAGGGATCGGCTGACCATGCTGTACTCGGCATAAGCCTGTGTTCGGATGACGTGCCGAACCATCAGGACCCTGCTCGCCGCCGCGCCGCGCGATACGCGATCGCAAGCAGCGATGCCACCGCGGCCAGTGCCAGGCCGAGATATGCGGGCCAGCGAGGACTGTAGGTGACCGCTCTGTCACCACGGACCCGGACGGCAACACTCTGACCGGATTGATGGTCTCCCTTGACTCCGTCGAGAAGTCCCGCCCCGCTGCGGCCGTCGCCGAATGTCCATGTGCCAGCGCAGATATAGCCATAGCGCGGACGGTCCGGGTTACGAAGCCAGCAGTCACGCACCCGAGCGGTAACGGACTCTCCGCTGTAGTAGGTCACGATGCTCGGAGCGGAAACGAGGCCGATTCCGACGAGCCCGACCAGAACCACTACGACCGCCGTGACCAGTCCCCGCGGCCAGTTCCGCATCCGCCACACCGCGTCCTCAGTCACCGCACACCTCGTGCGGTCCAAGTTCCCGCGTCATCGTCGGAGCGCACAACGAACGCGAACAAGGCGAGCGCCCATTGCTCGAGCGAGAAAAGCACCACGCCGCACACTACAGCGACCAGGCCGAAGACGACCTGCACACGTGCACCCACGACCGCCAGCGCCCACAGCAACCGCCGCCTGCCGGTCACCGCATGCAGTCCGGTGCAACGGTCCCCCTCCTGGAATTGCCTCCCCAGCTGGCCGCGGTCGCGAGTTGATTGGATTCGGCGAGACCTCACGAAATCGGTCGGTCGGGCCTCGACCGAAGTCGACGGCGTTGTCAGTCGAAAATGAACCCTCCGTGAAGCTTCGGGTGCTCGGTGCAGTAGTACCACCCACCGCCCAGGCTTTCGCAATAGGGAACGTCGAGGCCTGGATCATCTTCGTAGGCGCGGATGAACCGCCGGTCTGGACCCAAGTCGAACGCACAGTATGTGAGGCCGTAGCCGATCTCCTTGATTTCGTAGAACCCGGCGTGTGTGGGAGCTTCGCGCGCGTCGCAGGCGGTAGCCAGCTTCTGCATCGCCGCACGGGAAGTCGCCCACCCGAGTTTGGCAGGGGTATCGGTCGACACATTACCGTGCTCGAAACAATCACTGGCAGAACGACACTCGGCCACCACCGGTGATAGCGGAGTGCTCCGAACGCGGACAGCCACACCCACGGCGCACCTACCATCAACCCGATGTCGGCGCACCAGAACCGCAGGTGCGGGCCATCGATTCGAGCGGTGAGCACCCAAAACACGTAAATACAGAACGCGGCCGCGAGTGCGGTCACGACTCTCTGACTGATCTTCCACCACACCGGAACCGACTCAGTGGCAGAAGAATTCGCGATCACGACCACCATCGTGCTGTATCCAGTTCAGAATGGGCTCGCGCTACCGGTTCCCGGTCCTGCCGCCGAGGGTGATGCGAGGCAACTCGCACCGAGCGGGGCGCTGGGCACAACGTTGATCGGCCCCGATGTCAGCGCTGGGCTGCCGAAGCCCAGCGCCACGCTGTACGGGTACAGAGTGAGTGTCGTCTGCCCCGCGTACAGGGGCATCCAATCGATTGCCCAATCCTCGCCGCTGATCCAGGGCATCGAGCCTTTGGTGCCTTCGGTGCTGGAGACCAGGATGATTTGGTCATAGGTCGGGTTCGTCTCCAACACTGCAGCGTCAGCGGCCGGTAGGGTAATCGTGTAATCGGTGCGGACACAATAGGCTTGCGACGGTGTCACGGTCATGTCCGCTGATGCGGCCGTGGCCGAAACGACGGTGGCCACCCCGATTGCCGTAACCGCGGCGATACCGACTGTCGAACGCGCACGGGCCCGCAGTTTCATACTTCGCTTCTCCCCAATGTTGAAGTCCCCGGTGCTGGGGCGTTCGTAGCCTAGAGGAACAGCGCGCAACCTGGCGACAGCCGTCAATCGCATAGTGCAGCAGAGGAATACGCCATCGCCGTCCAGCAACGACAGCAGGCAGTTCTCACGCATATCGCCCTCCGGGACAGACATCTCGGAGGGCAATATGCGTGGCAGTCCCGAACTGAGCGATCAGCGGCATGAGCGGATATTGGGGACGGACTGGGCCAACGCCAACTATCGGTATTGTCCAGCGGTGATGGGCTGCTGGCTTGCAGGGCCACGGGCAACAATGGGCGAGGTCGTTGGAGGGTTGATGGTTACGGGGGCAACCCGCGCGGAACTGGCTCGGGAGTTGAAGGCAGCGATGTGCACGAACCGCGGCTTCACGATGCACCGGATGGACGACGGCTACGTGTTCGGCAAATCTGTTGCAGGTGAGCACTTCTCGGGCGCGCTGGAAGTGTTCACCGATCTCATACTGAAGTACGGAGAGCTACGAGTGACCAGCACGGTCTCGATGACGGTTCCCGCTCTGCACGCCGCGATCGATGCACTACCGGATGCAGCGGTCAGCAACCTGGATCTGGCCGGCGGCAGGCCCTACTCCACCGAACTCGCCATCGAGAGCTTCGGGCGCGCAGGCAGTATCGGAGCTGCCGCGCAGGAGATCCTGATCGAGACCGACGACGAGGTCCACGCCGCGGTCGACGAATTCGTCGACATGGTCGACGGGCCTGTCAACGACTGGGCCGCGACGGTATTGGCGGTCGAGCCGCTGGTCGCCGCAGCGACATCGGTGACCGATGACAGCAATCCCCTGTTCGTCCGGCGCCTGATCCTGTTGTTGTTGTCGCTGAATCAGGCCGAGGACGCCGTGCAGGTGATGGATGCACACCTGCGGGCGAAGCTGCACTTCGGTGAACGCGAGTCCCGCGCACCCAAATTCGAGCAGCACCTGCTCGATTCCTTCCCCGCTTACCGCCTCGCCCGAGAAACCCGCCACCAGGCTCAATCACACTGAACTGACGAGCACGCGGCCTCGAATTCAGCCCAGACAGACCGTCGTGTAATCGGAATGTGCGAGCAGTGACTGCGGCCGTATGGCGCTCTGCCCGTTGATCTTCCAATGCGCCGCGTCGGCCGGTTCGGTCCGCGCAGCGTGCGACATTTTAGTGCTTCCCGGTGCTCTCGGATGTCCGTCCGACAATGTCGGTGGGGTCTGCCACCATCACCCATATGTCGAGAGCCGATCCCCTGGCCCGTTTCAGTGGCTCAACCCAGCCGAGAGCCTTCGCCCTGGCGGCGAAGGTCACCGGAGTGACGTTCAAAGCAGACATGCTGGACCAGCCGCTGCTCATTGGACCTATCGCCTACCGATGGTCACCTACCAACCCCACCACCGCTTGACCCGGCGTGCTTGCTGGTTCGGCCGGTGAAGTCACAGAACGCATCTCGGTCCGCTCTACATCCACAAGGCTGGCAACGTCATCGACCGCGGCGTCGGAGATCTCGGCCCGGGAGGTGCCGTGCTGCGACCGTGATGACCGCTGCGGCTCCTACCATCGTCACCAGCGAGATCAGACAACCACCACCACCGCCCTGGATGCGTCGGCTGGCCTCGTGATTGTTCATTGCGCGACGCAGGTTGTCGCCGGAAACATTGCCCCAGTCTGTCGGCATGATCATCCGATTCTTTCTCTATCGGCATGTGGCCGATAGGTCTTCTCATTGTCGCTGACTCTTATCGCCGATGAGCTGCGATTCGCGGCCGATCGTCGCGAAAACGGCTGACCAGCGCGGGTGTTTGATCTTCCGCAGCGGCAAGTCGAGCAGCTAGGTCAGCGCGATCAGCAGCATGACAGTGCGTTCAGGATCGCAAGCAAGCATCTGCGGTTTGCTGTCAGGATCGTTGCTCGTACAGAGTCCTGAGTTCTTCTCTGGATAGCGGGTGCTGCCGAGACATCCGATAGTCGCCGGTGCGCCGGTTGATGTATAGGTATGTCGGGCAGTTGCCCGATTCAGCGCACTGCCAGTGTTTTTCGCCGGGCGCGATCTGTATCACCAGATTGTTGGCGGGACAGGTCAGCAGATCTGTCGCCATCCGCTCTGCTTCGGCTCGGTTCACGGGTCGAGCATCGGTGACGTAGGAGAACAATCGGCTTACATATTCTGACCACCATCGCACCCAGCCATCACGGCTGTCCGAAGCGCGTGTAGCAGCGGCTTGCAATGCTGAATACTCTTGCGCCACACGCCATCCCACGACCCGGCGGGAGTAGTCGCACAGGACCGCAGCGCAGTAGCTGCGCTTGGGGCAGTTGGCGTCTCCGGCAGCGTCAAGCAAGAGCGGCAGCCCCGCGGGGTCGTGAAGCAGCAGATCCTCGTCCTGCTCCATCAACACCGCATCGGGATCGGCCGCCCAGGCCCAGAACGATTGTTCGTCAGTGAAAGGCCACACTCCCGCAGCCTAGACAAGGCATTGCGGGCCGGTCTGATCAGCGCGGCCAGCGGTAGAAGCGGGCGTTCCGGCGGCCTGAGACCGACTCAGCCCGTTAACTTTCGACTTGCCTCTGGCCGGTTCAGCCATCGCGGTGTGCGGCACATGAGTGCGTCCTGTGAAGTCGCTATCGGACGGGCCGCGCCTCCAGATAGTCCGGTGCACCCGTACCGCGCAACAACAACCGCACGGACCACGGCGCCCAATGGAAGGTCGGGTCGGATCCGAGGATCGGCTCGACCATTGTGACGGTTCGCCCATTCCACTCGAGCTCGAACCTGCCCGCCATCAACACGTTGCGGACCCAGTCCGACTCTCGGCCATGGCTCAAGGCGATGCGATACCTGCCGTGACGGATGAAAACCGCCACCGGGCTTCGGTATTCGCGTCCGGTACTGCGCCCGTGATGCACCAGCACTGCCCAGGCAGGTACCAACTGCATCATTCGGAATGCCAGACGGTTGACGACCCGGCGCTCGAGGCGGGCCAAGTTGCGAGAAAACGGCACGATCTCCATGCTGCCTGCCTGCCTCCTAGTCGCACTGCGATCTTTCGTTCCGTGGACATCGGGGAGACTGATGGGCATGTCTGAATGCACCGCGACCGTTACAGTCAGCGACGAGGAGTACGAGCCGAGTGTCGTTGAAAACGTCTGCGTCGCAGTCACGTTGGAGAGAGAATCTGCGACCGTCATAAGGCTTCGCTATGTCGGATGCCTCAATGTCCCGGACTCGCAGACACATATCACAGTCACTGTCGAAGGTTCTCAGTCCTACCGAGGGCGGGTTCTCGCCGGGCATAAAGGGCCCGGAGGCGGGTGGATCACATTCGAGTGCGACACACCGATTCCGAGTTCGCGTGGCGAAGCGAAGCAGAGCAGTTGATCCGCAACCCGGCACTTAGGTGCGTTCGGCCCGCCTCGACCAACCATCTTCGCCTTCGACACGAACCTCAGGGCTGCTGATCATGCCGGCGACGACTCGGTCGATCTAGCCGCTGTCCTTGTGGCTCAAAACGACTGCGACTTTGCCGTCTTTCTTGATTTCTACCCACGTGCAGGCCTGATAGGAATCGAGTATCCAGCCTTGTTGCCAGCAAGAGCCTTTCCATGTGCTGGAATCGCCAGGGAAGGCAGTTTTTTGGGTGAAAGTCCATCCCTTGCTGTCAGTCAGGTACTGCCGAACCTGTTCAGCGACTTGCTCGGGTGTCCCGTTCGTTCCTGTGATGTAGAAAGTCCGTTCGCAGTCGGTGCCGTCGGAATCGTGGGAGCAGTCAGGGGCTACCGTTTTGGTTATCGACAGCCCCTCGGGCAGCGAGCCGATCGCGTCGACGGGGGGCATGGTCGCGGTTCCGAGACCCAGCAGGCCCGTAGCGGTGACTACCAGCACGACCAACCCACTGACCAGGCAGTATAAACCCCCGAGCGTCCAACCAATGCCTATGCGCGCCTTGGCGTCCCGGCCGAGCGGCACCACTCGGTCAGGCACGAACTCCACGATCGGCGCGACGATCAGCACCACTATGACCAATACGGCCAGCGCTACGCCGACGGTGGTCTGGAAATCGGTACCGAAGACGTCATTCTGCAGCGGGATCTGAACACCGGCCACGATGGTCAGCACCGTGACCCCTGCCCATCGCCCTGTCGGGGTCTGGGCCGTTAATGCCCAGCACAGCACCGGGAATAGAAACACCACGCACGAAATGAACACGAGCGCACCATATTCGATGCGCCACGCCCCGCAGTGTCGCGCTGCACGATCGGACGACAGTGTCACCTACCCCCGCGGCAGCCCGTGCCGAGTGGCCCCGCATCAGGGAAAGCAGATGCGGGGCTTATGTTTTCGGTCAGCAGGTCAGGAGATGCTCCAGTTGGCGTAGCGGCTCCACCATTCGGCGGAGCGGTTCGAATCCTCCTGGGAGCTGTTGCCGCGCAGGTAGCCGTCGTCGAAGTAGGTTCCCTGGTAGATGCCGACTTTGCCGTCGGACTTCCATTCGATCCTGAAGGTGATCGTGCGGCCGTTGATCACTCCCTCCTTGACTCGGCCGTAGGAGTTGATGGTGTTGGCCAATCCGGTGAATTTGGTCGCGGTGGCGGAATCGTCTATCGAGACATGGAATCCGAGAGGACTGTCGTTGGTGCCAGACGCGCGCTGGTAGACGTCGAACTCGTGCTGCAACTCGATCGTGCCGGGCGGGAGCGCCGGGGCGCTGGTCGTGCCGGAGACGGTGAGGGCGGCGGTGGCGCCGAGTACGAAGAGTCCTGCGCACAGCGTTCGTTTCAACTGGGAGAACATGGAGGCTCCTGTATCAGGTGGTACGGCACGAGCTTTCGTGCTCTCACCTAATTCAGGATGTGTTCCCCCGATGTTTTGTTCGCAGTATTTGCGCAGGTCGGCGGGAGCGACCGTATCACTCAGTGATACGGGGCGCGGGGGCGAGCGCGGTGCGGGCGAGCGAACGCAGGTCGCGGCCGATGGCGTCGGCGGCGGCGATCAGGGCACGCTGGGTTGAGCGCTGGGCGGCGGCCGAGCTCCGACCGGTGATACCGATGACTCCGAGCGGCCGTTCATCGGCGTCGAGAATGGCGGCCGCCACACAACTCCAGCCCGGGGTCACCTGTTCGCGTTCGTAGGCCAGCCCGGTCGCGCGCGCCTGCTCGAGCAGCAGCCCGAGCTCGCGGGGCGAGGTCGCCGAATGTTTGGTCAGCGGAGCACATCCCGTATGCGCTATCCGCTCGCTGAGTTCGGCGTCGAACGCCGTCTGCAGCCTTCCGGCGGCGGTGAGCGCGATGCTGGACCCGAGGCGGGCATTCGACGGCCAGTTCTGGTTCCGGACCGCCTCGCGGTACTCGTGCCCGAAAACCAGCTGCCGAAAGACCATTTCACCGTCGAAGAACTCCCCGCACCAGCTGACCTCCCCGTGCGCGCGCAGCGAGAGTTCCCTCAGATGAGGCGGTGCGACGACGGACAGCCCCTCCTCGTTCACCGCCCGGAATCCGTAGTAGGCCAGCCGCGCGCCGAGCCGGTAGCCGTCGGGGACGAGTTCCAGAACCTCATGGCGCACAAGATCATTGGCGATCCGGCGCACCGTCGCCTTGGGCAACCCGGTACCGCGAGTGAGCTCCGCGAGCGACATCGGCCCGGACGCGGCCGCCACCGCATCGGTGATCGCGACGACGCGACCGACCATCGTGTGATCATCGGACATACACGACCACCCGGCTTCCCCGACAACAAGGCGACCGGCCCAGTGTGCGAGCACAACCCAACGCTGTCAACGGATTTCGCCGGTCATCTGCCGGCCAACCAGTTCGGACGGCCAAACAGAGCCCGGGTCGCGGCAGAATAGTGCGTTCGGGAACAGTGTGATGCTGTTCCTGCGGCCTGGGTCTGGCGACGTTTTCGGTTGGATTGCTTAGGCTTTCGAACCATGACGGAGTTGTTGGACTATGCCACCGCGAGCCCACTAACCAACTTGAACGGTATCGATCCGACCGTATCCAGCTCGACACCCACCGAGGTGCTCGAGATTTGTCGGTGGGCATCGACGCTTGTCATCCAGCCACACGATGCGAAGGTTCTCGGGTTGCCCGCAGAGCGATTCGGCGAGAACCAGATTCGACAGGCCAACCGTCTCATCGCCGCGCTGCTGGAGCTGGACCCAGCCCCGTTCGATCTCGCTCGCGACCCGTCGCGCCGCGTCATCGGAACGTGCCGTCATTTCGCCGTGCTCAGCTGTGCGCTATTGCGCTACCGCGGCATCGCTTCCCGGGTGCGGTGTGGCTTCGCCACTTACTTCCAGCCCGGTCAAGGGGTCGACCACTGGGTCACCGAGTATCGAGACGACACCCACGATCGTTGGGTGCGCATCAACTCCGAGATCATCAGTCAAGACATTCTGGAAAATCCCGAGGACCTCGGTGCCGGTGAATTCCTCAGTGGCGGTGAAGCCTGGGCCGCGTACCGCGAAGGTCGTATCGACCCAGCCACCTTCGGCGTCTACGGAACGCAGAACTGGGGACCAGCGGAGATTCGAGGCAACGCGGTCAAAGACCTTGCGGCGCTGAACAAATTCGAGATGCTTCCCTGGGATGAGTGGGGGCGCATGACAGCGTCCTATGACGATGCAACCGGTCCCGACTACGACGAGCTGATCGACGCAATCGCCGCAGCGTGTATTCGGGACGACACTGCGGAGATCATCGATCTCTACGCGTTGGAGGAGTTACGGGTGCCCGCGGAACTACTTTTATGATCATCGAGTCCACGCTTCTGACGGTTCCTGTCCTCTGAGTGTCTGCGTTGCTACCGTCCAGCCGTGAGCCTTACTGATCTCAGCGACCGATTCCGCGATGATGCCCAACGGCGGCGGACTCAACAGGCAATTGAGAAGCGACTTGCAGACGACCGGAACCCGGACGAATGTCGCTACCTGATGAGGTTTGTCTGGCAGCTGCGTATGTCCTACTGCGAGGTGACCGAACGCGATCTCCAGGAGCATGTCGGTACGGACAAGCTCCGGGCTATCGAGGCGCTTGTCGAGGCTGCCCGGCGATCACCGGGGTCGATCGACGCGTGGATCGATTCGATCGAGCAGACCTTTCCTGTCGTTCAAGATCGAGGCTTCGAGACGTTCGGCTAGTCACCGCTCGATCGAATGCCCGACCTCACAAATTGACAGCGATATGCCGTGCCGCTGCTGCGCGTCGGTCTTGGCTGCTCGATGCTGACCGGGAGTCCCTCAGTTCCTGAATTCGGTAGTGGCGCACACGGCGGCGGTCGCGAATTCCTCTGTCTGTTGATCTACCCTGGCTGGTTCGGTCAGCGCGGTAGGCGGCATGAGCGTGTGTTCCTGCCGTAGAAATGATTCCTTTGAATCAGGCACCCGCTATAAGGGCATCTCACCAACGATGCGTGCACCGTTGTCGAAGAGAAGAGTCAAAACACGGTCCTTCTCCTGTGCAGTGGCCAGTCGGCATCGCAGCAGGCCCAGGACCGGGCCTGCGGTGCGAGGGTCGTCCTCAGTGCGAACATCCCAGTTTCGGCCTTCGGTATCGGTAAATTGGAAATCGTTCAGGTCCATGTAGGTATCGGGCTCACCAGGTGGGGCCAGGTCAAAAACTAGGCGCAACCAGCCGTTCCACACCCATATCTGTTCAACCTCGAGTCCGGACAACTCCGCGAATCCATCGGTAACCACGATCGGGAGCGTAACGGTGACCCTCCCTACGCGCTGGCCAGCGCGGACCACTGCAGATGGAAGGACTCGGGCGATCTCTGAACCGTCCTCAACTCGGCATTATGGTGCGTCTCTGGATCCGAGTTGATCTCTGCCCGTTGATCTTCCGGTGAGCCGGGTGGCCGCTTCGAACAGCGCATCATGCGGCATGAATAGGGCGCCGAAACGGGGGGATTGGAATGACGCGTGAGGATGCGGACAGCTTCGAAGTTCAGGGCGTCGAGCGAATCCCGGTCTGCACCACGGACGGCGACGCTCAGACATGGACGCTGAAGATCAGCTGCCATAGCAGAAGCCTTGACTATCTTGTGCACCTGAGCGATACGGGCGGGGGCGAGTGGGAGGGGTTCGGCCACAATGTATTCAGTGCCTTCGCCGACGCGCGCAGTGAGCCTGAGGCGCGCGGTTTCAGATTCCTGGTCATCGGAGCGAGACCGGAGTATTGGCCCTCCGGCATGAGCAGTTCCATGGGTGGTGGTGTAGCCCTGTACCGACATTATCCTTCGGCACTGCGACGCCTCGTGGGTGACCTCGCGGACGTGGTGATGCGCCGTGGTTCGACTCGGTACATGTTCGACCCAGCACCGCTGTCGAAGATCGCGACAGCCTCGGAGCAGACGGTATTTCGAGCGCAGTGGAAGATGCGCATCATCTGACGCGGACGCGGTCGCGTTCTGGACTTTCCCTCATCCGCGGCGCCGCCGCGCACGTTTTCGACGACCGAATGTCGAAAACCGTCTGCCGGCTCCGTGGTACCGGCGAAGGAACCATCAACCGAAAGGAACTCTCGTCATGAGTACCTCGATCTCCGACCTCGACCGTCTCGTCGGCACCTGGCGGGTGTCCGGCGGCGCCGCCGGCACCACGACCTACGCGTGGCTCGACGGCCGCGCCTTCCTGTCCCAGCGCGTGGACATGGACCACGATGGGCATCGCGTCTCCGGACTCGAAGTCATCGGCCACGAACGGCCGTTCGGCGGTGAGACGAGTGAGGCGGTCACCTCACGCTTCTACTCGAGCGACGGCGAAACGCTCGACTACGAATACGAACTCGACGGCGACGTGCTGACGATCTGGGGTGGCCGCAAGGGCTCGCCGGCGTACTGCCGGACCACGTTCAGCGCCGACGGCAACACGCTGTCCGGCGCATGGGTGTGGCCCGGTGGCGGTTACGAGGCCACGATGACACGCGTCGCTGAATAGCGGGAGGATGGAGCCGTGAAGTACATCCTGCTGGCCTACACCAACACCGCGGACTGGGCGTCGGTCGACTACTCGAGCCCCGAGTTCGCCGCGATGTGCAAGTTCTACGAGGAGCTCGGTGCCGAGCTGACCGAGTCCGGCGAGCTGGTCACGACGATGGGGCTCGCCGATCCGTCGTTGACCCGGACCGTGCGGAAGTCCGCTTCGGGTCCGGTCGCCAGCGACGGGCCGTACGCCGAGGTGAAGGAGGTCCTTGCGAGCTTCTCGGTCGTCGACGTCGACTCCCACGACCGCGCGATGGCAATCGCCGCACGGGTCGCCGAAAACATCGGCGACACGATCGAGGTCCGGCCGCTTCCCGACGGACCGCCCGCCGACCTGTGATCACTCGCGAGATCGAGGACCTGCTGCGCGACCTGGCGCCGCAGGTCCTCGGTGCGCTCGTCCGCCGATACGGGCACTTCGACCTTGCCGAGGACGCGGTACAGGAGGCCTTGCTCACGGCGACGACACAGTGGCCCCCGTTGCCGGACGAACCACCCACCTGGCTGATCCGGGTGGCCTCGCGGAAATTGATCGACCTGCTGCGCAGCGAGCAGGCCCGCCGCGAGCGGGAGGAAGTGCCGGTTGCACCGTCCGGACCCGTTTCGGCACAAGATGATTCGTTGATCCTGCTGTTCATGTGCTGTCATCCCGCGTTGCCGCGCACCGGTCAGATCGCGCTCACCCTGCGCGCGGTCGGCGGCCTCACCACGGGAGAGATCGCCCGGGCGCTGTTCGCGCCCGAAGCGACGATGGGACAGCGGATCAGCCGCGCCAAGAAGACGATCAAGCGGTCCGGCGTGCCGTTCGCGATGCCGGCCGAGCACGCCGAACGCCTCGACGCCGTGCTGCAGGTGCTGTACCTGATCTTCAACGAGGGCTACACGAGCACCTCGGGGCCGGTGCTCGCGCGGGTCGAATTGTCGACCGAGGCCATCAGACTCGCCCGGATGCTGCACCGCAACCTGCCCGGCGACGGCGAAGTCGCCGGCCTGCTCGCGCTGATGCTGCTGACCGACGCCCGCCGCGCCGCGCGGACCGGGCCGGGAGACATGCTGATTCCGATGGCCGAGCAGGACCGGACGCTGTGGGACCGCGCGCAGATCGCCGAAGGAGCTGCGCTGGTAACTGCCGCGATGTCACGAAACAAGCCCGGTCCCTACCAGATTCAGGCAGCGATCGCGGCAGTCCACGACGAGGCTCCGACACCGGACACGACCGACTGGGAACAGATTCTCGCGCTCTACACCTTGCTCGACCAGATGTCAGACAATCCGATGGTGACGCTGAATCGTGTTGTCGCCCTGGCGATGGCACGTGGCGTGCCCACCGGGCTCACGTTGCTCGAGCAACTGCGGACCGACCCGATCCTCGCCGAGCATCATCGTTTCGCCGCAGTCGAAGCGCATCTCGCGGAACTCGCAGGCGATCTGGAACTGGCTGCCGTGCAATACCGTTCGGCAGCACACCGGACACTGAACGAGTCCGAGCGGCGCTATCTCGTCACGAAGGCAGCGCGGCTCGAATCATGACCGAGTGGGTCTGCACCTCGACCCGAGCAGTTCCCGGCCGCGGTCAAGTGCGGCGCAGACACGAATTGCCGCTCCGCCGCGAAAGCTGTGACCCGCACGTCGGAGAGCACGCGTTGGGAAGCCGCTGTCGGTCAACCGGTTTGGATGTCCGACCAACGTGCGGGTCGCAGCATGAGCGGACTCCAGCCTCGGACATGCTGGGCCGGCTCACGGCGCCGTTCGTCAATCGAAGTCGATGTACTCGGACCAGGCCGGATCGATCCACTCGCCGCTCAGTCGCTGGAACGTCAGTCGCTCACGATCACGAGCCACATCCGGTGCGATCGACTTCAGCCAAGCAGTCACCGAAGGCCAGCCCTGTTCCGCGAACTCGCCCTCACTGATCATCCAAACCGGAGGATCAGGGTCAAACAGATCCGCTCCATCGATTGCGTAGAACTCGTAGGACTGGTGATCGACCAGAACCAGCATCCCCGCGGAATCGCCCATCGAATCGCCGAGCTGATGCTGCGTGGCCAGCGCCGCTCGCTTGGATTCACCGCCCAGGGCTTCCACCCCGAACAAACTTCCGCTCAGCCATCGACCGCCGCGAACACCGATCCAGCGCAACACCTCTCGCACAGCAGCGGGAACGACCGACACCTGCTGTGCCATCGCCCAACGATCGATCTGCGAATCGGACGCGCCAACCATGGACTCACGCCGAAGTCCATCGGCGATCACGCGATCGATCACCGCACGAACCGAAGCGGCCGCATCATGTGCAGGACCCGGTCCCGTTGCGGAGGTCTCTGAGGTCATATTCGAACATCTAACAACACCGACAGCGCGCGGCCGATTCTCGATCTCCACGAAGGACGACTGTGTACTCAACTCGACAGAAGAGTGCTTCGGGAAGCGCTGGCAGCCAACCAGTTTGACTGCCGACCAACGCGCGGGTCGCGGCAGGAAAGTGCGTTCTGGCGCGAGGCGACGACGCGCCCTGAAGTCCGGTGCCTCACCCAGTCGCGGCTACCCGGATCAGCCTTCGAGGTCGTGCGCAATCTGAACCAGGAAGGTGGTGACCGACTGAACGTGGACAGCATCGCTCACTACAGATCAAGGACAGCTGATCGTCGGGACCATTTTTCACGTCAGTGAACTGGTCGGGGCTTAGAACGCATGACCGGCAATACCTTTCATGGGCGACAGATAGAGATCAGCCATACGGCAAGCCCCGAACGCCCCCGCAGATCTCATCAGTGTTTGTATGCGGTCCGGACATTGGGTGGCATCTACATCGACTGGAAAAGCGATCCTGACGAGATTCGCCGCGACCTCACGGCGCCACAGCTGTTCGCGGTGTCATTAGGAGCCTCTGTTCGATGATCAGCGTGATCGCCATTCCGGGCAGGACCTGTGCTGACAACGAACGGCTGGCCCGGCGCCCCGATACCTGTCTCGCTGAAACCCGCCGATGTCGTCAACTCCGCAGAGCGCGACCGGTTTTCGAGTCCGGACACGTGGCGAGCTTCTCGGGTGTGCCCTCGAACACGAGTTGTCCACCATGGCGTCCAGGCCCGGGTCCGAGATCGATGATGTGGTCTGCCTGGCGGATGACATCGAGGTTGTGCTCGATGACCACCATGGTGTTGCCCTTGTCGACGAGCGTGCTGAGTAGCTCCAGCAGGATGTCGATATCGGAGAGGTGCAGGCCGGTGGTCGGTTCGTCGAGGATGTAGAGAGTGTTGTCGGCGGTGCGGGTCAGTTCCTTGCCGATCTTCAGCCGCTGGCATTCGCCGCCGGAGAGCGTGGTCAGCGACTGGCCGAGGCGCAGGTAGCCCAGGCCGACTTCCGCGATACGCCGCAGCGGTCCGGCGATACCCGGTTCCCGCAGGCGCGCGGCGGCATCGGTGATGGTGAGGTCGTCGATATCTGCGATGGTCAGACCGTCCACCGTGTACCGGAGTACCTCCGGGGTGAAGCGCCGTCCGTTGCAGCTCTCGCACACCGTTTCCTGGCCGTCCATGAAGGCCAGATCGGTATAGCTGACACCGAGCCCTTTACAGGTGGGGCAGGCCCCCGCCGAATTCGCGCTGAACAGAGCGGGACTCACGCCGTTGCGGGTGGCGAACAGCCGCCGGATAGCGGGCGCGATACCGGCATAGGTGATCGGCGTCGAGCGCCGATTGGTAGTGAGCGGACGCTGATCGACGATGGTCGCGCGATGCCGATCGGTCAATTCCGCTACCAGACTGGACTTTCCGGATCCGGCGACCCCGGTCAGCACCGTCAACACCCCGGTGGGTATATCGACGGTGAGCCCGCGCAGATTGTTTCGCGTGGCGTTGTCGATCCGCAGTTTGCCGGTGGGAGTGCGGTGTTCGCGTCGGGTGCGGCGTTCTCGCAATCCACGTCCGGTCGGGGTGTCGGCGGTGCGCAGCGCGTCGAACGGTCCCTCGAATATCACCTCACCGCCGGCGGTCCCCGCTCCCGGCCCGATTTCCACGATCCGGTCGGCGATACGCATGATGTCGGGATCGTGCTCGACGACCAGCACGGTATTGCCCTTGTCCCGCAACTGTTTCAGCATCCCGGTCAGTGATCGGACATCGTGCGGATGCAGACCCATGGTGGGCTCGTCGAAGACGTACAGCATTTCGACGAGGCTGCTGCCGAGATGCCGCACCGTCTTGATGCGCTGTGATTCACCGCCGGACAGGGTACCGGTGGGCCGGGCCAGCGACAGGTAGCCGAGTCCGATGTCGGTGAGTGCGATGAGTCGCTCGCGCAGGGCCGTCACCACCGGTGTGACACTCGGATCCGATACGCCCGCAACCAATTCGGCGAGTTCGGCGATCTCCGTGCCGCTCATCTCGACGATGGTGCGGCCCAGCACCCGGGCCGAGCGGGCGGCGGCGTTCAACCGATCGCCACCGCAGTCCGGGCAGGGTCGGGTATTGGTGAACTTCCGTAGCACGGTCTGCTTACGTTCGGAGAGATTGTCCGCGGTGTGCAGGTAGATCCGTTCGAACCGCTCGATGACCCCCTCGTAGTCCCTCGGGGGACGGGTGCTCAGCCGTGTCGCCGCGGTTCCTCCGTACAGCAGCGCTTGTCGTTCGGACTCGGTCCACTCGCGCAGTGGGGTGGTCGCGTCGAAGGAGCCGATGTCGGCGTACTGCCGGTACCAGTACTGTCCGTTGCCGAAGCCCGGCAGCAAGATCGCTCCCTCTTCGAGTGATCTGTCCAGATCCAGGACACGCTCGACAGCAGTGGACATCGTGTGTCCCAATCCCGAACAGGCTGGGCACATTCCGGCCGGATCGTTGAACGAGAAGTGGTTCGACTCTCCCACGTACGGGGTGCTGATCCGCGAGAACAGTAGGCGCAGATAGCTGTACGCATCGGTGATGGTGCCGACGGTGGAGCGGGCATTGGCGCCGAGCCGTCGCTGGTCGATGACCACTACCGGCGACAAACCCTCGATGTGATCCACTTCCGGCCGAGTCCAGCGTGGTAGCCGATTGCGCACGAACGGGGGGTAGTTCTCGTTCACCTGATATCCGGCTTCGGCCGCGATGGTGTCGAAGACCAGCGACGATTTCCCCGATCCGGAGACGCCGACGAAGACGACGAGGTTATTGCGCGGCACATCGAGGTCGATCCGGCGCAGATTGTTCGTGCGGGCGCCACCGATACGGATAAAGCGGTGTTGCTCGAATGTGGTCATTATTCGACGCTATCGACAGATGTGGCCGGATCTTGGCCGCAATTAGCGCCATGATGGAGATATGGCCGATGTGACCCGTCGTACGCTCGAATTGCTGGCCCAGCTCCAGACGGGGAGGCGGTTCAGCGGAAAGGAACTGGCCGCTCGGCTCGAAACCAGCCCGCGCACGCTGCGCCGCGATGTGGAACGGCTGCGCGAGTACGGCTACCCGGTGTCGACACAGCCCGGGCCCAGCGGCTTCTATCGACTTGCCGCCGGCCAGACCCTGCCGCCGCTGGTACTCGACGACGACGAGGCGGTCGCCACGCTGGTCGGCCTCACCCTACTGGGTGCCACGGCGCCGCGAGAACCCTTAGACGGCAACGGATTCGCCCCCGCGGCCGACCGCGCCTTCGGCAAACTCGACCAGTTCCTGCCGCACCGCCTGCGACCGGCTGTGGTCGCGCTGCGCGAAACCGTGGAGGCCGCACCGCAGAACGCACCGGCGGTGCGACCGGAGGCGCTGGCCATCCTCGGCACCGCGGCGGCCTGGCACGAATACCTCACCTTCACCTACCTCGACCGAGACGGACACACCTCCCACCGCCGGGTCGAGCCGTACCGCACGATCTACCTCCACCTGCGTTGGTATCTGCTGGCCTGGGACGTACGGGCGGTCGACTGGCGTACCTTCCGCCTCGATCGCATCGACGAGATCGTGCCTACCGCAAGCCATTTCACCCCGCGCCCGCTGCCGGCCCGGTCGGGCGCGGAGTATCTGCGTGCCGGGTTGAGCGCCGGCCGCCACCGCGCGGTCGTCACCATCGAGACCGCCGCCGCCGCCGTCGCGGACGTGCTCAAATTCCAGGACTGCGAGATCGAGTCACAGGGGCCGGACCGCTGCCGCCTGATCGTCCAGGTGGATTCGTTCCACTGGCTGATCCTGCAGGTCGGATTGATCGGCGCGGAATTCGCTATCGAAGAGCCCGCCGAGTTCCGCGATCTCGCAGCCCAACTCGCCCAACGGCTGAACCGGGCCGCTGAGTCTCGGCCCACATCTTGAACAGACGACGTGGCCTCGGGTTGCGGCTGGTAAGAAGCCGGTGTCAGGAACGGATCCCGGTCGAGCGGTGGGTGCTCCCTTCATGACGGACACCACAATGTTTCGTTGACACGGGAGGCACGGCGATGATCGTCATCTCGGAAATGCTCACCGCGGCAACCGCATACGACAACCACACATGCACTCGATTCGGCACTATGGCGCGTCACCGGAGCCGAGTTGATCTCTGCCCGTTGATCTTCCGGTGAGCCGGGTGGCCGCTTCGAACCGCGCGCCACGCGGCAGTTCCGGACGTTCTCTCCGACGGCCGCGCCACGGAGTAGACGTGCTACTCGTCGGCAGTTCCATCACGCTGAATGCGCTGGAAGCTCTCGGCGATCCGCCGGAGGTACGCGCCGTACTCGGGTGAATCCAGTTCGAAGCCTTGCTGATTCCAGCGATGAGCACTCCATCGGTCGTCGATCTCGGCCTGATGGATCGCCCGCAGCACCGCGGGCCGATAGATCAAAGCCACTCGCCAATCGCCGAGGTATCGAGCCTGGATATGGGCGGTGACATACCGGCGGCGGTGAGCCGTGCCGACCACGGTCACCACCTCATGACCCTTCCCGGCGAAACCGCCGATCACATGAAGCTTCGCACCAGCCGGGAAGATCTTGTGGCTACGCAGTTCAGCGTTGGGACCAGACTCCCTGTACGGGTAAGGCAACAACGACGCGACCACACACCACTCGGGCCGAACAGCATCATCGCTCACGGCATCAAGATATCGGCCCACCTGGTAGATCATGGGCATTGATCCTCAGCACCCGGCGGCGGCCCGTCCGGCGTGAATGCCCTTGTAAGCGGCATGAGCGGATGTTCGCGGTTGTCATTTCCGCCGAGTCGCCGCGGCGAGCGTAGAAACATACTACGGTCGGTAGTAGGTGTTGCGGGATGGGAGTGACGATGAACAATATGGGAAGCCTTCGACGGCGGGTGCAGCCACTAGTGCGGGCTACCGCCTGGTCGCATGCGGCAACCCGAACCACAATCGGAATAGGGGCTCTCGCAAGCCCTTCCGTGACAGAGACATGGGTGGGGCCGACCGAGACCGGTTCCGCAACAGTGTTACGCCCCGCCTTCGCGGTACGTGATGCAGTTCTCGGCGTCGGTACGCTCTGGGCTCTGGCGACCGGCAAGCCCGTTCGCCACTGGTTCGTGGTCGGCACTGCGATCGAAGTTGTCGAGCTCACCGCAATCGTGCGCAACCACAGCGAATTGCCGCAGACGCTTACGAACAAGGGCTGGTCTACGGTGACCGTCGCCGGGCTTCTCGGTGGCGCTCTCGTCGCGGCATTGCTCGACGAGTAAGTGCGCAGCTTCTGGTCAGCGGTGACCGGAGACCGTACTCAATTCGGCATGAGCGTGCATTCGCCGCACGCATGGGCTGCGGTGAGCGCTGCGACTCCAGAGAGCGCGAATGCTACAGGGCTTTCGGGGTGGTCGGTTTGCGTGAGGGTCGTAGCGTCGGAGAGTATGGGGACAGCGATTTTGGCTGCGTCATCTGCGATGGCGGGGATTGTGTTCGGTCGTTTCTGGGATATGCGGACCGAATCAAGGCAATGGCAAAGAGATCAGCGGGCAGCGAGCTACCGTGCCCTTGCTGAGCAGTTCCAGCTGGTGTGTGAGGTGCTACGAGCGTTGGCGCTGACCGACCCGTCGACTGCGGGATACGCGGCGCGCATAGATGATGTCCGCCAAAACGTCTACCAGGGCTGGGACAGCGCATACACCGCAGTCTGGCTCTACGGTTCCCCCGATGTGGTAGCCGTGGCCGCCACCCTCGATGCCGATATGACCCGCCTGTTCTACCGCGTAGCCGAACAACACTTCGACGTCGCAGGATGGCAACGGGAGAGAACGCCTGCCCGGGAAGTGTTCGAGAAGTTCATCTTCGCTATTCGCCGCGAGATCCGATTGCCGCAGGTGGACGCTCGGTTCTTCTCCTACGTCCACGCACCTGCCGATCCCGAATAGGGACGGTTCTCCGCATACCGAGCCCGCGGCAGTCTCCTAGATGGTCGGGGCATGGGTGATATCGGGTGGCATCGAAGGTTGTTGTGCGGCAGCATGTTCGGCTATCGATCGTTCGGGAGGGGAAGAGTCGATGGCAGACGGGGAACCGGTGTGGGAGTCGCACGCGCGCAAGGCGTTGCGGGCCGCGGTCGATCAGGATGCCGAGCGTGAACGCGTGCATGTGGGGGAGATGGTGCGGCTCGGGCCGCCCTCGGTCCTGCACGAGGCGGCCCTGGTGTGGATCGGGGAACTGTTCGCCCTGATACCGCCGCCGCCGGGCGGTCTCCGAGTCCCCGACACATCGTCGGCGCAGTGGTCATTTCTGAGCGAATCGCAGTGGTGGGCATTGAAACTGGTCTCGGCGTGCAGCCAACGTGATGCGGACACGGTCCACCAGTTACTCGACGAGGCGGGCACCGATCCCGACACCCTCACCGATCGGGTGGGGCGGGTGCTGGCGCTGGTAGCGCTCAAGCTCCGCCATCCCCTGAACTCGCCACGGTGAACCCTCCGACGGCAAACCGTCTCACGGCGTTCGTTGATCGGTTACGCGGTCCACGCGATCAGATCCGGCGCGCGCTGAGGCGTTGAGGCACCACCACACCGCGCCCGCGAGTATCAGGCCGGGCGAGATCAGGGGTAGCAGTGCGGCGAGTGTGAAGTGGGCTTCGACGAAGATATGGTCGCCGAATTTCGACTGGGCGAGATCGCGGACGTCGGCCCAGATCAGGATGACCGCGATCATGCAGACCGCCAGCGAGCCGAGCGCGT
Organism: Nocardia sp. NPDC058058; assembly: GCF_042885355.1. Taxonomy (NCBI): domain Bacteria; kingdom Bacillati; phylum Actinomycetota; class Actinomycetes; order Mycobacteriales; family Nocardiaceae; genus Nocardia; species Nocardia sp. NPDC058058. The sequence goes on along the minus strand of NZ_JBHVSA010000003.1, from coordinate 1,564,243 downwards.
GGACGCACGCGAGAGCGAGCATCGCACCGAGTTTGGCACGGGTCTGGACTCTTTCGACCAGCAAAGTAGCGACCAGCAGCAGCGCCGCCGACCCCACCAGCACCAGCCAGACGCCGGGGGTGCCCAGAACCTCAGCGGATCTGAACTGCGTGTAGTAATGCACGTCTTCGCGATAGTCCACCAACGGCACGTACAGGCCGAACAACGTTCCGAAGCTGCCCAGCCCCAACACCGTTCGACCTATCGTGCGCGCTTTCTCCCCCTCCGAGGTCCGCGGCTGGTCGATTGCGCGTTCATCGTCATCAGTCGGCACACGCCGAGTGTGCCAGCCCGCACCGCGCCACGGCCGGAACCAGCCACCGCCTGGTGCGCGGAGATTGGGTGGTTTGGCTCACCAGGTCATGACATCGCTCATTCGATGTCAGCGTCGCTGATGTGCCGGTGCCGAATACCAGTCGGCTCCACCATTTTTCGCGGGGTCGATGTGCCTGCCTGCACTCCATCCGCCTGGACACCGCATCCCGGACAAGCCCAGGCAGGCACGTCGCAGCGACCCGGAAATGGCGTGAGTCGCGTTGCTGCGGAAGTCTTTTCCGGCGTTGTGGTCAGGTGAGATCGAGCCCGTTCCGGGCAGGGGGCCACGAGGAGCCCTGGCTAAAGGGATCTCGTTACGGTTACTCTTCGGTCGGGTCAGGGGGAGTCGGGTTGGGTGGATCTAAGCGGTGGTAAGCGCTGGGAAGCCAATGTGCAACAAAGTCCCAGCGGGGTGTTCCCCCGACCACGAAATCAAGCTGCCCCAGTGTCCCATCGAGTGAATGCCGCGCGGCGTTCACGAACGCGATCTGGGCTTGGGTAAGCGTCGAATGGACTTGCTCGTACTCGGCAGCGTCCTTTGGCTCGCGAGCGATCAAGATGAGCAACTCTTCGATCGCGGCACGGATAGGCAGTGTGGCTGCACTGACATCCGGTGGAGCCACCAGGCTGAGCGCCGCCAGGGAGGCGTTGAACGATTCCCAATCGGCGGTACTGCGACGATTGGCCGCATACGCCTCGCGAAGGTCGATTTCGACCTTGCCGTACTCCTGGAGAAAGGTGGAGTACGCGACCGACTGCCTATCTCGAATCAGGTGACGATCCTGGCTCTGACGGCTCACCCGACCGCCAGCGAATATGCCCGCCAATGCCGTGACAGCTGCCAGTCCGGACGTGGCCAGGACTGTCCAGAGATCCGCCAACTAACGCTCCACTCAAATCGAGACCTATTGAACACCAACGATACTCATCCCCTGCACTCGCCACGGTGAGCGTTCCGAGGCCGCCCGCCTCAAGGCGTTCGAGACGTTCCTCGATCAGTACGATGCATCCCGATCCAGCGGTGGCAGCATGTACGAGATGACGCCGACGAACTTGCTCGTTCTGAGCGTTGCGCTCCTGATCGTGACCGCGGCCGTGGTCATCGCGGTGTATACCCGCAGCCATCAGCGGCGTACGACCCGTGATGACCTCGACCGGATGTGGGCGCTCTACAACACCCTTCCCGAAGGCTCAGAACAAAAGCGTGTTCAAGGCGAACTGATCGAACAAGCCGAGATCAACCGCATTGCACTCGAGCGCAAGCAGCGTTTCTGACCCTTGCGCGGCGGAGTTTGGGCGGTTTGGCTCAGCAGGTCATAGCGCCAGCCATTCGATGTCAGCGCCGCTGATGTTCCGGTGCCGAATACCAGGCAGTTCCACCATTTTTCGCCGGGTCGAGGTGCCTGCCTGCACCCCATCCACCCGGACACCGCATCCCGGACAGATACAGGCAGGCACGTCGCAGCGACCCGGTGGCTACATAGGTGAATCTGGACGCAGTTGATTGGTGAATCCTGACGTCACCCCCGACCTGCGGGATGTCGTATCGGTGGAATCTGACGTCAGGGTTCGGCTTGACGTCCGGCTCTGGCCGGTTCGGTCAGCGCGCCACGCGGCAGATGAGTGCGTTTCGAACTGTGGCCGGAGAGGCCCGGAAGGCTCCTACTCGTAGGAGTAGGAAGAGTTGGCGCTCCAGCCGCCATCAGGGTTCTTGTGGTACCGGTAGACGGCCTTGGTCAGCCCGGAACCACTTGGACCGGAGCCGTACCGTTCATGCAGGCCGACAAGATCGCAGATCGATTGGACGAGTTCATCATCGGGGAAGTTGATCGGCTGCGCACTCGAGACGAGCGTGTACCCAATCTGCCCGTGCTGCACCGTGATTGACAGTTCAGCGCTGGTCTCGTCTTCATAGACGTGACGCAGGACATGGCCACCGATGGCCATATCGACCGAATATTGCTCATCAACTGGAACGCTCACCGGACTGAGTCTTCTTCACAACAATGTTTGATACAAGTACAACCGGTAGCAGCGGTCCTACATTCGGCATGATGGTGCGTTCTGCTGGCCTCGGATCGGCACGGCCAGTTGATCTTCCGCTGGGTCGTGCTGGCCGGTTCTGTCCGAGCGATCAGCGGCATGAGTGCTCACTACCGGCCACCGACTGGGCCGACTACGCCGAGCAGATGGTGCGGGTGCTCGATGCCGAGCCGGGCCTTCGAGGGTGGCGTGGTCGATCGCTGGGCCGAGCGGCCGGTGACGAGGCGAGCGCAAGGGGACTGCCGCCGGCCGCGGCATCGCCGACCGGGCGCAGCGCGGGTGGGTCAGCGGCCCCCGGTGATGTTGACCAGCCACGCAGTCCCGAACCGGTCGACGCACATCCCGAACTCGTCGCCCCACGGCTGGGTGGCCAGCTCGACCGTCACGGTCCCTCCGTCCGACAGCGCCTGCCAGTAGCCGCGCAGCTCCTCGGTGTCGTCCCCGCCGAGGCTGACCGCGAGGTTGTTCCCGGGCCGCAACGTCTGGCCCGGCAGCATGTCGGCGGCCATCAGCGTGAGGCCGGACGCTGTTTCCAGCCGGCCGTGCATGACCTGGTCGCCGATGCCGTGGTCGTCGGTGCCGAAGTCGCCGAAGTGGTTGATCGTGAGATCGCCGCCGAACACGTCCTGGTAGAACGCCAGGGCGGCCGCGGCGTCACCCGCGAAGCTGAGGTAGGGGTTCAGTCGAGTGGTCATGGACCGACGATAGGCGGACATCGGTCACAGACCTCGGGTTGAGTCCGGTGCGGACCGAGTTCGCTCATGAGCAGCAATCATTGATGATCAGCCGTGGTGAACCTCGGATTCGCTCCGGCGCGTTCCGTCGAACCCGCCCTGCCGAAACGCGCGGGTCGCGGCAAAAGCGGACGGACCACGGCGAACCACCCAGAACTGTGGCAATCTGACAGCTCATGTTCGTCTTCTCCGATGAGTTCTTGGTGCCGCGTCTCGGCACAATCCGATACCTGCCCGAGAACTTGAACGATCCGACAGCCGAATCGTGGAGTATCACGGTGCCCCTTGCCCCGTTCTCCGCCACCGACATCTACGACCCGAACACGTTCCGCGTAGGCACCGCCGGTCCGGAGATCATCAAGACAGCATTGCGACTCGACTGGATCGAGGTCCCGGCCACGCAACTGGACGAGCTCAGCGGTCGCACCTTCACCTTCCCGGTCAATCCCGAAGGCAATTTCATCGACACCACCATCTACCTCGGTGGCGGTCACTGTCTTGTCGACGTCACACGAATCGACTTCGGGCACAGCCGAGACGGACAGATCCAGGCGACACTGCACGCGGAGTTCGACTTCGACAGCGAAGGCGTGGAGATCGAGAACCGGGCCGCAGTGATGACCACGAATCTCTACCTCACAACATAATCAAGACTTCGCCGCGCAACGGTTCGGCGAATGCACTCCATTCGACAGTTCGGTGCGTTTGGTCGACCTCAGATGATTTCTGCCCGTTGATCTTTCGAGGCCGCGCGCTAATGAACTGCGTGAAGCACTGGGAACCGTAGAGTTGCCCGTATGCGACCTGACCATCGAACGCTGGACGTGAGATTTGATCGGCACGGTGTTCTCGGGCCATCGACGCTGGCGACGTCGTGAAGGGCGACTTGCGAAGGCAATCCAGCGGCCTCGGGCTGACCGAATCCGATCGTCTCGCCCGTACGCTCCGCGTGGCACGTCAGACGACCGCGGCCGCCCTGATCTGCTCCGCGATGGCGATACCGGCGTGTACGTCCGACGCCGGCGGAGGCGACACTCTCGCCGTGTCGGCACCTGGAACCGCAGCCCGGACCCAACCGCTCGTGCCGGACACTACGATTCAGAGCCCGCAGCGCACATTGCCCGCGCAGACCACGATCGCGTCACCACCAAAGGGCAATCAGCTGATCGGAGTTTGGCGTTCGGTGAGAGATCCAACCGACGTACGGACCTTCGACGCTGACGGCACTGCCATCGAGCAAGCAGGCACCACTCCGTACACCGTCATCACCCGGACACGATGGGCCTGGGTCACACCGGCGAGCGCGATCGGAGGGCCTCCGGTCACGGATCTGGTACTCAGATTGGTCGACATGGACGTTCCGAACCCGTCGGGGCCCTCCGGCGTGTACTTCTATTCAGTCGATTTCGACAATCCGAACACACTCGAACTGATGTATCTCGAGGGGCCCGGCGAGCAGTACAAACGCGTGCGATAGCTGAGGATGGGGGCGCGGCCCGCTCGACGTTCGACGCCACCGGCGCCCCGCGCGGTCATCGGTGTCAGCGCGCACCGGGAAACACTGTCAGCCAACCTGTTTGGACGGTCGACTGAACGCCCGGGTCGCGGTATGAGCGGATAGTCGAGTTCCGGGTCTTCATCATGTTGAGTGGAGCGATGGGGCTAGCGCGCAAGGGAACTCGAATTCTCGACGTTGACGGCGAGATCTTCAGATGGGTCGTCGCACCTGACGACGAGCCCGGTCTCGGCATCGTCGTCGAGATCGCCGAAGGCCAAGGACAACGCATGGTCACCTGGGTCGACCACGGCACAGTCATCACGCCCGGTGTGGTCGCCGAGATCGTTCGCAAAGCCCTTCACAACGGATGGACTCCGCAGCAGGCGGGTCGACAAATCACATACCGCGTCGAAGACGCCCAATTCGTGATCTGGCCACCTCGGGAACAATGAGTCATCGATGCGCTGGAATCGGCATTATGGTGCGTTCACTGGAGTCGCCCAACCTGTAAGGCGCGCTCATTGATGGCGTCAGATTTCGCCCATACCAACGGATCTCAGCCCCGGCCAGCTGACGGCAAAAGTTCACCGACGGTCGGCGGCGGGATTGGTCAGCGTGGCCACACAGGTGCGCCAGTGATTGTCCTATTCTTCGATGAGGCGCACGAGGAGGGTGAGTCGACCGGCTGGCGTCCACGCGCCGATGGCGACGGTCCCCGAACCCAAAGGCGTGAGGCTCTCGATCTCGCCCTCGTCACGGAAGTCGATCGGCAGTGCGATGCGTTCTGGCGAGGCGAGGTTCTCGTTGGTGACGATCAATGCTTCCTCGGTCGCGTACACCGCGACTCGGTCATCGTTGAACCAGCATCCAGCTAGACCGAATCCGTATTCGGCGTCGACCTCGCTCGCGTCGAGTCGTGAAATCTCTGTCAGATCCGGCCATGACAGCATCCGTACGGTGTGCGGATCGCTGGGATACGGGGTCACGAGCAGCCTGTTGCCCGAGGGACTGAAGCCCGCGATCACGGGATCTTCTCCTGCGAGGATTTCGGTCAGGTGTAAGCGCGGTCCCTCGGCATCGACGCGGAAGGCGAGCACTCCGTCCTGCCCCATGGCGAGCTCGAGAATCGCCGTGTCCTGATCAGGATGGGGATGCAGGAACGCGCGAGCGTCGGCGGCGTCGATCGCCTGATCGTCCAGGACTGTCCCGGTCGTGGAATCGAGCAGGAGCAGCCGGTGTCTCTCACCGTCCGGAACAGCGACCACGAGCGAATCACCCAGGAGTGCAACCGCATCGGCGTGCATTCCTGGCATCGTGATCACCTCGGCTCCGGCGATGACGAGCCCGTCGGCGGCGGCGATGACGAGCAGATCGAGGCCCGATGCTGCCAGGACGCGGACTTCATCTTCCACCGAGAGCTCTCGCTTCGAGTTCTCGTCGAGTCTGTCATCGAGCAGACGTGCTGCACCCTCACGCCACAACGCGAACCTCGCCCGCCCGCCCACCTCCCCGGCATGAGCGAGACCCGACATCGGATCCAGGACATCGATCACGTCAGCGGAAATGGGCATTCGAGCACTGTATCGAGCGAGCGGTCATCGACTGGACCGAGAGGGCTAGGCCAGGCACACCCTCGTCGTGTCGACGCGTCACCCCGACCATCAATGGATGAGCGACCGTCCTCAATTCGGTCAGACGCCGTTCGGCTCCACCCACCAACCGTCAAGTGTGAGCACATGGGTCCATCGGAAAGTGTCGACCGGGATGTTCAGCAATTGGTCAAGGGTTCTCTTCGAGGGTGAGACCGTAGTAGTCGACGCGATAGCCGGCCACCGATTGCGCGTGGTCGCTCAGGCTCAGGTTCCGCGGGGACGCGACGCCCAGGCCGCGCAGGGTGTCGACCATCATACGAGCCAGACCGGGACCGTCGACCTCGCCGATACCGAAATCGCCCGAGTGATAGTGGGATTCGATCCAGTGCTCGAGCGCGGCGGGCCGCGTGGATTTCGGAATCCATCCGAGGGAGGCGGGGTCGGCGATACTCGCGCCGAGTCCTTCCGTGTCGTACGCGACCTCGAGGCGCTCGCCGCATGCGATGTGGAATACGACGGGCCCCCCGGTACCGGGCACCCGGGCATGAAAGCCCAGGTCCAATTCTATTCCGAGCGCATGGGTTTCAGCGGGCAGGTTCCAGAGGAAATCGGTGAGGGCGTGGCGGAAGACGTCCCATTCGTCGGTGTGCCACCCTCCGGGGAAGCCCAGGCCCGCATTGGCGGGATCCCGGTTGGAGCCGAAAAAGCCACCGATGGCGTAGTTCTCGCCGTGGCCCTGCCTCCAGAACCAGTTCTCCGCCGGAGCGGTCGGCTGCAGCAGCAGTTCGGGACCGTGCTCGCCGGCGCGCAATTCGAGGGTGTCCACCTGCTGACGCCAGCGGCGGAAGGGACTGCCCCACCGCGGAGGCGAGTCGTAGAACGGACCGAGGTCGCCGTACACCCCCATGATGGGGGCCGGGCCGAACTCTCGGGTCAGCGCCTCACCCGCCGCACGGAACGCGGCAGCCTTTCCCGCCGCGCCACCTTCGGGGACCGCGATGGGCACGTACAACCCCACGTAGTCCTCACCCTCGTGCACATAGTCCTTCTCGAACCGGTCCACTCGCCGCAGCCGAGGTGCCCACTGCGGCAGGTCGTCCGGCCCCACACCCCCGATCAGCCGCACCCCGTCGGCGGTCTCCTGCCACTGCCATCCGAGCCCCGCCACCAGTCGCCGCAGCGCCGCCGTCCGCCAGCCACCGGTTTCCGCACCCCGTAGTTGCCGCGCAAGATCGACCACACGTGTCGCGTCCCAACCCACCGTCATTCCGAACTCCCCGATTCGCTTCACTTACGCAGGAGACCCTGCCATACCGGCCCGACAGACATCGACTCCGTGAGCGCTCGGAGGGGTTTTACAGCGACATGCTCTGCGCGACGCGAAATGCCTTCAGGAGCCGCCGCATTCGCGCTCGGCGATCACGACGCACGGCAACCCGCCTCCGCTGCGAGATGCCGGGCCGATCCCTCGATGGTCGGGTGGTCCCCCAAAGATCAACATACGCAGCTGGATTTCCGACCGGCTCGTCGGCCGCAGCGGCCCGGCCATCGGCAATAGCGTGCGCTCGATCGATCCCAGATGACCTCGGCCCGTTGGTCTTCCCGAGATCCGGCACCCGGCCGTTCCGAACAGCGCGGGGACGCGGCATTACGTGCGTTGATCACTGACCGAAATTTGCGGCGGTGTCCTCGTTGGTCAAGTTGGGTTGGTCCGGCGGAGCATGTTCGACGGCGTCTCGGTCGACGACGGTGCCGGACCGCCGTCTGGCTGACCGTGATGTACGGCCCACTCATGGGCAAGGATCGACATCACCGTGGCGTCGATCCAGCGGTTCTCGTAACGCAGCGACTCCCGCAGGGTGCCCTCCGCGCGGAAGCCCACCTTCTCGTAGGCGCGGCGCGCCCGAGGATTGAAGTCGTAAACCTCCAGCGAAATACGATGCAGCCGAAGCTCTTCGAAGCCGTACCCGACCAGCAACCGGGTGGCCTCGGTGCCCAGCCCACGCCCCTGCCCGGGCGGGCCCAGCAGAATCCGGAAGTTGCAACTGCGGTTGCCCGGATCGTATTGGTTCAGCACTGCCTCGCCTACGCACTGTCCGGTGGCTCGTTCGACGATCGCGAGGTCCATTCGATCAGGCTGCTCGGCCCGCGTCAGATACCACTGACAAAGCTGTTCGTAGTGCGCCGGCTGAATCGGAGCGTGGGCCGCGGGCGCATCGTGCACGCTGCCGGTGAGCCGTCGCACGTCCGGGTCGCTCAACGCCTCGACGATGGCCGGGAGATCACAGTCAGAGAAGCTGCGGAGCTCGACTGTCCTGCTCCGCAGGGTGGGTTTGGCGGTGAATGGCTGTGACACCCGGTCGATTATGACTCGATCGCGCCGAGCGCCCGCAGTCGGTCACGGCTCGGCGAGATTGCCTGACCGGTCAGCGCGACATGCGGCCTGCCAGGATCGCGGATTCGAGGGGATCCGGTCATGTCGAAATACGGACGTCCGCACCACCTTCCCTCCCCTGCCAGCCGGGACCATGATTTGTCGGGTTTCGGTCTTCGGCCAATGCGATCGAGCCTTCTTGCGCGAACCGGCGGAGTTGGGACGCATCGGCGGTCCGGAGCTGTTCGGTCGAATACCCGTGTGGTCTAGCCAGGAGTGCCATGCCTCGAATCCCGAAATCGTATGTCTCGGGCTCCAATTCGAACGGAAGGGGCAACTCCAGCACATCGCGCAGCGCCCAGACGAGCTCGTCGGCGGCCTTCTCGTAGACCGCGTACTGCGCCGGGCAGCGGATCCGCCGAAGCCAATTGCCATGGAACGTAAGAGAGTTGTCCGTTGGCGGTTCCCAGTCCCGCGAGATGAGCAGTGCCTCGCCTTCGGCGGAGATGCGTTGCACACCGAGCATCTTGTTGGACGACACCTCGTACTCCACCTCTGACGAATAGCGCCGGAACTGGACGTATCCGCAGTCCGTCGAGAGCGCCATCTCGCTGCGATCCGGGAGTGTGAACAACGTCCATGCCAAGGCTTGGCTGTACCAATCCCATACAGCTTCGACCGCGGATTCGACCTCCTCCCGCGCGTGCTCGCCAGCCTCGTCGAGTCCCACATTTACCTCCTGGCCCGTGCAATGATGCGACGCTACCCACGCAGGCCGACATCACTCGTCAAACGATGAGTGCGTTCTGTTCTACTGCCGGGAGCAGCTCAGCGTCGACGGAACCAGCGGCGGCGGGCAGGTGGCTGCGCGGGAGCGCGATACCAGAACGCCTTGGGGCGGTCCTCCTGCATCTCCTCCCAGAGCATGAATGTGCGGGAGCTCAGGTTGCCGATGAACAGTGCCTCTTCGGCGGTGAGAGATCGATCGGTATCCCTGGCGAGCTTTCGGATTCCGCCGATCACTTGGTACAGAGCGTCGATCGTGGGGTCCGCCACCGAGCCGAGTTCGCGGACGCGTTCGGTGCCCAGAACGAAATTCTCGAAATCGAGCGCGAACGTCATCGCCGGTTTCGGCTCGGCGCGTACTTCGTCAATCAACTCTGTTGTGGCGATGACGAATTGGCCCGTCTCTCGGTCCAGTACGAACCCGACGATGGTTCCGTCGGGTGCTTACTCGAGCCACATCGTGCGGTCCTGATGGAAGAAGAAGGCGGGAAGATCCACTGGCACTACAACTCTCGTCCGTGATTGCGATACCGGTGAGTCTAAAGTCTCGAGAGCGGGCGACACCGGTGTGCGGGTATCGGTGGAGCGGGGGGAGGGTGTCGGTGCGAGTCGCCATGGCCAGTGGATGTCTCAGCGCTTCGCGCGGCGGAACAGTGCGTCGGTCGGTACTGTCACATGGTGGGGAATGAGTGTCTGATCTGTGAAAAACATCGTGGCAGGGGCCGTTTGGTCGGTCCGGTGATCTACGCCGACGAATTGGTGGTGGTGACGCATCGGCCGCTGTCGGAGGGTGTGCCGATGCCCGGGTATTTGTTCGTCGAAACCGTGCGTCACACACCGACATTGGCGGATCTGAGCGATGATGAGGGTGCCGCGGTCGGGTGGGCGGTGCGCCGGGCGGCATATGCGTTGCGCGCCGAGCTGTCTCCGGAATATGTGTTCTCGGCGATTACAGGACGCAGTGTCGCGCACTTTCATCAGCATGTGTTCGTCCGGCCCGCGGGCACTCCGGACACGGTGGACTGGTTCGCCTCCTGGAGTGATGGGCGGCATGTCGATGAATCCGTGTTGGCTGCGCTGTGCGAACGGCTCGCCACACATTTCACGCCGAACACGTGAGGACCTGCTCGTCAGCCACGCCGGACGAGACGATGCTGATTCGCACGCCGGTTCAATCGGCCACGTAGAACAATCCCCAGTGTCGTCGCTCGGCCTCGTCGACGACCGCGGCCCAATCCCGCAGCAGCTCTGCGCATTCGTCGAAATTGTCGAACGGGGAGACATACTCGCTGATCTCCGCGGTCATCGCGGGGCGAAGCTCTTCGAGTCGATCGGCGCATCCACGCCACGCCCGCGCCAAGGTGGTGACCTCGGCCGGGGAGAACGCCGTCATCGAACCTTGGGAGATTTTGTCGATCGGCAAGCCGCCGAACGTATTCGGGCCGTACGTTTCATCGTGGTTGTCCCCCAGCAGTCGGCCGAGGAACCGGTTGAATGGATCGACCAGATCCGCAGGCGTCTCTGGTCGTTCGCGAATGTCCTCCCACAATTTCCCCAGACCCCAGTGGGGTTTGATCGATCCGCTGCACGCCACTCCGCGAAACTTGTAATCGCCGTACCAAGGCGCCACTTCCGAAGGCGCCCAACGGAACCGGGATTCATCGTCACGCGGCTTGTGCGGCACATATTCCTCTGCGTCGGGGTAGATCAGATCCCAGATCGCCTCCATCGCATCCCGGTTCACGGCTTCGGCCAGCCGATCCCAGTGTGCGATGACCGCGGAAAGATCAAGTCCCATGCACGCATCATGGGCTTCGCCGCGATCGAACGCCAGCGGATACCGCCCGACGGTGCCGGGCATCCGCGGCGATCCGGCTAGGTTGGGATGATCTGCAATCCGTCGACGAAGGTGTCGATATCGGGTTGATATAGGTCTCGATCGGCGGCGGGGGTGTCGACCATCATTCGAATCGGGTACAGCAAATCGCCTGCGCGGTAATCGAGATCGAGGAACTCGCGATAGCGGTCGACCTGATCGGGACCGGATGCGACGAGAATTCCGCTCGCCCGATTGCCGCCGAGGCGGCACAGTTGAATTTCCTCGGTTCGCCACTGTTTCCAATTACCTTGCATGCCATATGCCATGGACATGTTGGCGCTGCGTGGAGCGGACACCGTGAAGGTGACACTCGGGTTGCCGGCGCGGCCGACGTGCCGGTCGGCGAGACGCAGTATCGAATCGGCTCGGACCGGCGGGGTTACCTCCCAGCCTCGCAGGTCCGGAAGTCGCAGCGTGAAGGGCACTCCGGCGCGCGGTTCGCTGGTGATGACCGATCCGTTGGCGGCGGCAGCATCACAGGTGGTGCGCGCCGCGGGAGTCGAGGTCGTGTGCGCCGAATCCGGCCCCGACCCGCCGCAGGCGGTCACACTCGCCGCCACGGCAGCGGTCAGAAACACATGTCGAATCCTCATCACGATGGGCAGCATATCGGTACCAGAATTACCGTATTCACCGCGATACTCGCGGCTGATTTCGGCAGCTCTATCGGCGAGAACTCGGTGAATAACTCCGGGGGCATGGAGCGATAGCGGCATCGGGCACAGACAAGTGGCTATCGTCGTGCGAATCCATTACATAGTTCCTCGGCACCATTCACGACCCGGAACGGCCGGGATGTTCCGCGCGGAAAGAACACCCCGGCCGTTCGTCAGTGCCGCGCTCGAACGATCAGCGCAGCGACTGCGCCGCCGCGACCAGGTTGCGCAGCGAGGCGGTCACCTCGTCGGTGCGGCGGGTTTTGAGGCCGCAGTCCGGGTTGACCCAGAGCCGTTCGGCGGGAACGGCTTTGAGTGCCAGGGCGAGCGACTTCTCGATTTCCTCGGTGCCGGGCACGCGCGGGGAGTGGATGTCGTAGACACCCGGTCCCACGCCCAGGTCGAAGCCCGCGGCATTGAGGTCATCGAGGACCTCCATGTGCGAACGAGCGGCCTCGATCGAGGTGACGTCGGCATCGAGGCCCGCGATGGCTCCGATAACCTCACCGAACTCCGAATAGCACAGGTGCGTGTGGATTTGGGTGGCGTCGGCCACGCCCGCGGTCGAGAGCCGGAACGCGTCCACCGCCCAGTCCAGGTACGCGGCCTGATCGGCCTTGCGCAGCGGCAGCAGCTCGCGCAGGGCGGGCTCGTCCACCTGGATGATGCCGATGCCGGCGGTCTCCAGATCGACGGTCTCGTCCCGGATCGCCAGGGCGATCTGGCGGGCGGTGTCGGCCAGCGGCTGGTCATCGCGAATGAACGACCAGGCCAGGATGGTGACCGGTCCGGTCAGCATGCCCTTGACGGGCTTGCTGGTCAGCGACTGCGCGTAGGTGATCCACTGCACGGTCATCACCTGCGGCCGCACCACGTCGCCGTACACGATCGGCGGGCGCACGCAACGCGTTCCGTAGGACTGCACCCAGCCGTTGATCGTCGCGGCGAAACCGTCGAGCTGTTCGGCGAAGTACTGCACCATGTCGTTGCGCTCGGGTTCGCCGTGCACCAGCACGTCGAGTCCGATTTCCTCTTGCAGCGCAATGACTTCGGCGATCTCGGCGCGCATGCGCTCGTCGTACTCGGCCTGGTCGATCTCGCCCTTGCGCAGTTCGGCGCGTGCGATCCGGATGCGAGAGGTCTGCGGGTAGGAGCCGATGGTGGTGGTCGGCAGCAGCGGCAGGTTCAACCGCTCCTGCTGCAGCACGCGCCGCTCATCGGCCGGGGTGCGGCTGCTCGCGCCGGTGTCCAGACCGGCCAGACGCTCGCGCACCGACTCGACCCGTAGGCGGGGATCGGCTTTACGGTCCGCCACCGCGGCGCGCGCGATGTCGAGTTCAGCGGCGACCGCGGCCTCACCGTCGGTGAGAGCGGTTGCCAGCACCCGGATTTCGGCGATCTTCTCCGCGCCGAACGCCAGCCAGCCACGCAGCCGCTCATCGAGGTCGGTTTCGGGAGCCAGGCTGTACGGAACATGCAGCAGCGAGCACGAACTCGACACCGCCACCCGCACACCCGCCGCGCGCAGGCCGGTCAACCGGGGCAGCGCGTGATCGGGATCGATCCGCCAGATGTTGTGGCCGTCCACCACGCCCGCCACGATCAGCTTGTCCGTGATCGACTGTGCCGCAGCCACATCGGCGTCCCCACCGGCGACCAGGTCGAGCGCGATGGCCTCGATGCCGGTGTCGGCGAGTGCGGGCAGCGCCGCACCGAGGCGACCGAAGTAGGTGGCCACCAACAGCTGCGGGCGCGCGCTCACCTCGGAAAGCCGCTGGTAGGTGCTGCGCACCGCGCTCAGTTCGGCCTCGGACAGATCGGTGACCAGGCTCGGCTCATCGATCTGCACCCAGCTCGCACCCGCCTCTGCCAGCAGCTCGAGCAGACGCTCGTACAGCGGCAGCAGGCTCGGCAGCAGGTCGAGCAGATCGCTGCCGTCGACCGACTTGGCCAGCTTCAGGAAGGTGATCGGTCCGACCACCACCGGCCGGGCCGGAATATCCAGCGCCAGTGCCTCTTTCAGCTCGGCCAGGGGCTTGTCCGGATGCAGCGAGAACTGCGTGCTCGCTGACAGCTCGGGCACCAGGTAGTGGTAGTTGGTGTCGAACCACTTGGTCATTTCCAGCGGCGCGACCTCGGCATTGCCGCGCGCGGCGGCGAAGTACCGATCCAGCTCGTCGGCGATACCGGAGACCCGCTCGGGCAGCGCGCCCAGCAGGACCGCGGTATCGAGCACCTGGTCGTAGTACGAGAACGTGCCCACCGGAACCGAATCCAGCCCGGCGTCACGGGCGGAGGTGAGCGCGGCGGTGCGCAGTTCGCGGGCGACCTCGTGCAGGGTCGCGGCGTCGGTGCGCCCGGCCCAGTACGCTTCGATCGCCTTCTTGAGCTCCCGGTTCGGACCGATACGCGGCAGCCCCAGCACTGTTGCGGTGAAGGTGTTTTCAGGGTTCGACATCGAATGAACTCCATGGTTCAGCAGCCAGTGACCGCCGCCCATACCGAACGCACACCAATGGAGCCCATAGCAGCATCGTTCCCGTGCCCGGGTCCACTCGGCGCAACGCCCAATCCACGAGGCGACGACCGCCGGATACGGCGTATCCGGCACAGCGGGCAGGTCTTCGGACTCGTGGGCATCGACCCCGATGGGGTCGGCCCCGGCGCTCGTGGCCCGGGGCTGGTCCTACTGACCGTCGCTTCCCAGGCATACTTCCGGCGCCCAGTGCGAATGACGGCTGTCGTTCCCACTCACCGCTGCGGGACAGTCCCGGATTCTCACCGGGTTCCCTCTCACCCGTCGGCGCGCGAACGCACCTGCGGGCTTCGACGCCGTCGGGTTGGGGTCAGGGGCTCCTCGACTCCACCTCCGGCGAACCAGCTGCGGAGGCGAATATAGCGAAAACAGATGGGATAGCGAAAGGCGGGGCTGGTCCATCCCATGGAGTGGACCTGCCGGGCGGGCGGAATCGCGGGCGGCGAGAGCATCGAGCGGGCTGTTCGATCGCCGCACGTAGTTAGTGACAGCCTGTCTCTGTTAGGTTAGCCTTCCTTCGTGACCAAGACGTTGGAACCGTCAGAGTTGTTGCCCGAGATCGATGTCGAGCCCGAAGGTGCGCGGGATGCGGCCGCGGCGGACAAACAGGCCCTCGCCGAGTTGGTGGCACCGGTGCGTGGACGTACCCGGCTGGCCATGGGGTTACAGGTGGTGGCGTCGGCGGCGACGATCGCGCCCTATGTGGCCATCGCCGAACTCGGCAAGACACTGCTGACCGATGCGGCCGTCGATGAGCATCGCGCCTGGATCGTGGTGTGGTGCACCGTGATCGCGCTCGGGGTGCGCGCGGGATTCGGCGGAGCGGCGCTGATGATCACGCACTTCGCCGACGTACGGCTACAGGCGCTGCTGCGGCGGCGGATCGTGGCGGTGCTGGGCACCCTGCCGCTGGGATGGTTCAGCCGCAATTCCTCGGGGCTGGTGCGCAAGGCCGCCCAGAACGATATCGACGATCTGCACTATCTGGTCGCACACCGGGATGTGGAAACCCTTGCGGCAGTGGCGACTCCGCTATTCGCACTGGGCTATGTCATCTGGATCGACTGGCGGCTGGCGCTGTTGGCGGTGCTGGCGCTGCCGATCTACGCGGTGCTGTACGGGTTCATGACCCGCGGCATGGCGGAGAAGATGCGCGAGATGAACACCGGCATCGCCCGCATCAGCGCCACCATCGTGGAGTTCGTCAACGGGATCTCGGTGGTCAAAGCCTACGGGCGCACCGGGCAGGCGCATTCGCGATTCCGGGACGCGGCAATCGATTTCGGTGAATTCTATGCCGGATGGGTGCGCCCGATGCTGCGCACCGAGGCGATCGGGTCGATGGTGCTCAGCGCACCGGTGGTGCTGGTGGTGAACCTGATCGGCGGTATCGCCATGGTGCAGGCGGGCTGGGTGTCGGTGATCGACGCCCTCACCGCGACGCTGGTGGCGATGGCATTGCCCGCCACGGTGATCACCCTCGGGTTCGGGATGCAGGCGCGCCGCGAGGCCGCCGCGGCGGCGGGACGGCTCTCGGCACTACTGAACACTCCGCCCCTGCCCACCCCGGACCGAGCCCTGGAACCCGTTGGGCACGAAGTGGTTTTCGACTCCGTGTCCTTCGCCTACGACGAGCGCACCCCGGCGCTGAGCGAGATCGAACTGACGCTGCGCCCGGGCACCATCACCGCGCTGGTGGGTGCCTCGGGCTCGGGCAAATCGACACTGGCGACATTGCTGCCGCGCTTTCACGACCCCGATGCGGGAGCCGTGCGCATCGGCGGGGTCGACGTGCGCGAGATCGCACCCGAAACCCTGTACCGGCAGGTGGGTTTCGTTCTTCAGGAAGTCCAACTGCTGAGTGTGTCGGTGCTGGACAATATTCGGCTCGCACGACCCGAGGCGAGCCTGGAACAGGTACGCGCCGCGGCCCGCGCGGCCTGCGTGGACGAGCGAGTGCAGGGGTTGCCGCGCGGCTACGACTCGGTCGTGGGCGTGGACGCGCTGCTGTCCGGCGGTGAGGCGCAACGGGTGTCGATCGCACGCGCCCTGCTGGCCGATACCCCGATCCTGGTGCTCGATGAGGCGACCGCGCACGCGGACCCCGAATCCGAGGCCGATATCCAGCAGGCGCTGTCCGCGCTCGCGGTCGGGCGCACGCTGCTGGTGATCGCGCATCGCCTGGACACCATCGTGGGCGCGGACCAGATCGTGGTACTCGATCGCGGTCGCATCGCCGAACAGGGCACCCATGACCAATTGCTCGCCGCCGCAGGGCTGTACGCCCGCATGTGGCGCCACCATCACCTCGGAGGAGACCACCTGTGATCGCCGATCTCGCCGCCATCCTGGGCCGCCCCCATCGCGGCAAACTACGAACCTTCCTGTCCTGGGCC
This sequence comes from Nocardia sp. NPDC058058, assembly GCF_042885355.1. Taxonomy (NCBI): domain Bacteria; kingdom Bacillati; phylum Actinomycetota; class Actinomycetes; order Mycobacteriales; family Nocardiaceae; genus Nocardia; species Nocardia sp. NPDC058058. The sequence continues at coordinate 1,547,395 of NZ_JBHVSA010000003.1, read as the reverse complement.
ATCGGATACGGTGTGCTGCAAGGACTCTCGGTGGTGTTCCTGCTGCCGATCGCCCGCGCGCTGCACAGCGGTGACTACGGCACCGCCTGGCGCTGGCTGGCCGGTGCGGCCGCGTGCGCGGCACTGTGCTGCCTGGCGCACTATCGCCAGGCCATGGCCGGATTCGAGGTCGCGCTGACGCTGCTGCGCACCATGCACCTGCGGGTGGGTGATCATCTGGTCAAGCTGCCGCTGGGCTGGTTCGGACCCGACACCGTCGGTCGCGCCGCCCAAATCGCCTCCAAGGGAACACTTTCGGTATCCGGTGCGGCGGCGCATCTGCTCACCCCGGTGGTGACCGGGGTCGCCACACCCGCCACGATCGTGCTGTGCCTGCTGGTGCTGGACTGGCGCCTGGGCGCGGTACTGCTGGTGTGCGCGCCGCTGATCTGGCTGGCGGCGCGCTGGTCCGCGCGCCTGCTCGCCGATGCCGACGAGATCGCCCATCACGCGGCGGTGCGCGCGGGTAACCGGGTGCTCGAATACGCGCGCTGCCAGCCGGTGCTGCGTGCGTTCGGGCGCACCTCCCGGCCGTACGAACCCCTCGACGACGCCATCGAAGCCCAGCGCAGCGCGGGCCGAGCGACCATGTGGGCCGCGGTGGTCGGCGCCGTCGCCACCGGGGTGGCGCTACAGCTCACCTTCACCGCGTTGATCGTGGCCGGGACCGTGCTGGCGTTGCGCGGTGATCTCGGGGCGATCGAGCTGATCGCACTGCTGGGTGTCACCGCGCGTTTCGTGCAGCCACTGAGCGAAGTCGGTGAACTCGGCGGCGCGGTCCGCATGGCGCGCGCCGAACTGGGCCGTATGGCCGCGGTGCTCGCGGAATCCCCACTGCCCGAACCGGACTCGGCCACAGCCGCGGTGACACCGGGAACGGTCGAATTCGATCACGTGCGCTTCGGGTATACGTCGGAAACCCCTGTGCTACAGGATATTTCATTCCAGCTCGCGCCCGGCACATTGACCGCGCTGGTCGGCCCGTCCGGCTCGGGTAAAACCACCGTCACCCGGCTCATCGCGCGCTTCTACGATGTGGACTCCGGTGTGGTCCGGGTCGGCGGTGTGGATGTGCGCGATCAGAGCACCGCGGAGCTGATGGGCCAGCTCGCCCTGGTGTTCCAGGATGTGTACCTGTTCGATGACACCCTCGAAGCCAATATCCGCGTCGGGCGCGAGGACGCCACCGATGAGCAACTGCATGCCGCGGCGCGCATGGCCGGGGTCGAGGAGATCGTGCGCCGCCTGCCCGACGGCTGGAATACCCGGGTGGGCGAAGCCGGTTCCGCGCTGTCCGGCGGTGAACGCCAACGCGTGTCGATCGCGCGCGCCCTGCTCAAGGACGCACAGGTGGTGCTGCTGGACGAGGCGACCGCGGCGCTCGACCCGGAGAACGAAACCTATGTGCGTGCCGCGCTCGGGGCCCTGCGCTCGCGGTCGACCCTGCTGGTGATCGCGCACCAGCTCTCCACTGTCACCAGCGCCGACCGCATCATCGTCCTCGACGCGCAGGGGCACGTCGCCGAAACCGGAACCCACACAGAGCTTCTCGCGCGCGACGGCCGCTACCGCGATTTCTGGACCGAACGCGAGCGTGCCGCCGGATGGAGGCTCGCCGCGGGCCGGTAACCTGGGGCCAATGTCTTCAGCCCGCCCCGGTAAACGCACAGGCCGGCCGCGGTCGCTGTCCGAGAGCGACATCATCGCGGCCGCCCTGGCCGAAGACCTCAACACCCTGAGCATGCCCTCGGTGGCGCGTCGGTTGGGCGTCGCGCATTCCGCGCTCTACCGCTACTTCCCCGACCGCGACAGCCTGGTCCGCGCCGCCATGGCCCAGGCCATCGCCGATATCGACTGGCCGCACGGCACCGAACCGTGGCGCGAGATGCTCACCGCCCTGGCCGACCGCATGTGGCAGGTGTTCGAACGCCACCCGGGTTTCGCCACCGCTGTCCTATCCATCCCCGGCACCCCGCCGGGCGGGGTTCATCTGCTCGAACGCCTGGCGCGCGGCCTGGTCGCGCAGGGTTTCACCGTCCGCGACGCGGTCCTGGCCCTGGACTTCCTGTCCGATCTGACCCTGACCACCTTCACCATGATGAGCAACCTGGACACCCCCTTCGACGGGCGCACCGTCCGCGACGCCTACCGCACCACCCTCACCGAGGGCGAACTCCTGACCCAAGCCCTCGACGACGATTCGGTGTGGCGCGGGCGCGGCTGGCTCGACGACAAGATCGCCGTCATGCTCGACGGCCTCGAACACCGCCGCGGCACCGCCTGAATTCGGCGGCGAGTTCAGGCGATCAGTCCCCCGGTGCGGGGTGGGTGCGCTGGTGCAAACGTGCCTTCTTCTGCCGATTTCCGCACGTGTTCATGTCACACCATCGGCGGGTTCGGCTTTGACTGGTGTCGAAGAAGGCGGCGCGGCAGGTCGGTGAGGCGCACAGCGCCAGTTTTCCGTCTCGCTCGCCCGAGATGATGCTGATTGCGTCGGCGGCGATCACGCCGAGGGCATCGTCGAGGCCCGAGTCCGCGCCGAGTCTCCAGTGCCGGGTGCGGTCGAGAGTCAGGGTGGCGGCGGCTCGGCCCTCGCGGCTGCGGTCATTGATGATCCGCACCGCGGCGGCGGGCAGCGCGTGCTCGGATGCGGCCGCTGTCGCGGTGCGGTGAATCGCTTCTCGCAGTTCCCGGGCACGCTCGAATTGCTCTGTGGTGCACGAGTTTACGGCGAGTCCGCTCACCGCCAGCCAGTCGATGAGTCGCTGCGGTGTCGGAATGCGTTCCACGGCTGTGCCATAACGCTCCGACAGCGTCCCTGTGAAGCTGGTCGCAAGCACGGTACCGAGGCGGAAATCGGGAAACCCAGCACTCATGGAACCACCTTAGCTGGTTGCGGACCGGTCGGAACGCATGTTAGAACCGTCTAAGCCGGTTCATCTCGGGCCGTAGCCGGCGACGCGACGATCAGGAGGACTCATGCCCCGTCCGACCAGCGACGTGCACGCATTCCACACCCACATCCCCGACGCCGATCTCGAGGATCTGCGCACCCGATTGGCGGCCGCACGGCTGCCCGAAGCCGAAACGGTCCACGCCGCAACCGGTCCCGACCGATGGGATCAAGGCGTTCCACTGGCCGACCTGGTCGATATCGTGAACTACTGGCGCACCGAATACGACTGGCGGTCGTTCGAAGCACGCCTGAACCGAATCGGCCAGTACCGCACGATCATTGACGATCTGGGAATCCACTTCCTGCACCGCCGCTCGGACCGCGCGGACGCCACCGCGTTGATCCTGACGCACGGGTGGCCGGGCAGCATCGCCGAATTCGTCGACGTGATAGAGGATTTGGCGAATCCACAGGATGCGGACGCCCCGGCGTTCCACGTCGTGGTTCCCTCCCTTCCGGGCTTCGGATTCAGCGACAAGCCCGAGACCACCGGGTGGGGAACCGAAAAGATCGCCGCCGCATGGGTGCAACTGATGGGGCGACTCGGCTACGACAGGTTCGCCGCCCACGGTGGCGACTGGGGAGGCAACATCACCACGGTGCTCGCGGGTAGATTCCCCGAGCACGTGCTGGGCATCCACACCACCTTCGCCGAGGCTCCGCCCGGATTGACGACCGAGGGGCTGACGGCGACCGAGCGCGCGTGGACACAGGAAACCCACGATTTCTGGCATCACCGCGCGGCCTATGCGAAACAGCAGGCCACCCGACCCCAGACGATCGGCTATTCGCTGGTCGACTCACCGGTCGGGCTGCTGGCCTGGATCCTGGACAAGTTCGCCGAGTGGTCCGATACCCGGGACAGCCCGTTCGAGACGATGTCCCGGGATCGAATTCTCGACGACGTCACCCTCTACTGGCTCACGCGCACCGGGGCGTCCGCGGCCCGCATCTACTACGAGAGCCACAATTCCCTCGACCCCGAACTGCGGGTCGATGTCCCGTCCGCGATCACCATCTATCCCCGCGATATCGAGAAATACCCGCGGCCCTGGGCACAGCAGCGGTATCGGCAGATCGTGCGCTGGCGATCGCCTGAGGCCGGAGGCCATTTCCCGTCGCTGGAGGTTCCGGAATTCTTCGTCAGCGATCTACGACAGGGCCTGGCTGCGGTGCTGGCCGCCGGTTGATCCTGCGCGCCTGACGTGCCGGAATCACCTGGTGCGCAACGACATCAGCGCGGGGCCATGCGCAAGGCACCGTCCATGCGGATGGATTCGCCGTTGAGGTAGTCGTGTTCGATGATGTACTGCGCCAGTTGCGCGTACTCGTCGGGGCGGCCCAGGCGCGACGGGAAGGGGATTCCGGCTTCCAGGCTGGTGCGGTATTCCTGGCTCAGGCCCGCGAGCATCGGGGTGTCGATGGTGCCGGGGGCGATGGTGTTCACGCGAATACCGAACTGCGCCAGGTCGCGTGCGGCCGGAATGGTCATGGCCGCGACGCCGCCCTTGGAGGCGGAGTAGGCGATCTGGCCGATCTGGCCTTCGAACGCCGCGACCGAGGCGGTGTTGATGACCACCCCGCGCGAGCCGTACTCGTCGACCGGCTCGGTCGTGGCGATGGCGTCGGCGGCCAGGCGCATGACATTGAAAGTGCCGAGCAGGTTCACGGTGATGACCGTGCGGAACAGTTCCAGATCGTGCGGACCATGCTTGGAGACGATGCGTCCGGCCCAGCCCACACCGGCGCAGTTGACGACGATGCGCAGCGGCACACCGGATTCCACGACCTTGGCGACTGCGGCGGCCACCTCGTCACCGCTGGTGACGTCGGTCGGGATCAGGGTGACACCGGCCGGGACGGCCTCGCCCGCGCGCTCGATCGACTGGGCCAGGTCCAGGCCGAACACAGTGGCGCCGGCGTCGGCGAGGCGCTTGGCGGTGGCCGCACCGAGGCCGGAAGCACCTCCGGTGACGATGGCGGCGGAGCCGGAAATCTCCATGTTGCTCAGGTCCTTTCGATGGTGAAGCGCTATTCGCGAGCGCTCCGGTTCACGTACACAGGACCCGAGTTCAGTGATCCCCGCGCAGAAGGTAGTTGGCGCAGCGGCAATAAAGCGAGCGGATGTGACGGCATCAACAGTGACGAATGTGCTGGTCAGTGCAGTTTTCACAACCGCAGTGGCGTTCGGCAGTGCACAGGGCCGAAAACCCGCTCGCTCGTCAACCGATCCCCGGTCCAGCACGGCTCACGGGATCAGAACCACTCGCCCGCGCAGGCCGCCGCGGTCCATTCGACGGTGCGCTTCGGCGGCTTGGTGCAGGGGAAGGGTGGCGGCGATTCTCGGGGCGAGGCCAATCGTGGCCAGATCTGCCAGTGCGGGGCCGTCGGCGCTGATCCATTGTTGGTGAATTCTTATGCCCCGCAATGGGGTTGGCACGATCCCACCGGCTACGGTGACGTAGACACCACGGGTGCGCACGGCCGCTACCGCTGCCATACCCAGGCCTGCGGTATCAAGTGCACCGTGGGCCCCGCCGGGGACCAGCTCGCGGATCGCCGCCGCCAGATCGGGTGTGTCGCGGGGAATGATCCACTCGGCTCCCGCGGCACGCAGGAATGGTTCATCGGCGGGGTGTGCGTGGGCCAGGACGCGCAAGCCGCGGCGGGTTGCCAGTTCGACCGCGAATCCTCCTACCGCGCCGGCGGATCCGGTAATCAGGCCGGTGTCGCCGGGGGCGAGCGCGAGCAGGTCGAGTGATTGCAGGGCGGTGAGGCCATTGAGTGGGAGGGTGGCGGCTTCGAGTGCGGTGAGCCCGGCGGCCGGGGCCACCGCGCAGGCATCGAGGACCACATACTCGGCGTAGGTGCCGAGCGCGCGATCCAGCAGATCGCGCAAGCCGATCACGTTCTGCCCCAACGCGAATGATGTCGCACCGGGACCTATGGCATGCACTACGCCCGCGACATCCCAGCCGATGCCGGTGGTAGCGCGCGGGGTCATCAGGCCCGCGTCGGCCAGTGCGCCGGATCGGGTGAGCAGGTCGACGGGGTTGACGGTCGCGGCCTGCACCCGGATCAGGATTTGGCCCGGCCCCGGGACGGGGATGGGAACCCGCACCAGTTCAAGGACTTCGGGACCGCCGTAGCCGCGGGCTATCACCGCGCGCATCGTGTCTGTGGTGGGCATACCGATCAATAAAGTCGAGTTGGCCTTGGACAGGAAGCAGGCACTCGTGAGTGCCTACCGCACCCGAAGGAGCCCCATTGCCGACCCGCACCGCCGCTCAGCGCCGCGCCGAGGCCGGCGCGGGGTATGACGCCTATCTGGCGGAATGCCCCGCGCGCCAACTACTGGACCGCATCGCCGACAAATGGGTAAGCCTGTCGATCAACGCGCTCGCGGACGGGCCCCAACGGCACAGCGATCTGCAGCGCCGCCTGGCCAGCGTCAGCCAGAAGATGCTCACCCAGACGCTGCGCAATCTCGAACGCGACGGATTGGTCGCGCGCACCGTAACCACTTCGGTGCCGGCGCGGGTGGATTACGAGTTGACCGAACTGGGCTATTCGCTGCTGCCGGTCATGCGAGCTATCAAGGGCTGGGCCGAAACCCATATGGATCGGGTGCACGACGCCCGCCTCAGCTACGACGAGGTCCACCGCGCGAGCTGACCCCTCCGATCACGCACGCTTCTCGGGCGAACAGTCCACAAGCCAACCGCAAGGTTTCGTTAACGCCCGCACTGGAATGTGGTCTTGTCACACAACGAGGGGAGAACACAATGAAGGTCATTCAGGGCGCAGCGGTCATCGGCGGCGTGCTCGCGGCGGCGAGTATCGCGCTGGCCGGAACCGCGTCCGCGTCGGCGACACCGGTCGCGCACACCTGGTGCCCCCACAGCGAGTTGATGCATCCGACGTGGGATGTGTACACCGGCAAACCGGTCATCTGCGTCAACACCGGGGCCACCGGATTGATGTGGGTTCCCGACGCCACCCGCTGATTTCGACTCACGAGCCGCCGTGGATCGGCCAGCCGGTCGCCGCCGCCGCGGCGGTGACCATTGCGGCACCGGGCATATACCGGTTATAACCAGTGCATGACGGTTGACACCACGCTCACTGCTCGCGGCCTGCTACTGGACATGGACAGCACCCTGGTGAACTCCGAAGCCGTGGTGGAACACCTGTGGCGCGGGTGGGCCGCCACGCACGGCCTGCCGATCGAGGATGTGCTCGCGGTGGCCCACGGACGCCAAGGCTGGGCGACGATGGCCGAACTGCTTCCCGACCGGGACGTGGCACTGAACCTGGCCGACAACGCCCGCATGCTCGCCGAGGAAACCCGCATCGTCGAGGGCGTGATCCCGATCCCGGGGGCACCGGCATTCATGACAGCCCTGGCCCAACTCCCCCACGCACTGGTCACCTCCGCCAACAGCGCACTCACCACCGCACGCATGGGCGCGGCCGGACTGCCAATCCCCGCGATCCGAATCACCGCCGAATCGGTGAACGTCAGCAAACCCGACCCCGAAGGATTCCTCAAAGCCGCAGCCGAACTCGGCCTACCCGCCGACGACTGCCTCGTCTTCGAAGACTCCGAAGCGGGCATCGCCGCCGGTAAAGCCGCCGGAATGCGAGTCATCGGCGTCGGCCCCCGCGCCGCCGCCTTCACCCCCACCGCCCACGTGCACGACCTGACCCAAATCCGCATCGAAGAGCGCGCGGGTGGTGTGATCGCAGTTCACATCAGAAACTGATCCGCGCACCCGCCCACATCTATCCATCGAAGCCGCGTGCGGCGCGAAAGCCGTTAAGCCCCAAATCAATACGGCGTTAGATAGTCACGGTCGGCCCGCGCCGATATGGGTCATCGCGTGCCGGGCGATGTAGTCATGCAGGCGCGTGACGACCGGGGTGGGTCGATGGTTGCCCGACACCAGCCCGATCGTTCGCTCGCGCGCACCGGAGAGCCAGACGCGATGCAGGCCGGGATGCGGCGTCTCCGGCTCGGGAAGAAGAGCGACACCCAGCCCGTGCGCGACGAGCGAGCGCAAGGTCTCGAATTCGGTGATCTCGAATACGACGTTCGGAGTGAATCCGACTGCGGTACACCAAGAGTCGAGCAGTCGGCGCAGGTGATAGGTCGAGGGGTTGGCAATGAAGACTTCCTCGCGAAGATCCGCGAGGTCGACGGAGTCGGCGGCAGCCAGCCGATGTCCGTGCGGCACATACAGGTGAATTCGCTGCTGCCCCAACACCTGTGCCGCAAGGTCGGTGGGCGAGGGAATCATGACAGCGAGATCGAGCTGCCCGTCGCCGATCATCGCTGCCAGCGCCTCACCGTGCGCCTGCACCAGGTGCAGGCGCACACGCGGTGCACTGGAATGGAATTGAGCCAGCAACGACGGAATGCTCACCGGTCCGAGAGTCAGCGGAAACCCGAACCGAACCAGGCCCGTCTCTGGGTCGGAATTGCCCCGAACCGTGCTGATGGCATCGTCGAGTGCACGAACCAGTCCATTGGTGCGCTCGAACAACTCGCGCCCGGCGGGGGTGAGCGCGATACCCCGCCCAACCTGATGGAACAGCTGCACCCCGATCGCCTTCTCCACCGCCTTGAGCCGACGGCTCAGTGACGACTGCGGAACTCCGAGCTCCTGCGATGCCCGCGTGATGTGACCCGTGTGCGCTGTGGTGTCGAACGCTGCCAACAGTGGCACCAACTCTTCGAGCCGAGCCGAAGGAAACTCATCCATATTCGGATGATAATCACTCGATCTTGGCTATAGACGGATGAATTGAGCGCAGGAGACGATGATGCGCGTACCACGATCCGGGAGGAGCACGATGAGTCCAGCGCACACCGCAAACGCGAAACCGGCTGTCCCCGAAGAGATTACCGATATCGCGTTGATCGGCGGCGGCATCATGTCCGCGACATTGGGCGCGATGATCGCCAAGCTTCAACCGGCCTGGTCCACCGTGCTGTTCGAACGCCTCGATGAACTCTCGGCCGAAAGCTCGAATGCGTGGAACAACGCCGGGACAGGCCATTCGGGGATGTGCGAGTTGAATTACATGCCCGACCCGGACGACCCTGCCAAGGCCGAACAGATCGGCGCACTGTTTCATCTCTCGCGCCAGTTCTGGGCAGCGCTGGTCGCCGACGGCGATATCGCCGAGCCCGCGGCGTTCATCAACCCCACCCCGCATGTGAACATCGTCTTCGGTGACCACGACGTCGCCTACCTGCGGCACCGGTACGTCACACTGCGGGAATTGCCAGTGTTCTCGGCGATGGAATACACCGAGGATCCCGCGGTAATCGCCGACTGGGCACCACTATTGATGGAGGGGCGCGACCGAACCGAACCGATCGCCGCCACCCGATATCGGGATGGTACCGACATCGATTTCGGCGCACTGACCACGTCACTGGTCCAGGTGATGACCGCACACGGGGCGCGAGTACGAACACGTCACGAGGTCACCGGACTGCGCCGCGGACCGGACGGGATGTGGACGATCACCGGCCGCGACCGAAACACCAAGCAACGGTTCACCACTCGGGCCCGATTCGTGTTCGTGGGGGCGGGCGGTTACGCACTCAAGCTGCTCCAGCGGGCCCGCGTCACCGAAGTCAATGGCTACGGCGTCTTTCCATTCGGCGCGCAGTTCCTGCGAACCGACAATCCCGAGATCGTCGCTCGCCACGACGCGAAGGTCTACAGCCAAGCCGCACTGGGTGCGCCACCAATGTCCGTGCCACACCTGGACAAACGCATCGTCAACGGCCAGGAATCGCTACTGTTCGGGCCATACGCCACCTTCAGCACGCGACTGCTCAGACATGGGCGACTAACCGACCTGTTCACCACGGTACGCATGCGCAATATCGCAGTTCTGCTGGCCGTCGCCGTTCAGAACCTTGCCTTGGTCGGCTACCTGATCGGACAATTGCTTTCCACGCGACGCCGCAAATTCGCACAGCTGCAACGCTTCTACCCCACTGCCGACCCCGCCGACTGGTACCCGGTTCCGGCCGGGCAACGCGCGCAACTGCTCAAACCGCACCCACGCACCATCGGTGCACTCACCTTCGGCACCGAATTGGTGACAGCGGCGGACGGCACCATCGCCGGACTCTTGGGCGCATCTCCGGGCGCGTCGACCGCCCCGGCAATCATGGTCGACCTACTCAGCAGATGCTTCCCGGACGAAACACCCGGATGGGAGCCTCTCCTGCGCACGATGATGCCCGCCATCACGACACCCGTAGCCGCACACCAGGATCGTGTCGATGACAACCTCGCCCGGACGGGGCAGATTCTGGGTTTGACCCGCGTCAATCCTCAGCGTTGAGCGCGAGACGGGATCCCGGTTCGGCGCGAAAGCCGTTCACTCCCAAGGCAGTTCCGCGCGGACCTGCCAGTAAGCTTCGGCGGGTTCGGCGAGAACTGCCAAGGTGGCCAATGTGTCTGGGGTGAGGGGGAATTCGGTGGCGCGGAGGTTGGAGGAGAGTTGATCCAGGGTTGCCGCGCCCGAGAGGACGATGTCGGCCCAGGGTTGGGCGGCGGCTGCGGCCAGGGCGAGGGCGTCTTCGGGTACGCCGAGGGTGGCGGACTCGGTGCGGAGTGTGGACAAGGCGGGGCCGAGAGCGTTGCGGGCGGCGAGGCGGCCGTTGGCCATCGCCTCCTTCACCACCACCAGCCATCCGGCCGAATGTGCTTCGGCCAGAGCCGGACCCGCCGAGGGCTCGAGCAGATTCCAGGTGGACTGGACTGCGGCGAATACCGGACGCCCAGCCGCCGTCACCTCGAGCGCCGCACGAACGACCTGGGCCTGCGCTGGTCCGCTGGTCGACAACCCGACCCGCACGCCCTCCGCCGCCAGCGCGGCCAATCGGGCCAGCAGGGTCGGATCGGTCAATGCCGGGCTGTCCGGGGTGACCGAATGCACCAGGTACACATCGGGATTGCGGCCCAGTGCCGTGCGAGTCTCCCGGATCTGCCGATCGAACACCTCGACCGCGTGCTTTTTCACCTCGTGCACCGGAACCCCGGAGGTCTGCCAGTCCGCGGTGTAGGTGTAACCCCATTTGCTGCCCACGACGACAGCACCCGCGACCTCGGGCCGCTCCGCCAACCACGCGCCGACGAATTCCTCCGCCCGCCCGTACGAGCGCGCCGTGTCGAAGTATCGAACGCCCGCCGCCCACGCCGCATCGAGCAGCGCGTGCGTCCGGGCACGCAGCGCATCTACGCTGCGATCGGTGGGCAGGTCCAGATCGCGCCCGAGGGTGATGTAACCGGGCCGCCCGACCGCGGCCGTACCCAGCCCGAACCTCGTGATCGCCGCGGCGGCGGAGCGTTCGATGACCGGCTCGGTCGACATATCGGTGAATCCCTTCGATGCGGTTGCATTACCCGCACCGAATTCTGCCACCAGCACATCAAGGGCTAACCGGACGGGACCGCAGCCCGGGTACAACCTCATCCGCGTCCTGCATGCCCCACCGGCCAGCACTCCTTAGGCCACAGCTCAGAGCAGCTGCTCATCCTCCGAGAACTGTTGGCGCAGTTTGAATTTCTGCAACTTGCCGGTCGCGGTGCGAGCCAGTTCGGTGCGGAATTCGATGCGTTTGGGGGACTTATAACCCGCCAAATGAGTGCGGCAGTGCGCGATCAGCTCCTCTGCGGTCACCTCGCGTGAGGTCACGACCAGGGCGGTGACGAGTTCGCCCCATTTCTCGTCGGGGATACCGATAACCGCCGCTTCCCGGACCGCCTCGTGCAGCAGCAGCACATCCTCGACTTCGATCGAGGAGACGTTCTCACCGCCGGTGATGATCACATCCTTCTTGCGGTCGGTGATGGTGAGGTAGCCGTCGGCGATCGTGCCGCCGTCGCCGGTGTGAAACCAGTTGCCCGCCAAGGCCTCTTCGGTGGCTTGCGGGTTGTTCCAGTAACCCAGCAGGTTGTGGTTGGACTGCGCCAGCACCTCACCGGTCGCGTCGACGTCGACGCGCACACCCAGCGCCGGTGCGCCCGCGCGGCCCAGCAGGCGAGCCTGTTGCGGTGCGGGGAGCTCGTCCCATTCGGCGCGCATACGCGAAATCGTCAGCAGCGGTGAGGTTTCGGTGAGGCCGTAGATCTGAATGAACTCCCAGCCCAGATCAGCACGCACCTGCTCGATCACCCGGGTGGGCGGCGGCGCACCGGCCACGATCGCCCGCACCCGATCACGTCCGGGAATCGGGCCCTCCCACGTCCGCGCGGCATCCAGGACCGCGCTGATCACCGCGGGAGCCGCGCACAGGTAGGTGACGCCGTGCTCATCGATCCGGCGCAGGATCTCCGCGCCGTCGATCTGGCGGATCACGACCTGTTTCACGCCCATCGCCGTCGCCGCGAAGGGCTGGCCCCAGCCGTTGGCGTGGAACATCGGCAGCGTATGCAGGTAAACATCGCGATCGCTGACCCCGGTGTGCCAGCCGAACACCGTCGCATTGAGCCACAGATTGCGATGGGTCAACTGGACGCCCTTGGGACGTGCGGTGGTACCCGAGGTGTAGTTGATCGTCGCGGTCGCGGACTCCGAAATCTCCTGCCAGGCAGCGGGTTCGCGTGACTCGGACCAGATCTTGTCGTCATCCTGGCCGAAGATGAACTTCACCCGGCAATCGACCTGATCCACCACCGACTTCAACGCCGGGTCGACCATGAGCACCTCGGCCCCGGAATGCTCGACGATATAGGCGATTTCGTCGGTGGTCAGCCGGAAGTTGATGGGCACCAACACCCTCCCCCACCCGCTCACCCCGAAGAAGCTGCTGAGCAACCGCGCCGAATTCTGCGACACCACCGCCACGCGCGCACCGACTCCGACGCCGAGCCGGTCCAGCGCGGCGGCCTGCGACAACGCGCGGTCCCGCAGCTGGGCGTAGGTGATCTCGCCCCAGGAGGTCGCCGGTTGATCGGGTTCGTCGACGATCGCCACCCGGTCCGGATACACGGTGTGCGCGCGATCGAGGAAGTCATTGACGGTGAGCGGAAACTGCATCGGGCATCCTCTGAACGGAACTGCGCAGGTACGGGCTTCGAGCATGGGTTGAACAAGTCATAGTGTCGCCTGGATCGACCCTATGCGGTTCCGCATTCGGGCAACCACCACCGCCGTAGGCAGGCCCCCCTGTCCTGGCTGTTCTTTTGCCGCAGTGGGCGGACGACCCCATGTCGACTTTTCATAAATAGATGCGCATATTTCAGTATTGATATCTATAGCCAGGGAGAACCCGTACCGACGCGAGCCCTCGGGCCTAGTCCTCCGCCGGAGCAATACGCCGCAGGAATGACGCGAAATGAGCACTGCGAGCGATATCGGGAGCGCATTCGGCACTGTTAGCGTTCGGCCTATGCCCCCTTCGGCGCTCGACTCGAATTCTGCTGTGCGACCGGATGTTCCGACCGAGCACGCGTGGACCCCATTGGGGAGAATGGCATTCAGGTTGCTGTTCGCCGTCGGCGGGTCCGCACTCGTCGTATTCGCGTACGGCAATGTCATCGGCCTGAATTTGCTGATCATGCCGCTCAAATCGGCGCTGGCACAGGTCGGCAGTGTGCTCGTGCGCGGGAATCGCGTCGTCGTGGATACCTCGAACAGCGGTGACACGCTTGGGGATTGGTGTGCGCTGGCCGGATGTCTGCTCGCCGGGATAGCGGCGGCGATCCTGTGGAGTGCGCTCGATCGCAGGCGCGACAACTACCGGAGCGCGGCGCGAGCGCTGTTCGAGGTCGCCCGTATCGGTCTCGTGGTCGAGTTGATCGCCTATGGGCTGGCGAAGGCGATTCCCATCCAAATGGGTTATATGACCCAGCCCGCGCATCAACTTCCGCTGGTTGGTGATCTGGGATTGAAGGACACGTTGTGGACCTTCATGGGGGCATCGGATGCGTATTCGATCGCCACGGGGCTGGCCGAGATCACGGCGGGAATGCTGCTGCTGTGGAGGCGAACGTGGCTCGCGGGCGGCCTGCTGGCCATTGTGGCCATGGCGCAGGTCTTTCTGCTCAACCTTTGCTATGACGTGCCGGTCAAAATCGTTTCGGGAACGCTGCTGGCGACCGCGATCGCCCTCACACTCCCCCACTGGCCGAACGTGGCAAGAGTTCTCACGAACATGACGCCTCTACCCCCGCGGCGACTGTGGCCCGCGCCGGGCACCAGATCGGTTCGCATCGGGGCGGCATCGCTCGGATACTTTGTCGTGCTGGCACATACGGCGCTCATAGCAGCTATCGCCGTCCCGGCAATCATCGATATGCACTCCCCTCGCTCACCCCTGGACGGTCAATGGGAGGCGATATCGTTCACCGTCGACGGTGTGCCCGCGGCACTGACGGGTCAGGAGCCGGGCCCCTGGGCGAATGTGGCGATCACCGATCGCACCGACTACACGAGTTTCGTCAGCCAGACTCCCCAGGGCGCGACCACCCTGTGGGCGCTGGAAATCAGCGACGGCACGCTGGCCATCCGTCAGCGGCTCTCCGACACACCGACCAACATTCGATACCGATTAGACGGCGACACCCTGGTCCTAACCGGCACCATCGACAACCACAGCATCGAAGGGCTGTACCGCAGCCGCGTCATGGAACGGGCGAACTCACACTTCCGGCTGGTGCAACCCGGCCCCGATGACAACCTGCCGACCTCATGACCAGCGGAAATTGGCACGTGTCGTCATAGCGGATATCGGCTGATCGACGGGTGGTGCGGATACGGTGGTTCCACGATTCCGGAGTGTGCCCGTCGTATCGGATGGAACACGGAGGTTTGCATTGCATCGCACCGCATTCGCCCGCCGCGTCGCCCTCTTCGCCATCGGAATCATCCTGGCAATGCTGCCGGTTACCGGCATCGGCCATGCGGCGGCTTCGATCAGCATCGGCGATGCCATTGTCGCAGCGGATGACCACAACTCCGAGGCGACGGTATCGATCACCTACTCGTGCGATCGGGACCGGGAATTCAATCGGATCTGGGTGTATCAGCGCGGCAATGTCGGGGGTTCGTTCGAGGGTGATACCGAGTGCGATTCGCAACCCCATACGATTGCCGCGGTGGTGCCCAGCAACGATATTCGGTTCCTCGGAGGGGATTCGAAGAACCAGTCCGATCCCGCGTTCTTCGCGGCCGGTCAGAGTCTGGACCTCGAGGTACAGCTGCAACAGACGCGCGGGCTCAATGCCTCGGAGTATGCGAATAAGATCGTCGAGTTGAAGAGGGCCCCTTAGCGCCGTCTTCAGCGGCTCGCGCGCAGTATGCGAACCGGGCGCAGGGCCTGGGGTGGTTTACCGCTGAATTCTGTGGAGCCATCGAGATACCCCGCGATGAGATCCGTTGCGGCGCGGTCGTCGGTATCGGTGAAGCCGAGCGCGCGCAACTCGGCGGCGATGCCCTCCTGTGTGAAATAGCTGAACCAGGGTTCACCGACAGCCCTTGCCCGATCCGAGCGCTCCTGTAGCCGCGCGCGATCCTCATCGGTGTCCGCCGACCGCAGGTAGTCGAAGATCACCTCGGCCGGTGCGGGTTGACCGGCGATGTATTCGAGGGTGGAGCGGGCAGCCTCCGGGGTCAAATAGAACACGACGCCGAGCCACAGGAATACCGCCGGAGCCGACCGGCTGAATCCGGCGGTCTCCAATTGGGTTGCCAGCGAATCGGTTTCGAAATCGACCGGCACGAATGTCAATCGCTCGGGTATGTCGATACTCGATCTGGCGAGGCGTTGCCGCTTCCAGGTCTGGGTCGCGGGATGGTCGACCTCGAATACCCGCAGGCCGGGATGCGGGTTGCGATATGCGAAGGTATCCAGGCCCGCGCCCAGTATCACGGCCTGCCGCACACCCGCGGCAACCGCATCGGCGACCCGATCTTCGGCGAACCGGCTACGCGCGGCGAAGAACAGGCGGCGTGACCGATCACTGACCCCTATTCGCAGGACCCCCAGACCCGCATCACCACCGGGCCGATCGGGTCCGGGCTTACCCACTTCGATCAACTCATCGACGGTGATGCCCAGCAACCGCGCCGCGAGCGGATCGGTGAGAATCGTTGGCCGGTCGGCGATTTGATGATAGGCACGGGCGTAGGCGGTCGTGAGCGCCGTCCGACTGGGTCCCTCATGCTCCATACCCGAACAAACTACCCACCGACACCCGGCGAACACCATATATTCGATATGCGGTGCATGAGCCCGAGCCCGGGTGTGCGGCTTCGGGCGGGGCGCATGCGGCCGGAGGAGGGGGTCCAGGTGCCGTATATCGTTGGTATAGGCCAGATTTGGCGAATCAAACGGGCCGCGGGCCGCGGTGACACCGATGCAATGGCTCGACTCGCGAGCGTGCTGCAAGCGCAAGGCGCGGCCGATGAGGCGGAGTCGTGGCTTCGGCGGGCCGCTGACCTCGCGAACAGGGATGCCATGACCAGCCTCGCGAACCTGTTGAATGGACGGGGCGCGGTGAGCGAGGCCGAATCGTGGTTCCGCGAGGCCGCGGCCCTGAATGACATGTATGCCATGCACAATCTCGGGGTGCTGCTACTGCAGCAGGGTGATGCCCGCGAGGCCATGTCGTGGTTCCGCGCTGCGGCCGAACGCGGTAGCCCCGGCTCGAAACGCAATCTCGAGCGCCTGTCCGAGGAACCGAAAGAGGCTGGGGCGCAAGACCGCGCGGCGGCGCACGGGGATACCGAAGCGATGAACGAGCTCGGGGACTCGCTGGCTCGACGAGGTCGGTTACGCGAGGCCGAGTCCTGGTTCCGCAAAGCCGCAGGGCGCGACCACACCGGTGCGATGTACAACCTCGGGTGCCTGCTCTACGAGAACGGTGAAGTAAGCGAAGGAAAGTCGTGGCTCGACAAGGCCGCCGCACGCGGCAACGCCGATTCGATGCGCAGCCTCGGGGGTCTGCTATTCGACCGCGGCGAGGTGAATGAAGCGCAATCATGGCTCCGCCGCGCAGCCGAACTCGAGCACCCCGAGGCGATGAACGCCCTCGCGGGACTGCTGCTTCAGCGAGGCGAGCCCGACGAGGCCGAGTCCTGGACCCGCAAGGCCGCGGCCCATGACAACCCCGCGGCAATGTACAACCTCGGGGTGCTGTTGGCAGGCCGGGAGGAACTGAACGAGGCAGAGCCTTGGTTCCGCAAGGCCGCAGCCTGCAACCGGGACGACGCAATGCACAATCTCGGTGTCCTGCTGTACAAGCGGGGTGAGCTGAGCGAGGCCGAGTCCTGGTTCCGCGAGGCCGCGGCTCGCGGCAATACCGGTGCCATGAATGCCCTCGGCCGCCTGCGCAAGGAACGCGGCGAACGCGGCGAGGCGAAGTATTGGTTCCGGCAGGCTCGGTCCTCGTGAGACCTTCGCCCGCTTACCGGTGCCGGGCGTAGTCCGGATAGCGTCGCGCCAATGCGGCATCGAATACGGCCACCAATTCGGCCGAATCCGGCGGGGCGAACTTGGGGCGCTTCGAATACCATTGCAGCAGTTCAGCGCTGGCCTGTGGGCGACCGTTCTCGATGCCCAGGACCGCGACCGCACGCAGGCGCGTCCAATCCGGATTCACCGGGTCGCGGGCGATTAGCGGATTTCCGGTTGGCGCGAGGGCGAAGAGTTTGTCCATCGAATCCCGCGCGTCCTGCCATAGGGCTACCGGGCCGCGGACGTAGTTCATGAAATTGCCGACACACCAGTCCAAGTCGGTCTCAGTGCTGAGGTAGATCGCTCGGCTGGGATCGCTCCGATTGTCAAAATATCCGAACGGGACCGACTCGACCTCGTCATCGCCCAGCAGGCCTTGCTGGGAAACCGATCGCGCCATTTCACCCGCCGCGGACGACGCCAGCCACGCCGTTCCTCGGATAGCCAACTGTCCGCTTCCGCGATGGATCCAAGCCTCGATGACCGGGGTCATTCCGACGACCTCCCCTTCCGGGGCCGCGAACCACAATCTGCGGGATCGGAGCTGTCGGCCCTTGAACGATTCGACCGGCTGCCCGTTCAAAGGCGTTGACACCGAATAACCCGCCTGCGACATGGCCTCGGTCAGACTGTCGCGCACCAGGTCCAGCAATCGCGCGGCACCGGTCGCCCTGGCCTGCGGGGTTGGCTTCGGCGCGCTCTTCGCCGAAGCCTGTCTGCGCAGTACCCGGAACGGTCTGCCGGCTTGCGCCGTCAGATCCAGCAGCTCTTCGAGCCGAGCGCAGTCGATCACGGTCAGGTCGTAACCATCAGCGTCGAGCTCCAAAGATATTAGGGCGAAGCCGATTTCGAGGCAGTGCTCGCCGATCTCTTCGAGCAGCGACATCGTATCGTTGGTGGCGTCCCAGTCCAGAGTGGTGTCGCCGACGAAATCGGCGTACCAGCCCCAGCTGAACGCGGTGGGGAAGGCGCGCAATTCGCTGAGATCGCTACGAATGTCATCGGGGTCCGACCGCCAATCTACGTAGGTGCTCAGGCCGGTGTCGTTCAAACTTGATCGCAGGTCGTCGTACGGATCGTCCCCGCCGCTCAGGATCGCTTGGGCCACAACGGTGCGGGTTGGTGCTATACACCGAGCTACCGCCGCCCACGCGTGTCGGGCATCGTCGAATTTCATTGCACCCCTTCGCATCCATACCGAGAGAAATCTACTCGTCGACTACGACATGCCTGGCGCAAGAGCCCCCGAAGATCAGGGGCATCGAGTGTCGGGGCTGTTGGGGGGTGGGGTGGGGGTTGAATACTGGCTCGCGCCAGGTTCGAGACGTTTTGGGGTAGTTATGAATTCGAAGAAGATTGTTGGGGCTTTTGCCGTGGCGGCGGCGCTTTGTGCGCCCTTGGCGGGGACCGCGCAGGCGGCACCCGTTGACGGGGTGCAGTCGGTCGATGGGGGGTTGCTCTCGGGGTCGGCCTCGTCGCAGTCGGGGATTCTCGGGCCGCGCAGTGGGTCCGCGTATCAGACGCTGAACCATCTGGTGTGCGTGCTTTTCCACACCAGTCTCGACGGGTCGGTGGGCATTATGCGCTGCGACTGATCGGCGTGAAAGCGGTTGCGGGCTAGAGTATTTCAGGGGCCGGTGGCCCGAGTAGATCCCACCGGTTCCCTGAGATGTCGAGGAAGACTGCCACCTGTCCGTAGGGCTCGGTCCGCGGATCGGTCACGAACTTCACGCCGGCATCGCGCATGCTGCGATATGCCTCGGCGAAGTCGGTGACCCGGAGAAAGAAGCCGACTCTCCCGGCGGCCTGCTCCCCGATCGCACGGTGTTGCCTGTCCCCATCCGCTCGCGCGAGCAGGATTGCGGTGGTCGCACCGGGTGGGCGAACCACAACCCATCGCTTGGGTCGACCATCGTTGGTCCGTGCGGGCGAGTCTTCGACGAGATCGAAACCGAGGGCGCCGACGAAGAATTCGATGGCGGGGTCATACTCCTCGACGATGATCGCGATGAGCTCCAGATGCACGCTGCGAGCGTAGGCCGGCCCACCGACATACTCTCAGCGCCTGACCTTGTATTTCAGGTGCAGTACCCGCTCGCCTTGGATGACGACGTGGGGATCTTCCAGGAGGTGCTGGCCATCGATGTCGCCGAAGTAGCGTTTGCCGGATCCGAAGATCACCGGGACCACGTCTATCGCGACCTCATCGATCAGACCGGCCGCGAGGATCTGGCTGCCGACCTGTCCGGCGTTCACCGCGACGTTGCGGTCACCGGCGAGCTCGCGCGCCTTGGCTATCGCGGCCGTGATGTCGCTGACGAAGTGATAGGACGCCTCGGGGTGCCAGCCCTCCGGTTTGGGACGGTGCGAGACCACGACCACGTGGTCACCGGCGGGCGGCTCTCCCTCCCAGCCGTTCACCAGGTCGAACAGGGTGCGGCCCATGACAATCGTCCCGATCGACGCCCACGTGTCCCGGACGTAGGCCGCCGAGGCGCGCGAGACGCGGAATCCGCTGCCGGTGCTGGAGTGGTCGAAGCCTTCTTCGCGCGCAGGCTCGGCGATCGGGGTGTCACCGCTGAAGTACCACTCGTGAAGTGGGCCGACATCGTCGTTCTTATCGGCGATGAAGCCGTCCACCGACATCACGTTGTGCATGATCACCGTACTCATTGGTTCTCCTCGGGTCGCTCCTGCAATGGCCTGTGCGATTCTGTTCCACCGCGGGGTGTCCTGGCTTGTAAAAAATCACTCGGCGGGCATCGGTCCGGCGTCCGGCGGGAATCCGGCCGCGGCGGGAAATCTGCGCCGCAGCCGGAGGTATTCGGTGGGGGTGTGGCCGGTGAAGTCCTTGAATTCGCGGCTGGCGTGCGCCTGGTCGAAATAGCCCGCGGAGTGCGCGAATTCGGACCAGTCGACGGGTCCGCGCGCATCGACGGACAGGATCAGGCGGGCGAAGCGGTAGATTCGCGCCACCCGCTTGGGCGTGAGACCGACATGCGATTTGAACTGTGCGGCAAGGTGATTGCCGCCCACCCCGGCGTCATCGGCCAGTGCGGTGACCGGGACCGCGCCATTCGACCGCTCCAGCCGCGCACCGGCGAAACTCACCAAATCAAGAGTGCGCGAGGGTGTTTCGGCGAGGCGAGCTCGTAGCTCGCGCTCCACGAATCCGAGCGCGTCAGCCGAGGTGGTGACCTCACCGAGCTGATTACGCAGACGGTCCAGCGCGCGCTGCCAGACCGCGTCGACGGGCACGCATCGATCTCGTAGCTCCGATGCCGGAATGTCGGTGAACGCCGAGAGCCCCCAGGGCTTGAAATGCACTCCGACCAGTCGCACCCGAGCCGGATACTCCAGCAGGAAGCGTTTGGTCCATAAACCCATGAACCACCCGTCGACCAGCGTCGCCGGCTCCGCCGAACCATCGCCGTCCCACATCCGGACGGGGCCGCCGAGATTGATGAACAGGTGCGCCGAGGGCATCGGCGGTACCAGCACGCGACGATGGCGCGGCACCCCCGACAGACAGTAGATATCGTCGATGTACTCATCGAGCGGCGGGCCGGGAACCCGGCAAACGTAGCGCACCTCTCCAGTGTCGATGATCTTCGAGCAGGTGTCTCCGAGTGTTCGGCGAACCGGTGCTGGAAATGGGAGATATGTCAGCCCTGGGGCCTATGGTGCGGCATCGACGATCTCCCGCCCGGCGACCACGTCCTATCCTTCGGCGACGAATACCAGCCGGGCGGCTTCTGGGTGCACGCCCACTACGCGTTGAAGATCGTCTGATCGACGCCTCTCACTTCCCGGCGGCGGCCTCCAGGGTTGTTTCGATTGTCTCCCAGGCTATTCCGGGAGGGAGGACCACCATCTGGATGTCGGCCCCGGATGCCCAGATATCCAGTTTCGCGCGGAGTTCCGCGGGTGTGCCATAGGCGGTGAGGGCGTCCAGTGCGGGGTCCGCTTCCGGCGGTACGACCGAGCTGGTCGGGGTGGGGCGTGGGTTGGCGGCTCGGATGGCTTCCACGGCATCCTTGTACCCCTGGTTCGCGATGAGGTCGGCGTAGCCGTCGCCCATTGCGCAGATGTACCAGGCCAGGCAGCTGGCGACGATATCGCGGGCCGAGCGGCGGTCGGCGGCGGCTGCCGCGAAGGCTCCGGCGGTGATGGTGAGCGGTGGGCGGCCCGAACGTAGTCGGCGCAGTTCGTCAGCTCGTTCGCGCATGCGCTCGAGGGTGAGGAACAGGGGGTACCACCCGTCGGCATAGTCGGCGACGATCCGGGTGGTGAGGTCACCGGTGGCCGCGATCCAGATCGGCAGGTCCGGCGCGGGGGCCAGTCCCAGGCGCAGGGCGCGCGCCTGTCTGGTGGGATCGATGCCGACGCGGTTGCCCGCGAGGATGCTTCGCACTTCGCTCGCCACCTCGCGCAGCTGGTGTGCCGGTCGATCGAACGCGATGTCGTGCAGGCCCTCGGTCAGGGCTCGGCTACTGGCTCCGAGACCGAGAATTGCTCTGCCGCCGCTGATTTCGTTCAGGGTGGCGGCGCTCATCGCGAGCGCGGCGGGGGTGCGGCTCCATACCGACAGCACGCCCGCGACCAGGGAGATGCGTGAGGTGCGCGTGGCGATCTCGGTCAGTAGCAAGGTGGCGTCGTGGGCCCATCCTTCGGCGAGCGAGAACACTTCGTAGCCGAGTTCCTCGGCGCGCAATGCCGTCGCGACGATGATCTCGCGACGGGTCTCCATCGGTGTGAGTGCGACACCGAGGCGGCGGGCGGTCACAGCGAAATCCAGACGGTGCGCGCGGCGGCCATGAGCTCGCCGTCGGAGGTGTACAGCGCGGCACCGGCTTTGACCTTGCGGCCGTCGCGTTCGCGAGCCCAGCTGACGATCTGGCAGGGCTCCTGCGCGGCCGGTCGCCGATGGATGGTCGCGGTCATGCGGCCGAGGACGGCGATCTCACCGGGCGTGAGGCGGTCGTATGCCGCCCAGCCACTCGGGCAATCGAGTGCGGCCCAGACGAATTCGGGGTGTACGAGACCGTCGATGCCGGTCAGTGATGCGTCCGGGGTCCAGCGATCGGCGAGCACCTCGCGACCGGGCACCCGCCGGCTGAAGATTCGCAGGCCGTCCCCCGGCGCGCGATCGGGTCCGCAGGTGAAGCAGGTTCGGAACGGGTGCTCGCGGTCGGTGAAGACGGGCGGGGCGTCGAATTCGAAACCGGCCACGGCGGGCTCGAGATCGTCGAACTTCTCGATGACCGGCTCGGCGACTGCGACGGTCTGGCCTTGCTGATCGGTGAGCGTGTACCGAGTGTCCTCGGATTCGACCCGCAGCAGCACATTCAACGGTGGCGGACGGCGCAGCGTCACCTCCACGGTGTCACCCGGCGCGAGCTGAGCCAGCGCACCGGATGCGTAACCGCCGTTGGCACTGTCGGGCGGCCCGTTGAAGCGGGCGGGAAACGTGAGAGCCATATCCGGTAGAACGGCTCGTCCCATGATCGGGTTCGATGCGCGCCGCCCCGCGGGTTCGGATCAGGACGAGCAGGACCGGTCACCGGGGTCGAATGTGTTGTTAGCGTTCGCCGGATGGATCTGGAACTGGTTGGTAAGCGCGCGATTGTCACCGGCGGCAGCCGCGGTATCGGGTTGGCCGTGGTGCGGGCACTCGCGGAAGAGGGCGTTGATGTGGTGATCGCGGCCCGCGAGCCCGAAGCGCTCGAGGCTGCCGCGCGTGCGGTGTCGGAGGCGACCGGCACGCGCGTGATCGCGGTGCCGACCGACACCGGCGACGATGAGCAGGTGCGGCGCTTGGTCGAGCGCACCGTGCGGGAATTGGGCGGGGTCGACATTCTGGTGAATTCGGCGGCGACACCGTGGAGCGCGGGCGCGGGGGCCGATCTCGCCGCGACCTCGGATGAGGTGGTGCGCCGCGAGGTGGAGATCAAGGTGCTCGGCTATCTGCGCACCGCGCGGGCGGTCGCGCCGCACCTGGTCGAGCAGGGCTGGGGGCGCATCATCAATATCAGCGGACTCGGTGCGCGCCAAGCCAATTCGATCGCGCAGACCATTCGCAATGTCGGGGTGTCGGCGTTGACGAAGAACCTCGCCGATGAGCTCGGGCCGCACGGGATCAATGTGACCGTGGTGCATCCGGGGCTGACCCGGACCGAGCGACTGACCACGCGGCTCACCGCGGAATCGCAGGAGAATGGCACCCCGATCGCCGAACTCGAGCAGGCGGCGGCGCGCAATTCGCTGCGCCGGGTGATCGATGCCTCGGAAGTCGCTGCCGTGGTGACGTTTCTGGCGTCGCCGCGCAGTGTCGCGATCACCGGCGATGCCATCGCGGCGGGCGGCGGGGTTCCCGGGCCGGTCTACTACTGACCGGCGGACGCCAATAGCCGTTGCCACACAACGGCTATCGGCGGACGCGGTGATTCGCCGAACGCGGTACCCGGTGCAGCGATCAGCCCGAGCGTAAACCTGTTGTGAATACATGATCGGGTACAACATCATCGGATGAATTGTGCGCAGTCGGCCGGGACCATGCCGCGATGACCGAAACGACGGCGACGACCCCGGGCGGGTACGCGGATATCGCGGAACCGGCCGACTCGGCTACCCGCTGGGATGAACGTTCGGCGTTGTGGTCTTGTCTCGGTGCCGGTTTCGCGACACTGCTCGACAGCGCCGTGGCCGCGTTCACCGCCCCCGCGGTGCAATCCTCACTCGCGCTGGCGGATTCCGATATCCAGTGGTTCCTGGCCTCGTTCTCGCTGATGTTCGGACTCGGGCTCGCACCCGCCGGGCGGCTGGGCGACGCCTACGGACGACGCGGATTGTTCATCGCGGGGCTCGCGCTGTTCCTGGTCGGTGGCATCGCCTCCGCGACCGCCACTGGTGCCTGGTCGGTGATCGGCGGGCGGCTCGTACAGGGGTTCGGCGCCGGGGTCATCAGCGCCCAGGTGCTCGCGGTCATCCAGGACACCTTCACCGGTCCGGCCCGGCTACGCGCACTGGCCGGATACACGGCCGCTGGAGCGGCCGCCGCCATCGTCGGACCGATGGCCGCCGGGCTGGCGCTATGGCTCATTCCGCCCGAATTCGCCTGGCGGATAATACTTCTACTACCCGTGCCATTCACGATCGCGACCATCGTGTTCGGCTTCCGGGGGCTACCCCGCTCCCCTCGGGTGCGACGCACGATCGATCTCGATGTGCCCGGTATCGCCGCGCTGGGCCTATTGGTGGTCCTGGTGACGATCCCGGTCATCGACCCCGGTCTTCCCGCACACACCATCGCGGGGGTGATCGCCGGGTGCGCACTGCTGCTCACCGCTCTGGTGTGGTGGGAGCGACGGTACGCACGCCGGGGCAAGCTGTCACTGTTCGCACCCGCGCTGATGCGGTCGCGCGGTTATGTGACCGGAAATGTGGTGGCGGCGCTGTGGTTCGGGTCGGTACTGGCGTTCGGCACGATCAAGACCGTCTACTTCCTACAGGTGTGCGATATTCCCGCACTCGCCATCGCGCTGGCGCTCATCCCGACGGCTCTCGCGCGGATGGTGGCGGCACGCTGGGGGCAACGGCTTTTCGTGACCCACGGCCCGGCACTGGTCACCTACGGACTGGTGGTTCAGACCGCCTGTTTGGCGGCCAGCGCGGCAGCGGCACTGAGCTGTGACGGATGGGCGCTGTTCCTTATCCTTTCGACCATCCAGATCGGCTCCGGGTTATCCGGTGGCGTGGTGGAACCGCCGCTGCGCGTGGTCACCCTGGCATTTTCGCCGCCATCGCTGCACGGGGTCGGCGCGTCATTTCTGCAACTGACACAGCGTCTTTCGGCAACCTTCTGTATCGCGCTCACCACCGGTGTGCTCCTCGCATTCGGCGGGACAGCATCGACGCGGTCGCTGCTGTGGGCGGTAGTGCTGTGCGCCGCCGCGTCGGCGGCGGCCACGTTCGCTTCGTTCTCGCCGCACTTCCGAACCGATTCACCGCTCGCACAGTGAGACTCGTGACCGCTACATCTTCACGTATCGCGCCATGACGAAGCTGTACAGCCCGTAGGTGATGATGCCCAGCCCTGCCACGACAAGCAGAACCATGCCGTAAGGCTGCGCCCCAAGGGTTTTGAACGCGCCATCGAGCCCAGTCGCCTTATCGGGTTTCGATTGGACAGCGGCGAGGATGACCAGCGCTCCGGCTGCCCCGATGGCCAGGCCCTTCGCGATGTATCCGATCATGCCGAGCCTGCGCACGAACGCACCGGTGGAACCTTCGAGATCCTCCAGGAAGTTCTTGGTCGCGCCCTTGTAGACGTGGTAGCCACCGACTCCGATGATGATCAGCCCGGCGATGACCAGGGCAACCGTGCCCGCGGTGTGCTGCATGACGCGCGCGGTGAGCCCGGCGTTCTCACCGCCGCTGGATTTGCCGTGTCCGCGCGCGAATCCCAACGCGGAGAAGGCGAATGCGA
Source organism: Nocardia sp. NPDC058058 (assembly GCF_042885355.1). Classification (NCBI taxonomy): domain Bacteria; kingdom Bacillati; phylum Actinomycetota; class Actinomycetes; order Mycobacteriales; family Nocardiaceae; genus Nocardia; species Nocardia sp. NPDC058058. Next base: position 1,521,421 of record NZ_JBHVSA010000003.1, on the reverse strand, counting down.
AGTAGACCACGGCGACGGCGAACGCCTTGAAACGATCGACGGCCTTGGACATCGTGCTGTCGGCCTCGGGTTTGGACGCGCTGCCCAGTGCGGCTTCGGCGACCCGCCACAGCGCCATCACGAAAAACCCGACCGCGGCTATCCAAAGAGCGATGGTGCCACCGGGTTTGGCCGCCAACTCGGCCATCGCGCCGGATTGGTCGGCGGCGCCGCCCGCCCCGCCGAACGCGATGCGGATGGCGATGTAGCCGATGAGCAGGTGCACGATGCCGCTCATGACAAAACCCGTGCGGGCGAATCGCTCGAAGACGCTGTTCTGGGCAATCCGGCCCAGGGTGGACGACGAGTTGTCCGAGGACGCCGACGGTGAGCGGGTGGAGGGGGCCTGGGCGGAATTGGTGTCAGGCATGATTCCTTCTTCGCGCTGATCGAGGGGGCTGCATACGCCGCATACCCGGTCGAATCCGCCCAAATCACATGGCTGCCCGATTCGTGGCCGAACAGGTCAACCGTTGGTCGGCTGTCGTCATTGCCGGGGCCGGGGCGAGTTTGGCAGCGTCGCAGGGGTGACGGCACTGCGGTCGTCGGCCGCTCCCACGGAAATGACGGTTTCGCGATGCATCACGATTTCGACTGGCTGGTCATCGGTTCCGGCTTCGGGGGCAGTGTGTCGGCGCTGCGGCTCAGCGAGAAGGGCTATCGGGTCGGGGTCCTGGAAGCCGGAAGGCGGTTCGCCGATGACGATTTCGCCGAACGTGCTTCGCAGGTCGGGCGGTACTACTTCCTGCCCGGGTTGAAGATGCGCGGGATTTTCCGGCCGACGCTGTTCAAGGACGTGTTCGTGGTGACCGGTGCGGGAGTGGGCGGCGGATCGCTGACCTACGCGAATACGCTGTACCGCAGTCGGCCCGAGTTCGCCGCCAATCCGCAGTGGTCACGGCTGGGCGACTGGGCGAACGAACTCGCGCCGCATTACGAGGTGGCCGAACACATGCTCGGCGTCGTCGACTATGACGTCGATGGACCCGCCGATACCCTGCTGCGCGAGTACGCGAGCGAGCATGGATTCGGTGACACCTATGCGCGCAGCCGGGTCGGGGTGTTCCTGGGTGAGCCGGGAAAGACCGTGCCGGACCCGTATTTCGACGGCGACGGCCCCGATCGCACGGGCTGTGTGCGCTGCGGCAGCTGCCTGCTGGGGTGCCGGCACAATGCCAAGAACACCCTGGACAAGAACTACCTGTGGTTCGCCGAACAGCGCGGTGCGACGATTCTGCCGCAGCGCACCGTGATCGATATCCGCCCACTCGGCGCGGCCGACGGCGCTGACGGATACGCGGTGACCACGGTGGCGACCGGACAGTGGTTCCGTCGTGACCGGCGGGTGCATACCGCGCGCGGTGTCGTGGTGGCGGGTGGCGCGCTCGGAACGAATCGATTGCTGTTGCGCTGCAAGCTATCCGGATCGCTGCCGGGATTGTCGGATCGGCTCGGGACGCTGGTGCGCACCAACAGTGAATCGATTCTCGCGGTCACCGCACCCGATGACAGTAATGATTTCGCACGTGGATTAGCCCTGACCTCGGGGGTGTATCCGAGCTCGAGCACGCACATTCAGCCCGTAACCTACGGTGCGGGAGGCGATTTCATGTCGCTGCTGACCACGCTCGCCACTTCTCGCGGCACCCGGCGCACTCGGCCGCTGTACTACGCGGGCACGGTGCTGCGCCATCCGATGCGGTTCGCGCGCGCCTCACGCATTCGGCATGCCTCCCGACGCACCGTCCTGCTGACCACCATGGAGTCGGTGGACAATTCGATCTCGCTGCGGGTGCGCTTCCGGCTGCCCACCGGATATCCGGTGCTCACCACCGAACAGGATCCGAATCACCCTATCCCCCGGTTCATTCCGGCCGCCTACGCGGCCGCGGCAGCCATCGCGGACAAGATCGGCGGGGTGGTTCGGGCGGCGGTGCCCGAGGCCATCGCCTCGATACCCACCACCGCACACATTCTCGGCGGCGCGGTGATCGGCGAGTCCGCCGCCACCGGTGTGGTCGATGCACGACATCGAGTGTTCGGATACCGGAATCTGCTGGTGTGCGATGGGGCGGCGATCCCGGCGAATGTCGGTGTGAATCCGAGCCTCACCATCGCGGCCATGGCCGAACGGGCGATGAGTCTGCTGCCCGCCGTGCCCGGACGTGAACTCCCGTCGCCGATCAGGTTCACCACCTCGCGGAGCTGATGGGACGGCTGGGTAGGATCGCGCGATGGCAGACGAATCCTTCCGCGCGGGGTCGCAGGCGACCCTGTCCATGCAAGAAGCGATCCTTCGTCTTCAGGACTACTGGTCCGGTCACGGTTGCCTGATCGCGCAGCCGTTCAATACCGAAGTCGGTGCGGGAACGATGAATCCGGCGACGCTGCTCAGCGTGCTCGGACCCGAGCCGTGGCGGGTCGCGTATGTGGAACCGTCGGTGCGACCCGATGACAGTCGCTACGGCGAGAACCCCAACCGGTTGCAGACCCATACCCAATTCCAGGTCATCCTCAAGCCCGAACCCGGGAATCCGCAGGAGCTGTATCTCGGATCGCTGAGTGCGCTGGGCATCGATCTGCACGCGCACGATGTGCGGTTCGTCGAGGACAACTGGGCTCAACCCGCCATCGGCGCTTGGGGTTTGGGGTGGGAGGTGTGGCTCGACGGTATGGAGATCACCCAGTTCACCTACTTCCAGCAGGTGGGCGGACATACGCTCGATCCGATTCCGGTGGAGATCACCTACGGGCTCGAACGCATTCTCATGGCGGTGCAGAAGGTCGATCATTTCAAGGATCTGCTGTACGCGCCCGGGGTCACCTACGGGGAGTTCCTCGGGCAGTCCGAGTACGAGATGTCGCGCTACTACCTCGATGACGCCGATATCGCCGCCACGCGGGCGCTGCTCGATATCTACTCGCGCGAAGCCGGGCGGCTCATCGAGCGGCGGCTGCCCATTCCCGCGCACAGTTTCGTGCTCAAGAGTTCGCACGCGTTCAATGTGCTCGATGCGCGCGGGGCGATCTCCACGACCGAGCGGGCCAAATGGTTTCAGACCATGCGCACGCAATCGCGGGCGGTCGCCGAGCTGTGGACCGAGCTGCGTGCCGAGGCGGGTCATCCGCGCGGGGTGACCGATCCGCTGCCGATCGCCGCCGCACCGGAGACCGAATTGCCTTCGCATGGCGGGCTTTTGGTATTCGAGATCGGTACCGAGGAGCTGCCGCCGCACGTGGTCGACGCCACCGCGATCGCGGTCCGTGACGAGGTGGGCCGCCGGTTGGCCGAGACCGCGCTCGACCACGGCGCGATCCGGGTGGATGCCACGCCGCGACGAATCATCCTGCGGATCGAGGCGATCGCCGATCGTGAGCCCGATAGCGTGCAGGTTCGGCGCGGGCCGAAGGTCGCCGCCGCGTATTCCGGCGACGGTGAGCCCACCCGTGCGCTGCAAGGGTTCCTGAGTTCGCAGCGGGTCGGCGTGGACGAGCTGACTCGCGTCGAGGTCAACGGTGTGGAACACGTCGCGGTCGAGAGTTTGCGCTCCGGACGCACCGCCGCTCAGGTGCTGACCACCGTGCTTTCGGAGCTGGTGGCGGAGTTGCGGGCCGATAAGAACATGCGCTGGAACGATCCCGTGCTGAGTTTCAGCAGGCCGATACGCTGGCTGTTGGCACTACTGAATGACGCTGTGCTGCCGGTTATTTCGGGCGCGCTGCGCGCCGATCGCATTACCCGCGTGCATCGCAATGCCGATCATCCCGAAATCAGCGTCGGCGCGGCGGCAGAGTACGCCGCGGTGCTGCGCGCCGATGGCATTCTCATCGATTACAGCGAACGCCGCAGCGCCGTCGTGGGGGCGGCGGAAGCACTTGCCGTCGCGCACGGGGGCACGATCGATACCGATGGCGAATCCGATCTGATCGATGAGATCACCAACCTGGTCGAGACGCCCGTCGGCGTACTGGGCCATTTCGAGTCGCGGTATCTCGAACTGCCCGAGCAGATCCTGACCACCGTCATGCGTAAACATCAGCGCTACTTGCCCGTTCGCGCCGCCGGTGGCGAATTGCTGCCGCTGTTCGTCACCCTCGCGAACGGTGCGTGTGATCTCGATGTGGTGCGTGCGGGCAATGAGAAGGTGCTGCGCGCGCGTTTCGAGGACGCCGCGTTCTTCTGGAATACCGACCTGCACACCGCACCCGAGGAATTCCGCGCCCGGCTCTCGGGATTGACCTTCGAACATCGGCTCGGCTCGGTGGCCGATCGCGCGGACCGCATCGCTGCCGTGGCCCACGAACTGGGTACCGCTATCGGCTTGTCCCCCAACGGCTCCGAGACCCTGGCGCGTGCCGGAGCGCTGGCAAAGTTCGACCTCGCGACTCAGATGGTCGTCGAGATGACCTCGCTCGCGGGCACCATCGCGCGCGAATACGCCCGCAAGGCCGGCGAACCCGAGGGGGTCGCGGAAGCGCTGTTCGAAACCGAGCTTCCCCGCCACCACAACGACCGTCTCCCGGCGACCGTGCCCGGCGCACTGCTCGCTCTGGCTGACCGTTTCGATCTGCTGGTCGCGATGCTCGCGGTCGGCGCGAAGCTCACCGGCACCTCCGATCCCTACGGCCTGCGCCGAGCGGCTCTCGGCATAGTCCGAATCCTGCGCGCCCAACCCGGCCTCGAGCTCATCGACTATCGCGTCGGCCTCGACGCCGCCGCGCGCACGTTGCGCGCGCAAGGCATCACCGTCGACGACGAAATCCTCGACACCGCAGTGGAATTGCTCCACACCCGCTACGAACAGCGACTCCGGGACGAGGGCACCCCCATCGCCCTCATCGAGGCGACCCGCGCCGTCGCGTCCCGTCCGTGGCGCGCGGACCACCTGCGGCGCGAGATCGATCAGGCCCGCATCGCACACGGGCAGCAATTCGCCGAGCTGGTCGAGGGACTTCAGCGCATCATGCGAATCCTGCCGCCGGACACCCCAGCCGATTACGACTCCACGCTGCTCACCGAAACCGCCGAGCAGCACCTCGTGAACGTCGCCACCGCCCTCACCGACGCGCGGGACCAACCCCTCGCGGACTGGGTGTCCTCCGCCGCCCCGTTGACCGAAGCGTTGCGACAGTTCTTCGACGACATCCTGGTCATGAGCGACGACCCCGCCCTCCGCGCCGCACGCCTGGGCCTGCTCTCAACGGTGTTGCAATCAGCCCCTCGGGACATCGATTGGCGATCCGTGCACCAACTGCGCTCCGACTCCCCCGACCAGGCGATCGACACCGCGGATATCGGCGCCTGACAGGGAATACTTCTGCACCACTGCCGATTACGCACTCGGCGTTGCGGAGCGGCTAGTCTGTCCGCGCCGACGCGTACTCGGGGAAGCGGGCGCGCAGCGCCGCATCGAAAGCCGTTGCGCGCTCGAAGGAATCGGAGTTGTACTCGTCGCGTGTCAGGTACCACGCGACGAGTTCGGCCGCGTGCTCGTGGTGACCGTGCGCCGCGAGGAAGGCGGCGCTGGCGCGGAACCCCACCGGGTGGAGGCGTTTGCTTGCCCAATGCGGTTGCCTCGCAAGGATGGTGAGTTTCTCGATGCTGTCGCGCTGGGCGAACCAGGCTGCCATCGGGCCGTTCAGGTACTTCAGAACCCACTGCACTCCGCGTTCGATATCGTCGGCATCTCGCATGCAGTAGGTGTCCCAATAGGCGGGGTGTGGGGACCTGTCGAAGGGTGAGGTTTCGATCTCACCGCGGTCGGCCGAGTCCCAGCCCGTTGCGAGGGCCTCCTGCGGCAGTCCCGCGTTGAACTCGGCCGCCGATCTCGACCGGATCGACACCGAACCACCGACTACGATGCCACCGTATCGGCCACGCTTCAGGGTGATCTCCACGGAGGTTGTCAGCCCGGCGAGCGAGCTTTCCGCGGTATAGACATCAACGACGTAGCCCGTGTTGCGGTCCTGCGCCGGATGTTCCAGCCGAAAACCTCTGTCGGCCAGTGCTTTCGTCACCGCGACCGGGAATGCCGCCGCGATGTGTGCCTCACCGGTCGATTCGAGGACCTCGAAGTGCGCCAATCCCGTAATCTGCGCGCCGTTTCCGCAGACGTAGCCCGTCAGATGCTCGGCCAGATTCAGGATCGGGTTGAAGTAGTCGATGCCCTCGTCTGCGTCCCAGTCCTCATCCGACATCGCCTGCGTGCGAACGTATTCCAATCCCGCGACGACATCCGCGGGCACCTCGCCGACCAGCTCCGGAAAGCCTTCGTCATACGGCGACGTCACGCCCCAGATCTTCCGGCCGTGCCGCCACATCGCCACCTCGCTGTGCCCGGCCCCGTCGATCTCTCCGGCGGCGATGATCTCGCAATCGGTCGACAGCCTCGCCAAATCCCAAGTGCCCTCGGGGCTTTCCTCGGACGAGCCCTCGACCACGAGAAACGAACCGTCCGCGAACGCGGCTCCGGCCAGCGGCTCCTGCGGCCAATCCGAGCGAATCCCACTCGGCTGCACGTTGAGCGCGTGATACACCGCCTCCGGCGCAACCCCGCGGAACAACAACCAATTCGACGTAAACCCCATCGCGAACTCCCCAAACTCTCCAACTGACGGGGCGCACGCTACCGCGCCACACCGACACACAGTGCGGAGCGGACCACCGGGTACCGTGACCCACGTTCGACGAAGTCGCCGTTGGAACGATGCAGTCGGGAAGGACGCGTCGCAATGATCGATCATGTCTACATCTCGGTCACGGACATTCAGAAGTCGCTGGCCTTTTACCTCGAGGCGTTGAAACCCCTCGGGTGGCGCGAATTCGGGAAGTACGACTCGGCGTCCGGGCCGGACAATGTTCCGGATCTGTTCGGGCTCGGCGATGATATCTACGTCTCGGGGACCGGGGTCGGCTCGAGTATCTGGCTGCGGCAGCGGCAGCACGGCGAGACCGGCCTGTACATCGGCATCGTCTGCGATAGCAACGACGCTGTTGACGAGGCCTACCGGGCGGCGATCAATGCGGGTGGCATCGATGAAGGTGCGCCTGCGGATCGGATGTATTTCTCCGCGGGTTATTACGCGGCCAATGTCGCCGACTTCGATGGCAACCGCTTAGAGTTCGTGCACAAAGCCTGGAACCCCACGCGCTAGGCGGATCGGAAAGAGCGGCGGCGGATCATGGCGGAGGACCTGACGGTGACTCGGGCGCTGGTGATACCGGTATCCGAGTTGCGCGAACGGTTTTCGCGATCGTCCGGGCCGGGCGGGCAGCACGTCAACACCACCGACAGCCGAGTGGAGCTGTCGTTCAACCTCGCCAACTCGCCTTCGGTGCCGGAGTCGTTGCGCGCCAGGATGATCGAGCGCCTGGGCACCCGTCTGGTCAACGGGGTGATTACGATCGCGGCCTCCGAGCACCGTGCACAGTTGCAGAACCGTGAGGCCGCCCGCGAACGCTTGGCCGCCCTGCTGCGGGAGGCCGCTGCCGCACCGCCGCCGGTGCGACGCGCCACGAAACCCTCACGCGGAGCCAAGGAACGCCGCATCGCGGAGAAGAAGCGGCGCGGGATCACCAAACGTAATCGCCGTGCCTCGCCCGACGACTAGCTCAGTGTGAGTGCTCAACCAGACCATCGATGGTCGCTATCCATTCCGAAGTATTCGGAAGAATGAAGCCGTAGTCGCCGGCCTGGGTGGAGACAACCAGATGAGTGCTGCCGCCACGGACCGCTCCTTTGAAAACCTTGGATTCGCGAGCGCCGGTGATGGCGTGGATGGGGATCTCGATCAGTTTGGAGGTCGCAGTTCGGAAGACCAAGCGACGCGCGGTGAGACCGATCTGACCGTTGTTGCTGACGTTGGAGACGCCCGGGACGGTGGAGCCTCGATAGATACCGCGTTCCATGGGCCGAATGATGGATTCCCCGGCCATGCTCGCGGTCAGCTCCTTGTCCAGCAGAGCGTTCTTGCGCCGGAAGTGGATCACGATGGGGATCCAGATCAGCTGGATCGACAGGGCGGCCAGGACGATGCAGATCACCAGGATGACGACGTCCATGTCGATCTTCCGTTCTTCGACGACGGCGGCGGCATGCACTGCCACCTGCGAAAATCGTATGCCTGATCTTCGCCGGAAGGGAAGGCGATCTCGAGCGATGCGGTGAGCATGGGATGGTTGTCGGTCGGCCTGCCTGTATCGCGCGCCAAGTAAGGAACAACGATGACCGCACCGGGCAACCGACAACTCCATGTCGACGCTGTAACCATTTATGTCGCAACTCATTTGGTGCGGGCATATGAGTCCGGTGGCGGCGAGGGCTCCAGCTGGTTTCGCACGGGCGCTCCCAGCGACGAACTGAACGCGGTATTGCGACTGGGCGGTGATCTTCCCACCGAGATCGAACGATTGCGGGACCTGTTCGACGGCATTCCTGCGTCCTGGCATTTCTGGCGAGACATCGACTCACCCGAAATCCCTTCGCTGCTAACGCAATCCGGTCTCGCGCTGTTCGAAACCGAGCCGCTCATGCTGTTCACGGGTGCGAGCGAATCAGCACATCACGACCTCGGGCAACACGAGCTCGCGCGAATCGAGCAAGTCACCGACGACCTCGGCCTGGCGCAGTGGGCGGCCCTCTGGTCCGATACCACCGATACGGATGCGTTGGTGGCGGGCCTGCGCCAGGGCCTGGATCTCGCGACGACTCACTACCTGCTGTGGCGTGATCACGGCGAAGTTCTCGGCTGCGCCGCCGTCGTAACCAGCCCCGCGGGCGCATCGATCGAGCACATCGTCACGCGGACCGAGCACCGCGGGCGAGGGATCGGCACCGCCCTCACCAGGCGAGCCCTCGAACTGGCCCTCGATTCCGGCACAGATCGTGTCGTACTCACCGCTTCGCCCGTCGGAGAACGAATCTACGAACGCCTCGGATTCGCCACCGTCGGGCACGTCGACCGGTACGCGTGAGGGCTCAGGCAGTCATCACATTTCGAAAGATGAACCGGCGGTGGGTATCCGGCCGCGTGTGCCGCTCCCTACTCTCTGAGGATGCGCGACCTCCACACCTCCGTCTCCCGGCCCTCCGATCATGGCGACCTGGCGACCCGAATCCGTCAGGCCGCTCATCTGACCGGTTCGCCGCCCTGCCAGCTCGCGATGACAGAGTTCGTGGTTCCCAGATCGATTCCTACCGCAGTAGCCATATCAAGTCCCTCGGATCGGCGCGACCGGCCGGCCGCCGGAAATTTCGACACCGCCAATCCTGGTTACCGCGCCGGGGACACGAAACGGCCTGCCAAGGCGAAAGAGGCTCGCCCGTTGGTCCTGTCAGGACGAGGGCGATCCGATCCTCACCGTGCGGCCCCTTCGGCGCGGATCTGCAGGGCATCGAGCACCGCCGCGTGTGCGACGGGAACGTCGATGTGCATGGCCACGCCATCGTCCGCCGGTTCGAAAGTGAAGGTGAAGAACGAACAACAACTCGTTTCCCGCGCGGCCAGATCCCTGCCGAGGTGTTCGGAGTCGCCGTCGATGAACAGATCCAGGCGGGTGTGGCCGGGCCGGTCGACACGCCGTACCGCATCGATGAAGAACCGATCGAACTCCGCGACCCGCACCGGCTGGGCTGCGGTCGGAAGAGTGCACGAATCCGGCACCCATCCGCCGGGGCCAACATTCATCGTCATACATCCACGGTAAGCCTGTACCCGGGTGGAGAACACCGTTCACATCGCACGCCACAGCAGGGCGGGGCGTCGGTGCCGGTCGCTACGGTAGCCATCGTGACGAACGCGTACTACCACATGCAGCTCTCGATCAGGCTTTCCGCCGAGTTGACTCGGAACGAGATCGATGAGCTGCGTTGGCATTTGGGTCTGGGGCCCCGACTCCACGGTCCGCTTCAGGTCACCGATGGTGTGAACCTCTTCGAGCAGGGGCCCGGGTTTCGCCGCGACGACCCCGATCTGGCTGTTGAGCTGTCCCCACACGAAGACGGGGGCTGGCTGTTGACGGCGTGGCAGGAGCCGGACGCTTCCGAGATCGAACAGCTCTGGCCGCTGTTCTGCTGGCTGGCCGAGAAGGCGGACTCATCGACTGCGGACGCCGATGGTTCGATCTGCTTGGGCCGCATGCGGTTTGCCGATGAATCGGAGTGGAAGAACCGAATTACAGTCTACCGAGGCTGTATCGAATACCCTCGGCTCCACGGTCGGCCCGCGCGCGAGCTCGTGCCCGATGGCAATGCAGCGGTGACGAATTGGGAGAGTTTCGCCGACCGCTTGGTGGTGACCCTGCCCAGGCTGCGCGAGAGCGAATGGATGGTGGTGAGCACCGCCTCAGGTAACGGTGCCCAATTCTGTACTGACGGTGACGATGAATTGCTGTGCGAGATCCTCGCCGGTGACATCCTGGACAACGGCCAGCCGCTATCGGATCAGCACAAGGCAGAACTGACACGACTGGGATGGCGCATGCCCAGCAAGAGCTATTGGGGATACGACAACGCCAACTGGGAGATGCTGATGGATCCGCATGCGACCGAAGCGCAAATTCGGGAGGTCGCCCAGGCGACGGTATCGGCGCTTCGCGACGTCCTCGGAATCGCTGCGCCACAACATCTTTCGCTGAAAGCGCAGAGTAACTATCGTAGGGAGGAGCCCGACACCTCTGCAATGGGCTTGCGCATTGCACCCAGCAGCCTCGACTAGCGCTCTACTGCTGGTCGTCTTTCAGGGCTTCGATCAACTGTTCATCGATGGCGCGGACTTGTTCTCGGTACGCGTGCAGGGTGGCTTCGACGTCGATGATCTGCCAGGTGTCGTCGACGTCGTTGTCGCCGATGGCGAGTTCGAGGTGGTTGTCGAGGGCGCGCATGTGCAGGCCCTGCAGGACGGTGAGTAGTTGGGTGGCGGCCTTGCCGCCGCCGCGGGTGCCGTAGGTGGCGACCGTGGCCGGTTTGTCGCGCCATTCGTAGTAGAGGTAGTCGAGGGCGTTCTTCAGGGCTGCCGGGTAGCCCCAGTTGTATTGCGGGAAAACGAAAATGAATCCGTCGTAGGACTCGATGATGCGGCTCCAGCGGCGGGTGTGCTCGCGGTGGTACTGCTGCAGCGCCGCTTTGAGGGGTTCGTCCAGCAGTGGCAATCCGATTTCGGCCAGGTCGAGCAGTTCGTAGGTCAGCGGACTGCCCGCTTGGGCGACCTCGCGAATCCAGGACGCGATATCCGGGCAGATCCGCGTGGGCCGGGTGCTGCCGATAACGACGGCGATCCTGTCGCCCCGCGCGGTGGGCTGACCGGCGGCTTCCTTCGATGTGCTGATCTCGGTCATGCGCGACCTCCCGATGCGGGTGTGAGTTCGCCGTCGACAGCGAGGTTATCCGGCGATCTCGGCGGCGTGGTGATGCAGGGCTTGGACGAGTGTCCTGACCGGCTCCGCGGTGGGGCCCGGGAGGCGGACCACGCTGATGCGCCGACGTTCCTCGGGGAGGTCGTCGATGCCGAGCAGTCGAATGCCGGGCGGGATGGCGGACGCCAGTGTCGTTGGCACGGTGGTGATTCCGGCTCCGGCGGCGACGAGGTGCAATTTGGTGAGCCAGTCGCGGGCGGTGTGATGAATGCGCGGACGGCCGGGCAGACCCGGCCAGACGCCGAGTAGCGGTTCGTCGGCGGTGGTAGGAGTGGCGATCCATGTTTCGTCGAGGAGATCCTCGGTGGTGAGGCCGGCGCGATCAGCGAACCGACCGGTCGACGAAACCGCAACGGCCAGAGCATCTTCCAGTAGCGGCTCGACATGCAGGGCCGGTTTGTCGGTGTCGGGTGAGCGATGCGGTGGACGCGAGGACAGGACGGCGAGGTCGAGACGACCGGCGCGCAGTGCCCGCACCAGCGATGGGGTGGTGCCCTCGCGCGTGGCGACCTTGACGCCGGGCCGCTGTCCACGCAGCACCGCGAGGGCGTGAGCCACCAGCACCGCTCCGGCGGCCGGGATGTAGCCGAGCCGCACCGAACCGGTGTCGACGTCGGTACCGTGCAGCTCGCGGTCGGCCGCATCCAAAGCGTCCAGCGCGGTCACGGCGTGGCGCAGCAAAGCCAGACCCGCGGCGGTCAACCGCACACCACCGGGATAGCGATCGAACAGTCGCACCCCGGTGGCCTGTTCGAGTGCCGCCACCTGCCGTGAGACCGCCGATTGCGTATATCCGAGCGCCTGCGCCGCGGCCGTGAACGTGCCGCGCTCGGCCACCTCGCGCAGTACCCGCAGCCCGACCATCGTGACGTCCATGAGCAATCAGCATATCCAGTATGCCAACCATTCGCTTTCCGAATGTAGGGGTGCTGCCTACCGTGAGACTCATGCCGCTGATCACCATTTATCTCCGCCAGGGAACCTCGCCCGAATATCGCCGCAAGGTCTCCACTGCGCTCCACAAGGCCATGGTCAACGTCTTGAAAATCCCCGAGGACGATCAATTCCATGTCTTCGTGGAGGTCACCCCCGACAACTTCCATATGCAGAAAGTCGTATTCGGACTACCGCGCACCGACCGAACGATGTTCATCCACCTGGCCTTCAACCACCGCACCGCGGAGCAGAAGAACGAACTCTTCCGCGAGATCGTCACAAACCTGCGGGAGCTTGCCGACGTCCCGGAGGAGGACATCGCGATCATGGTCGTCGAAACAGCGCGCGAGAACTGGTGGGCCGCAGGCCGAGTCGTCAACCCGGAGACCGGCTACGACGCCCGCATGACCGACATCCCCACTACCGCCAAATGATCTGAGTAAGCGCCGCATGGTGTGTGGAGGCACTGAGCGTTGATCTCGACAAAGCGTAACTGATCGGTTACGCTTTGGCCGTGGACGAGGTGGCAGCCGCGATCGCGGATCCGGTACGGCGGCGAATCCTCGAGCTGTTGCGGGATCGCCGGTTGACCGCCGGTGCTATCGCGGAACAGTTCGATATCAGCCGTCCCGCCGTCAGCCGGCATTTGCGAGTGCTGCGGGAAAGCGGCCTGGTCCACGACGAGTTGATCGGCAGACAGCGCTACTACCTGCTCGACACCGAACCGCTCGCGCAAATCTCCGACTGGATAACGAGTTTCGCGACCCAGCCCGCCTGGGCGCAGCGGCTCGATGCACTGGAAACCGAGGTGTATCGCACCCGCCGTGAGCGTCGCGCCACCGCCGACGACACACATCGAGAGGACACCGCATGACCCCGACACCCACCGGCCGCCTATTGGCCGCCGAGCAGGGCCGCGACCTGGTCCTGACCCGCACCTACCGCGCCCCCGCCGATGACGTGTGGGCCAGCGTGACCGAATCCGACCGCACCGCCCGGTGGTTCGGCCCGTGGACCGGCGAACCCGGTCCCGGCCGAATCATCCAGGTACAGATGGCTTTCGAGGACGAGCAGCCGTGGATGGACATGACCATCGACACCTGCGACCCGCCCCGCCTACTCGGCATTTCCGCGGTTGACGACTCGGGCGCATGGCGACTGGAACTCGAACTCATCGAGATCGACGGCGGCACCGAACTGCGCTTCGTCCACCATCTGCTCACCGAGGCCGAAATCGCCCAGGTCAGCCACGTCGGCCCCGGTTGGGAGTACTACCTCGACATGCTCGGCGCGGCGCGACTGGGTACACCCCCGCCCGACTTCGCCGACTATTTTCCCGGTATGGCAGCGTATTACGAGAACCTCAGTCCGCTGACCCAGCGCTGAACTCATCGGTGTCATTCGGGCGTCGCGAAGGGAAAACCATGGATGAACGCGGGCTCTTGGAGGACTACGTCTCCGGCGGCAAGCTGATGCAGCTGTCGACGATTGCCGAGGACGGCTCACCTCGGGTGTGCAGTGTCTGGTACCTGCCGCGATTCGGTCCCGACAGATTGCATTTCATCTCACGCACGGACCGAGAGCACTCCCGGAACATCAGCCGCAATCCTGCGGTCGCCGGTGCGATCATCGATATCCCGATCGTCGAGCTCGGCCAGGTCGCTCGGGGAGTGTCCTTCACCGGAGTGGCTCGCGAACTTCCTGGCGCCGGAATAGACGAGCTGGCAAGAGATTTCGCCGCGCGATGGCCGAACGCGTCGGGTGTCCTGCAGGCGATGCCGGACGCCGCGTCAAGGCTGTACGAGATCGCGGTGACCGAGTGGGTCCTGTTCGACGAGGAGAACTTCCGGCCGAACCCCCGGCGAATTATCGACGGCCTATAGCTCCGGATTCAGGCGCAGTACGTTGCCCATGTCGGTGCCCAGTACGAGTCTGCCGTCGGGGGCGACCGTCACCGACGTCAGGGGCTCGCCGTGGTAAGCATCGCAGGTAGCACCGGTGGTCGGGTTCACCTGCACGAGGCGGCCGAGTGCTGTTGCGGCGTAGAGCATTCCGTCCGGGGCGGCTTCGAGACCGTCCGGCAGGGCGGGCAGCTGATCGGGATTCAATTGAGTGACGATGCTCCGCCGGGCCGGATCGGCGACGCTCATCCGCCAGAGTTGGCCACCCAAACTCATTGTGGCGCTGACGTACAGGGTGTCGCCGATGATGGATAGGCCGTTCGCTCCGAATAGGCGTGCTCGGTCCGACCAGTCGCGGTCGATGACGCCGTCGGGGCGGATGCGGGTGATGCCCGCGAGGGTGTCGGTGATGTAGAGGTTGCCGCTGCTGTCGAATACGGATCCGTTGGACATGCTCGCACCGGTGGCGAACAACTCCGGCGCGGGGGATGCGGCCGCGGGGTCCAGGCGCGCGACGCCGCTGAACCCCCATCCGGGGATGGGGCTGGTGGGGGCGTCACCGTAGTTGATGTAGAGCAGGCCGTCCGGCCCCTGGCGGATTCCGGCGGGGAATGGAATCCATACCGTGGCGGTCAATTCGCCCGATGGGGAGTAACGCTCGACATTGCCCGTGAAAAGATGTGTGACCCAAAGGTTTCCCCATCGATCGTAACCGATGTTCTCCACCCAATCCCTCCCCGGGGCGGACCATGACATCAAGGTCGTGGTGGAGGCGAAAGCGCATCCGGGCGTCTCGGCTGTGGCTTGGATCGCCGGGACCGCGAAGGGCAGCACCGCCGCCAGTAACCCGGTCCCCAAAACGCTTACTCCACAACGCAATCGCGCCGCGAGAGTTTCGGTTGTGCAGGTGCGTGACATTCGAGTTCTCCGCTCTCCAGTGAACAAAGGTCTCGCGGCACCGCCGCGCCTCGCAGTGAAGTCTGCGCGACAGCGGGTGCCGGTTCCACGACCGCGGCGGACACCGAGCCGACAATTCCGGCCAGTATTTCCGGCACCGGTGGTGGACTCGCCATCGAGCTCGCAAGACTCAGACGTACCAGTGCGCGCTGCGCAGACCGCGGTAGAGCGTGCCGAATACCCGGGTGTGGCGGTCACGGAAGGTTTCGATGGTCGATTCGGGAACACCGAGACCGGATGCGGTCGGCAGCACGAGGCGGTCGCGTACGCCGAAATGCAGCTTCTCGACCATCGTCAGCGCCCCGTCGGCGGTGTGGTGCAGCCCGTCGACCACCCGCCACACCTGCGGAATCGGAAGTGGCCTGCGATTCATCCATGCGGTGATGCGCTGCCGGAACTGTGGTTTGGCCATGTGATTTCTCCTCATCGAGCGTCGATGACGCGGCGATTGAATGCCGCGATATCGGCGATGGCGCGGCGGGCATCGGGCAACAGGTCGGCGCCCGCCTGGTGAATGTGGATGGCGCGGTCCCAAAGTTGCAGGGTCAGTGGGATATTCGCGTCGGCGTATCGGCGCGCCAGTTGCTCGGCATCGGCCAGGACGCATTCCTTGGAGCCGGTCTGAATCAGGGCCGGCGGCATTCCGGTGAAATCGTGGTTCACCGCGGATAGCGCCGGGTCCACGATTCCGTTGCGCGCGAAGCCCATTCGGGCTACCGCCTCGTATCCGATCGGCGGGATAAGCGGATCGAAGGGACCGTTGGGGTGGGCGTTGCGATAGGTCCAGTCCAAGTCCGCCCACGGGGCGATCGCGGCGATGGCTCCGGGGGTCGGCAGGCCGCGTTCCCTGGTGGCGATGGCGAGCCGGAAAGCGACTCCCCCACCGGCGGAATCGCCCGCCAGGATGATTTTGTGCGCTGGGAATCCGAGGCCGAGCAGATAGCGGTAGGACTCCACCGCGTCATCGATGATGTCGGTGTAGCTCGCCCTCGGCAGTTGCCGGAAGTCGACACTGAGGGCGGGCAGCCCACTCCCCTTGGCGATGCGGGCCACCAGTCGCCGATGGGTGCGTAACCGGCATACGATGAAGCCGCCACCGTGGAAGTACAGGATGGCACCGCGCTGCTGCGCGATCGGGTCGGGAACGCTTCTGTCCCACAGCCATTCCGCGCCGAACTGCTCGAACGCGACCGACCGGCGGCGAGTGCCGTGCGGCGGCACCAGCACGGCGGCGGGTGCATCGGTATAGCTGGTGATGGCGAAAACCTGTTTGGTGCGAACGACATTGATCCCCAGCCTGCCCAGTGCGCCGAGCAGCGGATGGGCGCTGCGACGGCCCGCGTTGTACACGAGCCTGGTGCGCCAGTCGGCGTCATTGGCGAGCTCGACCGTCACGCTCGACGCGGCAATCGTCATGGTTGTTCTCCCGAGCCGGTCAGATGGTCCGGGCGCGCATCGCACGGCCGAATTCGGTTGCCGCAGCGGCGATTGTGGGCGGTTCGGAGGTCAGCGCATGCTCGAGGGCGCGTGCGGTCCGCTCGGGGATGAGCCGGGCGGCGATCCGCGAGGCGGCCACCAGCCGATCCGGACGTATCTGCCCGGTGATCCAGCGCACGGTGCCGGGTGCCAGCCGCGAGAGCCCATACGCCAGCCAGGATTCCGGTCGCACCGGCAGTACCGCCCGATTGCCGCGTACCGCCCGCACGACGCCAGCGGCGATGACTTCCGGGCCGAATCCCAGTCTCGGACCGTGCTCGATGACGAACGCGGTGATCAGGCGCTGAATCCTGGTGAAGGTGTCCGCGTCCATACCGATATCGGTGGTCAGCTCGCCATCGATGAGATGGGTGGCCGCCACGCCCGGGCATACCGCCGACACTCCCACCCCGTGCGGAGCCAGTTCGCCGCGCAGGCATTGGGAGAACATGAGCACCGCGGCTTTCGAGGTGTTGTACCCGGCGGTCAGCGGAACAGGCGCGAATGCCATACCGGAGGAGATATTGACGATGTGCCCACGCCGCGCCGCCACCATGAGCGGCGCGACATGACGGCAGCCGGTGACCACGCCGTCGATATTCACCGCCAGCTGTTTATCCCAGGCCGGTTCGGGTTGCTCCAGGAATCCGCCGGCCAGGCCGATTCCCGCGTTGTTGATCAGTACATCCGGAATCCCTTGGGCGGCTTGCACATCGGTGAGCAACCGCACCCAGTCCGCATCGGCGGTGACGTCGAGGCGGTAGTCCGTGGCGCGACCGCCCGAGTCGGTGATCAGCTCCGCGGTCTCCCGCGCGCTGTCCGGATCGATGTCGGTGGCGATGACGTGCGCACCACCCTCGGCGAACAGCCGCGCGGTGGACCGGCCGATGCCGCTGCCCGCGCCGGTGACCACTACCAGAGTCGGTTGAGGCACAGCCGCTTTCATAAGCTCGCCACATCGGTACGGCTCTCGCGGGACAGCAGCGGGGCAATGGTCGCGGCCAGCCGGTTCAGCCGGGCAGGGGTCGCCTGGGCCAGCACGCGTCCGGTCAGGGCGGGCGAGAGCCGGTAGCAGGTTTCGATCAGCAAGGCCTCGGGTCGCACCGGCAGGACACCGATGTTGTAGCGCGTGGCCCGCACGATGCCGCGCGCGATGACATCGGGACCGAAACCCAGTCTCGGCCCGAGGGTGTGTACCAACGTCTGAATCGATTGCGTCGCAGCATCTTTGCGTTCGGTGTCATCACCGAACGCGCTGATCACGACCTCGGTATTGGCCACGATATTGGTGGCGACCGCACCCGGGCAGACGCAGCTGACCCCGACCCGGTGCGCCGCGAGCTCACCGCGCAGGCTCTCGGAGAACATGCGCACCGCCACCTTCGAGGTGGCGTACGACGGCCAGAAAGGCGCGGGCATCCAGGACGCCACCGATGCGACATTCACGATATGGCCACGGCCTTCGGCGACCATGAGCGGCGCGATGGCGCGGCAACCGTGCACCACCCCACCGAGATTCACCGCGAGCTGACGGTCCCACATCGTCCGGGTCTGTTCCAGGAACGGTGCGATCAGACCGTATCCGGCATTGTTGACCAGCACGTCCGGGACGCCGTACCGCTCGAAGACCAGATCGGCCACCCGGAACCATGCCGCCTCGTCCGCGACGTCGAGCTGGTGCGCACCAGCCTTACCACCGGAGTTCATGATCAGCTCGGCGGTGGCGGCCGCGGTGGCCGGGTCGATATCGGTGGCGATCACCGCCGCTCCCATACCTGCGAAGCGCAGCGCGGTGGCGCGTCCGATTCCACTGCCCGCACCGGTGATGAACACCAGGCGCGGATCTCGAATACCCCGAAGCATCAGATGCCTTCCTCGTTGGAGACAGCCTGCCGATCGTCGGCGCGACGCCTTGAATCATAGATTGTCTCAGACAATATGGGAATGTTATCTGGGCAAATGCCGAAGACCCTTGACATTGGCACCAACTGTCCTAGACAGTCGGAACAGGCTTGGCGAACGGTCGCAGGACCGAAAACGCAGTGGCACCAACAAGAAAGGGGTGGCGATGTCAGCCCCAGACCATGAGGTAGTCGTCATCGGAGCGGGCTTCGGCGGAATCGCCACCGGAGTGGAGCTGCGCCGGCAGGGTATCGAGGACTTCGTACTGCTGGAGAAACACCATGGCATCGGCGGAACCTGGTGGGCCAACACCTATCCGGGGATCGCGGTGGATATTCCGGCCATCTACTACAGCTTCTCCTACGAGCCGTTCCGGTCGAGCAGACTGTTCCCACCCGGCCACGAGGTGCAGGCGTACGCCGAACACATCGTCGACAAGTACGGCCTGCGCGACCGCATCCGCCTCGGCGTCACCTTCACCGGCGCGCGATGGGATGAGAACACCCATCTGTGGCACCTGGATTTCGCCGACGGATCGCAGCTCACCTGCCGGTATCTCGTTCCCGCACTGGGCATTCTGGAACAGGCCAAGTTGCCCGAGATTCCCGGCATCGAGAAGTTCGCGGGCAAGATCGTGCACTCGTCGCAGTGGGATCATGACTACGACTACACGGGCAAGCGCATCGGGGTGATCGGCACCGGGGCCAGCGGCTTGCAGATCATTCCCGAAATGGCGAAGATCGCAAGCCATCTCACGGTTTTCCAGCGCACCCCGATCTGGCTCGCCCCCAAACCCGATATCCGCATCGACTGGGGTTTGGACCGGGCGCTGAAGGGCGCGGTGCTGCGCAAAGCCGTCCGGTACACCATCGCGACAGCACTCGACGCGGCACTGGTCGTCGGCGTGCGCGCCCTCGGCGCGACTCCCGCCGCCATCCCGTATGTCACCCGGGCGGCGCAGGGTGCGACGCGGATATGGCTGCGCGACAAGGAATTAGCGGACAAGCTCGTCCCCAGCTACGCGCCCGGCTGCAAACGACCGTCGATGTCCAACGAGTACTTCCGGACCTTCAAGCGTAAAGACCGGGTCGCACTCGTCACCGAGAAGATGTCCGAGATCACCGATAGCGCGGTGATCACAGCGGACGGCACCTCGCATGAACTGGACGTACTGGTGTGCGCCACCGGATTCCGGGTCTGCGAGCGCGGCTTCGCGCCCGGCATGCCGATACACGGGATGGGCGACCGCGAACTCGGGGACTACTGGCATGAGAACCACTACCACGCGTACGAAGGGGTGACGGTGCCCGGCTGGCCCAATCTGTTCCTGGTCTGCTGCGGCCCCAATACCATTGTGCCGTCCTCGATTCTGACCACGGCCGAGAACAACGCCATCCTGACCAGTCGCGCGATAGCCGCGGCTCGCCGTCGCGGGGCCACCCGGGTCGAGGTCAAACAGCAGCCGTTCGACGACTTCGCGCGCATGTGCGTCGAACGCGCCGAGGGTTCGATGTGGATGGCCGCGCCGTGCGCGGGTTCGAACACCTACTACGTGAACTATCAGAACGAACTGGCGATTCGGCCCACCACGGTACTGAGCCAGTGGCGCGCGGCGCGGTTCCTGCGCACGCGGGACTTCACATTCCACGCATTACCTTCCACCGTGCTCGCGGGCACCACAGTCGAGGCCGATCTGGCCGGAGCGGGATCGAAATGAAGACGGCGATTGTCACCGGTGCCGCATCAGGCATCGGAATGGGTTATGCCACAGCACTTGTCGAGCAGGGTTACTTCGTGCTCGTCACCGATATCAACGAGGTCGGCGCGAAGCAGGTCGCCGAGCGATTGACCGTTCGCGGTCCGGGCCGGGCCGAGGCGGCGCTGCTCGATGTCACCGACCCGAATGCGGTGGCCGCGGCGGTGCACGGGGTCAAGGACCGGTTCGGCCGTCTGGATCTGATGTTCAACAATGCCGGGTTGTTCATCGGCGGGCCGGTGGAGGAACTCACGGTCACGCACTGGCGCAAGGCAATCGACGTGATGATCGCCGGTGTCGCGTACGGGGTGGACGCCGCCTACAAGATCATGGTGGACCAGGGTTTCGGCGGCATCGTCAATACCG
Source organism: Nocardia sp. NPDC058058 (assembly GCF_042885355.1). NCBI lineage: Bacteria > Bacillati > Actinomycetota > Actinomycetes > Mycobacteriales > Nocardiaceae > Nocardia > Nocardia sp. NPDC058058. The sequence continues at coordinate 1,500,675 of NZ_JBHVSA010000003.1, read as the reverse complement.
CGTCGATGGCGGGGTTCACGCCGTTCTCCTATCTCGGGCCGTATAACACCGCGAAGTTCGCGGTCGTGGGGATGACGCTGTCGTTGCGCGGCGAGGCGGCTGCGCACGGCATCCATGTCACCGCAGTCTGCCCGATCGCGGTGCACACCGATATCGTCGCCGGAGCCAATGCCGGACTCGATGGCAATGCGCCCGAACTCGGTTATCTCGCAGCGCTTTACCGCCGTTTCGGCTACCTCGGGCACTATCTACCGGATTTCATTCTGCAAGATCCGGTGGTGCATGGCCGCAAGGTATTGCGTGCCGTGCAGCGCAACCGCGCCATAGTTATTCAGCCCGGCTACGGCCGCGTGCTGTGGTGGATGGGCCGACTCGCGCCCACCCTGGCCCCGGTGATCGGGCACGGGGCGGCGCGGCTGGCGGACTCCATTCGGGCCTCGATCACCGAGCGCTGGGACCAGTTGCCCGAGTCCGTACGCAACGCATAGGAATTCGCCGCCGCGCGTGTCAGCGAGTCGAGTCCTAATTGTCCCGGACAGTCATTGGGTGCAGGGCGGTGCGGATCGCGGCGAACTCGGGCAGATGGTCGGCGACGATATCGCCGACCGCGACCGTCGCCTCCAGCTGCGCCAGTACCGCCACCAAAGTCAGCAACATTCGGCAGTATCCCGATAGCTCGGGCGGCATGGCCAGGCGGCGGTGCACATTGGTCAGGCGCAGATTCAAGCCCTCGCTCATCCGGGCCCGCAGCCAGGTCGAGGTGAACGTGGTCGTGGGGTCCACCGCGATGCGACGGAATGGCTCCAGGACCCGGAGGAACTCGGCGGCGTCGAATTCCCCATCCCCCCGCAGGAATTCATACCGGCGCAGCATCGCGTCGAGACCGGCTGGGTCACCGCTGAGGCCGGCGTCGAGCATGGCGGCGAGTAGGTCGTCGATCCCGCTCGGGGGTGGCGGGCAGGCGCCGAAGTCGACCACGCCCACTCGCCCGTTAGCCAGCACCAAGAAGTTTCCGGGATGCGGATCGCAATAGATAAGGCCCACACGCTGAACACTGCCAACGCAGAACCGAATAATCGCTGTTCCCAGGCGATCTCGCGACGCCGAAGGCTCACCACGACCGAGCAGCGTCGTGAGCGGTTCACCCTCGAGCCATTCGGTGATGAGCACACCCGCGTGCTGATCGATCACCCGCGGAATCACGAATTCAGGGTCGTCCCGATAATTTTCGGCGAAGGCGCGTTGATTGTCCGCCTCGCAGCGGTAGTCCAGTTCGCACCGGATCCCCGCGCAGACCTCATCGGCCAGCGCCTCGATATCCATGCCGGGCAACAGCACCGCGACGAGGTGGGCAACCCGGCGCAGCTGCCGCAAATCGGACTCGATCGATTCGGTCACCCCGGGGTATCTGATCTTCACCGCCACCGGGGTTCCATCTCGCCAGATCGCGCGATGCACCTGGCCGATCGAGGCCGCCGTGGCGTGGCGGTCGTCGAATTCCCGAAAGTCCGCCCGCCAGTCCGGGCCCAGGTATTCGGTCAGCGCGGCGTCCACCGCGGCGGGAAGCATTGGCGGCGCGGCATATTGCAAGCGCGCCAACGCCTCGCGGTACGGACCGGCGATCTCCTCCGGCACTCCACCGGGATACAGGGCCAGAATCTGCCCGAGTTTGGCCGCACATCCGCGCAGGCTCCCCAGCACCTCGAAGACATGCTGGGCGGTGCGTTCGCGAATCTCGTCCCGCACCGTTTGTTTGGGTGTGCCGAGCAGGCGTTTACCCACCCCCGCGGTATGCCGCCCGGCGAACGCGGCGGGCAGCGCGGCCAACTGCATATTGCGAGCCCCGGGCAGTTCGGCGCGGGTGAAACCGAGTTTCCGCGACCATCGAGTCTCGTTGTGCGAGCTCACGATCGAGCCCTCATCACGCAACGCTGCACACCAGGTACAGTACGCTGTCCTAGACAGTTGAGGCCAGCATTGCCAAGAGGGGACAGCGGTGGGCAGCCAAACCGGAGCGTCCGAGGTGACCGACGAGTTGGGCACCCGCGTCGTCACGGGGCACTATCGGCCGGGCACGCTGCTGCCGTCGGTACGCAAGCTCGCCGACGAGTTCGGGATCAGCAAATCCACCGCCCAGGTGGCGCTCAGCCGACTCGAGGCCTCGCGCTTCGTGATCGCCGAACGCGGACGCGGATTCGTCGTTCAGGATGTGCGGCGGTGCGGCGGATTCGATGTGTACGGCACCGTATTCCGCCTGTCGATGGCCGATCCACCGCACGCCGTCGCCATCTTCACCGATATCGTGAATCTGGGCCGGGATCTGATCATCGATCTGCTCGGCGACTATTTCCAGCTCTCCCCGCGCCCCGCACACGGAAAGCTGACCGCGCTCGTGGACGCAATGGAGGTATCCGCTCGGCGACCTCAGATAAACCACACCGGATTTCTCCTGGCCGAGTTCGGCCTCCTACGCGAAATAGCGCTCACGATCGGCCAATCCGCCACCGTGGCCCTGCTCAATTCGCTGTCCGGGGTGATTCTCCAGGTCCCCCAGGCGGTCGATGCGTACTACGCGTCGGACCCGTCGGCGCATGTGCTGATTTGGCGTGCCCTGGTGAACGCGCTCGATCGACCCGAGCCGCCACACGAGGCCGAATACGCGCTCGTGGGCGATATGCTCGCGCTCTATCACCAGCGGGTTATCGAGAAGTTCACCGGTCTCATTGCCCCGGCCGACCGCCACCCGCGCGCATCGGCGGAATCCGCCTGACACCCGGGGCCGTATCGCGCGCCTCGTAGCGGCGGATCACCTCGGCGAGCTCGGGCCACCAGTTCAGGAATTCCTCGCGGATCGGCCCCTCAGTGCGCAGTTGGCACAGCACGCCCATGCAGGTCAGGGCGGCGCGACTCACCACGGTGAGTTCGGGCGGCAATGTCATCTGCCGAAAGACGTTGGAGAGACGGATTTTCGCGATCGCCGCGACTTGTTCGCGCATCCATTCCGGGGAGAGCCGGAAGTCCTTGCGCAACAGCACATCAAGGAACGGGGACACGATCTCGGCTAGTTCCCGGACGTCGAATTCCTGGCCCGGACGTACGAAACCGTGTGTGCGAAGCGCCATTTCGAGGTCCTCGTGGGAACCGTTGTAGAGGGCGTCGCCGATCTCGAAGACGATCCGCCGGAAGTTCTCTGGAACTCGGGCACACGCGCCGAAGTCGACGACGCCCATTCGGCCATCCTGAAGCAGCAGGAAGTTGCCGGGATGGATATCGCTGTAGAGCAATCCGCAGCGCTCCTTACCGGATTCGACGAATTCGAGAATCGCGAGTCCCGCGCGGCTGCGGTCGTCCGGAGTTCCGGAGGCGATCAGGTGACCGAGCGGAACGCCCTCGATCCACTCGCTGATCAGCACTTCATCGGCGCATTCGACAACATTCGGCACCGAGAATCTCTCGTTCCCGGCATAGACGTCCGCAAAGACCTGCTGATGGGCGGCTTCGCGCCGATAGTCCAGCTCGTCACCCACGATGGCGCACACCATGTTCACGATGGCCCGCACGTCCGCACCGGGCATGACCGCTCCGATGATGCCCGTCACCCCGCGCAGCATGTTCAGGTCGGACTCGACCGCTATCCGCGCTCCCGGATACATGACCTTGACCGCCACCTCGCGGCCGTCGCGCCAGACGCCGCGATGCACCTGTCCGAGGGAGGCGGCCGCGGCCGGGCGATCCTCGAATACACGGAATCGGCTTCGCCATTCGGGTCCGAAGTTTGCCGCCATCACCTGGTGCACCAGTGCGGGGAGCATCGGCGGCACCGAATCCTGTAGTCGGCCCATCGCCTCCCCCACGGCCTCGGCCAGTTCCGCCCATTCGGGTCCGGCCGCGTCGAACGGCAGCAGCGAACGATAGACCGCCGTCATCTGACCGACCTTGGCCGCACAGCCCTTCAGATCACCGAGAACCTCGAAAACGTGCTCGGCAGTGCGCAATTGAATGTCTCGTTCGATGTCGCCGGGCGAGCCACCCAGTATTCGCCGCCCGCGCCCGGCCATGCGCCGCCCCACGTAGGCGATCGGGAGTTTGGCCAGCTTCGCTTCCCGGACCAGTCGATTCGTCGCCATCGACCGCTCCGCCGATACGGGAAACGGGATCACCCGGCCCAGCCGCTCACCCGATCGCGTACCACCCATGCCCAACCGCCTAGCGTCATGTCGTCCGCGGCCGGCATGTTCGGCCGTATCGGCGAACAGGAACATTCACAGCTATCAGTCGGACACTCCACAGCCCCCGAATCCGGTGACCGCCGACAGGCTATCACCGGAGATCAACAGCCGAAACCGACGGCGGGCGAACCCAAGCGGCATCTCGCCACCCTGTAGCTATGCGCCGTGACAGTTGTCGAAATACCGGCGGGCGCATGCCTGAGCAACCATCATGCGGCATCTCTTGACGCACCATATTCATCAAGTTAGCTTGATTAAGTCTACTTGATCATTTTCGGGTTTCGTCAACCGGTCGGGGATGCAGGAGGCGCACTATGATCATCGGTGTCACAGGAGCCAGCGGACGCCTGGGCAGGGCCACTATCGAGGATTTGCTTTCGCGGGGCGTTCGAGCGGATCAGATCGTCGCAATCGCGCGAAATCCGCACGAATTGACCGAACTGTCGGACCGAGGGATTCGGGTCGAATACGGCGATTACGACTGGCGGGACACCCTGACCGGCGCGCTGGCGGGGGTGGATCGGCTTTTACTGATCTCGAGCAGCGATCGGCAGCGGCGAGTCCGCCACCATCGCAATGTGATCGATGCCGCGGTGCGCAACGGCGTCTTGTCCATTGCATACACCAGTATTGTTCGCGCGCAGGGCAATCCGACGATGCTTGCCGAAGCGCATCGCAGCACCGAAGGCATGCTGCGCGCCTCACCCATACCGTGGACCATGCTGCGGCACGATTGGTATTGGGAGAACTACACCGCCGGTCTCGATGCGGTGATCACGCATGGAGAGTTGCTAGGCGCGGCGGGTACGGGGCGGGTATCCGGCGCGGCAATCGCCGATTACGCGGCCGCCGCGGCGACGGCGCTCACCACGGACGGTCACGCCGGAGTGATCTATGAACTCGGCGGCGACTACGCATTGTCCGGCCACCAGATCGCCGAATCCATCGCGGCCGCGGCACAGCGGCCGGTCGCCTATCGCATGCTCGAACCCGATGCGTACGCGGAGGCATTGGTCGAATCGGGACTGCCACGCAGCGTGGCCGCGGAGGCGGCAGACAATGAAATCGGCATCGCCGCGGGATGGTTCGAAATGCGCACTGGTGATCTACACCGGCTCATCGGCCGCGATACGACTCCCCTGTCATCGGTGCTGCGAACCGCACTGCGGCGGAACGGATCCCGAGTATCCGAGGCGATCTCACGCGAAAACGACCGAGGCGGATTGTCATGAGCACTCCGAGTACCGGGAAGACGCCATTCCTGCGCGAGCACCCGCTGGTCGATGGCAAATCGGTGTCGGCGCAGCGCTGATCCGAATCTGGATCGAAACAGTTTGCCCTACAACCGATCCCGCAGACGTCCGAGCAGTGGCAGCACATCGGCGATCTTATCCACCTCGGCGGCGGTGAACTCCATCTCGAGTGCCTTCACCACCCGATCCGCTCCCCCGGTGCGCATGGCGTTCATCGCGGTTCGGCCGGCGGGCGTCGGCTCGAGCAGCAGTCTGCGCTTATCGCGCTGATCCTTCGTCTTGGAGATCAGTCCGCGCTCGAACAGGCTCGCGACCGTCAGGGCTATCGCCTGCGGCGTAACCTGTTCGGCGGCGGCCAATTCCACCGCGGTGACCGAACCCTCACGATCCAGCCGCCCCAGCACCGACAACTCCGGAACGCTGAGGCCGCTGACGGTCATATCATTGCGCAACTCCCGGAAGAGCTGGCCTACGAGCAGCCGCAACTCGACGCCAACTCGATCCGGGTCGCTGGACGCGCGCTTACCCATGTCGTACAACCTAACGCCCGCTATCGGATTTCATCAGCAGGCTGATCAAGTTGCCTTACCTATTTCGCGAACCTCTCGGGATGAGGCGCTGTCTGACTGTCAGGCCGCCTCGGGGCGGACGCCTCCGGAGGCGAGGGTGAGGATTTCCTTGTTGCCGTCTGCCCAGGTCGGTGTCATGACCAGTTCGTTGATACGCCAACCGGTTTCCCCGCGTTCCAGGCCGATGCGGTAGGTGCCGCCCAAGGTCCAGCGGGGCGAGCCGAACGGGTTGGCCAGCAGGTGGGTTGCCTGGAAGACCGCGGTCAGGACGGCGGTGTCGCCGTCGACCTCGACCAGATGGTTGCCGAGGAGGTGCTGGGTGGCGTCGAAAGCGCCGAGCAGGCGGGACCAGTCGGCTTGGATGTGGGCGGGCGTGGTGTGGGCTGGGTCGCCGCCCCAGATCGCGGTGTAGTCGAGGCGGACGGAGTCGGCGAAGACGGTCGGGAAATCGACCCAATTGCGGGTGTCGATATGCCACATCATGGTGGTGGCGGCGTCGATCACGTCGGCGCGATCCTGGTGCGAAGTCATGGTGTTCTCCTTCGAGATTAGTTGAGGGGAAGGATGTTTCGGGTATCGAATACTTGGCGGGCGATGGTCATGGCGGCCAATACGCGCGGAAAGCCCGCATAGGGCAGAGCCTGGATGACGGCCTCCACCAATTCCTGAGGGGAGACGCCGACGTTCAGCGCGGTGGTCAGATGAGCCTCGAGTTGCGGATCGGTTGCGCCCAGCCCGATGAGTACGCCGAGGATGACCAGCTCACGGCGGCCGGCATCCAGGCCGGGACGGGAATTGATATCGCCGTACGCGAATTCGACGGCGTAGCGGGTCAGGTCGGGGGCGATATCGGCGAGCGCGTCGTAGACGCGATGGCGGGCCGGGGTGGGTCCGCCGAGTTCGGCCAGGCGGGCCAGGCCCAGTGCGTAGCGGTCGGTCATGGGAATCAGATTGCCCGGCTCGCGCGCGTCGGCCCAGAGCTCCGTTGTTCCGGGTACTGCGAGGGCCAGGTTGGCGGAATTCGGGCACACTGGCCGGATGGCGGTACGCAATCCACTCGGGGAATTCCTGCAAACCCGGCGGGCCAGAATCAGTCCCGAACAAGCGGGATTGCGTGCGGGTGCGTCCGGGCGGACGCGGCGGCGGGTCGCCGGACTGCGGCGGGAGGAATTGGCGCAACTGGCGGGCATCAGCGTCGAGTACTACCAGCGACTCGAGCAGGGGCGGGCCAACCGTCCGTCCCGGGAGGTACTGGACTCGCTCGCCGAAGTGCTCCGGCTCGACGATACCGAGCGCGCCTACCTGCTCCGGCTGGCTGATCCGCCCCGAAATCGGCTGGCGCAGAATGTATCCACTGAAGTGCGCCCACAATTGCGGCATATGCTCGAACTGGTGGACCGGGTGCCCGCACTGGTGATCACCGACAGTTTCGACGTTCTCGCCGCGAACGTGCTCGCCGAGCGCCTCTTCGATCCGATCTCGAAGGTCGCACAGGGCAATGGGAATCTCGCCCGCACCCTGTTTCTCGACCCGGCCGCCCGAGAGTTCTACGTGGAGTGGGACGAGGTCGCGGCCGCGACGGTGGCGGCGCTACGGGTGACTGCCGCGACGCATCCCCACGACCGCGACCTCACCGTCCTGATCAACGAATTGAGCACCGGCAGTGTGGAATTCGATGAGCTATGGCAGACGGGCGAGGTAGCGGTCCGAACCCACGGCTCGAAGAGTTTCCGCCACCCCGCGATCGGAATACTGACGCTGAACTACGAAAACCTCGAATTACCCGGCGACCTGAGGCAGAGACTGGTCACCTTCAGCCCGGACCCCGCCACCGCGACCTCGGCGGCACTACAGGTCCTCGCATCGGAGACCTACGCGCGGAACTGACGCGGCCGCCACCTCGGTCGGCGGACCCGTCCGGTACGCCATGTCGCGATCGGCCAATGACATGGCAGCTCAGAGCAATCGGTCGGCCGCTGACCAGCCCTTACAGTCCGAAGGTGACGTTAGCTTCGCTCCGAACAGTGACAGTCGCTGTCGCACTGCTGCTTTCACTGCTGCCAGGCATCTCCCGGGCCGATCCGGAGACGGGGTCCGCGACGAACTCGGGAACCGGCTTCGCGCCCGCACGATTGATTCCGGTGACGCTGTGCGGAGTGTCGCCGACCGCGGAGGCGATCGCCCACGGGGATTTCGACGGTGACGGTCGCGTCGATCTCGTGGTCACCGACGAGTGCGGGTTCGGGATCCAGCTGCTGCGCGGGCACGGGGACGGTGCATTCGACGACCCGCGCTACCTTCCCACCGGTGTCGCGCCCGACGCGGTGAGCGCGGTCGACCTCGATGCCGACGGGAAACTCGATCTGATCGTGTCGAATGCCCTGGGCGACATCGTGATTCTGTATGGCGATGGAAGCGGGAGCTTTCCCGATCAGCGCAGGTATCTCTCGCAGGGGTTGGCTCCCGGGGCGATTCGGGCCGGTGATTTCGACCATGACGGGCGGATGGATTTCGCGGTCGCGGCGACACCGTCGACGGTGTTTCTCGCCGACGGGGAGCGCGGATTCACCGGGCACAGTGTGGGAGCCGGGTTCGCGTCGGTGGGGCTGGAAACCGCTGACCTCGATGGCGACGGCAATCTGGATCTGGTGGTGGCATCGGGGGTGCCGGTCGTCTTGAACGCGCTGTACGGAGACGGTCGCGGCGGGTTCGGGCGGAATCAGACGCTGCTGGGGCCGGATCTGGTGCAGGAAGCCATTCGCAGCGCGGACGTGAACGGGGACGGGCATCCGGACGTAGTGGGGGTGACCAGCCTCGGTGGGCTGAATGTGTGGTTGAACGACGGGCACGGCGCGCTGCTGGCGTCGCGGTATTCCTATGCCAGTCCCGGCACGGCGGGATTGGCGCTCGCCGACCTCGACGGCGACGGCACAGCGGATTTGGTCACCGCGGATTCCGTCACCGGGCATGTGACCCTCTGGCGCGGTGACGGGCATGGCGGATTTGCGCGGAGCGCGTGGTACCCGTCCCCGTTCACCCTCGAATCCACCGAACTCATCGACCTACGCGGCACCGGTCAACTCGACATCGTCGCCGCACCGATGGTCGGTCCCTACATCGCGGTGTACCTGCGCACCTGATCATCGGGCGGCGAATTTACTGTGACGGTCGCCACTTGTGGCCCAGGGCAGCAGCTTTCACCTCGGCGGTGTCATCAGCGCTGGTCCCGGTGACGTCGAACGCAGTGGGCAAACTCGCGGCTTCCCGTTGGCAGACAGGAGATTCCGGGCTTGATTCAGGTTGTGACCCGCTTCGGCTTGACGGCGGTGAATCAAGATGATTCGATCTGAATCATCATGGTTCCAATGAATCGACCCGCAGAGGGCGCGCAGGACGCGGCGAGTGACGCCGCGAATTCCGTTGTGCGCCAGCCGCAGCCGCGCCAGCAATTGGCGATCGAGCTGCGGCGATTGCGGGATCTGTCCGGAATCAGCGGGCGCGAATTGGCGAAACAGGTCGGTATCAGTCAGTCGACGCTGTCCCGGATCGAATCAGGGCAGGTGGTGCCGCCGCTGCCGCAGGTGCTCGAGTGGGCCAGAGCGGTTGGGGCGGATGCCGATTGCCAGCAGTCGCTGCGCGGCCTCACCGAGGCGGCGCACGCACCCGAGGTCGGCGACTGGGCGGCTTCGCTCGCCGAGCGTCCGCATTTGCAGGACGATGTGCGGGCGTTCGAGGACGATGCCCACCTGGTGCGCAATTTCCAGCCCGCGCTGGTGCCCGGACTACTCCAGACCGCCGACTACGCCCGCCGGGTGTTCTGCACCTTCGATCCGCCGTACCCGCCGGATGCTCTGACGGCAGCGCTCTCCGCGCGCCTGGAGCGCCAGCGCGTGCTGTACGACCCCGCCAAGCGTTTCGAATTCCTGGTAACCGAAGCGGCCCTGCGGTTTCGGCCCGGACCGCATCGGGTGCTGCTCGCGCAGCTGGACCGCATCATCTCGGTCGAGACCCTCGATACGGTGAGCGTCGCGGTGATTCCACAGGATGTGGAGGCCACCGCGACGATCCCGCACGGTTTCGTCATCTATGAGAACGAGGACCACGCGATCGCCTCCAGTGAGCCCATTCCGGGCAGCATGGTGACCCGCGGTCCCGAACTCGTCGAGGTGCATCGCCGCCACTGGGCGGCGCTGACCCGAATGGCTTTATCCGACAGCGATGCCCGCGCATTTCTTGCCGACCTGCGCGGCGAAATACAACGCATCGCAATCCAATGACCATTTTCCAGCGACCGTCGAGGGGTCGGTCGCATTTCCGGGGTGGGGCGGTGGGGGGGGGGGGGGTGTGTGGGGCGGCCAACCCCCCCCGCAGGAGTGCCGAAAGCAAAAAACAGGCCGCCCCACCCCCCGCGCAAGAACACACAGACA